>NZ_JBWKPQ010000006.1:0-360140 GCF_059418345.1 Variovorax sp. GW821-FHT09B01 | reverse complement strand
GCAACAGCCTGGACTACGCGAGCTGGAAGGACCGCAAGGCGCTGGCAGCGGCCTTGAAGCCGATCTACACGGCACCCAGTGCGGAGGCGGCAGCGGCCGAGCTCGATGCCCTGGAGGCCGGCCCCTGGGGGAAGAGGTTCCCCACCGTCGTGGCGACCTGGCGCCGTGCCTGGGACCGCGTGATTCCCTTCTTCGCCTTCAGTCCGGCGGTGCGCCGCGTGATCTACACGACCAACGCCATCGAGAGCCTGCACAGCAGGCTGCGCAAGATCATCAAGACGCGCGGTCACTTCCCCAGTGACGATGCCGCCACTAAGCTGCTGTGGCTGGCGCTGCGCAACATCACGGCCGACTGGGGACGGGCAGCCAAAGAATGGAAGGAGGCCATGAACCAGTTCGCCATTGCCTACGGCGAACGCTTCACACGACCTGCCGCGTAATATGTGGCGCGGGTCCATCTGAATGGATGGACCCTACACGGAGCCTTGAACACAGAAATTCAGACAACCCCAGCAGGATCATCGTGAGTTTTCCCTGATCTGTCGGCCTGTGGAAAGGGTCTAGCATCCTAGCTGACTCCACGTGCCGACAACCAGGTTGCGCGATGCCGCGTGATCTCTGCCGACGCGTTCGAACCTTCTTATTACCAACAACGTCGTCGCCTTTCAGGAGCACCGAGCGCTAGACTGCTCCTCCCTCTTTTTGCAGGAGACGACAGCATGTCCCGATTGCTCGTGCGCAGCTTCGGCGTTTCGCTCGACGGTTTCGCCGCCGGCCCCGATCAGAGCTTGCAGAACCCGCTGGGCGTTCGCGGTCCCGAACTCATGAGCTGGTTCATGCCCACGCAGGTGTGGCAGCGGATGCAGAAGGGGAGCGAGGCCAAGGGCGAGACCGGTGTCGACAACGAGATCGCCGAACAGGGCTTTGCTTCGATGGGTGCCTGGATCCTCGGGCGCAACATGTTCGGGCCGGTGCGCGGTCCCTGGCCCGACGAGAACTGGAAGGGCTGGTGGGGCGACGAGCCGCCGTACCACGTGCCGGTCTTCGTGTTGACCCACCACGCGCGCGCGCCGCTGACGATGCAAGGCGGCACCACCTTCCACTTCGTGACCGGTGGCATCCACGAGGCGCTGGCACTGGCGCGCGATGCGGCGGGCGGGCGCGATGTGCGCGTGGGCGGCGGCGTTGCCACCGTGCGCGAATACCTGAAGGCCGGATTGCTCGACGAATTGCATCTGGCCGTGCGGCCGGTGCTGCTGGGCCATGGCGAGGCGCTGTTCGAAGGGCTGGATCTGCCGGCGCTGGGCTACAGCTGCGAGCGGCAGGTGGCGGGGGAGCGGGCTACGCACATGTTTTTGCGGCGCAAGGCGGCTTGAGGCGATCGAACGCGAACGCGGGTCGTTTCTGCTCTGCCTGCTTGCAATCCATGAACCTTGGCGAACCCGGCGTCGAGCAAGGCAACACTTCTGTGTCGACGTCCTCACCACTACCGACAGGCCGCATACAGGAGGCAGTCGCGTGGCTCGGCGCCGATGTTCGGATGAACCGTGAAGCGGGCGAGCCGGCCTTCCAGCAGGAAGCCACCTTTCTCCAGCACCCGCGCCGACGCGCGGTTGTCGACATCGCAGGTCGCCTCGACACGGAATATCTCTGGCAGTCCTAGCGCCTCTGCCGTCAAGGCACGAACGGCTTCCGGCATCAGGCCCTGGCCCCATTGATTGCGTGCAAGCACGTAGCCGATGTTCACGATGTGCCCCTTGGTACGCGCCTCGAGCATGCCCACGAGCTCACCGCTTGTCTTCAGGGTGATGACGTAGGGACGGGCTGAACCTGTGTGCCAATGAGCGACGCATGCAGCGACGAAATCGCGCGTTGCATCCTCGGATACGTGGGGACGCCACACCATGTACCGTGCGACTTCCGCATCCTGCGTGTACGAGGCATACATCGCCGATGCATCGGAAAGCTGGGGAGCGCGGAGTTCGAGGCGCGCGGTCTGGATGCGGTCGGGAAGCGCGGGAGGAGTCGGGGTCATCGGTCATGCTCGCTGGGAGAACGGCAAATGGGTCATTCGACCGCTTGAAACGGTGGAAACGCAAACCGTTTTTCGTGATCGTGGTAGTGGTTCCACATGAAGGCCTCGAAATCAACGTTGCAAAGATGAATGTCCGAGGCATCGAAGTCGTGCTCGTGGTTTCTCGCAAAGAGTTCTGGCGTTGCGTAGAGCGCGTCGGTGTAAGAAGCATCGGCCCACACGATCTCGTACGTTCTGCTCCCGGGCGTGAGATGCATGAGATAGAAATGGCAGTACTGCTGGTCGGATATGAATGGGATCAGATAGCCATGGGTCGTCGGACACCTGACGGGTTGCCGGCGAAGATCGAAGAAGCCGCCGTTCACGCTCCTGAATTTCTTCCAGAGGCTGGGAGAATCCATGAAGAAGAGGAAGCCCTGGGGCAACTCGAGTTGAAGTGCGGAACAGGATGCGCGAAGTGACTGCAGGTCAGCCGCCAATGTCTCTTCCTGTTCTGCTCCCATGTGATGCGCGTGAGTGGCGCTCTCTGCCAGCCAGAAGTAAGGCGGTCCCTTGGGCAGCGGGGGATGATCCGTTGGCCACATGTCGAGCTTGAATGGGCTCCCGGCCATCTTCCGGAAATGGTGCGCTTCGTCGGGATCCGCGCGCCTGGCATCGAGCTCTGCGCTCAGTATGGCCTGTGCTTCTTCCGCGAGGTCGTCGAGCTCGAAGCTCAGCAGCTCCTCGGTGGCCAGTTGCGCATAGTGCTTTCTCAAATGGGCGGTGTCTGCCACATGTCCTCCAATCGTCGAGCAAGACCCGCGTGATATCGGTGAACGCAAGGTCTGCAATGGGCCGCATTGTGCCGGCACCGCGAACGACAGGCCGTGAGAGCCAGCAGCCCCGCGGGCTGCCGTCGATACCGTGATGGCCGATTCGCACTCGCGAGCCGCGCATCACATCCGTTGGGCGCTCGTCACACAACACCCCCGACAATCCGCCAACCCCTCACCACCCAGACTCGGAACCATGCGCCTCCCGCCCAAGTCGCTCCGTCCTCTCCTGCTGGCGGCCCTGCTGCTTTGCGCCCCGGCCCTTGCACCGCTTCCCGCGTTCGCACAGGCACAACAGGCCGCCGTTCCCGCCGCCCCGAAGCCCGGCACCCCCGTGCCCGCAGGCTCGCCGCTGCAAGCCGGCCCGGTCCACGCGCAGTTCGCGATCTACTACGCGCCGCGACCCAAGGCCGATCCCATGGCCACGCTGCGCAGCCGGCTCGCCAAGCTCGGCGACGCCCCCAGGCTGCTGGCATCGTTGCCGAAGCCTTCCGAGGTCTCCACTCCCGTGCTGTTCGCGAACTGGAACACCACGACCGTGCAGCAGACCTATCGTGCACCCGAGATGGAGATGCTGCAGCGCTTCGGCCATGGCATCACGCGTGAGCAGGCCGAGGCACTGCAGGGCAGCAGCCAGGCGCTGATCATCGATTTCGCGCATCCCTCGAAGCTGGCGCTGTCGGCCATGCGCAAGGCGCTCGAACTCACGCTGCAGGTGGCGCGCGACACCAATGGCTTCGTCTGGGACGAGGAGACGCGCGAGCTGTTCACGCCCGACGAATGGCAGAAGCGGCGCGTCGACTCCTGGGCCGGTGGCATTCCCGACATCGCCTCGCAGATCGTGATCCACGCCTACCAGGCCGACAACAAGCTCGCGCGCGCCATCACGCTCGGCATGGGCAAGTTCGGCCTGCCCGACGTGGTGGTGAGCCAGTTCTCGTGGTCGATGAACGGGCCGATGGGAACGCTGGTCAACGGCTTCGCGCAGGCGATGGTGGAGGGCGCGCAGATCGCGCGGCCCGGCCAGTTCGACCTGGACCTGCGCACGCTCAAGCAGGGCGGCCTGCGCGACCCGAAGGACAAGGAGGCCAAGGGCACCACGCCCGCCAGGCTGTCGCTGGTGGCGGGCACCTGGGAGAGCGGCGATCCGCGCAACCGCCTCTACGAGATCGGCTTCGACCGTTACCCGGGCCCCGACCGCTCGGCGCAGCAGGTGGCCCTGCTCAAGAGCACCTTCGGCGCCGCCGACGATTCGGTGTCGCGCATCAAGCACAACGAGGAGATCCTCGCGGCCGGCAAGCTCGCCCGGGCGCAACTGCCCGCGCTGCGCGACGCGTTCGCGAAGGGCCTCGCGCCAGGCGAATACATCCTCGTGAAGGCGCCCTTCATCACCCGCAGCGGCGGCAACGAGTGGATGTGGGTCGAGGTCACGGGTTGGAAGGGCGACGCGATCGACGGCATGCTGAAGAACGAACCGGTGGAAGTGGCCGACCTGCACGCGGGGCAGATGGTGGAGGTGTCGCAGGCGAAGGTGTTCGACTACATGCGTCGCTATGCGGACGGGCGGGAGGAGGGGAACGAGACGGGGAAGGTGATTCAGCGTGGGGTGGCGGGGAAGCGGTGAGCGCGCAGGCCGAGCAGGGGAATGCCGTGATGGAGACTCGCGCGCCATGATCATCAAGGCTCTGTTCGGTGCGTTGATCGCGTTGGCGGCGTGCATGGCCCAGTCTCAGCCGGCGCGCTACTACGAGTACGTGCTGTACCTGCGCGCAGCGGCACCTTCCGATTCGGAGGCCCGTGCCCGCGCGGTGCTTTTGTCCCGGCGACCCCTGCTGCATCGAGCGAGCGATCCCGCGGGGGTGCGAGCCTGGGAAGGCAAGGGGCTCATTCCTGTCGCGGTCGAGCCGCGCAGCTTCAAGGGCAAGCCGGTCGATCGGGCGAATATTTCGGAAACCGGCGAGCCGTTGCGTGAGGTCCTCGGCGTGGCGGCGTCACGGCCGGTGTCCGCGCTGGCTGTGATGGTGGGCATACCGCAGGCGGCGAGTGTTCCAGCCTATGTCGAGGCTTCGAGGTTCGCCGCAGATATCGCAGCGGCAGTGGATGCGCCGGCCTTTCTCGACGGCGAGACGGGTGGCGTGCTGCAAGCGGTCTCCTTGAGCGACCGGCTGCGACTGGGGCGATCGGCAGATGGCGCCCTCGTTTCTGCGTCCAATCCGCCGCGTCTCGAGACCATCGATGCCTTCACTTTCGAGGCGCTGCACGGTACCGGATGGCGTACGAGGGGATTTCGCAAGCTGGGTGTGCCAGATGTCGCCGTGGTCGACTGGATGCCTGGAAAGCTGCTGCCTTTCTGGGAGATCGAGGCAGTGGGGAATCTGCTGGTCAGCGGCAAGATTTCTGCGGCGCCCGGCTCGGAGTTCACTGTGCGAACCGACGATCCTGAAGTCGCGGCGACGCTGTCGGGCTTTCGAAAAGGTGCCTCGGCATTCTTGAGATTCGCGCCGGCACCCATGTCCAGTGCTTCCTTGTTGCAGCTCGAGTTTCCCGGCCAATCAGGCATGCATCTCTACGAGCGCCAGATGTTCTTCATCGACGCGCTGCTGCCTTCGAATTACCTGGCGCTCGGCGCTGGGCCGGCGCGAGAGCTTTCGATGGCGGTGGCACGCGTGAAGAGTCGGCTGACTGATCTTCGAGGCCACTACGCTTCGCTCAAGGCCCAAGGCACACGGGTGTTCATCGGCGTGGACATGGCGGCAGCTGTCAAGAACTCGACATTGCCGCAGCGCCAGGCCAAGTGGGCGCTCTGGCACGAAGTATCGGCGTGGACACCGGACGGCCGCGTGATCGCGCGCCGATGGGATGGCGACCCGCGTACCGGCGGTTCGCGCGCTCGTTTCAACCCTCCGATCAAGATCGGCAGCATCGAGCACAGTGATATCGAGAGCGATATTCCTGAAGAAGCGATCGAGGACGTCTTGCTGATCGATCGAGGGGGCCGGACCAGCGGCGGCGAGGCCACCGATCTCGCGACGCGAAATCGCCGCTGATGCGCAGGCCGCTAGCGACCTGATACGGCGGCCTCGCGAACACACCGGCTCATGAGTGCGTCGCGACGGCCATCAGCCAACAAGGGCCGCATCATGTCTTCGACCCGCTTGTCGAAGCCGGGCGCCGCCATCGTGTCCTTGACGTCTTCGGGGGCCAGCTTGCCGAGCGAGTTGCCGAGGTTGCGCTCATGAAGCTCGGCGTTCGCAGGATCGATCTGCGTGCAGGCTCGCTGAATTGCAACGGCCGATAAGACGGGCAATTCGTCCAGGAACTGGAGCGGCTTGGCGAAGCAATTCGATGCGGCAAGCAACAGGACGAAGACTGGTAGCGTGCGTCGCATGGGCGTGACTGCGGGTAGATCGTGTGAAGGCGAACGGAGGACTCGGGAATTCTATGCAGCCTGCAATGACATCGCGTGGATGGACATTCGAGATGTCTCCGTGGAACCGGGCCAAGTACACCCAGATGTGATGACGGAGCCCTTGCAGTGATGAAGCGGCGCGCGTCGCGAGCCCGGCCCTACACCCGCCCCGCCTTGAACGCCTGCAACCGCTCCCGCCGCTCCGCATCGAACGACCCACTTAGCCGCGCCGACAGTTCCTCCCGCCGCATCTCCTTCCCGCACGACTGACAGGCCGGCCCCAGCCCCGGGTCCTGCCCGCAAGGGATGTGGGTATAGCGAATCGCGACCTCCTCGTGTTCGCCCTTGCACCATGTCTCGCCCCAGGCACGCAGTGCGAGGAACACCGGGTGGAACGAGATGCCCATCGGCGTGAGGTGATATTCGTGCCGCGGCGGGCGCTCGCTGTAGAGGCGGCGCTCGATCAGTCCTTCGGCCTCCAGCTTCTTGAGACGGCTCGCCACCATCTGCGGCGTGGCCTGGGTCTGCACCTGGATCTCTTCGAAGCGGCGATTGCCGAGGAACAGCTCGCGCAGCACGAGCACGGTCCAGCGGTCGCCGACGATGACCTGCGCGCGCGCGATCGGGCACAGGGTCGAATGCGCATGCGTCGCCTCGTGCTCGGCGGACGCGGGTGGGGACGATTTTTGGATCATTGCCGGCATCATACCGCTTGTTACTATGAAAATCATAGGTATAGTCGCCACCGTTCGCGAGGCGACTTGAAAACCGCCTCGCGCACCGCGGAGTCGATAGGACTTCCGCGAATGCAATCGACCCCATCGAAAGGCTTCTCATGTCTGAACCTGTCAAGTTGGATCTCGCCGCCATCGCCGATCGCTACGCCTCGGCCTGGCTCTCCCACGACCCCGAGGCGATCGTGGCGCTGCATGCGCCGGACTCGACCTTCCAGGCGCACGGCCGCGGCACGGCGGTGCGGGGCAACGACGCGTTGCTGAAGGAGTTCGGCGAAGTCTTCGAGCGCTATCCGGGCTTCGGCGTGGAAACGCGCCGCCTGTTGCTCGGTGACCGGCACTGGACGCTCGACTGGACGCTGACCTTCCAGCCGCCGGGCAAGGAGCGCCGTGGCTTCCATGCGCTGGATGTGGTCGAGGTCGATGGCGACGGGCTCGTCACGCGCAAGGACACCTTCTTCGACTACGCGGAAATCAAGGCCGCCCTGAGCTGACCCCATGAGCGCCATCCTCCACAAGCAGCCACTCTTCGAGCAGCCGCTGTTCGAAGCGCTGCCGATCCGCCATCTGTGCGACCTGCAGGTCGATCTCGAAACGCCGATCGTCGTGCCCACGCCGCGCGGCACGCTGGTGCCCTACATCGGCAAGGGCGGCCGGCTCGAAGGGCCGAAGCTCAGCGGCCAGTTCCTGCCGGGCAGCGTCGACTGGGTCGTGATCGGCGCGGACGGTATCAGCCGGCTCGACATCCGCGGCGCCTTGCGCACCGACGACGGCGCGCTCATCTACTTCGAGAGCAAGGGCATCGCCAGGCTGCCGCCCGACGGCAGGGCGCGGCTGGCCAAGGGCGAGCGGCTCGCTTTCGGCGAGACCTACCTGCGTACCACGCCCAAGCTCGAGACCTCGGACGAGCGCTACACCTGGGTCAACGACCTGGTGCTCGTGGGCTACAACGAGCTGTCGGCAGGGCGGATCGACTTCCGCATCTATCAGCTGCTTTGATGCCGTGCGGCCCCGCGCGAGCCATCGCACGGGGCCTTCGGCGTAGGCGCGCTACTTGCCGTCCGCAGTACCGAGATGGGGTCGAAGCTCCTTGACCCTGGCATCGAGGTTGGCCGGCGTGACCTGCCAGCGCCGAGGATCCTCGTACTCTAAATCCGCGCGGACCCGCCGCGTCTGCCGGTTGAATTGAAAAAGCATCTTGATGAAGCCCTTGTCGCCTTTCCTGCCCTTGTGCAGCAGCCAGTCACGATAGGCCTTCACCTCGCGCTCGATCGGGTCCTCGAGAAAGGCGGCCGCATGGGCCTGGCCCTGGGCGTCGTAGACGTAGCCGTAGCTGCCGTTGACATCGCCATCGGCATCGAGAGAGAAGATCGCGGAGACCTCGACCCAATCGACCCCTTGCGGCTCGCCGCTGTTCACGATCTCGCGGGCGATCGCGCCCATCAGTTCCATGTTCTGCGAGACAGGCTGGGCGGGCGCCGGCGCGACCATGCCGGCCACGGCGATTGCCGCGGTGAGGAGTTTGGAGAAGGGGAGTTTCATGCGTCGGTGTTCGTTGGATGGTGCGGTCAGGCGCTGTGGGGAGGCCGTGTTTCATGCTGGGGCAACGAATCGGTGATCTCGAACCACGGCGCCTTCGACCCCACGTACACATGACACAGCGGCCGCACGCCCGGATCGCCATCGAGCACGCCGAGCGCGACACCCAACACGGCCGGCTTCGCATCGAGCTTGCTGATCAGGCTCGAGCCGCACACCGAGCAGAAACCGCGGTGGTCTCCCGGCGACGATTCATAGAACCGGACCAGTTCCTCACCCCTGAGCCAGCGGAAGTCCTTCGCCAGGATCTTGCCGCGCGCGCGAAAGGCGGTGCCATGCGCCTTCTGGCACATCGAGCAGTGGCAGTACAGCGGGTCCTTGATCGTGCCGTCGATCTCGAACGCGACACCTTGGCAGAGGCAGCTTCCTTTCAGCATCGGTCACTTCCTTTGAACGCGTGTTTGGAGGTGGCGGTTAGTATGCGTCAAGGCGCGTCCGTGGGGCACGGACCTTGCAGCGCGGGCCGTCCCTCTGTCGTTCGGTTCAGTAGAGGGAGGCCGCGTTTGCCCTGAGCGCGAAGGTCGCGCTCCACGCCGTGGACCGCGAGGCGTATCGTCACGCAGCGCTGATAGAGTCGCGCGCCGCATCGGCATGCGGCAACCGTCATGCTTCGCTCGGAGCGCCGGCACGGCAATGATGGCGATGAAGTTTTTCTTGCGCATTCAAGACCATGACAGCCTTCTCGATACTCGGCCGGGCGTTCTGCGCTGCGTTGCTCGTCTTCACTGCGTCGGCCCATGGCCTGTCGCCGGCCCAGTCCAGCGAAGAACTGAAGATCGGCTACCCACCCCAAGGCATTGCTCTCGAGGAAGACCAGCGTGCGCGAGTCGTCGCAGCACTCCTGAAGACCCGAGCTTGGCCTCAGACCAGGTTGGTTGTCATGGTCATGGCCGGCTCGTCCTTCTCCGAAGGCAAAAGCACCCAGCGCCGCAATCTCGCCGTGGCGAGAGCAGGGTATCTGGTCGAACTCCTGAAGACGCATGGTGTCGCCGAGACCGAAATCCATGTGGCGGCGGTCGCGAACAATCGCATGGAGTATCTCCCAAAGGGGCCTGTTCACCCCGTTGCGGATGAGCCGGAGAAGGGTGCCTCCACGTCGCTGTATTTCATGGGCTATCCGGAAAGACCGTGATAGTCAGGCCGGCAAGAGCCATTTGAAAGACGGCTGTGGCATTGCGCGAGATCGCCGTATCGACTTGAGGACACGGCCGATTCGTTGCAAAGCTGGAGCCGGGGGGCTCACCGCTCCTCTGTACGGCATGGTGCCGCCGCCAACATGCGCGCGGCGCGCAAGAACGCCACTGGACCGACCCAGCTGGGATTCCAGTCGTCCCCCACCGGCACCTGCCGCTTGTGCGCGATGACCAGCTCGCGTTTCGGAACGACCAGGATGTACTGGCCGTGCACGCCCCACGCCATGTAGGCGCCGTGCAGCGGCGAGTCGGGTGGCTCCTCGAGCAGCCACCACAGGTAGCCATAGCCGAAGCCGCGTCGTGCCGTGTGCGGCGGATGCATCTGGGTGGACGGCGTGGTTTCGTGCGTGATCTGCCCGATCCAGTCGGCCGGCACCAGCTGCTGCCCACGCCAGTTGCCCTGACGCAGCATCAGGTAGCCCAGGCGCGCCATGTCGCGCGTGGACAGGTAGAACGGATAGGCGAGGTGCCGGGACCGCCTCGCATTGCCGGTGCGGGCATGGCGGGCGAGATCGAAGTCCTCGAGTTGCAGCGGCGTTGCCAGGTCTTGCGAGAAGGCCTCGTAGATGCTCTTGCCGGTGAGGCGCTCGAACACGGTGCCGGCGGCGTTGAAGTCCCAGTTGTTGTAGAGGAAGTAGCTGCCGGGCGCTTGCGACCCGCGCGGAGGCGCGGCGGCCGAGTCGTCTCCGCCATTGGCGGCCGGATGGTAGACACCCGAACGCGCGGCAAGCAGGTCGCGCAGTCTCGCTTGCCTTTCGATGGGCAGCAGGCCGCCGATGTCATCGATGCCCAGCTCGGCCAGCGTGCGGTCGAGGTCGATGGTGCCGTTGGCGACGTACTTGCCGTACATCATCGACAGCACGCTCTTGCGCACCGAGAACACGATGCTCACGGCCTGGACCGGACCTTCGCTGAACAGCACGCGGCCGTCCTGCACGGCCATGAGGGCGGTCGTGTCGAGCGTGCGGACGTAGGCGCGGGTGGCGTCGAGGCTGCGGCGGCAGGCGCTGGTTGCTGCGGGTTCGGGGGCGGTGGCCCAGGAGGCTTCGGGGAAGGTTGGCGATGCAGCGGGTGGTGCGGTCGTGCAGGCGCTGGCGAGCAGCAGGGCAAGGCCGCATGCGCACCAAGAGGGCAATCGGCGTTTGGTGTCGCTATCGGACTGCATGCGATTCGAGTCTACCGAGGTGCATGATCGTCCTCATCCGGATGGAACAAGACGATCCGGACGCTTGGTCTCTTGGAGACGAATTGCCTCTTGTCCTGGCTTCCCGCTTGCCACCTCAATCGATGAACATGACGGGCCTTCCCTCGCTGCCGCTGGAACTTCTGGAGCACGTGCTTCCCGGCGCGAAGCTCCTGCCGGACTCGATCCTGCAAGCCGCGGATCGCCTCGGGATCGCCTACGAGTTCGTCATGGTCACGGATTGGCCTGATCTCGACGCACCGGATGCCAAGCTCCAACTCTTCGATCTGGTGTTTGGGGGGAAGTCTTTCCCCGAGGGGGAAGTTGTCGTCGTGACCGATGAGAGCTTTCGCAGCGGGCAATCGATTCAATGCCAGGGAGGTGAACTGCGTCGAACGGTGGATTGCTCATCGCAGTTCCTTTTCGACGGAGACGTCATTTTTCTCTGGCGTGAGATCGCCGCTCTGAGCGTCTTCCATCATGAGGGTGGATTTGCGCACATCGGGTGGTGAGGTGGCTTGCCTCCTTCGGCAAGGATGGGTTGGCCGGGTGAATTCCGTCCCGGCATGCGGCAGTCTCCGCCGCCTGGTCGAGGTGGATTCCTAGAAAGCGGATGGTGCCCGCCTACAAGCCCGCGTGGCGCGCGTAACTAGAACGGCTGAAGAAAAGAAGGACCTTCAGCCATGACCCTCGAACAAACCATCGACAAGTTCAAGCAGGTCGACGCCGCCCGCGCCGACTATCCCGGCGAGCATCTGATCGTGCTCGGCGCCGGCGTGTTGCTGCTGCTGGCAGCCGGCCGCAGCCGCTCGTTCCTCACGCGCATCGTCGCCGGGGCGGCCGGTGGTGCGCTGATCGGCCGGGCCGCGAGCGGCACGGGTGGCATCGCGAAGCTGGCGGGCGCATTGCAGTCCGGAGGTCTGGCATGGCCGCGCCGCTGACGGAATCGCTGCGCGCCGTTCGCGCGCCCAGGTACTGGGCCGTGGGACTGGGCGTCGCCTTGCTCGCGGTGTTCCTGTTCTACCTCGCGCTCAGCAGCCTGGTGCGCGAAAGCGCCGGGCGTGCGCCGCGCTTGCCGCCGTCGATCATGCCGGAGCAGGTGAAGGCGCCCAGGTCGATCATCGACAACAACAACCCGGTCGAATCGGTCCGCGCATCCGTCGTGCCACCGATCGCCAGAATGGACACCGCGATGGCCAGCGCCGAAGCGACCGTGAAGAAGGCGGCCCCGGCCTTCATCGAGGTCCAGAAGTGCGTCATGCCCGAAGGCGATGCGGTCTACTCCGATGCACCGTGCCCGCCCGATGCCCAGGCCAGCACGCTGCGCCTGCCGAGTCAGCCGAACGCCGCGGCACGTCTCTGAGCAACAGCGCGGCCGAGGCTCAGGCCGTGGCGGGCGCGGTTTCGCGTTCGATCGGCAGCCACAGCGTGAAGCGCGTGCCTTCGCTGCCCGACTGCCATCCCACCGTTCCGCCGATCGCCCGCGCGCGCTGCTGCTGATTGCGCAGCCCGCGCCCGCCGCGCTGCAGCGCCTCGGCCACGTCGAAGCCCGGCCCGTTGTCCTCGATCGTCACGCACACGAGCTCGTCGGTGGCCGCGGTGCTCACGCGCAGGGTGGTGGCGCGCGTGTGGCGCATCACGTTGGCGATGCACTCCTGCATGATGCGCAGGATGTGCAGCGCGCTGCCCGGGTCGAGCCAAGGCAGGGGCGGCACGGGCTGCACCTCCCAGCGCAGTGCGATGCCGGCGCCCTCGATGCGCGGCGCGAGCCGGAAGCGCAGGGTCGCGAGCAGCAGCAGCAGGTCGGGGTCGACGATCTCCATGGAATCGATGGCGAGTTTGAGGTCGTCCATGCAGGCCTTGAGCATGTCGGCGATCCCGGCGTCGCTCATGCTGCCTTGCTCCACCGAGCGGATGGCGCCGATCAGCGAGGAGCCGAGGCCGTCGTGCATGTCCTGCATGAGGCGGCGGCGCTCGGCGTTGAGCATCTGCTCGTTCTCCACCACGCGCAGCCGCTCGTAGCTCTGCTTGAGCTCGTCCTCGCGCTCGCTCAGCCGGTGCGCCAGGCCCTTGTTGAGCCGCGCCACCTCGGCGAAGGCGCCGGTGTAGCGCAGGTACATGATGTACGAGAAGACGAAGAACAGGCCGATGATGGCGTAGGGCGAGGTGTAGACGCTCTCGGGGCCCAGGATGTTGTTCTGCAGCAGGGCGTCGTAGCCGGTGAACGCGACGGCGATCATGGTCCAGGCCGCGACCAGCCGGCCCTCGGGCAACTGCACGCGGTAGGCCTTGCGCAGGTTCATCGAGAAGATCAGCACGGCCACGGGCAGCACGGCGAGGTTGAGCAGCGGGGTGAACAGGTAGAGGCTGACGATCGATCGCGAAACATGGGGCAGGGTCGCGAGGTTGCAGGCCAGCACGAGACCGACCGACAGCCGCGTGAGCCAGGGCGAGGGTTGCCGGTGCAATCGCTCGAGGAACAGGTGGACGAACAGGATCAGCCACAGCAGGCTGGCCACGGTCATCCACTCGAACCAGTCGTCCGACATGGGGATGTAGCTGCCGCCCACGTAGTAGTGGAGCATGCGCAGGAAGGCCGCCGCCGAGATGGCGAAGAACAGCAGGTAGAGCGGCTCGCGCCGCTTGCCCAGCCACACGGCGAAGGCGAAGGCGCCGACCGCGAGGAAGGCGGCGCTGCCCATGAACGGCAGCTGCACCTGCAGCAGATGGCGCGCCTGGTAGCGCCAGGACAGGTCTTCCTCGTGGCCCACCCACACGGTCGAGACGCCGCTGCCGCTGTTGCGCAGCCGGTCGACGCGGATCAGCACCGACGCGGGCGTGGGTGCCTGGGCCGCGGGATTGAGCGGCAGCAGCAACGGATGGTTGTAGCCGTTGTGGATCGGGCTGCCGTGCGACTGGTAGATGAGCACGCCGTCGCCGTACACGGCGATGTGGCCCAGGGTCTTCCAGCGCGGCAGGTAGAGCAGGCGCGGCTGCGCCGAGGGCGGCAGCCTGCCGAGGTCGAGGCGGTACCAGTCGGTGACGGTGCGCATGCCACTGGAAGCGGTGGGCACGAGCTCGCGGTCGGCGGTGTAGGGCAGGCCCACCGGTTTCCAGCCGCCGCGCGGCAGTTCGGCATCGACCGACAGCAGCGGCGGGGCCGTGAAGCCGGAGCCGGGCACCGACTGCAGCTCGGCTTCGGTGATGTGGATGGGCTGGTCGCCGGGCAGCACGGGCGCCGCGACGGAGGCGCGCGCACAGCACAGCAGCAGCACGATCAGCGGCAGCGCGCGCCAGAAGGCCGCGATCCTCCGACCGGCTCGCCCGCCGTCGTTGTTGCCCTGTCTCATCGAACGCTTGCGCCTTGGAACTCGCTGTCGGCTCGCGGCGTGCGCCGGTCGGGCGCCGGCCGCTTGCAGCGAGGGGCGCACCCGTGGGCCGCCGGTTTCTCCCCGATCGAACGGCCGCGCGCACTGGCAGCCGGTTCGTTGTCCCGTCTTCGCGGGTCGACGGCAATTATCGGCGCGCTATCGCCTCCGCGGCCCTTGCCCTCACATAGAACGCGGGCCAAAGGTGTGCGCGCGCCACATTGGAATCGGAGCCGACCGTGCCGAGACTCGTGGATGGTCGTCGGTCCCTGGGACCGGCGGCCATCACCACTGGAAAAAACAGGAGACTTCATGACGATTCGCCCTCTGCGCGCCGGTGCCGCCTGCGCCGTTCTCGCCCTGCTGCAACTCACGGCCTGCGGCGGCGGTGGAGGCGGCGGTGCCGGCTTCGTGGCCTTGCCCCCGCCCACGACGAGCAACCCGCCGCCCGACACGCCGCCCGCGCAGTCCCCGGTGCTGCGCACCACGGCCTACGGACCCGTGCAGGGCAACGACGACTCCGCGACCAACGGCACCTACAGCTGGAAGGGCGTGCCCTTCGCCAAGCCGCCGGTCGGCGCGCTGCGCTGGAAGGCGCCGGTGGATCCCGAACCGTGGACCGCGACGAAGACCACGCAGAAGCTCGGCAACGCCTGCGCGCAGACGGGCCGGCTCTACGGCCCGGGCCAGAACAACCGCTACGACGAGACCATCGGCAGCTCGATCGGCAAGACCACGGGCTCGGAAGACTGCCTGTACCTCAACATCTGGACGCCCTCGACCGCGGCCGCGACCGACAAGCTGCCGGTCATCGTGTTCGTCTACGGCGGCAGCAACATCACCGGCTACACCGGCGATCCGGTCTACGACGGCGCGGCGCTCGCGAAGGCGGCCAACGCGGTGGTGGTGTCGATCAACTACCGGCTCGGCATCCTCGGCTTCCTGGCCTCGCCGCAGCTCAAGGCCGGCGTGGATGCGAACGACGACTCGGGCAACTACGCGATCCTCGACCTGATCAAGGGCATGAAGTTCGTCAACGCGAACATCGCGCGCTTCGGCGGCGACGCGGGCAACGTGACGCTGATGGGCCAGTCGGCCGGCGCGGTCAACATCTATGCGCTGATGGTCTCGCCGCTGGTGGTCAACACCAAGCCCGCGCTGTTCCAGCGCCTGGTGCCGCTGAGCGGCGGTGTCGCCACCGCGACCACGGTGCCGAACCAGAACAACGCGCTGCTGGCGGCGCTGCTGGTGGCCGACGGCACGGTGAAGGACACGGCGGCGGCCACCGCCTACATCGCGTCGCAGAGCAATGCCGACCTCGCGGCCTACCTGCGCTCGAAGAGCGCCGACACGCTGCTGCAGACCGTGCTCAACAAGCTGGCGCCGCAGGGGCTGTCGGCGTCGAATCCGCTCAACGACGGCGTGGTGGTGCCGACCAACCCGATCGCGGCGATCAACGCGGGCGAGTTCCTCAAGGTGCCGGTGCTGGCCGGCTACACGCGCGACGAGACCAAGCTGTTCCCGCAGAACCTCGCGACCTCGCCCGCCTTCGGCGGCATCAGCGGCCGGCTGCTCGACGACCCGACGGTGTTCTCGATGGCCTACAACTACGATCCGAACGCGGCGCCGGCGACCTCGCTCGAGCAGTGGATCCCGGGCCAGTACCTGCCGGTGACGACGCCGGTGACCGGCTTCAACGCGCGCACCGACCTCTACAACCAGTACTTCTTCATCGCGCTGCGCAAGCAGATCTTTCCGGTGCTCGCGGCGCAGAAGGTGCCGCTGTGGTGGTACCAGTTCAACTGGGACAAGTCGCCGGCGCCGTTCAATGACATCTTCGGCGCGGCCCACACCTTCGACCTGCCGTTCGTGTTCGGCAATTTCGGGCCGTCGCTCTATTCGAAGTTCGCCAATTCGAAGGCCAACGAGCCGGGGCGACTGCAGCTGTCGGACGCGATGATGAAGAGCCTGGCGGCGTTCGCGCGCGGCGGCGATCCGAACAACGCGGCGCTGGGCGTGAACTGGCCGCAGTATCCGGCGATGCTGAACTTCGATGCCTCGCTGACGGCGAAGGCGATCACGGTGCAGCAGTAGACGCGCCCAACCCAACCCGTTCGGGCTGAGCTCGTCGAAGCCTCGCGCAAGGCTTCGACAGGCTCAGCCCGAACGGCTTTTCCTCGGCCTCACAGGATCGGCATGCTCGCTTCCTTCAGCACCCGCAGCACGAAGTGCGACTTGCTGTGCCGGATGCCGGGGATCTTGTAGAGCTTCTCGCGCAGCAGCCGCTCGTAGTCGCGCGTGTCGCGCACCGCGATCCGGATGTAGTAGTCGTAGTCGCCCGAGACCAGGTAGGCCTCCTGGATCTCGGGGATGGTCGCGAGGGTGCGGCCGAAGTCGTAGAGCGTCTCGTCGGTGTGGCTCTCGAGCGTGACCTGCACGATCACCGAGTCCTGGTAGCCGAGCTTGGCCGGATCGATGTCGACCGTGTAGCGCTTGATCACGCCTTGCGCCTCGAGCTTCTTGATACGCGTCCAGCAGCTGGTGGGCGAGAGGCCGACCTCGGCGCTGATGTCCTGCAGGGTCTTGCGCGAATCGAGCAGCAGAACCCGGAGGATCGCCATGTCGATCTTGTCGAAAAGTCCTTCGTCATCTTGCGAAGATTTGCGATTGATTTTCATGTTTGAGGCCTGAATATCCAAAAATCAGAAGCAAATTCTGCCTCAAACCCGGAAGAATTGACGGCATGAGACTGCTCGACCTCCCCAACGACCTCGCCCTGACGCTGGATGCCGAAAATCTTTCGGACATCGGCGCGGCCACCGACCTGCCCCTCGATGCCGCGCTCGCCATCGACACCGCGCCGCGCGTGCGCAACGGCGCCGAGGCGCTGCTCGACACGCTGGTGGCCTGCGGCGTCGACACCATCTTCGGCTACCCGGGCGGCGCCGCGCTGCCGCTGTACGACGCGCTGCACGGCGAGCCGCGGCTGCGCCACGTGCTGGTGCGCCACGAGCAGGCGGCCGTGCACGCGGCCGAGGGCTATGCGCGCACCACCGGCCGCGTGGGCGTGGTGCTGGTCACCTCGGGTCCGGGCGTGGGCAACACCATCTCGGGCCTGCTCGACGCGATCAGCGATTCGGTGCCGCTCTTGTGCATCAGCGGCCAGGTGTCGACCGCGGTGATCGGCACGCAGGCCTTCCAGGAAAGCGATGCGCTGGGCATGTCGCGCCCGGTGACCAAGTGGAACCACCAGGTGCGCACGCCCGACGAGGTGCCGACGATGGTGCGGCGCGCGCTCGAGATCGCGGCCGCGGGCCGGCCGGGCCCGGTGCTGCTCGACGTGCCGAAGGACGTGCAGCTCGCGCTGCCGGGGCAGGGCGCGCCGGTGCCCGTGCCGCGGCCGCTGCGCACGCACCGCTCGCCGGTGCCGCCGCGCGCCTGCATGCAGCGCGCGGCCGACCTGATCTCGACCGCGCGCCGGCCGGTGCTCTATGGCGGCGGCGGTCTCATCAATGCCGGCCCCGCGGCCTGCGAGGCCTTCACGCAGCTGGTGCGGCGGCTGCATGCGCCGTGCACGCTCACGCTGATGGGGCTGGGCGCGTTCCCGGCCTCGGACCCGGCCTTCCTCGGCATGCTCGGCATGCACGGCACGCTCGAGGCCAACCTCGCGATGCACGAGGCCGACCTCGTGGTCTGCGTGGGCGCGCGCTTCGACGACCGCGTGACCGGCAAGCTCGACCGCTTCTGCCCGCATGCACGCAAGATCCACATCGACATCGACCCGAGCAGCATCAACAAGGTGGTGCAGGTCGACGTGCCGATGGTGGGCGACTGCGCGGCAGTGCTCGAGGCGCTGCTCGCGCTGCTGCCCGAGCGCTTCGAGGCCGCGCGGCTCGCGCCCTGGTGGCAGCGCATCGAAGGCTGGCGCGCCGAGGACTGCCTGGGCTTCGCGCCGCGCGCCGACGCGATCCTGCCGCAACGGCTCATGGCCTCGCTGCAGCAGGCGATCGGCGACACGGGGCGCGACACCATCGTCTCGACCGACGTGGGCCAGCACCAGATGTGGGCCGCGCAGTACCTGCGCTTCGACCGGCCGCGCCGCTGGCTCACCTCGGGCGGCGCCGGCACCATGGGCTACGGCCTGCCGGCCGCGATCGGCGCGCAGGTGGCGCATCCCGAGGCGCTGGCCGTGTGCGTGAGCGGCGACGCCTCGGTGCTGATGAACATCCAGGAGCTGTCGACCGCGGTGCAGCATCGCGCGGCGGTCAAGCTGGTGCTGTGCAACAACGGCTACATGGGCATGGTGCGCCAGTGGCAGGAGCTCAACCACGGCAACCGCCTGAGCCACAGCTGGAACGAGGCGCTGCCCGATTTCGTGGCGCTGGCCAAGGCCTTCGGCTGGGGCGCGCGGCGCGTGAGCGATCCGGCCGAGCTGCCCGCGGCGGTGGCCGAATGCCTGGCGAGCGAGGGGCCGTTCTTCCTCGACGTGCAGGTGGCGGCGCAGGAGAACTGCTTTCCGATGATGCCGGCCGGCGCGGCGCACAACGAGGTGATGCTGGCCAAGGACCGCTGGTACCAGCCGAAGGAGGCCTGAGCCCACGATCCTCCGCGCTGCGCTATCTTCTCCAGCGCGCGCCGCTTACCCGCGGCGCGTGTTCCGCCCGCAGGCCGCTTACCGGTGGCCGAACGGGCATCTCTCGCGACTCTTACCGGAGCCTTCTTTCATGTCCCACGATCTCGCCAGCGTCTCGCTGGACGACAAGTACACCTCCACGTCCGGCCGCGTCTACCTGAGCGGCATCCAGGCACTGGTGCGCCTCATGCTCGTGCAGCGATGGCGCGACCAGGCCAACGGCCTTAACACCGCCGGCTTCGTCTCCGGCTATCGCGGCTCGCCGCTCGGCGGGCTCGACGAGGCGCTGTGGAAGGCGCAGCCGCACCTCGATGCCAACCACGTCAAGTTCCTGCCCGGCGTGAACGAGGAACTGGCGGCCACCGCCGTCTGGGGCACGCAGCAGGTGCACCTGACAGGCGAGAGCGCGGTCGATGGCGTGTTCGCCATGTGGTACGGCAAGGCGCCCGGCGTGGACCGCTGCGGCGACGTCTTCAAGCACATGAGCCACGCGGGCACCTCGCCCCATGGCGGCGTGCTGCTGGTGGCGGGCGACGACCATGGCGCCTATTCCTCGACCCTGCCGAACCAGAGCGACCACCTGTTCGCGGCCTCGATGATCCCGATGCTCTATCCGCAGAGCGTGGAGGAGTACATCGAGCTGGGCCTGCACGGCTTCGCGATGTCGCGCTTCGCGGGGCTGCCCGTGGGCTTCAAGGCGCTGGCCGACACGGTGGAATCGTCGGGCTCGATCCCGGCCGACGCGCAGAACGTGCGCACCCTGCTGCCCGAGGACTTCGTGGCGCCCGCGGGCGGCATGCATGCGCGGCTGTCGACCGACACGCTGGGCGTGCAGGCACGCAAGCAGGAGGCGCTGATGCAGGACGCGAAGATCTACGCGGCCATCGCCTATGCGCGCGCCAACCGGCTCAACCGCGTGACCATCGACGCGCCCTCGGCGCGGCTGGGCATCGTGGCCTCGGGCAAGTCGTACCGCGATGCGCTGGAAGCGCTCGAGGAACTGGGCATCGACGCGGCCGAGGCGGCGCGCATCGGCATCCGCGTGTTCAAGGTGGCGATGCCCTGGCCGCTGGAGCCCGACTCGATCCGCGAGTTCGCCGACGGGCTCGACGAGATCCTGGTGATCGAGGAGAAGCGCCAGATCGTCGAGTACCAGCTCAAGGAGCATCTCTACAACTGGCGCGAGGACGTGCGCCCGCGCGTGATCGGCAAGTTCGACGAGCGCGGCGAATGGGGCGCGCATCCGCGCGGCCAGTGGCTGCTGCCGGCCACGGCCGACTTCTCGGTGGCGCAGATCGCGCGCGTGATCGCCGCGCGGGTGGCGCGCTTCCACACCAGCGACATGATCCGCACGCGGCTGGCGATCCTCGACGCCAAGGACGTGGTGCTCGGCAAGGCCGTGGCCACGCCGGCGCGGCCGGCCTGGTACTGCTCGGGCTGCCCGCACAACACCTCGACCAAGGTGCCCGAGGGCAGCCTGGCGCTGGCCGGCATCGGCTGCCACGTGATGGCGACCGCGATCTATCCCGAGCACAACCGCACGACGACCCACATGGGCGGCGAGGGCGCGCCCTGGCTCGGCCAGGCCTGGTTCTCGAAGCGCAACCACGTGTTCGCCAACCTCGGCGACGGCACCTACTACCACTCGGGCTCGATGGCGATCCGCGCCGCCGTGGCCGCGGGCGTGAACATCACCTACAAGATCCTCTACAACGACGCGGTGGCGATGACCGGCGGCCAGCCCGTCGACGGGCCCGTGAGCGTGCCGCGCATCGCGCACCAGGTGGCGGCCGAGGGCGTGCGCCGCATCGCGCTGGTGGCCGAGGATCCGACGCGCTGGCGCGACCGCTCGCCGCTGCCGGCCGATGGCGGCGGCTTCGTCCTCACCGTCCACCACCGCGACGAGATGGACGCGGTGCAGCGCACGCTGCGCGACTACGAGGGCGTGTCGGTGCTGATCTACGACCAGGTCTGCGCGGCCGAGAAGCGCCGGCGCCGCAAGAAGGGCGAGTTCCCGCAGGCCTCGCACCGCGTGTACATCAACGAGGCCGTGTGCGAGGGCTGCGGGGACTGCGGCGAGCAGTCGAACTGCACCTCGCTGCTGCCGCAGCCCACGCCCCATGGCCTGAAGCGCCGCGTGGACCAGAGCGCGTGCAATGCCGACTACTCGTGCGTCAAGGGCTTCTGCCCGAGCTTCGTGAGCGTGGAAGGCGTGAAGCCGCGGCGCATCAAGCCGGTGGCCGCGCGCGGCGCCGAGGCCGACGCGGCGCTGCCCGAGCCGCCTGTGCATGCGATCGAGGGCATGCACAACATCCTGATCACCGGCATCGGCGGCACCGGCGTCATCACCATCGGCGCGCTGATCGGCATGGCCGCGCACCTCGAGGGCCAGGCCGCGAGCGTGCTCGACATGACGGGCATGTCGCAGAAGAACGGCTCGGTGACCTCGCACGTGCGGCTGGCGCGCGACGCGGCGCAGCTCAAGGCGCAGCGCATTCCCACCGGCGAGGCCGACCTGGTGCTGGGTTGCGACATGCTGACCGCGGGCGCGCCCGACGCCATCGCCAAGATGCGCCCGGGCCGCAGCTATGCGCTGGTGAACACCTTCGAACAGCCGACCGGCCATTTCGCGCAGGACCCCGACTGGACCTTCCCGGCCGGCCAGGTGCGCGCGCTGATCGAGGAATCGGTGGCCGGCAAGGCCGACTTCATCGACGCCACGGGCCTCGCGACCCGGCTCATGGGCGACGCCATCGCGGCCAACCTGTTCCTTTTGGGCTTCGCGTTCCAGAAGGGCTATGTGCCGCTGAGTTCGGCCGCGCTGCTGCGCGCGATCGAGATCAACGGCGTGGCCGTGAAGGCCAACCAGCAGGCCTTCCACTGGGGCCGGCGCGCCGCGCTCGACCTCGCGGCCGTGGCGCGCGAGGCCTCGCCCGCGCAGCCGGTGGCGCTGCAGCTGCCGCAGGGGCTCGATGCCTTGCTCGCGGACCGCACGGCCTTCCTCACGGCCTACCAGGACGCGGCCTATGCGCGGCGCTTCTCGGACTTCGTGGCGCGGGTGCGTGCCGTGGAGCAGGCCCGCGGCCGCGGCGACCGCTTCACGCGCGCGGTGGCGGCCAACCTGTTCAAGCTGATGGCCTACAAGGACGAGTACGAGGTCGCGCGCCTGTACACCGATGGCGCCTTCATGAAGAAGCTGCAGCAGGAATTCGAGGGCACGCCGAAGCTGCGCTTCCACCTCGCGCCGCCGATCCTCGGCCAGCGCGATGCGCAGGGCCGGCCGGTCAAGCGCGCCTTCGGGCCGTGGATGCTGCAGGGCTTCCGCGTGCTGGCCGCGCTGCGCCGGCTGCGCGGCACGGCCTTCGATCCCTTCGGCCGCACCGAGGAACGCCGCACGGAGCGCCGCCTGATCGAGGAGTACCGCGCGGGCATCGAGGACATCCTCGCGCGCTGGGACGAGGTCGATGCCGACACGGCGCTGGCGCTCGCGAAGCTGCCCGAGCAGATCCGCGGCTACGGCCATGTGAAGGAGGCGAGCATCGCTGCCGCGCAGGTGCGCCGCGATGCGCTGCGCGCGCGGCTCGTGGCGCCGCGCGCGGAGGCGAGCGCGGTGGCGCGCGAGGCGGTGCCGGCCTGAGGAGGAAGGGCGAAGGCGATTCCGGAATCACCTGTTTTGGACAGGGTGATCCGGAATCGCTAGACTCGCCCGCCATGGCCCGACCCAAAGCCTTCGACCGCAACGCCGCCCTGCAGGGCGCGATCGCCGTGTTCTGCGACCACGGCTACGACGGCACCTCGACCGAGATGCTGCTCGCCGCCATGGGCATCAGCCGCCAGAGCATGTACGACACCTTCGGCGACAAGCGCCGGCTCTACCTCGAGGCGCTGCAGCAGTACGCCGTGGGCCATGTGTCGCAGCACATCCGCGCGCTGCATGGCGCGGCCTCGCCGAGCGCGGGGCTAGCGGCCATGCTCGACGGCATGGCGACGCATTTCGGCGCGCAGGGCCAGCCGGGCTGCATGGGCATCGGCGCAGTCTGCGAGTTCGGCCGCGGCGATGCCGAGGTGAGCCTGCTGACCGACACCGCGGGCCGCATGCTGCAGTCGGCCATCGAGGGCCGTATCGGCGAGGCGCAGGCCGCGGGCGAGATCGATGCCGCGCTCGCGCCGCGCGCGGCCGCGCAGTTCCTGATGGCCACGCTGTCGGGGCTCAAGCTCTCGGGGCGCGGCGGCGCTTCGGTCGAGGACCTGCGCGACATCGCGCGCATGGCGATGCGCGGCCTGCGTTGAATGCTTGTGTGCGCGCCCGGTTTCGGGTGCGCTTTTTTTTGCTCTATTCTGGATCAATCGATCCGTTAAAAAGGAAGTCGACATGACGAAATCTCTCTCCGGCAAGGCCGCCCTCGTGACCGGCGGCTCGCGCGGCATCGGTGCGGCCATCGTGCGGCGGCTCGCGAACGACGGCGCGGCCGTGGCCTTCACCTATGCGTCGTCGGACGCGGCGGCGCGCGCGCTCGTGGCCGAGATCGAAGGGCAGGGCGGCCGCGCGCTCGCGCTGCGCGCCGACAGCGCCGATGCGCAGGCCGTGCGGCAGGCGGTCGACGCCGCGGCCGAGGCCTTCGGCGGGCTGCACCTGCTGGTGAACAACGCCGGCATCCTGGTCGGCGGCCTGGTCGAGGACTACGCGCTCGCCGACTTCGACCGCATGTTCGCGGTCAACGTGCGCTCGGCCTTCGTGGCGGTGCAGGCGGCGCTCAAGCACATGGAGCGCGGTGGGCGCATCGTCATCACGGGCAGCGTGGTGGCCGAGCGCGTGGGCTTCGCGGGTTCGTCGGTCTATGCGATGACCAAGGGCGCGGTGGCCTCGATGGCGCGCGGCCTCGCGCGCGACCTCGGGCCCAGAGGCATCACGGTGAACGTGGTGCAGCCCGGGCCGACCGACACGGACATGGCGCCGAAGTCCGAGTACGGCGAGCGGCTGGAGCCGCTGATGGCGCTGGGCCGCATGGGGCACGACAGCGAGATCGCCGGCATGGTGGCCTACCTGGCAGGGCCCGACGCCAGCTTCGTCACCGGCGCGGCGCTGACGGTGGACGGCGGCTACCTGGCCTGATCAGGCGAGCGGGCGGGCCGTGCGGTAGCCGCCCGGCGTGGTGCCGAAGCGGTCGCGGAAGGCGCGGCTGAAATGGCTGGGGTCGTTGAAGCCGTTGCGGAACGCGATCTCGGTCACGCTGAGTTGCGCCAGCCGCTCGTTGGCCAGTTCCTCGGCCGCGCGCTCGAGGCGGCGTTCGCGCAGGTAGGCGCCGTACTGCGTCTGCTGCGTGGCGAACAGGCGGTGCACCAGCCGCTTGGAGATGCACAGCTCGCGCGCGATCGCCTCGACCGAGAGCTCGGGGTCGCAGAGGTTGGCCTCGACATAGGCCGCGAGCCGCTGCCAGCGGTCGCGCTCATGGCGCCGGGCCGCGCCGGCATCGCCGGCCTGCGGCGCGCCGGCCACCGCTTCGCAGTAGATGGCCGCGAGCAGCGAGACGAAGGACTGCTCCGAGAAATAGGCCAGCGCCGGATGCGGCTGCGCCTGCACCGCGAACAGGCGGTCGAGCTGCTGGCGCGCCGACTCGGCCAGCATCGAGCCGGGCTGCGCCAGCGAGGGTTCGAAGTTGTCGCGCAGGTCGGCATAGATGCCGAAGAAGCGCCCGGCCGGCAGCCGCAGCTGCACCAGCCGGCCCGATTCGTCGAGCGCGCAGGTCGAGGGCAGCCGCGTGGTGCGGAACACGATGTCGCCCTTGCGGAAGGGCAGCCGGCGGCCGGCCTGCTCGATGGTGCCCTGGCCGTCGACCGCGATCATCGCGAGCACTTCGCCCGCGCCGTCGTGGCCGGACTGGCCCGCCGCATGGCGCACCTGCATCGGCGTGGAATCGAAGCTGACCGCGATGCCGCCGCCCACGAGCCGGCAGGCCTCGAGGTTCATGCGCGGATGGCTGTGCTGCACGCTGAGTTCGCCGGGGTAGACCAGTGCGTCGAGCGTGGTCGAGTAGCCGCGCAGGTCGCCCGGGTAGAAGGGGCGCAGGTGCGGCGCGAAGCTCAGGTGCGGGGTCGGGTCGTGGTGCATGGTGGGGTGGGAACCGGGCCGCGTGCACGGTTCGTGCCAAGGGCGGTCCGCGCCCGCAGTCTGGAGGGCGCGCCGCGGCCGCACATCGAGACTTTCCACTAGCGGGCGGGATCGGGGGCTCGTCGCGTTGGCGCGCTGGATCAATGCGCGTGCGCGCAGGCGCAAGGCCCGGCGCGGCATCGCTTCCTACATTGGCGGCCATCGACCACCGATGAAGGAAAACCGCGTGAACCCCACCGTCACAGACGCCCCCTCCGCCGACGCGCCCCTGAAGCTCGACGGCCTCACCGTCGGCCACTGGAGCGATGCCGAGAAGCTCGCGCTGAGCTGCCGCATCCTCGCGAAGGAGGGCCATTCCGAAACCCTGGCCGGCCAGATCACGGTGCGCCAGCCCGACGGCAGCTTCCTCACCACGCCGCTGGCGCATGCGTTCGGCGAGATCCGCGCGGACTCGGTGATGCGCATCGACGATTCGCTGCGCGTGCTCGAGGGCCGCGGCGTGCCCAACCCGGCCGTGCGCTTCCACCTCTGGGTGTACCGACGCCGGCCCGACGTCAACTGCGTGATCCACACCCATCCGCCCTATGTGTCGGCGCTGTCGATGACCGGCGAGCCGCTGCAGGTCGCGCACATGGACGCCACGCCCTTCTTCGACGACTGCGCCTTCCTCGCCGAATGGCCGGGCCTGCCGATCGCCGACGTGGAGGGCGAGATCATCTCGGCCGCGCTCGGCTCCAAGCGCTGCGTGCTGCTGGCCAACCATGGCTTCCTGGCCGCCACCTCGAGCGTGGAGGAGTCGCTCTACCTCTCGGTGCTGATCGAGCGCGCCGTGCGCAACCAGCTGATCGCGCAGAGCGCCTACGGGCGGCTCAAGCTGGTCGATCCGGCGCTGGCACGCGAATCGCACGACTTCCTGCTGCAGCCCAGCATCGTGAAAGCCAGCTTCGCGATGTTCGCGCGGCAACTCGACGCCAAGGAGATCTGAGATGAGCGAGGACCTGCATTTCCTGGAACTGACCGAGGTGGCGCAGCGGCTGCGCGAGCGCGCGCTGTCGCCCATCGAGCTGACCGAGCGCTTGCTCGCGCGCATCGAGGCCGTCGACCCCGCGCTGCATGCCTATGCGCGCACCATGCCCGAGAGCGCACGCGCCGAGGCACGCCGTGCCGAGGAGGAGATCGCGCGCGGCGGCTGGCGTGGCCCGCTGCACGGCGTGCCGGTGGCGGTCAAGGACAACTGCCATGCGGCCGGCGTGGTCTGCGCCAACGGCACCGAGGTCTACGCCGACTTCAGGCCCGAGCGCGACTCGACCGTGGTGCGCAGGCTGCGCGAGGCCGGCGCCGTGATCCTCGGCAAGCTGCAGCACACCGAGGGCGCGTTCGCCGAGCACCACCGCAGCATCGTCGCGCCGGTCAATCCGTGGAACGCGGACCAGTGGCCCGGTGCCTCCTCGAGCGGCTCGGGCGTGGGCACGGCCGCGGGCCTGTGCTTCGGCTCGCTGGGCACCGACACGGGCGGATCGATCCGCTTTCCCTGCGCGGCCAACAACCTCACGGGCCTGAAGCCGAGCTGGGGCCGCGTGTCGCGCTTCGGCGTGTTCGAGAACTCGGCCTCGCTCGACCACGTGGGGCCGATGACGCGCAGCGCGGCCGATGCGGCGGCGATGCTCGCCGCACTGGCCGGTGCCGACGACGACGATCCCACCGCGCTGCCCGATGCCGTGCCCGACTACCTGGCACTGTCGGCCCAGGGCGTGGCGGGGCTGCGCATCGGCATCGATGCCGACCACATCGCACGCGACGTCGATGCACCCACGCGCGCCGCGATGCAGGCGGCGCTGGCCACGCTCACGGGGCTGGGCGCCACCTTGCGCGAGGTGCGGCTGCCCGATCCGTCGGAGGTGATCGCAGGCTGGCTGCGCTTCTCGGCCGTGGAGATGGCGGCCGCGCACGAGGCCACCTATCCGGCGCAGAAGGAGCGCTACGGCCCGGTGCTCTCGGGCTTCATCGAAGTGGGCCGCGCGCAGTCGGGCATCGAGCTGCAGAAGCTGCTGATGCAGCGGCTGAACTTCCGCGGCGCGTTGACCAAGCTGTTCAGCGACATCGACCTGCTCGCGATCCCCGTGACCTGCGACGCCGGCTTCAGCAATGCGCGCATGGCCACGCTGGGCACCGACGAAGGCGACCTGCTCAAGCTGCTGCGCTTCACCGCGCCCTACGACATGAGCGGCCATCCGACGCTCACCTTGCCCTGCGGCTTCACGCCCGAGGGCCATCCGATCGGCTTCCAGCTCGTGGCGGCGCACCTGCACGAGGCAACGATGCTGCGCGCCGGCCGCGCCTACCAGGGCGCGACCGACTGGCACCGGCGCCATCCGGCATCGATTCAGGACCACAACGAGGAGCACCCCGCATGAACACCATCGCCACACCGGTGGGCGCCGCAGCGCCCGCGGCCGCCAAGCCGCAGAGCGTCTGGAAGGTCGGCGCCGCCACCATGGCCGGCACCGCCATCGAGGGCTTCGACTTCCTGGCCTATGGCACGGCGGCCGCGCTGGTCTTCAACAAGCTGTTCTTTCCGAACTTCGATCCGGTGACCGGCACGCTCGCGGCCTTCGGCACCTTCGCGAGCGGCATGCTCGCGCGGCCGATCGGCGGCATCGTGTTCGGCCACTACGGCGACCGGCTCGGCCGCAAGGCCATGCTCACGTTGAGCCTCTTGATGATGGGCATCTGCACGGTGCTGATCGGCCTGCTGCCGACCTACGAGTCGATCGGGCTCTGGGCCGCGGTGCTGCTGGTGCTGCTGCGCATCGGCCAGGGGCTGTCCTTCGGCGGCGAGCTCGGCGGCGCGATGCTGATGGCGGTCGAGCATGCGCCGCCGCGCTGGCGCTCGCTGGTGGGCAGCATGCCGCAGATGGGCGCGCCGATCGGCGTGCTGCTGTCTTCGGGCGCCTTCGCGCTGGTCACGCAGCTGCCCGAGGACGCCTTCCTGCACTGGGGCTGGCGGCTGCCGTTCCTGGCTAGCGCGCTGCTGATCGCGGTGGGCATCTTCATCCGCACGCGCATCGACGAGTCGCCCGAGTTCGAGGCCGTGAAGGCGCACCGCAAGACCGCCGCGCTGCCCGCGCGCGAAGTGGTGCTGGCGCACTGGCGGCCGCTGCTGCTGACCATCGGCGGCAAGCTGGCCGAGGTCACGCTGATCTACACCCTCCTGGTGTTCTCGATCTCCTATGCGGTCACGCGGCTGGGCTTCTCGCGCGGCGATGCGCTGCATGCGCTGGTGCTCGGTTCGTCGCTGATGGTGCTGACCATCCCGCTGTTCGGCTGGCTGGCCGACCGTGTCGGCGCGCGGCGGCTCTACGTGTTCGGCGGCGCGCTGCTGGCCTTGATGGCGCTGCCGCTGTTCCAGGCCATCGGCAGCGGCTCGCTCACGGCCTACACGGTGGCGATGGTGGTGGCGCTCGCGCTCAACTATCCGCTGATGTTCGCGCCGCAATCGAACCTGTATGCGGCGCAGTTCCCGGCCGAGCTGCGCTACTCGGGCATCTCGATCGGCATCCAGATGGCGGCCGCGCTCGGCGGCGGGCTGGCGCCGATCATCGCGGCGACGCTGGTCGCGAAGTTCGGCAGCATCGTGCCGGTGGGGGCGTACGTGGCGGTGCTCGGGGCGGTGGCGGCGCTGTCGGCGTGGAAGATGCGGCCGGCGGCGAACGAGGGTTGACTCCTTCCCCAACTCCTTCCCCCTCTGGGGGAAGGTCGGGATGGGGGCACCGGGCGGTCGACGGCGGCGGGGCGATGGATGCGCCCGGTGCCCCCACCCCGGCCCTCCCCCAGCGGGGGAGGGTGAAAGTCAGGAGTGGCCGTCCACGCGCATCTGGAACAGGAAGTACGGCGGGATGCACGCCCCGCGCCCCTCGGGCTGGCCTTCGGCCTGCGCGCAGATGTAGTCGTCGCGGCAGGGCGCGGTGGCCGAGCAGCTGCGCAGCTTGCCGGGGCGCGTGTGCTTCGCGAGGCATTCGCCGAAGGGGCGCCTGGCCGCCAGGCACTGGTTGAAATCGCTGAGGATCGCGATGCCGCCGCACGTGCCGTTCGGGTCCCTGGGATCGCAGGGGCCCGAACACATGCCGCCCGGGAAGCCGACCGAGGTCTTCTCGCAGACCGAGGCGGCGCCCTCGCAGGCGGTGCGCGGCAGCTTCTCGGCGCGGTCGAGCCAGGGGTTGGGCGAGGCCGTGATGCGCGTGGGCTCGCAGCGCGCGCCAACGATCGCCGGCTCGGATTGCGTGTTTGCATCGAGTGGTTCGGCCAGCGGCCGGAAGGGATCGGGCGTCGGCGTGGTCAGCGCGGCCTGCAGGTAGCGCGCGCGCCGCGCGAGCTCGTCCTGCAGATGCGGCGAGTGCGGCACCGCGAGCGCATTGCCGGGCGTGAAGCTGCGCGAGGCACCGCGGCGATCGACGCCCAGCAGGTGGAAGCCCGCGACCGCGCGGCTCTGGTGGCAGCCCATGCAACTGAGGTCGTCGAGCCGGCGCAGCAGGGCCTGCGGCGACTGCAGCGTGCGGCTGCCGGGCACGGCCTGCCATTCGCTTTCGGCGAAGAGCTGCGTGAAAGGCCGGTTGGCGAGGCGCTCGAGGCCGCGCGGCGCGACCGAGATGGCCTCGGTGGCGAGGAAGCGCTCGGGGATCCTGAGCGTGGCTTCGTCGAGCGCGCGCAGGTTCTCGGGCTGGCGAAGCCATTGCTTGAGTTCCTGGCGCAGCGGCGTGCTGGCCTTGAGCTTCGCGACGTCGGGCGTGTTCTCGAGCGGGCCCACGTCGTAGCGCTTCGCGGCTGCATTCCAGCGGAAGGCACGCAGCATGTACTCGGCATGGCCGCCGAGATCCGGCCGTACGGCCGAAGGCCAGCGCACGCTCTGCAGGTTCACCGTGAGTTGGTAGATGCGCGCGGGCGCGAGCCGTTGCGGCGCGAGCGGGCCGTCGGCCGACACCAGCCAGCGGCCCAGCGCCTCGTCGGCCATCGCGGCCTGCGGCGGCTGCCAGCGCTTCACGGCCGAGGCGCAGCCGCCATCGGCATCGGGCGCGTCGCCGCGCAGCTCGACGTTGACGGTCATCGGCAGCCGCGACTGCATCGCGCTCGTGCGGTAGGCGAGGCGGTACACGAGCCGGGTCTCGCCGCAGGCGCCGTCCTGGAACGGGCGGCGGTCCATGCGGTTGGCCACGCCCACGAGTTCGAAGAAAGCATCGGGGCTCGCGAGCCAGCGCGCGTCGAACAGGCGGTGCGGGTACTTGGCGATGCCCACGCCGGCCTGCCTGTCGCGGCGCTGGATGGCCGCGAGGCTGGCGCCGAGGGGCTCGGCGATGGAGCGCCAGGCCTTCGAGCGCATCAGCACCTCGTTGCTCGCGATGCCGTCGGCGGCCGGCGTTTCGGCCAGCCAGTGGGCGAAGCCGGCGCCGGACTTCTCGGCCGCCTGCAGCACCGCGGGCGCGGTGACGAGCAGCAGCGGCTCGGCCGCGTGAGTGGTGGCGAAGAGGGAGGCCAGCGCGAGGCCGGCGAACAGGCGGAGAAGAAGCGGCACGCGGACCATTGTGCCGCGTGGGGCCGGCTGGATCGCGCTACAAAAGGAACCGTTCGGGCTGAGCTTGTCGAAGCCTCGCGCGGCGCTTCGACAAGCTCAGCGTGAACGGTTTCTCGGAGGTTGAACGCGATACGTATCAGGCGTTTGCGCCGGTCTCCATCCGCTCGCGCATCATCCGCGCCACGGCCACGCCCTGCGGTTCGCCGAGCCGCTCGAGCGCGGCGATCACGCCGCGCCGGTCCTCCTCCGAGCGGTCCTGGTTGAGCTTGAACTTGCCCTCGAGCGATTGCACGGGAATCTCCACCGCCGCGATCATGTCGAGCCGCGGCGCGACGAAGTCGAAGGGCATGGCGTCGAAGTCCCAACTGCCCGCGCATTCGGCGCGCAGCGGCGTGTCGTAGACCGCGACGGTGCGGCGCAGCACGGCGTGGATCGCCATGCGCTCCTCGATCACGCGCGGCGTGCCGCGCGCATGGATCGCGCTGTAGTTCCAGGTCGGGAAGGTGCTCTGCTTGACGTACCAGCTCGGCGTGACGAAGGCATGCGGGCCCTGGAAGATCACCAGCGCCTCGCGGCCGGCGCGCAGGTCCTCGAGCTGCGGGTTCTTCTGCGCGAGATGGGTGGTGAGCAGGCCGGCCTCGCCGTCTTGCGCATCGAGCAGGAAGGGCAGGTGGGTGGCGCTGGCGCCGGCCGGGCCGACCGTGACCAGCGTGGCGAAGCTCCAGGCGCGCATGCCTTCGTGCAGCGTCGCGAGCTCGGCCTCGGCATAGGGCTTGGGCGTGTACATGCGGCGGCTCAGCGCGTGGCGAGGTCGCGCAGCCAGCGCACCGAATCGTCGAAGGCGCGGCCGGCCACGTCGGCGACCGAGACCGCCTCGAGGAAGCCGTGGATGGTGCCGGGGTAGAGCGTCTCGCTGACCGCCACGCCGGCCTCGCGCAGCCGCGCGGCCATCAGCCGGTTGTCGTCGTACAGCGGGTCGCATTCGGTGACCACCATGCAGGCCGGCGGCAGGCCCTCGAGCCGGGCCGAGAGGCTGTGCAGGCGCGGGTCGGCGAAGTCGGCCGGCCCGCGCGCATAGAGGCCGTAGAACCACAGCATCATGTGCAGCGACAGGCCGTACTCGCCCGCGCCGTAGCGCACCACCGAGTCGCGGTAGAGCTCGGTGCTGTAGGCGCCGTAGTTCAGCAGCATGCCCAGCGGCAGCGCATCGCCCTCGTCGCGCAGCACCAGGCAGGCGCCGACCGAGAGGTTGGCGCCTGCCGAGTCGCCGCCGATGAAGAGCTGCGCGGGATCGATGTCGAGCGTGCCCGCATGGGCCGCCAGCCAGCGCATCACGTCCACGCATTCGTCATGCGGCTGCGGAAAGCGCGCCTCGGGGGCGCGCGTGTAGTCGATGCCGATCACCGCGATGCCGGCGCGGCCCGCGTACTCGCGCATCACGCGGTCGTGGGTGTCGAGGCTGAACAGCACGAAGCCGCCGCCGTGGATGTAGACCAGCGCACCCTGCAGCGCGCGCTGCGCGGGGTAGTGCACGCGGATGCGGACCTCGCCATGGCGCGTGGGCACGCGGTGGTCGACGCTGCGCGCCATCTCGGGCCCGCCCCGCGTCCACGGCGCGCGCACCTTCTCGGCATTGGCGCGGCCCTCGGCGATGGGAATCGTGTGGCGCTTCGGATAGCGCGCGCCCTCGGCGCCCATCAGGCGCATGAACTCGACGATCTGCGGATCGAGCGGCGGCGGAGCGCTGGGATGCTGCCAGCTGTAGGACGAGGGGGAGGTCACGCGAAGGCTTTCTCGGGAACGGGGTGGATGTCGATGGCGGGTTCGGCCAGCTCGTGCAGCGGCCGCGGCGTGGCTGCCAGCAGCGCCTGGGTGTAGGCATGGCGCGGCCGGTCGAACACCGCGTCGCGCGCGCCTTGCTCCACGATGCGGCCGCGCTCCATCACGATCACGCGGTCGGCGATCTGCTCGACGGCCGCGAGGTCGTGGCTGATGAACAGGCAGGCGAAGCCATGGTGCTGCTGCAGGCTCTGGAACAGGCGCAGCACCTGGGCCTGGATCGTCATGTCGAGCGCGGAGACCGGCTCGTCGGCCACCACGAAGGCCGGCCGGCGCACCAGCGCGCGCGCGATCGCCACGCGCTGGCGCTGGCCGCCCGAGAGCTCGTGCGGATAGCGCGCGCCCAGGCCGTCGAGGCCGACCTCGTCGAGCGTCTCGGCCACGCGCCGCAGGCGTGCCGCGGCATCGAGCTCGGGCAGGTGGCGCAGCGGCTCGGCCACGATCTCCTGCACGCGCATGCGCGGGTCGAGCGAGGAGAAGGGGTCCTGGAACACGAGCTGGCAGGCCAGCCGGAAGCGGTGCAGCGCGGCGCGGCCGGCGGTGCGCACGTCCTCGCCGCGGAACAGGATCTGCCCGGCGTTCGAGGGCGCGAGCCGCAGGATGGCGCGGCCCAGCGTGGTCTTGCCCGAGCCGCTGCCGCCCACCAGCGCGACCATCTCGCCCGGGTGGATGTCGAGGTCGAGCGCATCGATGATGCGCACGGGCGGCTGGCGCTTGAAGAAGCCCAGGCGTGCGCCGGGGTAGCTCACGCCGAGGCCGCGCACCTGCAGCAGCGGCTGGCGCGTCTCGGTCGTTGCCGGCTTGGCGGCCTGGCGGCGCGGCAGCGCGTCGACCAGCTTGCGCGTGTAGGCCTGCTTCGGCGCGACCAGGATCGAGGGCACCTCGCCGGTCTCGACCAACCGGCCCTTCTCGAGCACGATCGCGCGCTGCGCATAGCGGCCCACGAGGCCGAGGTTGTGCGTGATCAGCAGCACGGCCGTGCCGTTGTCGCGCGCGAGCTCGACCATCAGGTCGAGCACCTCGCGCTGGCTCAGGGTGTCGAGCGCGGTGGTGGGCTCGTCGGCGATCAAGAGGCGCGGCTTCAGCAGCATCACGCTCGCGAGCATGATGCGCTGGCGCATGCCGCCCGAGAACTCGTGCGGATAGGCCTGCATGCAGCGCTCGGGGTCGGCGATCTGCACGCGGCGCAGCATCTCGAGGCTGCGCGCGCGGATCTCGGCGGCCGACAGCCGGTGGTGCATGCGCAGGCCCTCGGCCATCTGCTCGCCGATGCGGTGCACCGGGTTGAGCGAGACCATCGGCTCCTGGAACACCATGCCGATGCCCGGGCCGCGGATCGGCCGCATGGCCTGCGCGTCGTGCCGACTCAGGTCCTGGCCGTCGAACACGATGCGCCCGCCGGTCTGCGCGATGCCGGGCGGCAGCAGCTGCAGGATGGCGCGCGCGGCCATGGTCTTGCCGCTGCCCGATTCGCCGACCACGGCGAGGAACTCACCGGGCCGGACCTCGAACGAGAGGTCGTGCACCAGCGGCTGGGTGCCGTGGCGCAGCGCGATCTTCAGGTGCTCGACCGAGAGCACGGGAGAAGTTGTGGAAGGCGCGCTCATGACTTCTCCGTCCGCGGATCGAGCCGGTCGCGCAGCGATTCGCCCAGCAGGTTGATGCCCAGCAGCGTGAGCGCGATGCACAGGCCCGGCACCACGCACAGCCAGACGGCCGAGACCATGTAGGGCCGCGCGCTCGAGAGCATGTTGCCCCAGGTGGGCGCGGGCGGCGGCACGCCCAGGCCCAGGAAGCTCAGCGCGCTCTCCGACAGCAGCACCCAGCCGAACATGCTGGTGGCCAGCACGGCGACCGGCGCCACGCAGTTCGGCAGGATGTGGCGCCACATGGTGTAGATCTCGCCGTTGCCGATCATGCGCGAGGCCTCGACGTATTCGCGCTCACGCAGCGACAGCACGGTGCCGCGCACCACGCGCACCACCGAGGGCGCATAGGCCAGGCTCAGCGCGAGCACGATGCCCCACTGGTTGGCGCCCACGATCACCATCACGGCCAGCGCCAGCAGCAGGCCCGGGAAGGCCAGCAGCGTGTCGTTGAAGGCCATCAGCACGCGGTCGGTCCAGCCGCGCACGAAGCCCGCGACCACGCCCACCACCAGCCCGATGGCGGTGGCCAGCGCGACCGTGAGCAGCGCCACCAGGCAGCTGGTGGAGGCGGCGCGCATCGCGCGGCTGGCCACGTCGCGGCCGAACTCGTCGGTGCCGAGCCAGTGCGCCATCGAGGGCGCCTGCAGCTTGGACTTGAGGTCGATGCCGACCGGGTTGTAGGGCGTCCAGACGGCCGCCACCACGGCCAGCACCAGCAGCGTGGCGATCAGCACGCCGCCCACCAGGGTATGGGTCTTGATCTTCATCACTGCACCGACACCCGCGGATCGAACAGGGGATAGCACATGTCCACGACCAGGTTGATGACCACGTAGATGCAGGCGGTGAACAGCAGGCAGCCCTGCAGCACCGGGTAGTCGCGCGCGAAGATCGAGTCGATCATCAGGCGCCCGAGGCCGGGCAGGGTGAACACCGTCTCGAGCACCGCGATGCCGCTGAGCAGGTGGCCGAGGATCAGCCCGATCATGGTCAGCGTGGGATTGAAGGCGTTGGGCAGCACGTGGCGGCGCAGCACCTGCGACTCGGGCACGCCCTTGGCGCGCGCATGCGTCACGTATTCGAGCCGCAGGATCTCGATGGTACTGGCGCGCGACATGCGCGTGAGCACGCCGGTCTCGACCAGCACCAGCGTGACGATCGGCAGGATCACGTAGAGCACGCCCTGCGAGAAGCTCTCGGACAGCGGCACGTAGCCCACCACCGGCAGCCAGTGCAGGTACTGGCCGAAGAACATCAGCAGCAGCAGGCCGAGCCAGAAGCTCGGCACCGAGAGCATCAGCGTGGCCGCGCCGATGATGGCGAGGTCGGCGGGGCGGTCCTTGCGCCAGGCGGCGACCAGGCCGGCGGGCACGGCGATCAGCGAGGCCAGCGCCACCGCGACCAGCACGATGACGGCGCTGACCTGGAAGCGTTCCCAGATCAGCGGCAGCACCGGCAGGCCGTTGGTGGTGGAGACGCCGAGGTCGCCGCCCAGCGCCTGGCGCAGCCAGACCAGGTACTGCAGCGGCAGCGGCTGGTCCAGGCCCATCTGGTGGCGCATCGATTCGAGCTGGGCCGGATCGGCCCCTTCGCCGAGCATCAGCAGCACCGGGTCGCCCGGGATCAGCCGCATCAGCGCGAAGACCGCGATGGAGACCAGCAGCAGCGTCGGGATCGTCATCGCGATCCGGCGCAGGAGGTAGGCGGGCATGAAGGCGCGGGCTCCGCTCAGCCGCCGGCGGCGGCCAGCCGCACGTTCCAGAAGCGCGGCTTGGCCGGCGCCCAGCCCTTGAAGCCGACCACGTTCTTGCGCATGGCGGTGGCGTCGCTGGCGTTGAACAGCACGATCATCGGCACGTCCTGCAGCATCTGCTGGTGCATTTCGTCGAACAGCACCTGGCGCCGTGCCTTGTCGCGCGAGACCATGGTCTCGGCCAGCCGGGTCTGGGCGAAGGCGCTGTCCCAGACCTTGCGCGGCTGCGCGGCCTTGTCGCCCGACACCATCTCGTAGTTGAGCGCGGGATCGATGCGCGCCGAGTAGACGAAGGCCATGCTCTGGTACTGGCCCTTGGTGTAGCGGTCGAGCTGGGTGGCCCAGTCGAGCACCTCGAGCTCGATGTTGATGCCGGCCTCGGTCGCCATGGCCTGCACCAACACGGCGGCCGAGTAGAGCGCCTCGTAGCGCTTGTTGGCGATCATGCGGATCGGTTGGCCGCGGTAGCCGGCCTCGGCCAGCAGCTTCTTGGCGGCGGCGATGTCGCGCTTGAAGCCGCCGGCCTGCGCCGCGTCGTAGTAGGGGCTGGTCGAGGGCACGACCGAGTTGTTGACGGCCGACAGGCCTTCGGTGACCGAGCGCGCGATCTCGGGCGTGTCGAGCGCGAGTGCCAGCGCGCGGCGGATGCGCACGTCCTTGAGCACCGGGTCGTTGGTCTGCAGCAGCAGCGCGACCATGGTCATCACGGGCGTGGTGTCCACGCGCACGTCGGCGCGGCCGCGCATCTCGATCACGTCCGACGGGCTGGGGCTGATGAAGGCGTCGATGCCGCCGCTGTAGAGCGCGGCCTTGGCCGCGGCCGAGTCGGGGATGACGACGAAGCGCAAGTTCTCGACCTCGGCCTTCTTGCCGCCCGTGAGGCCGTCGCGCGGCTCGGCGCGCGCGGTGTAGCCGTCGAAGCGGGTCAGCTCCACGTACTGGCCGCGCTTCCATTCCTTGAGCTTGTAGGGGCCGGTGCCCACCGGTTCCTTCCACTGGCCGTCGGCGCCGACCGAACTGCGGTGCAGGATGGCCGCGCCGCCGCAGTCGGGCCGCGCCATCATGGTGAGGAACAGCGCGCTCGCGCGGTCGAGCTTGAACACCACCGTCTTCGGGTTCGGCGCCTCCACCGAGAGCACCTTGGTCATGCCCTTGCCGTCGAACTCGCTGAGACAGCGCCAGCCGCTTCCGGGCTTGAGGTAGCGCTGCCAGCTCCAGACCACGTCGTCGGCCGTGAGCGTGGCGCCGTTCTGGAACTTCACGCCGTCGCGCAGCGTGAAGGTGTAGCTCAGGCCGTCGGCCGAGGTGTCGACCTTGCTCGCGAGCATGGGGCCCACCGAGGTGTCCTCGCGCAGCGCGACCAGGCCCTCGCCGATGTGCAGCAGCACGTTGTCGGTGTTGTCGTCGCGATTGCCGCCGGGGTCGGTGCTGCGGATGTCCGAGTTGATCTGGATGCGCAGCGTCTGGCCGGCGCCGGGCGCGCCCTGGGCGAAGGCGGTGCCGGCGGCGAGGCCGAGCGCGAGCAGGGCGGCGGCGCGCGAGACGGAAGGCGGGCGGGCGGGGGGCACGGGTGGGTTCATGGCAAACACTCCTGGCGGGGGCTGGGCCGGTCGGGATCGGATCGGGAGGAACTCAGAGGGAATACTCGGTGAAGCGGTGGGCCTTGAACGGCGCGGGCGCGATGCGCATCTTCCGTGCCGCCGGGTCCATCACGATGGTCGCCACGGTGGCCGAGGAGGCGCCGCCCGGGCCCGCGCTCGGGCTGCGGCAGACCGCGCGCGGCGCGCCGAAGCGGTCCTGCAGCGCGTCGAGCACGTCCTGCTCGGTGAGGTCGCCGGCGCGCTTGCGCAGGGCCTCGGTCACGCGGCGGTCGCGGTAGAGCGAGTCGGGCGTGGTCTCGAGGCTGCGGTCGACCACGCGCGCCAGCGCGGCCGGCGTCTTGAAGTGGTTGGCATGCACCAGCACGCCGTCCTCGGGCTGCTGCCAGAACACCTGCTCGGGGCAGGTCTCGAGGCTCACGGCCTCGCCCTCGGCATGGGTCAGGATCATGTTGTTGGAGATCGAGCGCGCGCTGCGGCAGACCACGCCGAGCGCATTGGCGTAGAGCTCGGACTGCAGGATGCCGCGGCGGATCAGCGCCAGCGGCACGCCCTGCTGGCGGCCGTCGCTGTCGGCCTTGATGAAGTTGCCGGTGACCGCGATGCCCGCGCTGTTGAGCCCGGCGCGCGCCAGCGTGCCCGCCTCGGCGAAGGTCAGGATGGCCGGGCCCTTGGCCGGCTGGATGCGCAGCACCACGCCGAGCTCGAGGCTCTCGACGCGCCAGTCCCAGTTCTGCGCGTGGATCAATTTGCCGTCGCGCGCGGCCGAGGGCATGACCACCACGCCGGTGCAGCCGTCGGGCGGCTCGGTGGCCTCGAGCTGCTGGAAGGCATAGAGCATCTCGCTGCGCGCGTTGAGCGCCACGATGTCCTCGGTCGGCACGCCCGCGCCCTCGGCCACGCCCTCGATCTCGCGCAGCATGCCGGCGTCGAAGGCCTCGACCAGCGGCATGAAGCGGCGCGCCAGCGCGCGCGTGCGCTCCCAGTTCAGGCCCACGCGTTCGAAGGCGGCGCGGTAGGTGCGCAGGCTCAGGTCGATGCGGTCGCCGGCCGCGCGGCCGTACTGGCGGCCGCACTGGGCGGCGTCGCCCTCGATGTCGTAGAGGGGGAAGGATTCGATGTCCATGGGGTGCGGTCCTCGGGAATTCAGGCGGGCGTGTCGGTGGGCTGGGCGGTCTGGGCGATGGCCTGGCGCAGGCTGTCGACGATCTGGTCGACGTGGCGGCGCTCGAGCGTGAACGGCGGCGACAGCGCGATCGTGTCGCCGACCGAGCGCACCAGCACGCCGGCGTCGAGGCAGCGCTGCGCCACGGCCTGGGCGTGCGTGCCCGCGCCCGCGGCCCAGGGCTGCAGCTCGATGCCGGCCAGCAGGCCGACGTTGCGCACGTCGATCACGCCGGGCAGGCCGCGCAGCGCGTGCAGGCATTCCTCGAAATAGGGCGACAGCGCCGCGGCCTGGGCGATCAGGCCGTCGTGCACGTAGGCGTCGAGCGTGGCCATGGCGGCCGCGCAGGCCAGCGGATGGCCCGAGTAGGTGTAGCCGTGCGAGAGCTCGACCGCGCTCACGCTGCCCTGCATGAAGGCGTCGTGCACCGCGTCGCGCATCAGCACCGCGCCCATCGGCACCGCGCCGTTGGTCAGGCCCTTGGCGGTGGTGATGATGTCGGGCTTCACGCCGAACAGGTCGGCCGCGAAATTGGTGCCCAGGCGGCCGAAGCCGGTGATGACCTCGTCGAAGATCAGCAGCACGCCGTGCCGGTCGCAGATCTCGCGCAGGCGCTTCAGGTAGCCGCGCGGCGGCGGCAGCACGCCGGTGGAGCCGGCCACCGGCTCGACGATGACGGCGGCCACGGTCGAGGCGTCGTGCAGCGAGATCAGCGCCTCGAGCGCGTCGGCCTTGTCGAGGCCGTGCGGCGGCTCGCCGCGCGAGAAGGCGTTGCGCGCCAAGTCGTGCGTGTGCGGCAGGTGATCCACGCCGTTGAGCAGCGGCCCGAAGGTGCTGCGCTGGCGGCCGATGCCGCCGACCGAGATGCCGCCGAAGCCCACGCCGTGGTAGGCGCGCTCGCGGCCGATCAGCCGGTAGCGGCCGGCCTCGCCGCGCGCGCGGTGATAGGCCACCGCGATCTTCAGCGCGGTGTCGACCGACTCGGAGCCCGAGTTGGTGAAGAACACGTGATTCATGCCCTCGGGCGCCATCCCGGCGAGGCGCTCGGCCAGCGTGAAGGCGGCCGGGTGGCCGATCTGGAAGTTCGAGGCGTAGTCGAGCACGTCGATCTGCGCCTTCAGCGCGGCGCTGATGCGCGGGTTGCGGTGGCCGGCGTTCACGCACCACAGGCCGGCGATGGCGTCGAGCACGCGGCGGCCGTCGGCGAGGTCGTAGTAGAGGCCTTCGCTGCCGACGATCAGGCGCGGCGATTGCTTGAACTTGCGGTTGGGGGTGAAGGGCATCCAGAACGCGTCGAGGGACGCGGGCAGGGCGGGCGACGCCGCGGCGGCGTCGGGGTTCGAAAGGGTGTCGGCTGCGGCCACGAGGGTTTTCTCCGTTTGGACGCGACCCGGCGCTCGGGTCGTCGTGGGCCGATCTTGGAGCGTGGATTGTATTTTTGTCGCAAGATGTACATGGTTTTTTGCGGTCAAAAATACAAAGCCGGCGCGATGATCGGCGCCACTCGCGATTCCTCCCCGGAGAACCTTGGATGGCCGAAGCACAGATGGACACGCCCCCGGCGCCGCCGATCGCGCCGCTCGCGCAGCGCGTGAGCCGCTACATCCTCGACCAGGCCCTGGCCGGCGGCTACGAGAACGGCCGGCACATGACCGAGGCCGACCTCGCGAGCCGGCTCGGCATCTCGCGCACGCCGGTGCGCGCCGCGCTGCGCTTCCTGCACGAGCGCGCCTTGCTGGCCCACATGCCCAACCGCGGCTACACGCTGGTGGCCGACCGCGAGGCGCTGGGCCGCGCGCGGCGCGAGATGCCCGAGGACGAGGAGAAGACCCTCTACTACCGGCTGCTGCGCGATCGCCTCGCGGGCAAGCTGCCCACGCGCGTCAACGAGCTCGAGCTGGCGCAGGCCTATGACGCGCCGCGGCCCCTGCTGCGCACCGTGCTGACCACGCTGCTGCAGGACGGCGTGCTGCGCGGGCGCCACTACCAGCGCTGGGAGTTCACCGAGACCCTCGACTCGGTCGAGAGCGAGCGCGAGAGCTACCGCTTTCGCCTGATCGTGGAGTGCGCCGCGCTGCGCGAGCCGGGCTTCCGCATCGACCATGAGCGGCTGCTGGCCTGCCGCGAGCGCCAGCAGAGCCTGCTGGCCCAGGCCGCGCGCTACAACTGGATGGATTTCTTCGAGGCCAACGCGCAGTTCCACGAGCTGCTGGCCAGCTTCTCGGGCAACCGCTTCGTGCTCGACACCGTGCAGCAGCAGAACCGGCTGCGCCGCATGTCGGACCTCTCGGACTATCCGCTCGTGAACGTCGACCTGCTGCACAAGTCCTGCCGCGAGCACCTCGAGATCCTCGACGCGGTCGAGGACGGCGACCTGGCCCGCGCCGCCGAAGGCATGCGGCTGCACCTGAGCCGCGCCAGCGACCTGCTGGAGCGGCGGGTGATGGGTGTGCTCGGCGATTGACTGAATCCGCAACCCACCCTTCCTCTTCTTTCTCTCCTTCTTTCTTCATGACGCAAGACAACACAGCGCTGGCCGCCGGCTGGCGCGACGGATTCCCCACGGCCGGCGCGCCCGTCACGAGGCCGCGCGAATGCCCGGTGTTCCAGCCGCCGCACAACCGCTGGGCCTTCTCGCACCTGCGCGAGCTGCAGCCCACGCGCAGGGTGGGGCGAGGCAGCGCGCCGGTGGCCGAGCTGCCGCGCGCGATGCGGCCCGAGATCGATGCGCTGCCCTTCGCGCGCTTCGGCGACGGCGCGCCCACGACCTGGCTCGCGGCGCTCGAGGCCATCCATGCCGACGGCGCCGTGGTGCTGCACCGCGGGCGCATCGTCTACGAGCGCTACTTCGGCGCGCTCGACGCGCAGGGCGAGCACATGGCGATGTCGGTCACCAAGTCGGTGGTGGGCACGCTCGGCGCCATGCTCGCGGCCGACGGCACGCTCGACGAGAACGCCTTCGTCACGCACTACATCCCCGAGCTGGCCGACAGCGCCTTCGGCAGCGCGACCGTGCGCCAGGTGATGGACATGACCACGGCCATCGACTATTCGGAGGAGTACGCCGACCCCGATGCGGGCGTGTGGAAGCATGCGCGCGCCGGCGAGCTGCTGCCGCGTCCGGCGGGCTACGCGGGCGCCGAGGGCTACCGGCAGTTCCTGCAGAGCGTGGGCGCGGCGCGCGACGGCACCGTGCACGGCCAGGCCTTCGCCTACCGCACCGTCAACACCGACGTGCTGGGCTGGCTGATCGCGCGCGCGGCCGGGCAATCGGTGGCGGGCCTGCTGGGCGAACTGATCTGGTCGCGCCTGGGTGCCGAACAGGACGCCAGCTTCGCGCTCGATGGCCAGGGCGCCGAGTTCGCGGGCGGCGGCTTGTGCACCGGCCTGCGCGACCTCGCGCGCTTCGGCGAGGCGATGCGATTGGGCGGCTTCTACAACGGCGCGCAGATCGTGCCCGAGGCCGTGGTGGCCGACATCCGCCGCGGCGCCGACCCGGCGCGCTTCGCGCTCGCGGGCTACACCCGGCTGGCCGGCTGGAGCTACCGCAACATGTGGTGGGTGGCGCACGACGCGCATGGCAGCTTCACCGCGCAGGGTATCCATGGCCAGGCGCTGCACATCGATCCGGCGGCCGAGATGGTGGTGGCGCGCTTCGCCTCGCATCCGTTGGCGGCCGATGCGCACCTGCCGACCTCGATGCCGGCCTTTCGCGCGCTGGCCGCGCACCTCATGGGCGAGGGCTGATCAGCCGGCGATCAGCGCGGCATCGACCACCCGCACGCGGTGGTCGATGTAGTAGCCGCCGAACTCTGTGTAGCGCAGCACCAGCCGCGCGCAGGCGCTGCAGCGGTAGACGTCGCAGCGGTTGTACGGGAAGTGCGCGACCGAGATCGGTGTCTCGGGCGAGTCGTAGCGCGTGCCGGCGGGATGGAATTCCTCGAACGTGGGTTCGTAGGCCTCGGGGTCGCGCAGCGTGCCGACCTGCTCCATCAACGCCTTGGGCCAGCGTTCCTCGGTGATGCTTTCCCAGGCCCTGGCATCCTGCAGGCGGCAGGCGCAGCTGGGGCGCGTGGGCGTGGCGGCTTCGGCGAGCCGGCGGAGGGCGGGGGTGTCTAGCAGGGTCATGCGCGAAGGGAGTCTAGTGCGCGCGCCATGTCCGAGCGTGGCGCGGGCTCAAGGCGGATCGTCGAGCAGCACCGCGCCCGGCCCCGAGGCGCCCAGCCTGTCGCCGGGATTGCGCAGCGGGCAGTCGGTCATCGACAGGCAGCCGCAGCCGATGCATTCGCCGAGGTCGTCGCGCAGCCGGGTCAGCACGCGGATGCGCGCGTCGAGCTCGTCGCGCCAGTGCGCGGACAGCGCCTTCCACTGCGCGGCATTGAGGATGCGCCCCTCGGGCAGCCGCGACAGCGAGTCGCGGATGGTCTCGAGCGGAATGCCCGTGCGCTGTGCCACGCGGATCACCGCGATGTGGCGCAGCACCTCGCGCGGATAGCGACGCTGGTTGCCCTCGCTGCGCCAGCCCTTGATCAGCCCCTTCGATTCGTAGAAGTGCACCGTCGAGACGGCGACGCCGCTGCGCCGGGCGACCTCGCCAACGGTCAAAACCTTGGCGGGCTCGGCGGGATGGTTCTCTGGCATGGCGGAAAGGCTCGGAGTCGGATCGGCGTCTTATAGGCGATATGGGCGATGTGGTGCTCAGCCGCCGAGCTGCCGCCGCAGGTGGCTCGCGATCGCCGCCGCGAGCAGCCCGCCGATGATGGAGACGTGCTCGAGCGCGAAGTACAGCGACAGCGTGGCGCGCGGTTCGGGCAGGGACCAGAAGCGGTGCACGATCGCGATCGTGAGCAGCAGGAACACCGAGAGCGCGCCGGCGCCCAGCCACACGGCGCGGTCGACCAGCAGCAGCAGCGAGCCGGCCAGCAGCACGAAGATGGTGGCGACATTGAAGGCCCAGGCCGGCTCGAGGCCCGCCGCGCGCATCTCGCCCACCCCGCCCGCGAAGTTCAGCGCCTTGGCAAGACCCGACGCGGCAAAGACCACGGCGAGAAGTATCCGGGCGGCCAGCCACAGCAGTTGGCTTTCCAACGCGGCATCGATCCACGACCTCATCAACATAGCTCCTGATTTCGGCGGGACATTCGTTTGCCGCCATGGGTTCATCGGTGAAGCCCACGCGGGTATTCGGGTGAGCGCGGCGGACTGTAAAACCTCAACCAAGCTTGAGGTCAAGCGCTGTCGGCAGGGAGCGGAATGGCCGGGTGCGCTACGCTCGCGCCCTGCGCGCTTGCAACCGACAGAAGCGGCGGCGCCCAAAGAAATCGAATGACACCGAACGAGAACCCAGAAAACGCCGGGCCGGGGCCCGATCCAGTGCGAGGCCCTGAAGCGGCCCAGGCGCTTGACGCCATGCGCCTGTCCGTGGCGCCCATGATGGACTGGACCGACCGCCACTGCCGCTACCTGCACCGCCTGCTGAGCCGCCACGCGCTGCTCTACACCGAGATGGTGACGACCGGCGCGCTGGTGCATGGCGACGTGCCGCGGCACCTGCGCTTCAACGCCGAGGAGCATCCGCTGGCGCTGCAGCTCGGCGGCAGCGAGCCGGCCGATCTGGCGCATTGCGCGAAGCTTGGCGAGCAATGGGGCTACGACGAGATCAACCTCAACTGCGGCTGCCCGAGCGAGCGCGTGCAGCGCGGCGCCTTCGGTGCCTGCCTGATGAACGAGCCGCAGCTGGTGGCCGACTGCGTGAAGGCGATGGTCGACGCGAGCAGCGTGCCGGTGACGGTGAAGCACCGCATCGGCATCGACAAGATCGAGAGCTACGAGTTCGTGCGCGACTTCGTGGGCCAGGTCAGCGAGGCAGGTTGCAACACCTTCATCGTGCATGCGCGCAATGCCTGGCTCAAGGGCCTGAGCCCGAAGCAGAACCGCGAGATTCCGCCGCTGCGCTACGCGCTGGTGCACAGGCTCAAGCACGACTTTCCGGCGCTGAAGCTCTCGATCAACGGCGGCATCACGCTCAATGCACAGGTGCACGAGCACCTGCGGCTGCTCGACGGGGTGATGGTGGGACGCGAGGCGTACCACAACCCCTGGTGGCTGGCCGAATGGGATGCGGAGTTCTTCGGCGCGGCGCCCTTGGAGCGCACGCGCGAGGAGGTCGAGACCCTGATGTGCGACTACATGGTGCGCGAGGCGGCCGAGCACGGCACGCCGTGGTCGAACATCGCGCGCCACATGCTGGGCCTGCGCAACGGGTTGCCGGGCGCGCGCCGCTGGCGCCAGGTGTGGAGCGACCACCGCATGAAGAGCAAGTCGCCGCACGAGGTGATGGCGATCGCGCACGAGCCGGTGGCGCAGGCGGCCTGAGCCGCGCTCCCGTTTCTTCTCAGGCCGCCATCAGCGTGGCCTCGGGCACGTCCTCGATGGTGGTGCGGCGCAGCTCGCGGCGCTCGGCGATGTCGTAGCGCCGGCCGCGGTGCAGGGTGCTGCGGTTGTCCCACATCACGAGGTCGTGCACCTGCCATTCGTGGCGGTAGACGAATTCGCGCTGGGTCGCGTGCTCGAGCAGGTCCGACAGCCGCATGCGGGCCTCGGCCACGGGCCAGCCGACGATCTCGCGCGCATGCACGCCCACGAACAGCAGCTTGCGCCCCGAGCCCGGGTGCGTCTGCACCAGCGGCCAGGTGGCCGGCGGGATGGTCTTCTTCTGCTCGTCGGTGTAGGCCTCGTCGCCGAGCAGGATGCGCGTGTGCAGCGCGTAGTGCTCGGCGCTCAGGCCCTCGAGCTCGGTCTTGTCGCGCGCGGGCAGGGCGTCGTAGGCGGCGCGCAGGTCGGTGAACTCGGTGTTGCCGCCCCAGCTCGGCAGCACCAGCGCATGCAGCATCGAATAGGCGGCGCGCGGGTTCTGGAACGAGCTGTCGCTGTGCCAGAGCTGGTTGGCGAAGTTCGAGAGGTTCTTGGGCGAATCGCGGCGCGCGACGTTGCCTTGCGCATCGACGTTCGAGATGTCGATCAGGCGCTCGTCCTCGAGCCGCTCGGGGCGCTTGAACACCTTCTTGAGGCCGAGGTCCAGCGGCCCGAAGGCCTTGGCGAAATCGATCTGCTGCTGGCCCGTGAGCGGCTGGCCGCGCCACACCAGCACGGCGTAGCGGTTCATCGCGGCGTTGATCTGCTTGACCTCGTCGCTCGAGAGCGGCCGGGCGATGTCGATGCCGCGCGCTTCGGCGGCGAAATGCGGATGCAGGGGGGTGAGTGCTAGGGGCATGGGAAGGGTGTCCGGATGGAAAGAGGGACTCACTCGGGCTGGATGCCCGCGTCGGCGATGACGCGCGCCCAGCGCTTCATCTCCGACTGCACGAAGGCGTCGAACTGCGCGGGCGTGGAGGCGACCACCTCCATGCCCTGTTCCTCGACGCGCTTGCGCATCTCGGGATCGAGCAGCACGCGACGGGTGTCCGACTGGATCTTCTCGATGACGGCCGGCGGCGTGCCGTGCGGCGCGATGAAGCCCAGCAGCGCATTGACGTGGAAGCCGGGCAGGGTCTGCGCGACGGTCGGATAGCTGAAGCCGGGCACGGGCTTGTCGCCGAGGGTGGCGATCAGCTTCATGCGGCCGGCCTTCACGAAGGGCAGCACCGAGAGGAAGGGGTCGACCACGAGGTCGATGCGCCCGCCCATGAGTTCGGTGTGCGCGGGCGAGCTGCCCTTGAAGGGCGCGTGCAGCATGTCGAAGCCGGCCTCGCGCTTGAGCAGCTCGGCCCCCAGGTGCGTGGTGCTGCCGGCGCCGGGCGTGCCGTAGGTCAGCTTGCCCGGGTTCTTCTTCGCATAGGCGATCAGCTCGGCCAGCGTGTTGAAGGGCGCGTCGGGTCGGGCCACGATGGCCAGCTGCAGGTTGGCGATCTGCGTGATGCCCGCGATGTCCTTGAGCGTGTCGTAGGGCAGCGTCTTGCGCAGCGAGGGGTTCACCGCGAACGAGGAATTCACCATGCCGATGGTCAGCCCGTCGGGCGGGGCCTTGGCGACGAAGTCGGCGCCGATCGCGGTGCCGGCGCCGGGCTTGTAGTCGACGATGACCGGCTGGCCCCAACCCTCCTGCAGCTTCATGGCGATGAGCCGGCCGACGGTGTCGGTCGGCCCGCCGGGGGCGAACGGCACGATGAGCTTCACCGGTCCCTTGGGGAACGCGGCCGGCGCGGCGGCCCGCGCGAAACCCGGAAGGGCGGCGCCGGCCAGCAGGCCGAGGCCGGTGCCAAGGAGCTCGCGGCGGCGCGGCGACGGCGGGGAGAAGTGGGGGTTTTGTCTCGTCATCTCATTATTTTGAAACTGTGTTCCGAAATAATGATCTCCCAAAGTTCTCGCGTCAACCCGTTTTTGCTGAAAAATGGCAACAAAGATCAATCAGGGAAGCAAAGGTTTCTAAAAATGAATGACGCGATTGGCGGCAGGGAAGAGGTGAGCGCGCTCGCCAGGGGACTGGCCCTGCTGAAGGTGATCGGGATGGCGGCGGCGCCGATGGGCAATCGCGAACTGGCGGATGCGACGGGCATTCCCAAGGCGACGGTGTCGCGGCTCACGGCCACCCTGGTCGGGGCGGGCTACCTGCGGCAGTCGCAGGACAGCGAGCGTTTCAGCCTGGGGCCGGCGCTGCTCGACATGAGCAGCCGCTACCTGCGGCACTTCGACCTGCGCACGGTGGCGCGCCCGCATCTCGCGGCGCTGTCGGACTTCGCGGGCGCGAGCGTGCACATGGGCGTGCGCGACGAGCTCGACATGCTGATCATCGATTCGCTGCGCCCGCGCTCGGTGATGATCAGCTCGCGCATCGAGGTCGGCTCGCGCATGACGATCGCCACCTCGGCCGCCGGACGGGCCTACCTGGCCTCGCTCGCGGCGCCCGAGCAGGAGGCGCTGCTGGCGCAGATCCGGCAGGAAAGCGGCGAGAACTGGCCGCGCATCGAGCCGGGGCTGATCGCCAGCATCGAGGAGTACGCGCGCGTGGGCTACTGCGGCTCGTTCGGCGAATGGCATCCGCACATCCACGCACTGGGCTTCGCGCTGCGCGGTCCGCGCGGCGAGCGCTACGCGGTGAGCTGCGGCGGCCCGGCCTACCTGCTGCCCAAGGACACCATGCTCGCGCGCGTGGCGCCGCGGCTGCTCGAGACGGCGCAGCGCATCGCGGCCGAGGCGGGCACGGTCGATCTCGATTGAGCGAAGCGAAGCGGGCCGCCGCGCGGCCCCGCGGCGAACGCTAGGCCGCCGCTTCCAGCCCGTTGCTGAAGTGCTCGCGCATGCGCGCCATGGCGGCCTCGCCGTCGCGCGCCTCGATCGCGGCCATCACCGAGCGGTGCTCGGCCAGCGACTCCCCGATCCGCCCGGCCTTGAGCAGCGAGTTGTGGCGGTTGAGCTTCATCACCTTGCGCAGGTCGGCCACCATCTGGTCGCGCCACTTGTTGTTGGCGATGGCCAAGAGGCGCATGTGGAAGCGCTCGTTGACCGCGAAGAAATGCTCGCGGTCTTCGGGCGCGGCCGCGGCCTCGAGCTCGGCGTGCAGCGCGCGCAGCTCGGCGAGCTGGGCCTCGGTGGCGCGCTCGGCCACCACGCCGGCGGCATCGCTCTCGAGCAATGAGAGCAGGTGGTAGACGTCGGCCAGGTCCTGCTCCGACACCTCGGTCACATAGGCGCCACGGCGCACCTTCATCGTCACCAGGCCCTCGGCGGCCAGCACCTTCAGCGCCTCGCGCAACGGCGTGCGGCTGATGCCGTACTCCTCGGCGAGCTTGAGTTCGTCGATCCAGCTGCCCGGTTCGAGCTCGCGGCGGAAGATCCGCTGGCGCAGCAGCTCGGCCACCTCTTCATAGAGGGCGCGCGGGGTGAGGGTGACGGCGGACATGGGCGGGACTGTACTTCAAAAATCGCGTTTGAATTAATAATTATGGATCGGTTAGACTCGCGGCCGGCCTGCAAATCCCTGCGGACCCCCAGCGATTCCAGCGAATCCTTTCCTCCAGCAGCACATCCCCTGCACGACACACTGCGAAGCGGCGCCTCCATGAGCAGCAAACCCGAACCCTCCTTCAAGCCCGCCACTCTCGAGGCCTGGGCCAAGGCCGCCGCCAAGTCGGCCCCCGGCGGCGACGTCGCCGCGCTGAACTGGATCACGCCCGACGGCATCAGCGTCAAGCCGCTGTACACCGCGGCCGACCTGCAGGGCCTGAAGTACACCGACACGCTGCCGGGCTTCGAGCCCTACCTGCGCGGCCCGCAGGCCACGATGTACGCGGTGCGCCCGTGGACCATCCGCCAGTACGCCGGCTTCTCGACCGCCGAGGAATCGAACGCCTTCTACCGCAAGGCGCTGGCCGCCGGCGGGCAGGGCGTGAGCGTGGCCTTCGACCTCGCCACCCACCGCGGCTACGACAGCGACCATCCGCGCGTGACCGGCGACGTGGGCAAGGCCGGCGTGGCGATCGATTCGGTCGAGGACATGAAGATCCTGTTCGATCAGATCCCGCTCGACAAGGTCAGCGTGTCGATGACGATGAACGGCGCGGTGCTGCCGGTGCTCGCGGGCTACGTGGTGGCTGCGGAAGAACAGGGCGTGGCGCAGGACCAGCTCAGCGGAACCATCCAGAACGACATCCTCAAGGAGTTCATGGTCCGCAACACCTACATCTTCCCGCCCGCGCCGAGCATGCGGATCATCGGCGACATCATCGAGTACACGGCGCAGAACATGCCGAAGTTCAACTCGATCTCGATCAGCGGCTACCACATGCAGGAAGCCGGCGCCAACCAGGCGCTGGAGCTGGCCTTCACGCTGGCCGACGGCAAGGAGTACGTGAAGACCGCGCTGGCCAAGGGCCTCGACGTCGACGGCTTCGCCGGGCGCCTGAGCTTCTTCTGGGCCATCGGCATGAACTTCTACCTCGAAGTGGCCAAGATGCGCGCCGCGCGCCTGCTGTGGTGCCGGATCATGAAGGAGTTCGAGCCCAAGAACCCCAAGAGCCTGATGCTGCGCACCCACTGCCAGACCTCGGGCTGGAGCCTGACCGAGCAGGACCCCTACAACAACGTGGTGCGCACCACCATCGAGGCGATGGCCGCGGTGTTCGGCGGCACGCAGAGCCTGCACACCAACGCGCTCGACGAAGCCATCGCGCTGCCGACCGAGTTCAGCGCCCGCATCGCGCGCAACACGCAGCTCATCATCCAGGAAGAGACGCACATCACGAACGTGATCGACCCCTGGGCCGGCAGCTACATGATGGAGAAGCTCACGCAGGACATGGCCGACGCGGCCTGGACCATCATCGAGGAGGTCGAGGCCATGGGCGGCATGACCAAGGCGGTGGACAGCGGCTGGGCCAAGCTCAAGATCGAGGCCGCCGCCGCCGAGAAGCAGGCGCGCATCGACTCGGGCAAGGACGTGATCGTCGGCGTCAACAAGTACAAGCTCAAGAACGAGGACGCGATCGAGAGCCTCTCGATCGACAATGTGAAGGTGCGCGACCAGCAGGTGGCGCGGCTGCAGAAGATCCGCGCCACGCGCGACGGCGCCAAGGTGCAGGCCGCGCTCGACGCGCTCACCGAGGCGGCCGAGAACGGCAGCGGCAACCTGCTCGCGCTGAGCATCGACGCGGTGCGTCTGCGCGCCACCGTCGGCGAGATCTCCGACGCGCTCGAGAAGTCCTTCGGCCGCCACCGCGCCGACACCCAGAAGGTGACCGGCGTCTACGCCGCCGCCTACGACTCCGCCGAGGGCTGGGAGAACCTCAAGACCGAGATCAACGCCTTCGCCGAGGAGCAGGGCCGCCGTCCGCGCGTGATGATCTCCAAGCTGGGCCAGGACGGTCACGACCGCGGCGCCAAGGTGGTGGCCACGGCCTTCGCCGACCTGGGCTTCGACGTCGACATGGGGCCGCTGTTCCAGACGCCCGAGGAGTGCGCGCGCCAGGCGATCGAGAACGACGTGCATGCGGTGGGCGTGAGCACGCTCGCGGCCGGCCACAAGACGCTGGTGCCCGCGATCATCGCGGAGCTGCGCAAGCAGGGCGCGGACGACATCATCGTGTTCGTCGGCGGCGTGATCCCGCGCCAGGACTACGACTTCCTCTACGAGGCCGGCGTGAAGGGCATCTACGGACCGGGCACGCCGATCCCGGCGAGCGCGAAGGACGTGCTGGAGCAGATCCGCGCGGCGGTCGCGGCCTGAGCAGCGTCGTGGGCGATCTCCTGTCGCGGCTGTCGCTGCAGCCCGTGGAATCCAGCGATTTCGAGGACATGCTGGCGCTGCGCATCGATGCGATGCGCCCGAGCCTCGAGCGTGTCGGCCGCTTCGACCTCGCGCGCTCGCGCGAGCGGCTCAGCGCCGGCTTCGTGATCCCGTTCATGCACCACATCGTGCTCGACGGCGACGGGCGCATCGGCTTCGTCACGCTCAAGCCCGAGGGCGCCGATGCGCTGCGGCTCGACCACCTGTACCTGCGCACCGGCTTCCAGGGCCTGGGCATCGGCGAATGGGTGATGCGCTGGGCCAAGGCGCAGGCGCGCGCGCAGCAGCGCGACATCAAGCTCACGGCGCTGGTGCGCAGCGATGCCAACCGCTTCTACCTGCGGCACGGCTTCGTGCTCGAGGGCGAGGAGGGCGTCGACCTGCACTACCGCTGGCGCCTCGCCGTGGAGGCCGCGTGCTGAACACGGCCCAGGCGCTGCAAAGCGCGATCGCCGAGACGGATGGCATGGCGCAGCGCCGTGCCATCGCCAAGGCCATCACGCTGCTCGAATCCACCCGCGCCGACCACCGTGCGCAGGCCGACGAGCTGCTCACCGCGCTGCTGCCGCGCACCGGCAACTCGTTCCGGCTCGGCATCTCGGGCGTGCCGGGCGTGGGCAAGTCGACCTTCATCGAGACCCTGGGCCTGCTGCTGATCGACAAGGGCCACCGCGTCGCGGTGCTCACCATCGACCCCTCGTCCACCGTCTCGGGCGGCTCCATCCTCGGCGACAAGACGCGCATGGAACGGCTCTCGGTGCACGAGCGCGCCTACATCCGCCCCAGCCCCTCGAGCGGCACGCTCGGCGGCGTGGCCGAGAAGACGCGCGAGGCGATGCTGGTGTGCGAAGCCGCGGGCTACGACGTGGTGATCGTCGAGACCGTGGGCGTGGGCCAGAGCGAGACCGCGGTATCGGGCATGACCGACATGTTCGTGCTGATGCAGCTGCCCAACGCCGGCGACGACCTGCAGGCGATCAAGAAGGGCGTGATGGAGATCGCCGACCTGGTCGTCATCAACAAGGCCGACATCGACAAGGACGCCGCCACGCGCGCGCAGGCGCAGATCACCTCGGCGCTGCGGCTGTTCGGCCAGCACGGCCATCCCGACCATGCGCGCCACGACGAGAGCTTCTGGCATCCGCAGGCGATCCAGCTCAGCGCATTGCTGGGGCAGGGCGTCGACGCGTTCTGGACCCAGGTCGAGCGTTTTCGCGCGCTGCAGGCAGCCAACGGCCGGCTCATGGGCCGCCGCCAGCAGCAGGCCAAGTCGTGGATGTGGGACCGCATCGAAGCGGGCCTGCGCCATGCCTTCCGCCATCACCCGCGCGTGAAGGAGGAGTTGCCGGCGCTGCTGGGCCAGGTGGGCGCGCTCGAGCTGGCGCCGTCGACCGCGGCGCGCCGCCTGCTCGGCCTCTATGCAGGCGACGAGAGCGCATGGGCCAGCTGAACGACCACGGCTTCGCGCGCGGTTTCGACACCGCGGCGGGACGCTTTGCCTGGGGCACGACCTTCGAGCAGCTGGAGGCGCGCGGGCTGCGGCCCGCGCATACGGCCGCGGGCGTCAACGTCTGGCATGTGGCGGGCGCGGACGTGCTCGGGCTGCGCAGCAGCCGCATGGAACTCATGGTGCCGCGCCCCGGGCGCCCGGTGATGCAGGCGTGGCACCGGCTGGACCTGCCCGCGGGCGAGTCGCATGTCGACTTCGCGCTGCGCGCGCATGCGCAACTGGTCGAACGGTTCGGCGAGCCCGATCGCGGCGACGCGCGGCCCGCGCGCTTCAAGGAAGAGAACGCCTGGAGCGTGGCTGTCAGCGCCGAGTGGCGCCTGGCTGGCGTGCGCGTGGGCGTCTCGTGGTACGGCGCGCCGCGCGACGACGAGGCGGCCGGAAAGACCAGCGGCATCCTGTTCGTCGACTGGGACGACGAGGTCGCGGCCGCCGCGCCGTGGGCCGAGGCCTGGCAGCGCGAGCAGTCGGCGCTCGACGTCATGCTGCGCGAGGCGCATGCGGTGGCGAGGCTCGAGGCCGGCCCCGCGCGCGAATTCGCGCGGAGTGCGGCGCAGCGCGTGCTGCGCATGCCCGCGTTGCACTTCACCGTGTCCGGCTTCGCGCTGCTGCAGGGCGATGGCGCCGCCAATCACCGACTGGTGCTGTGGTCCTCGGCCGCGGGCGATGCTTGGGGCGTCTCCGATCTCCACGACACCGTCTTCTGCCGCCGCGGCGAAAGCCTCGCGGCGCAATGGGTGCAGGTGCTGCCGGCCAAGGGCGGCGGCAGCACCGATCTCTCGTTCGGCCCGCTCACCAACACGTCGCCCTATCGCCCGCGCGAGCGGTGCGGCGCGATCGCGCAATTCATGGACATCCTGGCCACCATGCCGGGGGCATCGTTCCAGTACAGCGAAACCTATGACTGCTGATTTTTCAAAGAGGCTTTTCTCATGCAAGAACTGATCGACGAACTCGAAAAGCGCCGTGCGCAGGCCCGCCTGGGCGGTGGACAGAAGCGCATCGACGCGCAGCATGCCAAGGGCAAGCTCACGGCGCGCGAACGCCTCGAGCTGCTGCTGGACGACGGCACCTTCGAGGAATGGGACATGTTCGTCGAGCACCGCTCGACCGACTTCGGCATGGCCGACAACAAGATCCCGGGCGACGGCGTGGTCACTGGCTACGGCATGATCAACGGCCGCCTGGTGTTCGTCTTCAGCCAGGACTTCACCGTCTTCGGCGGCGCGCTCAGCGAAGCGCATGCCGAGAAGATCTGCAAGGTGATGGACCAGGCGATGAAGGTCGGCGCCCCGGTGATCGGCCTCAACGACTCGGGCGGTGCGCGCATCCAGGAGGGCGTGGCCTCGCTCGGCGGCTATGCCGACGTGTTCCAGCGCAACGTGATGGCCTCGGGCGTGGTGCCGCAAATCAGCATGATCATGGGCCCGTGCGCGGGCGGCGCGGTGTACTCGCCCGCCATGACCGACTTCATCTTCATGGTGAAGGACTCGAGCTACATGTTCGTCACCGGCCCCGAGGTGGTGAAGACCGTGACGCACGAGAGCGTGACGGCCGAGGAACTGGGCGGCGCCGTGACCCACACCACGCGCAGCGGCGTGGCCGACATGGCGTTCGAGAACGACGTCGAGGCGCTGATGATGCTGCGCCGCCTCTACAACTACCTGCCGCTCAACAACCGCGAGAAGCCGCCGGTGCGCCTGGGCAACAACGGCCAGGGCGACCCGGCCGACCGGCCCGACTATTCGCTCGACACGCTGGTGCCCGAGAACGCGAACAAGCCCTACGACATGAAGGAGCTGATCTTCAAGGTCGCGGACGACGGCGACTTCTTCGAGCTGCAGCCCGACTACGCGAAGAACATCGTGATCGGCTTCGCGCGCATGGAAGGCCAGACCGTGGGCATCGTCGCCAACCAGCCGCTGGTGCTGGCGGGCTGCCTCGACATCAAGAGCAGCATCAAGGCCGCGCGCTTCGTGCGCTTCTGCGATGCCTTCAACATCCCGGTCGTGACCTTCGTCGACGTGCCCGGCTTCATGCCCGGCACCGGCCAGGAGTACGGCGGCATCATCAAGCACGGCGCCAAGCTGCTCTACGCCTATGCCGAGTGCACGGTGCCGAAGATCACCGTCATCACGCGCAAGGCCTACGGCGGCGCCTACGACGTGATGGCCTCGAAGCACCTGCGCGGCGACGTCAACCTGGCCTGGCCGCGCGCCGAGATCGCGGTGATGGGCGCCAAGGGCGCGGTCGAGATCATCTTCCGCGAGGACAAGAACGATCCGGCCAAGCTCGCTGCGCGCGAGGCCGAGTACAAGGCCCGCTTCGCCAACCCCTACGTGGCGAGCGCGCGCGGCTACATCGACGACGTGATCCTGCCGCACGAGACGCGCAAGCGCATCTGCCGCTCGCTGGTGATGCTGCGCGAGAAGAAGCTCGAGAACCCGTGGCGCAAACACGGCAACATTCCGCTTTGAGCCGCACGGAGAAGAACATGTTCAAGAAGATCCTGATTGCGAACCGCGGGGAAATCGCCTGCCGCGTCATTCAAACTGCCAAGAAGATGGGCATCCTCACGGTCGCCGTCTATTCCGACGCCGACAAGGAGGCGCGCCACGTCGAGCTGGCCGACGAGGCCGTGCACATCGGCGCCGCGCCCAGCCGCGAGAGCTACCTGCTGGCCGACCGCATCATCGAAGCCTGCAAGAAGACCGGCGCCGAGGCGGTGCATCCGGGCTACGGCTTCCTTTCCGAGAACGAGGGCTTCGCGAAGAGGGTCGAGGAAGAGGGCATCGCCTTCATCGGCCCCAAGCACTACTCGATCGCGGCCATGGGCGACAAGATCGCCTCGAAGAAGCTCGCCAACGAGGCCAAGGTCAACACCATTCCGGGCTGGAACGACGCCATCGAGACCGCCGAGCGCGCGGTCGAGATCGCGAAGGACATCGGCTACCCGGTGATGATCAAGGCCTCGGCCGGCGGCGGCGGCAAGGGCCTGCGCGTGGCCTTCAACGACAAGGAAGCCTTCGAGGGCTTCACCTCCTGCCGCAACGAGGCGCGCAACAGCTTCGGCGACGACCGCGTGTTCATCGAGAAGTTCGTCGAGGAGCCGCGGCACATCGAGATCCAGGTGCTCGGCGACTCGCACGGCCACGTGATCTACCTCAACGAGCGCGAATGCTCGATCCAGCGCCGCCACCAGAAGGTGATCGAGGAGGCGCCGTCGCCCTTCATCAGCGACGCCACGCGCAAGGCGATGGGCGAGCAGGCGGTGGCGCTGGCCAAGGCCGTGAACTACCAGAGCGCGGGCACGGTGGAGTTCGTGGTCGGCAAGGACCAGAGCTTCTACTTCCTCGAGATGAACACCCGGCTGCAGGTGGAGCATCCGGTGACCGAGTGCATCACGGGCCTCGACCTGGTGGAGCTGATGATCCGCGTGGCGGCCGGCGAGGCACTGCCGCTGACGCAGGAGCAGGTCAAGCGCGACGGCTGGGCCATCGAGTGCCGCATCAATGCCGAGGACCCGTTCCGCAACTTCCTGCCCTCGACCGGCCGGCTGGTGAAATTCCAGCCGCCGGCCGAGACCATGTTCGCGAGCGACACAGAACACCTGCAGGGCGTGCGCGTGGACACCGGCGTGTACGAGGGCGGCGAGATCCCGATGTACTACGACTCGATGATCGCCAAGCTGATCGTGCACGGCAAGGACCGCAACCACGCGATCGCGCGCATGCGCGAGGCGCTCAACGGCTTCGTGATCCGCGGCATCAGCAGCAACATCCCGTTCCAGGCCGCGCTGCTGGCGCATCCGAAGTTCGTGGCCGGCGACTTCAACACCGGCTTCATCGCCGAGCACTACGGCAAGGGCTTCCATGCCGAGGACGTGCCGCACAGCGAGCCCGATTTCCTGGTCGCGCTGGCGGCCTACGTGCACCGCCGCTACCGCGCGCGCGCCTCGGGCATCAGCGGCCAGCTCGAGGGCCATGGCGTGAAGGTGGGCGAGCAGTTCGTGGTGGTCGAGCTCGGCGCACAGGGCGAGCACGTGCACCACCCGGTGACCGTGAGCGACTTCCACGGCAAGACCGGCGCGAGCGCGGTCACGGTCAGCGGCAAGACCTACAAGATCGACAGCAGCCTCGCGCTGGGCGCGGTGCGCGTGCAGGGCATCGTCAACGACAAGCCCTTCACCGCGCAGGTGGAGCGCGGCGCCGGCAAGAATCCGCTGGCGCTGCGGGTGTCGAACGACGGCCGCCAGATCGAGGCCATGGTGCTGTCGCCGCTGGGCGCGCGCCTGCTCGCGCTGATGCCGCACAAGGCACCGCCGGACCTCAGCAAGTTCCTGATGTCGCCGATGCCGGGCCTGCTGGTCGAGGTGGCGGTGCAGCCGGGCCAGCAGGTGCAGGCCGGCGAGAAGCTCGCGGTGATCGAGGCGATGAAGATGGAGAACGTGCTGTTCGCCGCGCAGGACGGCGTGGTCGGCAAGATCTCCGCGGCCAAGGGCGAGTCGCTCGCGGTCGACCAGATCATCCTGGAGTTCAACTGATGGGGGCCAGCGACCTGCAGGCGGTGGTGCTGCACCGGCCTGCGAAGCCGGCGCCAGCGCCCGAGGGCCGCTGGTCGGTCGAGGCGATCCAGGCGCTGCTCGACAAGCCGCTGATGGAACTGCTGTTCGAGGCCCAGACGGTGCACCGCCAGCACTTTCCCGCGGGTGACATCGAGCTGGCCACGCTGCTGTCGGTGAAGACCGGCGGCTGTCCCGAGAACTGCGGCTACTGCCCGCAGTCGGCCGAGTTCGACACCGGCGTGAAAGCGCAGAAGCTGATGGAGGTCGACGAGGTGCTGCGCGCCGCGCAGGCCGCCAAGGACGCGGGCGCCACGCGCTTCTGCATGGGCGCGGCCTGGCGCGCGCCCAAGGACCGCGACGTCGAGAAGGTGGCGGTGCTGGTCGAGGCCGTGAAGGGCCTGGGCCTGCAGACCTGCGCCACGCTCGGCATGCTCGAGCCGCACCATGCGCAGCAGCTCAAGGCCGCGGGCCTCGACTACTACAACCACAACCTCGACACCGCGCCCGAGTACTACACCGACATCGTCGACACCCGCAGCTACCAGGACCGGCTCGACACGCTGGCCCATGTGCGTGGCGCCGGCATCAGCGTGTGCTGCGGCGGCATCGTGGGCATGGGCGAGGCGCCGGTGCACCGCGCGGGGCTGATCGCGCAGCTGGCCAACCTCGATCCGTACCCCGAGTCGGTGCCGATCAACAGCCTGGTGCGCGTGCCCGGCACGCCGCTGGCCGACTCGGAACCGATCGATCCCTTCGACTTCGTGCGCATGATCGCGGTCGCGCGCATCACCATGCCGACCGCGCGCGTGCGCCTGTCGGCCGGCCGCCAGCAGATGGGCGAGGCGGTGCAGGCGCTGTGCTTCATGGCCGGCGCGAATTCGATCTTCTACGGCGACAAGCTGCTGGTCACGGGCAATCCCGACGTCGAGGCCGACGTGCAGCTGCTGCGCAAGCTGGGGCTGCGCTCGCACCGCGCCTCGACCGAAACGAACCCGGAGTCCTGCCAATGACGAGCGCCATCCAACGTCCCTTCCGCGTGCTGGGCATCCAGCAGATCGCGATCGGCGGTCCCGACAAGACCCGGCTGCAGAAGCTCTGGGTCGACATGCTGGGGCTCGAGGTCACGGGCACCTTCCGAAGCGAGCGCGAGAACGTCGACGAGGACATCTGCGCGATCGGCACCGGCCCGTTCAAGGTCGAGGTCGACCTGATGCAGCCGCTCGATCCCGAGAAGAAGCCCGCGGTGCATGCCACGCCGCTCAACCACGTGGGCCTGTGGATCGACGACCTGCCGACGGCCGTCGAATGGCTGACGTCGCAGGGCGTGCGCTTCGCACCTGGCGGCATCCGCAAGGGCGCGGCGGGCTTCGACATCTGCTTCCTGCATCCGAAGGCGAACGACGAGTTCCCGATCGCGGGCGAGGGCGTGTTGATCGAGATGGTGCAGGCGCCGCCCGAGGTGGTGAAGGCCTTCGACGCGCTCGCCGGGCGCTGAGCCCGGGCGCCTTCAGGCGTTCACGACCTTCCTTATCGGCGGCTTCACGTCCGAGCGGTGCGGCGGCAGCATCGGCTGGTGCTCGCGCGCCGGGTTCAGGATGATCGAGGTCGCGGTCTCGGTGAGGATGCAGAATTTGGTGACCACCGCATCGAGGTGGCTCACGTCGATCACCGCGATCTCGAGGATCCAGCTGTCCTCGCCGGTCACGTTGTAGGCATTCACGCATTCGGGCGTGTCCTGCACCAGCTTCACGACGCGGTCGTAGTCGGCGCGGCCGACGCGGATCATCGCGCGGATGCCGTAGCCCAGCTTGGCCAGGTTGACGGTGGCGCGGTAGCCGCTGATCACGCCCGCGGCCTCGAGCTTCTTCACGCGCTCGGTCACCGCCGGCTGGCTCAGGTGCACGCGGCGGCCGAGCTCGGCCATGGTGAGGCGCGCGTCCTTCTGCAACTCGGCCAGGATGCGGGTGTCGTGGGCATCGAGCGTGGGGTTCAAGGTGGATTCCATCGAAGTCCTTCAAATCGACGGCCGCGAGCCGCCAGAACCGTGATTTGCGCATGGAAGCGCGGCGGCGGCCTTCATACCATGGAGCCGGCCAGGTTCACAACAACAGACACCCTCGACATGCTCTCGCTCGCCACTTCCACGCCGTCCGCGCGCGGCGGACTGCCGCCGATCATCTGGCTCTGCCTCGCCGCCACCTGGCTGGTCTGGGGCTCGACCTACCTCGCGATCAAGTACGCGCTGATCAGCTTCCCGCCCTTCCTGCAGATGGGCTCGCGCTTCCTGTTCGCGGGCCTGCTGCTCGCGGCCTGGATGCGCTGGCGCGGCGCGCCCTGGCCGAACCGGCTGCAGTGGCGCAACGCGCTGGTGGTCGGCACGCTGATGCTGGGCGGCGGCATGGGCGGCACGGCGCATGCCGAGGTCTCGGTGGGCTCGGGCCTGGTGGTGGCCTTCATCGCGGTGGTGCCGCTGATCATCGCGCTGCTCAACCTGATCTGGGGCATCGTGCCGACGAAGCTCGAGGCGATCGGCATCGCGCTGGGCCTGGTCGGCGTGCTGATGCTGACGCAGGGCAGCGGCTTCCAGGCCTCGCCGGCCGGGCTGGCCGCGATCTCCATCGCCTGCGTCTGCTGGTCGGCCGGCAGCGTGCTGAGCCAGCGCGCGCTGCCGCTCGCGCCGGGTGCGATGGGCTTCGCGAGCGAGATGATCTGCGGCGGCGTGGTGCTGCTGATACTGGCGGCGGTCTCGGGCGAGAGCCTCGCGTGGCCGCCCGCGCCGCAGGCCACGGCGGCCTGGTTCTACCTGGTGGTGTTCGGCTCGCTGATCGCCTTCAACGCCTACATGCTGCTGCTGGCGCGCGCGCCGGCCGCGCTGGCCGCCAGCTACACCTTCGTCAATCCGGTGATCGCGATGCTGCTGGGCGTGTGGATCGCGGGCGAGACGGTCACTCGCTTCGAGTGGTACGCGGTGACGGTGATCCTGGCGGGCGTGCTGATGCTGCTGCTCAAGCGCTCGGCCAGGAACTGAGCGGGCCCGTGGCTCAGGCGCCCGGGCGGCGCCACACCGCGAGCGTGGCCGCCAGCAGCCACATGCCCACGGCGCAGCCGCGGTTCAGCGCCTTGAGGCCGCGCTTCGAGAGCCAGCGCACGGCCTGCGTGCCGGCGCCGGCATAGGCCAGCATCACGCAGGTGTCGAGCAGCACGAAGATGCCGCCCAGCAGCAGGTACTGCGGGCCCTGCGGCTGCGCGATGTCGACGAACTGCGGCAGGAAGGCCGCGAAGAACAGCAGCGACTTGGGGTTCGACAGCGCCACCGCGAGGCTGCGCAGCAGCGCGATGCGGCCGTGCAGCCGGCTCTCGGGCGAGGACTTCGCGAGCGCGGCGCCGAGGTCGGTGGCGTCGCTGCGCCAGAGCTTGATGCCGAGCCACACGAGGTAGGCCACGCCCGCCACGCGGATCGCGTTGAACAGCCATTCCGAAGCCGCCAGCAGCGAGCCCAGGCCCAGCGCGACCACCGCGATCACGATGCTGCTGCCGAGCGAGGCGCCGACGATGCCCCAGCTCGCGCGGCGCATGCCGCCGTCGATGCCGTTCGACAGCGCGAGCAGCATGGTCGGGCCCGGGATCACGGCGAGCGCGAGGGAGGCGAGCACGAAGACGAGCAGGGTGTCGAGGTTCATGGCTTGGGTGTGGAAGGACGTTGGGAGGCGGCACGGGCGCGCGCGAGCGCGGCCTCGACCACCGAGCGCTTACGGGCCTCGGCGCTGGGCGCCGCGACCTCGGCTTCGGGGCGCTTCTTGCCCTGGCGCGCATCGGTGGGCCGATGCTGGCCATGCAGGGCGTAGCGCGCGCGGGCATGGGCCGCCTGCGCGGGCGACCAGGCCTGCCAGCCGGTGCGGCCCGGCGTGGCGTCCTCGAGCGAGATGCAGTCGACCGGGCAGACCGGGATGCAGAGTTCGCAGCCCGTGCAGTGCGCGTCGATCACGGTGTGCATGCGCTTGTTGATGCCGAGGATGGCGTCGGTCGGGCAGGCATCGAGGCACAGCGTGCAGCCGATGCACCAGGCCTCGTCGATCACCGCCAGCCTGCGCGGGCCCTCGGTGCCGAAGGCCGGGTCGAGCGCCTGCACGGGGCGGCCGGTGAGCCGCGCGAGCCGCTCGACGCCCTCGGCGCCGCCCGGCGGGCACTGGTTGATCTCGGCCTCGGCGCTCGCCACGGCCTGCGCATAGCCCTCGCAGTCCGGGTAGCCGCAACGGGTGCACTGCGTCTGGGGCAGTGCGTCGTGGATGCGTGCGGCCAGTCCGTTCACGGGAGGAGTTGGGCGCTCAGCGCGCCGCGGCGGCGGTCTTGCGCGTCACGGTCTTCTTCGGGGCGGGCGCGCGCTTCGCGGCCGGTGCCGCCTTCTTGGCCGGCACCGCCTTCTTGGCGGGCGCCTTGGCGGTGGTGGTGGCCAGCTTGCGGCCGGGCTTGACCTTGTCCTCGGCCGGCAGGCTCTCGCGTTCACCGGCACGGCTTTGCGGCTGGTCGTTGGCGGCGATGAACTTCTGCATCTTCGGATAGACCAGTTCGCGCCAGCGGCGGCCGCTGAAGATGCCGTAGTGGCCCGCGCCCTTGACCTCGTAGTGCTCGCGCTTCGCATCGGCGATGCCGGTGCACAGCTCGTGCGCGGCCTCGGTCTGGCCCGAGCCCGAGATGTCGTCGAGCTCGCCCTCGACCGTGAGCAGCGCGGTGGCGCGGATGTCCTGCGGCCGCACGCGCTCGACCTCGCCCGTGGGGCTCTTCACGTCCCAGGTGCCGTTGACCAGGTCGAATTCCTGGAACACGGTGCGGATCGTCTCGAGGTAGTAATCGGCGTCCATGTCGAGCACGGCGTTGTACTCGTCGTAGAACTTGCGGTGCGCCTCGGCGCTCGCGTCGTCGCCCTTGATCAGGTCCTTGAAGTAGTCGTAGTGGCTGCTCGCGTGGCGGTCGGGGTTCATCGCGACGAAGCCCGTGTGCTGCAGGAAGCCAGGGTAGACGCGCCGGCCCGCGCCCGGGAAGCCCTGGGGCACGCGGTAGATCACGTTGTTCTCGAACCACTCGAAGCTCTTGTTCATCGCGAGGTTGTTGACCGCCGTGGGCGACTTGCGGGCGTCGATCGGGCCGCCCATCATCGTCATGGTGAGCGGCAGCGCCTCGCCGCGGCTGGCCATCAGCGACACGGCGGCCAGCACCGGCACCGTGGGCTGGCACACGCTGACCACGTGGCAGTTGCCGTACTCGGCCTGCAGGCGGCGGATGAACTCCTGCACGTAGTTGATGTAGTCGTCGAGGTGGAACTCGCCGTCCGACAGCGGCACCAGGCGCGCGTTCTTCCAGTCGGTGATGTAGACCTTGTGGTCCTGCAAAAGGGTGCGCACCGTGTCGCGCAGCAGGGTGGCGTAGTGGCCCGACAGCGGCGCCACCACCAGCACCACGGGCTGGCTCTTGAGCGTCTTGAGGATGTGCGGTTCGTCGGTGAAGCGCTTGAAGCGGCGCAGCTGGCAGAACGGCTTTTCCAGCTCGATCACTTCCTGGATCACGACGTCGTCGCCGTCGACCTTGACCGACTTGATGTTGAACTCGGGCTTCTCGTAGTCCTTGCCGAGGCGGTAGAGCAGGTCGTAGCTCGCCGCCATGCGCTGCGCTCCGGGCAGCTGGCTCCAGACGGCGCCGGGGCTGTAGAGCTTGGAGGCGGCCTGGGCGAAGTCCGCGAACGGTTCCATGAGGGAACGCTGGGCTTCGTAGAGTTGGTAGAGCATCGCTGTGTCGAGTTGGAATGTTGCGGTGCAATATATCAGCGCATTTCGACACGCGCAGGGGGCCTAACCCTAGGCCCGGGAAGGCCCTCGGAGATGGCCGCGGGCTTCGTGAACAAGTTGTGTCGCGCAGGTGACTCGAGCGAGTCACCTGCGGCCGCAATCACTCACGCGCCCGCGGCGCGGGATCTCAAATGACCTTGGCGATCGACGCGCAGACGTGGTCGATGTTCTTGCTGTTGAGCGCGGCCACGCACATGCGGCCGGTGTCGGTGCCGTAGACGCCGAACTCGTTGCGCAGGCGCACCATCTGGTCCTTGGTCAGGCCCGAGTAGCTGAACATGCCGATCTGGGTCGTGATGAAGCTCATGTCTTCCTTCACGCCGGCGGCCTTGAGGCCGTCGACCAGCTTCTGGCGCATGGCCTTGATGCGCACGCGCATCTCGCCCAGTTCCTTCTCCCACAGGGCGCGCAGCTCGGGGTTGCCGAGCACCGCGGCCACCACGGCGCCGCCGTGCGTGGGCGGGTTGCTGTAGTTGGTGCGGATCGCGATCTTGAGCTGCGACAGCACGCGCGCGGCTTCTTCCTTGTTCTCGCACAGCACCGACAGGGCGCCCACGCGTTCGCCGTAGAGGCTGAAGCTCTTGGAGAACGAGGTCGAGACGAAGAAGGTCAGGCCGGCGTCGACGAACTTGGCGACGGCCGCGCCGTCTTCCTGCAGGCCGTAGCCGAAGCCCTGGTAGGCCATGTCGAGGAAGGGCACCAGGCCCTTGGCCTTGACGGCGGCCACGACCTGGTCCCACTGCGCGGGCGTGATGTCGTAGCCGGTCGGGTTGTGGCAGCAGGCGTGCAGCACGACCACGGTGCCGGCCGGGGCGGCGTTGAGCGCGGCCAGCATGCCGTCGAAGTCGATGCCGCGCTTGGCGGCGTCGTAGTAGGGGTAGCTCTCGACCTCGAAACCGGCGTTGGTGAACAGCGCGCGGTGGTTTTCCCAGCTCGGGTCGCTGATCAGCACCTTGGCGGCGGGGTTGAGCTTCTTGAGGAAGTCGGCGCCGACCTTGAGGCCGCCGGTGCCGCCGATGGCCTGGATCGTGGCCACGCGGCCCGAGGTCACGGGTTCGCTGTCGGCGCCGAAGACCAGCACCTTGACGGCGTTGTCGTACGCCGCGATGCCGTCGATGGGCAGATAACCGCGCGCCGTGGGCGCTTTCATCATGTTCTGCTCGGCCGCCTGCACGCACTGGAGCAGGGGCAGCTTGCCGTTGTCGTCGTAGTAGACGCCGACGCCGAGATTGACCTTGCTGGGGTTGGTATCGGCGGCAAATTGCTCGTTGAGGCCGAGGATCGGATCGCGCGGTGCCATCTCGACCGCGGTGAACATAGACATGGAAAGGTCCTTTGGGATGAAAGCTTCGCTGGCAACCGCTCGAGGCTTTAAGCTTTGCGGTTGCCTTGAATTTTACCGGCGCCACGCCACCTGACGGGTACAGCCATGCCAGAGATCAACGAAGCCATAGCAGACTCGAACAATGCCGAACCCGTGGGGCCGGCTCCCCAGGGCGAATTCATCAGCTTCCCGGGCTCGCCTTTCGAGCTGTACCAGCCCTATCCGCCGGCCGGCGACCAGCCGAAGGCCATCGAGAAGCTGGTCGAGGGCGTGAGCGACGGCGAGGTGTTCCAGACCCTGCTGGGCGTGACCGGCTCGGGCAAGACCTTCACCATGGCCAACGTGATCGCCCGCACCGGGCGCCCGGCCATCGTGTTCGCGCCCAACAAGACCCTGGCGGCCCAGCTCTACAGCGAATTCCGCGAGTTCTTCCCGAAGAACGCCGTCGAGTACTTCGTCAGCTACTACGACTACTACCAGCCCGAGGCCTACGTGCCGCAGCGCGACCTGTTCATCGAGAAGGACTCCTCGATCAACGAGCACATCGAGCAGATGCGGCTGTCGGCCACCAAGAGCGTGCTGGAGCGGCGCGACACCGTGATCGTGGCCACCGTGAGCGCGATCTACGGCATCGGCACGCCCGAGGACTACATGGAGATGCGGCTGATCGCGCGCGTGGGCGACAAGGTCGGCCAGCGCGACCTGATCGGCCAGCTGATCCGCATGCAGTACACGCGCAACGAGCAGGACTTCGCGCGCGGCACCTTCCGCGTGCGCGGCGACACCATCGACGTGTTTCCGGCCGAGCACAGCGAGCTCGCGATCCGCATCGAGCTGTTCGACGACGAGATCGAGTCGCTGCAGCTGTTCGACCCGCTGACCGGGCGCATCCGCCAGAAGGTGCCGCGCTTCACGGTCTACCCCTCGAGCCACTACGTGACGCCGCGCGACAAGGTGCTGGCCGCCGTCGAAACCATCAAGATCGAGCTCGACGGGCGGCTCAAGGAGCTGGTGGCCGCGGGCAAGTTGGTGGAGGCCCAGCGCCTCGAGCAGCGCACCCGCTTCGACCTCGAGATGCTGGCCGAGATCGGCCACTGCAAGGGCATCGAGAACTACACGCGCCACCTCTCGGGCGCGGCGCCCGGCGACCCGCCGCCCACGCTGACCGACTACCTGCCGAAGGACGCCCTGATGTTCCTCGACGAGAGCCATCAGATGATCGGCCAGCTCGGCGGCATGTACAACGGCGACCGGGCACGCAAGACCACGCTGGTGGAGTACGGCTTCCGGCTGCCGAGCGCGCTCGACAACCGGCCGCTGAAGCTCGAGGAATTCGAGAAGCGCATGCGCCAGTGCATCTTCGTGTCGGCCACGCCGGCCGACTACGAGAAGCAGCACGCCGGCCAGGTGGTCGAGCAGCTGGTGCGGCCCACCGGGCTGATCGATCCCGAGGTGGAGGTCCGGCCGGCCACGCATCAGGTCGACGACGTGCTGCAGGAGATCCACGTGCGCGTCGAGAAGAACGAGCGCGTGCTGATCACCACCCTGACCAAGCGCATGGCCGAGCAGCTCACCGACTACCTGGGCGACAACGGCGTGAAGGTGCGCTACCTGCACAGCGACGTCGACACGGTCGAACGCGTGGAGATCCTGCGCGACCTGCGTCTGGGCACCTTCGACGTGCTGGTGGGGATCAACCTGCTGCGCGAGGGGCTGGACATTCCCGAGGTCTCGCTGGTGGCGATCCTCGATGCCGACAAGGAAGGCTTCCTGCGCGCCGAGCGCTCGCTGATCCAGACCATCGGCCGGGCGGCGCGAAACCTGAACGGCAAGGCCATCCTGTATGCCGACCGGATGACCGAATCGATGAAGCGCGCCATCGGCGAGACCGAGCGCCGGCGCGCGCGCCAGATCGCCCACAACGAAGCCAACGGCATCACCCCGCGCAGCATCGTGAAGCAGGTGCGCGACCTGATCGACGGCGTCTACAGCGAGAAGACCGGCAAGGAGATGGCCAAGCTGGACCTGGAACGCGCCAAGGTCGAGGACATGAGCGAGAAGGACATCGCGCGCGAGATCAAGCGGCTCGAGAAGCAGATGCTCGAGCACGCCCGCAACCTCGAGTTCGAGAAGGCGGCGCGGGTGCGCGACCAGCTGGCGCTGCTGCGCGAGCAGGCCTTCGGCGCCGCGGGCAGCGACAACATCGCGATATCGCCGGTCAAGTAGGCCGAAGGTTTGCGCCGCCGGCGCCCCTGATCGCCCGGAATCGGGTTTACCCGAGCAAACCCGGGGGGCTTCTGATATACTTGAGCGAAACACTCAACAAAAAAGAAACTTCGCGATGAAGGACCGACTCACAACCACTGGCTCACCAGTGTCAAGAGTCGGGCAGGGCGGAGACGAGATCACCGTGGCTCCCGGGCAACGGTGTCATTTCAACGGTAAGCGCTAAAAAGGAGCTTGCGATGCGTCTCACTACCAAAGGCCGTTTTGCGGTCACAGCCATGATCGATCTGGCTCTGCGTCAGAACACCGGTCCGGTCACGCTGGCCGCGATCAGCCAGCGGCAGCAGATTTCGCTGTCGTACCTCGAACAACTCTTCGGCAAGCTGCGCCGTCACGAACTCGTCGAATCCACCCGGGGTCCGGGCGGTGGCTACAGCCTGGGCCGCAAGGCCGCCGACATCACCGTGGCCGACATCATCGTGTCGGTCGACGAACCGATCGACGCCACCCAGTGCGGCGGCAAGGAAAACTGCCTCGGCGAACAAGGCCGCTGCATGACCCACGAACTCTGGGCCTCGCTGAACCAGCGCATGGTCGAGTTCCTCGATTCGGTCACCCTGCAGAAGCTGGTCGACGACCAGATCGCCAAGGGCGTGCAGATCGAGAACAAGCCGGTCGTCAAGCGCGCCATTTCCGCGCAGCCGGTGGTCAAGCCGATCCGCGTCAATGCACCGAATTCGGTGTTTGCCCTGGGCAACGTCTTCGCCAAGTCCTGAGGACCGCGCGACACCGAAGCTTCGAGCCTAGACCGACGCGGCGCCCACCGGGCGCCGCCAGCGAACGAACAGCGACCAAGAACAACCCCCACGCCAGCACGAGCCAGCCATGGACGTAACTCCTCATTTCCCGATCTATCTCGACTACGGCGCCACCACGCCGGTCGACCCGCGTGTGGTCGACGCCATGATTCCCTGGTTGCGTGAGCACTTCGGCAACCCGGCGTCGCGCAGCCACGCCTGGGGCTGGGAAGCGGAAGAAGCGGTCGAGAAGGCCCGCGGCTACGTGGCCGAACTGATCGGCGCCGATCCGCGCGAGATCGTCTGGACCTCTGGCGCCACCGAGTCGAACAACCTCGCGCTCAAGGGCGCGGCGCAGTTCTACAAGGGCAAGGGCAAGCACCTGATCACGGTGAAGACCGAGCACAAGGCCGTGCTCGACACCATGCGCGAGCTCGAGCGCCAGGGCTTCGAGGTCACCTACCTCGACGTGCAGGAAGACGGCCTGCTCGATCTCGATAAATTCAAGGCCGCGATCCGTCCCGACACCATCCTCGCGAGCGTGATGTTCGTGAACAACGAGATCGGCGTGGTGCAGGACGTGGTGGCGCTCGGCAACATCTGCCGCGAGAAGGGCGTGATCTTCCACGTCGACGCCGCGCAGGCCACCGGCAAGGTCGAGATCGACATCGCCAAGCTGCCGATCGACCTGATGAGCCTGGCGTCGCACAAGACCTACGGCCCCAAGGGCATCGGCGCACTGTACGTGCGCCGCAAGCCGCGCGTGCGGCTCGAGGCCCAGATGCACGGTGGCGGCCATGAGCGCGGCATGCGCTCGGGCACGCTGCCCACGCACCAGATCGTGGGCATGGGCGAGGCCTTCCGCATCGCCAAGCTCGAGATGAAGGAAGACATCGCCAAGGCCGCGCGGCTGCAGAAGCGCCTGCTCGACGGCCTGAAGGACGTGGAACAGGTCTTCATCAACGGCGATCTCGAGCACCGCGTGCCGCACAACCTGAACATGAGCTTCAACTACGTCGAGGGCGAGTCGCTGATCATGGGCATCAAGGGCCTGGCGGTGTCGTCGGGTTCGGCCTGCACCTCGGCCAGCCTCGAACCCAGCTACGTGCTGCGCGCCCTGGGCCGCAGCGACGAACTGGCCCACAGCAGCCTGCGCATGACCATCGGCCGTTTCACGACCGAGGAAGAGATCGACTACGCCATCTCGACCATCAAGCACAACGTGGCCAAGCTGCGCGAATTGAGCCCTCTGTGGGAAATGTTCCAGGACGGCGTCGACATCAGCACGATCCAGTGGTCGGCGCACTGAGGCAGTGACGCGAGATCGCTCCGAAGCTCCACGATTGAACACAGTTTGAGAGGTACACCATGGCATATTCTTCCAAGGTCATCGACCACTACGAAAATCCGCGCAACGTCGGCTCCTTCGAAAAGGGCGACGACTCGGTCGGCACCGGCATGGTCGGCGCGCCGGCCTGCGGCGACGTGATGAAGCTGCAGATCAAGGTCAACCCCGAAACCGGCGTGATCGAAGATGCGCGCTTCAAAACCTACGGCTGCGGCTCGGCGATCGCCTCGTCGTCGCTCGTGACCGAATGGGTCAAGGGCAAGACGCTCGACGAAGCCGCCGCGCTCAAGAACGCGCAGATCGCCGAGGAACTGGCGCTGCCCCCGGTCAAGATCCACTGCTCGATCCTCGCCGAGGACGCGATCAAGGCGGCCGTGAGCGACTACAAGGCCAAGCACGGCGCGAAGAGCGCCGAAGCCGCGGCAGTGCACTGAGATGGCCGTCACGCTGACAGAAGCCGCCGCGCGCCATGTGAATCGCTACCTCGGCAAGCGAGGCAAGGGCGTGGGCGTGCGGCTGGGCGTGAAGACCACGGGCTGCTCGGGCCTGGCCTACAAGCTCGAGTACGTGGACGAATTGACGCCCGAGGACGTGGTGTTCGAGGACCACGGCGTGAAGGTGCTGGTGGACCCGAAGAGTCTGGCCTACATCGACGGCACGCAGCTGGACTTCGTGCGCGAGGGCCTCAACGAGGGCTTCAAGTTCAACAACCCGAACGAACGCGACCGCTGCGGTTGCGGCGAAAGCTTCCGCATCTGATGCGCAGTCGCTGACCGCGACAACAGCCGCCACCATGTCATGTGCTGGCGGTTTTTTCATGCCATGAACCTGAACGACACCGACTTCGAGCTGTTCGCCGTCCCCGCGACTTTCGCGCAGGACCGCGCGGCGCTGGACGCGCGCTGGAAAGAGCTGCAGCGCGAAGCCCATCCCGACCGCTTCGCGGCGCAGGGCGCGGCCGCGCAGCGCGTGGCCATGCAGTGGTCGGTGCGCATCAACGAGGCCTACCAGCGGCTCAAGGACCCGGTGCGGCGCGCGAGCTACATCTGCGAGCTGCACGGTGCCCCGGTCAATGCCGAGAACAACACGGCGATGCCGCCCGACTTCCTGATGCAGCAGATGGAATGGCGCGAGGCGCTCGACGAGGTCGAGGACATCGCCGCGCTCGACAAGCTGCAGGCCGAGGTCGACGCGGGCCGCGCTCGCGCACTCTCGTCGCTCGACTGGCTGATCGACGAGAAGGGCGACTACCCCGCCGCCGCGCAGCAGGTGAGAGCCCTCATGTTCATTGAGCGCTTCGGCCACGACGTCGAAGCCAAATCGGATCAATTGGGACAATAAGGGCATGGCTCTTCTTCAGATTTCCGAACCCGGCCAGGCGCCCGATCCGCATCAGCGCCGCATCGCCGTGGGCATCGACCTCGGCACCACGCATTCGCTGGTGGCCTCGGTGCGCAACGGCGTGGCCGAATGCCTGCCCGACGACCAGGGCCGCGTGCTGCTGCCCTCGGTGGTGCGCTACCTCGACAAGGAGCGCCGCCAGATCGGTTTCGACGCGGTCGCCGCACGCGCGCAGGATCCCTCGAACACCATCACCTCGGTCAAGCGGCTCATGGGCCGCGGGCTGGCCGACGTGACCCACCGCGAAGCGATGTCCTACGCCATCGGCGGTGGCGACGGCGGCATGGTGCAGGTGCACACCGCAGCGGGCGACAAGTCGCCGGTCGAGATCAGCGCCGAGATCCTCGCGACGCTGCGCTACCGCGCCGAGGACACCTTCGATGACGAGCTCTACGGCGCGGTCATCACCGTGCCGGCCTACTTCGACGAGGGCCAGCGCCAGGCCACGAAGGACGCGGCGCAGCTGGCCGGCCTCAACGTGCTGCGGCTGATCAGCGAGCCCACCGCGGCCGCCATCGCCTACGGCCTCGACAACGCGAGCGAGGGCGTCTACGCCGTCTACGACCTGGGCGGTGGCACCTTCGACATCTCCATCCTGCGGCTTACGCAAGGCGTGTTCGAGGTCATCGCGACCGGCGGCGACTCGGCGCTCGGCGGCGACGACTACGACCATGCGCTGGCCGATTTCGTGCTGGCGCAAAGCGGTGTCCGGACCGCGAGCGAGACCGACAAGGCCGCCGTGCTCGTGGCGGCGCGCGCCGCCAAGGAAGCGCTGACCGATGCCGACACCGTGACCTTCGCCGCCGACGTCGGCGGCCAGCCGCTTCGCTTCGCGCTGCAGCGCGCGCAGTTCGACGCGGCCACCAAGGCGCTCACCGACCGCACCCTGGCCGCCGTGCGCAAGGCGCTGCGCGATGCCAGGCTCAAGGCCGACGACCTGCAGGGAATCGTGCTGGTGGGCGGGTCGACGCGCATGCCGCAGGTTCGCGAGGCCGTTGCCGAGTTCTTCGGGCGCGAGCCGCTGGTCAACCTGAACCCCGACGAGGTCGTCGCGCTCGGCGCCGCGATCCAGGCGAACCAGCTGGCCGGCAACAATGGCGCGGGCGAGCTGCTGCTGCTCGACGTGATTCCGCTGTCGCTGGGCCTCGAGACCATGGGCGGGCTGGTCGAGCGCATCGTGCCGCGCAACCAGACCATCCCGACCGCGATGGCGCAGGACTTCACTACCTACCAGGACGGCCAGACCGCGCTGGCGCTGCACGTGGTGCAGGGCGAGCGCGACCTGGTGGCCGATTGCCGCAGCCTTGCGCGCTTCACGCTGCGCGGCATTCCGCCGATGACCGCGGGCGCCGCGCGCATCCGCGTGACCTTCACGGTCGATGCAGACGGCCTGCTGAGCGTGAGCGCCAAGGAGCAGATGAGCGGCGTGGAAGCCAGCGTCACCGTCAAGCCTTCCTACGGGCTGTCCGACGACCAGATCGCGACCATGTTGCAGGAGAGCTTCTCGACCGCGCAGCAGGACATGCAGGCGCGCGCGCTGGTCGAGGCCCGCGTCGATGCCGAACGCATGCTGCTCGCGACGAAGAGCGCGCTCGATGCCGACGGCGACCTGCTCGACGCGCAGGAGCGCGCGGCTATCGATGCGTCGATGAGCGCGCTGCGCCTGGGCGCCCAGGGCAGCGACGCGGCCGCGATCGAGGCCGCGACCAAGGCGCTGGCCGAGATCACCGAACCCTTCGCCGCGCAGCGCATGAATGCCGGCATCGCCCGCGCGCTCTCGGGGCGCAAGGTCGAATCGCTTTAGTCCGCGGTCCAGAACACCGCAAGAACGACAACGCAGCACTGCATGCCCACGATCAAGATTTATCCGCACCCCGAGTACTGCCCGCAAGGCGCCGAGATCACCGCGCCCGCGGGCACATCGATCTGCGAGGCCCTGCTCGACAACGACATCAACATCGAGCACGCCTGCGAGATGAGCTGCGCCTGCACCACCTGCCACGTGATCGTGCGCGCGGGCGGCGGCTCGCTCAACGAGGCGGAGGAGGGCGAGGAGGACCTGCTCGACCGCGCCTGGGGCCTGGAGCCGCAATCGCGCCTGAGTTGCCAGGCGATCCTGGCGCAGGAAAATGTGACGATCGAGATTCCGAAGTACTCGATCAACCACGCGAAGGAAAACCACTGATGAGCCGTCTGATCGTTCTCGATACGGAAACCACCGGGCTGTCGGCCGAGAACGGCGACCGCGTCATCGAGCTGGGCTGCGTGGAGCTGTTCAACCGCAAGCTCACCGGCAACGACCTGCACATCTACTTCAACCCCGAGCGCGAGAGCCACGAGGACGCGCTCAAGGTGCACGGCCTGACGACCGACTTCCTGCGCGACAAGCCGAAGTTCGCCACCCTGGCCAACGACATCGTCGAGTACCTGCGCGGCGCCGAACTGATCATCCACAACGCGGCCTTCGACGTGGGCTTCCTCAACAAGGAATTCGAGCGCGCCGGCCTGCCACCGCTCAAGACCTTCGTGAGCGAAGTGACCGACACGCTGGCCATGGCCAAGCAGGTGTACCCGGGCAAGCGCAACTCGCTCGACGCGCTGTGCGACCGCTTCGGCGTCGACCGTTCGAACCGGACCTTCCACGGCGCCAAGCTCGACGCCCAGCTGCTGGCCGACGTCTACATCAACCTCACGCGCGGCCAGGACGCGCTGCTGATCGACGTGGCCACCACCGAGCCCGAAGTGGGCACCACGGTGATTGCCATCGACCTGCGCAGCATCGAGCTGCCGGTGCTGGTGGCAACCGAGCACGAACTGGCCGAGCACGACGCCGTGTTGTCGCAGCTCGACAAATCGAGCAACGGTCGCACACTCTTTCGCCAAAACGCTTGAAAAGCTGTGGCATAATCTAAGGCTTCGCAGAACGCGATTCATCCAGGCGCTGAAGCCCATCGAAAAGATCGGGCAGAGGCGTCAGGGGCGGTTAGCTCAGGGGTAGAGCACAGCATTCACACTGCTGGGGTCGGAGGTTCGAAACCTCCACCGCCCACCAATTTCCCGGTTCCATTTCTCTTTTCCGTCGGCGCATCGGCCCCGACGGCATCGCTGTTGGCCTGTCGGTGCGCACCGACGCCAACTGCCGTCGCGGGCTGCTGGTTTCGCGTGCCTTGGCGCCTAGAACCGACGGCACGACCGCAACCCAGGAGAACAGATCATGGCGACCGCACCCGATCTTCCGACGCCGATCACGCCCACGCCGGGCCTGCCCGTGGAGCCCGACGAAGGGCCGGGCACGCCGCCTGACGAGCCCACCGATCCCGAGCCGCCGCCGACCGCGACCTGATCTCCCCACGCGCGGCGGCCGCGCTAAGCTCGCCGCATGGACGATCTCGATTGCGCCGTCATCGGCGGTGGTGTGGTGGGTTTGGCCGTGGCGCGCGCACTCGCGCTCGCGGGCCGTGAAGTGATGGTGCTCGAGGCCGAAGGCGCCATCGGCACCGGCACGAGTTCGCGCAACAGCGAAGTCATTCATGCGGGGATCTACTACCCGCAAGGCTCGCTGAAGGCGACGCTCTGCGTCGAGGGCAAGCAACTGCTGTATGCCTACGCCGAAGCGCGCGGCGTGCCGCACCGGCGCTGCGGCAAGCTGATCGTCGCGACCTCGACCGAACAGGTGGCGGAGCTCGAGGCGATCCGTCTCAAGGCCGCGGCCAATGGTGTCGACGACCTCGAACAGATTTCGGCGGCGCGGGCCGTCGCGCTGGAACCGCAACTGCGCTGCATGGCCGCGCTGGTCTCGCCGAGCACGGGCATCGTCGACAGCCATGCGCTGATGTTGAGCCTGCTCGGCGATCTCGAGAATGCGGGCGGCATGCTGGCGTTGAAGTCGGCCGTGACGCGGGCTGACCTGGAGGAGGGCGGCATCGTATTGACGGCGCAAGACGGCACGCGGTTGCGCTGCCGCAGCGTGGTCAACGCGGCCGGCCTGGGTGCGCCCGATCTGGCGCGCCACTTCGGAGGACTCGCCACCGAGACCGTTCCCACCGCTCATTTCGCGAAGGGCAACTACTTCACCCTGTCGGGCCGCGCGCCCTTCGGCCGGCTGGTCTATCCGGTGCCCGAGCCCGGCGGCCTCGGCGTGCACCTGACGATCGACCTTGGCGGGCAGGCCAAGTTCGGACCCGACGTGCAATGGGTGAGCTCGCCCGACGACCTGGTGGTGGACCCGGCGCGCGGCGATGCCTTCTATGCCGAGGTGCGCAAGTACTGGCCCGCGCTGCCCGATGGCGCGTTGATCCCGGGCTATGCGGGCATGCGGCCGAAGATTTCCGGCCCTGGCGATCCCGCGGCCGACTTCCGCATCGACGGACCGCGCGCGCATGGCGTGCGAGGCCTCGTGAACCTGTTCGGCATCGAATCGCCGGGGCTCACGAGCAGCCTCGCGATCGGCCGCTATGTGGTGGATCTGCTCGCGGCCGAGGACTGAATTCCGCGTCGATCGCGAACGATCTCTTGCAGAACTCTTTGTGGATGCAGGCCTGTGTGGCCGATGGAGCCTGTAACATGACAGCACGCCATTTGTAGGCGTGAAGCCGCCGGCGCGGTGCCGGTGTCATCACGGAGGAAGGTTTCCAATGAGTGCATCCAAGAATCTCGAGGCGGCAGCCGAGGACATCGCGAGCGACGTGCGTGGCGTGCTCGCCAGCAAGGACCTGGATTCGGTTCCCCACATCAAGGCGCTGCGCCAGCGCATCGACACCAAGCTCGCGATCGCCCGCGAACTCGCCGCCGAGAAGAGCCGCCTCGCTGCCAAGAAGGCCCGCGAAGCCGCCTCGGCCACCAACGCCTATGCCCACGACGAACCCTGGCAGATCGCCGCAGGCGCGCTGGCCGTCGGTGTGCTGGTGGGCCTGCTGCTTGGTCGCCGCTGATCGAACCATGATGACGGGGGGCTGCCGATGAGGTTGCTCTCCCTGCTCGGACTGGACCGGCGCCTGCGCCGGCTGCGCATTGCCGCAGCCGAGGGCGCGATGGCCGCCGAAGACCGTGTGCAGCTGCTGCGCATGGCCTGGGAGGAGGAGAAGCAGCGGCTCAAGCTGGTGCTGGTCCTCGCGATCGTGCTGCTGGGCCTGACGACGATCGCCGTCGCGCTGCTGTCCGTGGCCGTCGTGGTCCATTTCTGGGACACGCCGCAGCGCACCACCGCCGCCTGGTCGGTGGCCGCGCTCTGGATCGTGCTGTGGCTCGCGGCCGCCTGGGGCCTGTGGACCCAACTGCGCGGCGCTTCGAACAGCTTCACGCCGACCCGCGAAGAGCTGGCGCGCGACTGGACCTGGGTGCAGGAGCGCTTCGGACTCGGCGACGAGCCCGGTGAAGAGGACGAGCCGGCGCCCCGCCGTCCGGCCACGCGCGAGGAACTGATCGAACGCATCGAGCGCCAGCGCCTGCGCATCGCGACCTTGCAGGGTGGCGGCACCGCCGCCGCGCACGGTGTGGAGCAGTCTGCGCCTCCGCCGCCCGACGAAACCCCGACCGCCACGGCGCTGCGCATCGCGCGCGAGCATCCGGTGGCCACGGGTGTGGCCGTGGCGGCGGCGCTGGTGGTGGTTCGCCCCAAGCGCCTGCTGCGCTGGGCGACCTTCGTCGCGCCCATCCTCTGGCGCATGCGTTGAAACGGCCGGCGAGCCACGCTCGCCCGCCTTCCAACTGAAAAAACTCAGGCGCTGCCGCGATCCCGCTGCAGCGCCTGCGCCGTTTCATGGACCAGTGCCGGGCCGCGGTAGATCAGGCCGGTGTAGATCTGCACCACGTCCGCGCCCGCCGCGATCTTGGCCTTGGCATCGGCCGCGCCCAGGATGCCGCCCACGCCGACGATCGGGAAGTCCGCGCCCAATGCGGCGCGCAGCTGGGCGATCACGCGGTTGCTCGATTCGCGCACCGGCGCGCCCGACAGGCCGCCGGCTTCCTTCGCATGCTGCAGTCCCTCGACCGCATCGCGCGCCAGCGTGGTGTTGGTGGCGATCACGCCATCCATGCCGTGGCGGCGCAGCGTGGCGGCGATCACCGCCACCTGGGCCTCGTCGAGGTCGGGCGCGATCTTCACGAACAGCGGCACGCGGCGCGGCGCACCGCCGAGGGGCTGGCGCGCCAGCGTCTCGCGCCGCTCGGCCACGGCGCCCAGCAGCGCGTCGAGCGCCTCGTCGCTCTGCAGGCTGCGCAGGTTGGCGGTGTTGGGGCTCGAGATGTTGATCGTCACGTAGTCGGCATGCGGGTACACGCCGTCGAGGCAGGCGATGTAGTCGTCCACCGCGCGCTCGATCGGCGTGGCGGCGTTCTTGCCGATGTTCAGGCCCAGCAGCATCGGCGCCTTGGCGCGGCCCGCGTTGCGGCGGAAGCGCGCCTTCTGCACGTTGGCCAGGAAGGCGGCCAGCCCGTCGTTGTTGAAGCCGAGCCGGTTGATCAGCGCCTGGCGTTCGGGCAGGCGGAACATGCGCGGGCGCGGATTGCCGGGCTGGCCCTTGGGCGTGACGGTGCCGACCTCGACGAAGCCGAAGCCCATGGCGGCGAAGGCGTCGATGCAGCGCGCGTTCTTGTCGAGGCCGGCGGCGAGGCCGACGCGGTTCGGGAACTGCAGGCCGGCCAGGGTGACGGGATCGTCGACGCGCGGCGCCGAGTAGGCGCAGGCCAGCGGCGTGTTCTGCGTGCGCGCGAGCCCGTCGAGCGTCAGTTCATGGGCATGCTCCGGGTCGAAACCGAACAGGAAAGGGCGGGCCAGGCCGTAGAGCGAGGAGGGCAGCAGGGACATCGTCGGATAATTCGGGGCTTCAATGAGCCCAGGATTCTCCGCGATGACCGCACCCCTTCCTTCTTCTTCCGCCGTACCCGCCCCCATCTCCCAGGACGAACTCAAGGCCCAGGTGGGCCGCGCCGCCCTGGCCTACGTGGTGAAGGGCGAGATCGTGGGCGTGGGCACCGGCTCGACGGTCAACAAGTTCATCGACGCGCTGGCCACGATCAAGGACCAGATCCGCGGCGCCGTCTCGAGCTCGATCGCCTCCACCGAGCGCCTGCGGGCGCTGGGCATCCAGGTGTTCGACAGCAACGAGGTCGAGGAACTGGGCGTCTACATCGATGGTGCCGACGAGATCGACCCACGGGGTTTCATGGTGAAGGGCGGCGGTGCCGCGCTCACGCGCGAGAAGATCATCGCGGCCCAGTCGCGCCGTTTCGTCTGCATCGCCGATGCCTCGAAGCTGGTCGACACGCTCGGTGCCTTTCCGCTGCCGGTCGAGGTGATCCCGATGGCGGCGCGTCGCGTGATGCGGCAGTTCGCGGCGCTGGGCGGCCAGGCCCAGGTGCGCGAGAAGGACGGCCTGCCGCTGGTCACCGACAACGGCCAGCACATCGTCGACGTGACGGGCCTGAAGATCGCCGATCCACTGGCCTTCGAATCCGAGGTGAGCCAGTGGCCCGGCGTGGTCACCGTCGGCGTGTTCGCGCACCAGAAGGCGCATGTGTGCCTGCTCGGCACGCCCGAGGGCGTGCGCACGCTGGACTTCGCCTGATCAGAACTTGATGCCGGCCGGGTTCTCCGGTGTCGGGCCGCTCGGCGGTGCCGCGGGCAGCGGCTGCTCGTCGGGCGCCGCGCGCGCGGCGGCGGGTGCGGGCACCGGTGCGCGCGTGACCTGCGCGACCATCGGCTGCGCCGGCGGATTGCGGTAGCCGCTCGGCAGGCCGTTGCTCCTGGGATAGCCGGCCGCGTCGAGGTACTGCGCCCACTGCGTGTCGGAGAAGCCGGACAACTGCTGCGTGCCGATGGTCAGCAGCGGCAGCGAGGTCTGGCCGCTGAGCTTCTGCAGCGCCTCCACGTCCTGGTTGCCGTTCACCGTGCGTTCCTGGAACGGGATGCCGCGCGTGGTGAGCAGCGTGCGCGCCATCGCGCAGGGGCTGCAGTCGTCGCCGCTGTAGAGCGTGACGGGATAGCGCTGGGCGATCTGGCGCAGCTCGTAGGGCAGGCCCGCGTTGGCGCTCGCGCCGGGCGCCGGCTGCGCATTGGCGGCGGGTTCGGTGCTGGCGGTGGGGGCGCGGTCCGAGAAGGTGACCCGGCCGTTCTTGTCGACCTGCCGGTAGACCGGTTGTGCCATCGCGCCCGCGACGGCGAGCAGGAGGACGAAACCGGTCAGGCGACTTGGTGAGAATTTGTAAATCGGGCGCATGGCCCGAGTATCTCAAGCTTCAGCGCCGCATCAAGCCGGCTGCGGCTCGGCCATGCCCTGGTGTCGCAGCAGCGCATCAAGCTGGGGTTCGCGGCCGCGGAAGGCCTTGAACGACTCCATCGCGCTGCGGCTGCCGCCGGCCTCGAGGATGGCCTGGCGGTACTTGCGGCCGGTCTCGATGCTGGGTTCGCCGTTGGCGCCCACGGTTTCCTCGAAGGCCGCGTAGGCGTCGGCGCTCAGCACCTCGGCCCACTTGTAGCTGTAGTAGCCGGCCGCGTAGCCGCCCGAGAAGATGTGGCTGAAGGTGTTCGGCGTGCGGCTGAAGGGCGGCGAGGGCATCACGGCCACCTCGGCGCGTACCTGGGCCAGCAGCGCGAGCACGTCGCCGGGCTTCGCGGCCGCGGCGTGGTACTCGGTGTGCAGCAGCATGTCGAACAGCGAGAACTCGATCTGGCGCAGCGTCTGCAGGCCGCTCTGGAAGTTCTTGGCCGCGGTCATCTTGTCGAACAGCGCGCGCGGCAGCGGCTCGCCGGTGTCGACGTGGGCCGTCATGTGGCTCAGCACGTCCCACTCCCAGCAGAAGTTCTCCATGAACTGGCTCGGCAGTTCGACCGCGTCCCATTCGACGCCGCTGATGCCCGAGACGTCGCGCTCGTTCACCTGCGTGAGCATGTGGTGCAGGCCATGGCCGAACTCGTGGAACAGCGTGGTCACGTCGTCGTGCGTGAGCAGCGGCGGCTTGCCGCCCACGCCCTCGGCGAAATTGCAGACCAGTTGCGCGATCGGCGTCTGCAGCCGGCCGTCGTCGGGCCGCAGCCAGCGCGCGCGCACGTCGTCCATCCAGGCGCCGCCGCGCTTGGCGGCGCGCGCGGAGGGGTCGAGGTAGAACTGGCCGACCTTCTGGCCGGCGCGCTCGATGCGGTAGAACTCGACGCTCGGATGCCAGGTCGGCGCGCTGTCGCGGCGGATCGAGACCTCGAACAGCGTCTCGACGATCTTGAACAGGCCCGCCATCACCTTGGGCGCCGGGAAGTACTGCTTGACCTCCTGCTCGCTGAAGGCATAGCGCGCTTCCTTGAGCTTCTCGCCGACGTAGCTCCAGTCCCAGGGCTGTGGATCGGCCAGGCCCAGCTGGGTGGACGCGAAAACGCGCAGGTCGGCGAGGTCGCGCTCGCCGTAGGGGCGGGCCTTGGCGGCGAGGTCGCGCAGGAACTTCACCACCTGCTCGGGCGACTCGGCCATCTTCGGTACCACCGAGAGCTCGCCGAAGTTGCGGTAGCCCAGCAGCTTGGCCTCTTCCTCGCGCAGCGCGAGGATCTCGCTGATCAGGGCCGTGTTGTCGAAGGCTGGGTCGCCGAGTTCGCTGGCGCGCGTGACGTAGGCGCGGTAGAGCGTCTCGCGCAGCGCGCTGCTCTTGGCGAACTGCATCACCGGCAGGTAGCAGGGCATCTTGAGCGTGAGCTTGTAGCCGTCCTTGGCCTCGGCTTCGGCCGCGGCGCGCGCGGCGTTGACCACGTCCTCGGGCACGCCGTCGAGCTCGCCGAACTGCGCGTAGTAGGCGAAGGCATCGGTCGCATCGAGCGCGTTCTCGCTGAACTTCTGGCTCAGCTCGGCCTGGCGTTCCTGGATCTCGGCGAAGCGCTGCTTGGCCTCGCCCTGCAGCTCGGCGCCGCCGAGCACGAAGTTGCGCACCGCGTTGCGATGCGCCTGGCGCTGCTCGGCATCGAGCGTAGTGACGTCGATCGCCTTGTACTTCGCGTACAGGCGCTCGTCGGAGCCCAGGCGGGTCCAGAACGCGGTCACGCGTGGCATCGCCTCGTTGTAGGCGGCGCGCAGCTCGGGCGTGTCGGCCACGGCGTTGAGATGGCCGACTGCGCTCCAGGCGCGGCTGAAGCGTTCCGAGGCCACGTCGAGCACCTTGGAGATCGCGCTCCAGCTCGCGGGGAAGTCGGGGGCCGTCACCGTCTGCAGCGCGGTCTCGGCATCGGCGAGCAGCACGTCGACCGCGGGGGCGACGTGTTCGGGCCGGATGCGGTCGAACAGCGGGAGGTCGGTGAAATCGAGGAGGGGGTTGTTCGAGGTGGCCATGGTGTTCACTTGGCGACGCGTTCGGCCGCTTCAAGGGTGTTGGCGAGCAGCATGGCGCGCGTCATCGGGCCGACGCCGCCGGGCACCGGGGTGATCCAGCCGGCGACTTCCTTCACGCCGTCGAAGTCGACGTCGCCCGCGAGCTTGCCGTCGGCCTTGCGGTTCATGCCGACGTCGATGACCACCGCGCCGGGCTTGACCATGTCGGCCGTGAGGAGGTTGAGCTTGCCCACGGCCGCGACGATCACGTCGGCCTGGCGCGTGATGGCGCCCAGGTCCTGCGTGGCGCTGTGGCAGATGGTCACGGTGGCGCTCTTGGCCAGCAGCATCATGGCCATCGGCTTGCCGACAATGTTGCTGCGGCCGATCACCACCGCGTGCTTGCCGCGCAGGTCGTAGCCGATCGATTCGAGCATCTTCATGCAACCGAAGGGCGTGCAGGGCCAGAAGCCCGGCGCGCCGGTCATCAGCGCACCGGCGCTGGCGACGTGGAAGCCGTCCACGTCCTTCGCGGGCGAGATGGTCTCGATGACCTTCTGGCTGTCCATGTGCTTGGGCAGCGGCAACTGCACCAGGATGCCGTGCACCGCCGGGTCGTCGTTGAGCACGCGGATGCGCGCGAGCAGGTCGGCCTCGCTGAGGTCGGCCGGGTAGGTCTCGAGCGTGGCCGAGAGACCGGTCTGCGTGCTGTCGTTGACCTTGTGCTTGGTATAGACCTGGCTGGCCGGGTCCTCGCCCACGAGGATGATGGAAAGGGCCGGGTTCACGCCGCGGGCCTTGAGCGCCGCGGTGCGGCCGGCGACTTCGGCGCGGATGGTTTTGGCGAGGGCGTTGCCGTCGATCAGTTGGGCGGTCATCGGTTTCGATTTTCCAAGTAAAAACGCCCGCTTGCGCAGGCGTGGGGGTCATGCATCGCTATCGAACAGATAGCCGGCGTCTAGGCCTTGGCAGCGGGTGCCGCCTGTCCGAGCGCGATCTTCAGCAGATCGGCCACGGTGTTGGCGTTGAGCTTCTCCATGATGTTGGCGCGATGCGCCTCGACCGTCTTGATGCTGATGCCGAGGTCGTCGGCGATCTGCTTGTTGAGGCGGCCGGCGACGATACGCTCGAGCACCTGCGCCTCGCGGCCCGTGAGCTTGGACAGCAGCGCGTCGCGGCTGGCCGACTGCTGGTGCTGCGTGAAGGCGCCGCGCGCGTGTTCGAGCATGCGCTCGACCAGCGCGACGAGTTCCTCGTCGTTGAAGGGCTTCTGGATGAAATCCATCGCGCCCTTCTTCATGCTGTCGACGGCCATCGGCACGTCGCCGTGGCCGGTGATGACCACGATCGGCAGCGGCGAGCGGCGCTCGATCAACCGGTCCTGCAGCTCCAGACCCGTCATGCCACCCATGCGGATGTCGACAATCAGGCAGGCCACCTCGCGGGGGTCGTAGCGGGAGAGGAAGGACTCGGCGGAATCGAAACAGCGGACCCGGTAGTCCTTGCCTTCGAGCAGCCATTGGAGCGAATCGCGTACCGCTTCGTCGTCATCGACGACATACACAGTGCCCTTTTTCGGAATCAAACTCATGCAGGTACCTTTACCTCGTCACTTGCTAGGGAACTGATAGCGTCCAACACCGGAATCCAGAAGGAAAAACGGCATCCGATCACATCCGGGCCATTGTAGATGTTCTCCGCCTGCATCCGGCCGCGGTGCGACTCGACGATGGTGCGGCACAGGTTCAGCCCGATGCCCATGCCCTCGGGCTTGGTCGAGAAGAAGGCCTCGTAGAGCCGGTCCATGACCTCGGGCGCGAGGCCCTTGCCGGTGTCCTGCACCGAGAACTCGATCGCGTTGTGGCCCTCGATCACCTTCGGCAGCACGCGCAGTTCGACGCTGCGCCGCGCCAGCGGGCGCTCGGCGAGGTCGATCGACTCGGCCGCGTTCTTCAGCAGGTTGACCATCACTTGCTCGATCAGGATCGGGTCGACGCGCACCATCGGCAGCCGCGCGGCCACGTAGTGGTTCAGGCGCACGTTGCGCCGGCGCAGCTCGATGCCGGCCAGCTCCACCGCTTCGCTGACCATGGTCGCCACGTCGGCCGGCGTGCGGTTGGGTTCGCTGCGCTTCACGAAGGAACGGATGCGCTGGATGATCTGGCCCGCGCGCTGGGCCTGCTTCGAGGTCTTCTCGAGCGCGGCCAGCAGCGCGTCGTTGTCGATCGACTGGCTCTTGATGCGCGACATCATCCCGTTGCAGTAGTTGCTGATCGCGGTCAGCGGCTGGTTGAGCTCGTGCGCCACGCTCGAGGCCATCTCGCCCATGGTGATCAGCCGGCTCGCCGATTGCGCGCGGTCGGCCTGCGCGGCGGCCTGTTCCTCGGCATCGCGGCGCGGCGTGATGTCGGTGGCGATCACCAATTGCGCCAGGCGGCCGTCGACCCAGGTCAGGTAGCGCGAGCGCACCTCGAGCCACTTGCCGAGCTCGGGCACGAAGATCTCGTTGTTGGCCGCCTGCGCGGCGGTCAGCGTGTCGATCGGCAGGCCCGCGTAGGGGTCGACGTCGTCCAGGCCTTCGTCGTGCGCGTTCGAGGCCGGCACGCCGGCCTGCGCCACCATGCCCAGGTGGCCGACGGTGTCGGAGCCGAACCACAGGCGGTAGAGCTTGTTGGCGAACAGCAGCTCCTCGCTGCCGATCGGCGCCACCGACACCGCGGCGTCGAGCGCCTCGAGCACGGTAGTGAAGCGCTCGTACGAGGCCGACAACTGTTCGCGGATGCGCGTGGGCTCGGTGATGTCGGTCATCGAGGTCATCCAGCCGGTCTGGTGGCCGCGCGCGTCGATCAACGGCGAGACGTACAGCCGCGCATCGAACACGCTGCCGTTCTTGCGCTTCACGCGCACCTGGAAGCCGCCGGGCAGGGCGCGGCCGTGCAGTTCCTCCTCGAGCCGCTCGTTCATGATCTCGCGGTCGGACTCGAGCCAGTAGGGGAAGGGCGGTGTCTGGCCGACCAGCTCCTCCTCGGCCCAGCCGGTCATCGCGCAGAAGGCGGCGTTGACGTAGGTGATGCGGCCCTGCAGGTCGAGCACCCGCATGCCGGTCAGCATCGAGTTCTCCATCGCGCGGCGGAAGTTGGTCTCGGCCACCAGCCGCTGCTGGGCCTGCAGCCTGCGGCGCGTGTGGCGCCAGGTGCCGATCAGCATCCAGCTGGTGAGCACGCTGAGCGCGCAGACCAGCCAGAACAGCCCGTTGCCGACCACGCCCTGCGAGGTGCGGTAGGCCTGGGCGCGCAGCACCAGCGCGTTGCCCACGGGCGAGACCGGCACTTCGTACTCGTTGGTGCGTTCGCTCCAGGGCAGCAGGCGCGCGCCGGTCTCGCGCAGGTTGGCGGTGTTGCCCGCGATCACCTTGCCCTTGGCGTCGAGCAGCGACACCGCGTAGCGCGCCTGCACCTCGGAAGGCATGCCGTAGCGCAGCAGGCCATCGACCGAGAACTCGCCGAGCACCACGCCCGCGAACAAGCCCTGGTCGAACAGCGGGATGTGCAGTTGCAGCATGGCCGGCGGATCGCCGCCGGCCGCGGGCTGGGAGAACACCGGCTGGCGCAGCTCGCGCGCCAGCGCGTAGTTGCTCTCGATGTCGCCGGGGCGCAGCACGTCGCCGATCAGGTGCTGCTGCGCCGGATGCACGCTGGGCGCGGCATAGCCGGCCTTGAAGCGGCGGCGGTCGTCGATCCAGGTGATGGTCTGCAGCTCGGGGAACTGGCTCACCAGCGATTCGGCGCGGCTGGTGAACTCGATCGGGTCTATCTCGCGGTTGGAGGCATCGCGCGCGATGCGCATCAGCTGCTCCTGGCGTTCCAGCAACCGCAGCCGCAGGCGCTGCTGGGCGTACTCGACGTCGCGGCGCACCGATTCCTGCTCGCGCTCGACCTCCTCGGTGCGCAGGTACCAGAAGGCGGTGACGATCGCCGCGAGGAACAGCAGCACGGCGGCCATCGGGGCCAGCATCGCGACGGCGTCCTGCAGCACCGGGGTCTGGCGGCGCCACCAGCGGCGCCACCAGGACAGCGGCGAGGCGTTGACGGCACTGCGGGCCACGGCCAGCGGGGAGGAAAAAGGCATTGCGGGAGTTTATTAGGTGGCGGGCTTCCCAAGGCCCGGGTTATCGACGGTGGCACTGGTCCCGGCACGGTCTAGGGTCGGCTGAAAATCGTCAGAATGTCACATTAAGAAATCTATACGCACTATTTGAAATCTCATTATTTCTGTGCGACACTCCGCGCGCTCACACGCAGAGCGCCTAAATTACGCCCACAGCCCCAAAAGGAGAGACAAGCATGTCGGCAAATCCCGAGAAGCAATTCGGCCCGGCCGCGAACGACGCGGATTCCCAGGAAACGCGCGAGTGGATGGATGCCCTGTCCGCCGTGATCCAGAGCGAGGGCCCCGAGCGTGCGCACTTCCTGCTCGAACAGCTTCTGGAACACGCCCGCCAGAACACGGTCGACATGCCGTTCTCTGCCAACACGGGCTATGTCAACACCATCGAAACCTCGCAGGAAGCCCGCAGCCCCGGCAACCTCGAGATCGAACAGCGCCTGCGCGCCTACATGCGCTGGAATGCGATGGCGATGGTGGTCAAGGCCAACCGCCACCATCCGGCCGAAGGCGGCGACCTCGGCGGCCACATCGGCTCCTTCGCCTCGCTGGCCAGCATGTTCGGCGCCGGCTTCAACCACTTCTGGCACGCCGAGAGCGAAAACCACGGCGGCGACCTGCTCTACATCCAGGGCCACGTCTCGCCCGGCATCTATGCCCGCGCCTACCTCGAAGGCCGCCTGACCGAGGAGCAACTGCTCAACTTCCGCCAGGAAGTCGACGGCAAGGGCCTGTCGAGCTACCCGCACCCCAAGCTGATGCCCGAGTTCTGGCAGTTCCCGACGGTGTCGATGGGCCTGGGCCCGCTGATGGCGATCTACCAGGCACGCTTCCTCAAGTACCTGCATGCCCGCGGCATCGCCAACACCGAGAACCGCAAGGTCTGGGTCTTCTGCGGCGACGGCGAGATGGACGAGGTCGAATCGCTGGGCGCGATCGGCCTGGCGGCGCGCGAGAACCTCGACAACCTGATCTTCGTCATCAACTGCAACCTGCAGCGCCTCGACGGCCCGGTGCGCGGCAACGGCAAGATCATCCAGGAGCTCGAAGGCGAGTTCCGCGGCGCCAACTGGAACGTGGTCAAGCTGATCTGGGGCAAGGGCTGGGACGCGCTGCTCGAGAAGGACCATGACGGCGCGCTGCGCAAGATCATGATGGAGTGCAACGATGGCGACTACCAGTCGTTCAAGGCCAACGACGGCGCCTATGTGCGCAAGAACTTCTTCGGCCGCGATCCGCGCACCCTGAAGATGGTCGAGCACCTGAGCGACGACGAGGTCTGGAACCTGCAGCGCGGCGGCCACGACTCGCAGAAGGTCTACGCGGCCTTCCACTCGGCCCAGAACCACAAGGGCCAGCCCACGGTGCTGCTTGTCAAGACCGTCAAGGGCTTCGGCATGGGCAAGATCGGCGAGGGCAAGAACACGGTCCACCAGACCAAGAAGCTCAACGACGACGACATCCGCGCCTTCCGCGACCGCTTCAACATCCCGATCCCCGACAGCCAGATCGCCGAGCTGCCGTTCTACAAGCCGGCCGACGACACGCCGGAAATGCGCTACCTGCACGAGCGTCGCAAGGCGCTGGGTGGCTACCTGCCGCACCGCCGCGTCAAGGCCGAGGAGAGCTTCACCGTGCCCGCGCTCGACACCTTCAAGGCGGTGCTCGAACCCACCGCCGAAGGCCGCGAGATCTCGACCACGCAGGCCTACGTGCGCTTCCTCACGCAGCTGCTGCGTGACCAGGCCCTGGGCCCGCGCGTGGTGCCGATCCTCGTGGACGAGGCGCGCACCTTCGGCATGGAAGGCCTGTTCCGCCAGATCGGCATCTACAACCCGCACGGTCAGCAGTACACCCCGGTCGACAAGGACCAGGTCATGTACTACAAGGAAGACAAGGCCGGCCAGATCCTGCAGGAAGGCATCAACGAAGCCGGCGGCATGTCGAGCTGGATCGCGGCGGCGACCTCGTACAGCACCAACAACCGCATCATGGTGCCGTTCTACGTGTACTACTCGATGTTCGGCTTCCAGCGCATCGGCGACCTGGCCTGGGCGGCCGGCGACATGCAGGCGCGCGGCTTCCTGCTCGGCGGCACCTCGGGACGCACCACGCTGAACGGTGAGGGCCTGCAGCACGAGGACGGCCACAGCCACATCCTGGCCAACACCATCCCGAACTGCGTGAGCTACGACCCGACCTTCGCGCACGAAGTCGGCGTGATCCTGCACCATGGCTTGAAGCGCATGGTCGAGAAGCAGGACAACGTCTACTACTACATCACGCTGCTCAACGAGAACTACCCGATGCCCGGCCTGCAGCCCGGCACCGAGGAACAGATCATCAAGGGCATGTACCTGACGCGTCAGGGCCCGGCGATCAAGGCCGCCAAGGGCAAGGAAGCGCCGACCGTGCAACTGCTCGGCAGCGGCACCATCCTGCGCGAGAGCTTCTTCGCGCAGGAGCTGCTCGAACAGGACTGGGGCGTCTCGGCATCGGTGTGGAGCTGCCCGAGCTTCAACGAGCTGACGCGCGACGGCCAGGACGCCGACCGCTGGAACCTGCTGCACCCGACCGAGGAAGCCCGCGTGCCCTTCGTGGCGCAGCAGCTCGCAGCGAGCACCGGCCCGGTGGTCGCCTCGACCGACTACATGAAGGCTTACGCCGAGCAGATCCGTCCCTTCATCCCCAAGGGCCGCAACTACAAGGTGCTGGGCACCGACGGCTTCGGCCGCAGCGACTTCCGCAACAAGCTGCGCGAGCACTTCGAGGTCAACCGCCACTACATCGTGGTGGCCGCGCTCAAGGCCCTGGCCGAGGACGGCGTGCTGCCGGCCGCCAAGGTGGCCGAGGCGATCAAGAAGTACGGCATCAATGCCGACAAGGTGAACCCGCTCTACGCGTAATCACGATTCCCCACAACCAGGACGCGCCTTCCGGCGGGAGACAAACGATATGGCAGCAGTGGAAGTCAAGGTACCCGACATCGGCGATTTCGATGAAGTCGCGGTGATCGAGGTGTTGGTGAAAGTGGGCGACACGGTCAAGCCCGAGCAGTCGCTCATCACCGTGGAGTCGGACAAGGCCTCGATGGAGATTCCGTCGTCGTCCGCCGGCGTGGTCAAGGAACTCAAGGTCGAGGTCGGCAGCAAGGTGAAGGAAGGTTCGGTGGTGCTGGTGCTCGAGGCCGAAGGGGCCGGCCAGGCCGCCGCGCCGGCGCCCGCCGCCAGTGCTCCGGCACCCGCAGCCAGCGCGCCGGCACCGGCCGCTGCGGCACCCGCACCCGCTGCGGCGGCTGCACCGACCGCCGCCGCCGCCGGCCCGGTCGACGTGAAGGTGCCCGACATCGGTGACTTCAAGGACGTCGCGGTGATCGAGGTGCTGGTCAAGCCCGGCGACACCATCAAGGTCGAGCAGTCGCTGATCACGGTCGAATCGGACAAGGCCTCGATGGAGATCCCGTCGTCGGCCGCCGGCACGCTCAAGGAACTCAAGGTCAAGGTCGGCGACGTCGTCAACATCGGCGACCTGATCGCGGTGATCGAAGGCGCTGCCCCCGCTGCAGGCGCCGCGCCCGCACCGGCGCCGGCTCCCGCGGCTGCAGCCGCCGCTGCGCCCGCCACCGCTTCGGCCTCCGCGCCCGCACCGGCGCCGGCTGCTCCCGCGCCGGCTGCCGCCGCGCCGCACGATCCGACCAAGAGCCCGTCGGCCGGCCTGCCGCACGCCTCGCCCTCGGTGCGCAAGTTCGCGCGCGAGCTCGGCGTGCCGCTCGAGGAGGTCAAGGGTTCCGGTCCCAAGGGCCGCATCACGCAGGAAGACGTCCAGGGCTTCACCAAGGCCGTGATGAGCGGCCAGGCCACCACCAAGGCTTCCGCCGCTGCCAAGCCCGCGGCCGGTGGCGGTGCCGACGGCGCCGCGCTGGGCCTGCTGCCCTGGCCTAAGGTCGACTTCACGAAGTTCGGCACGGTCGAGCGCAAGGACCTGTCGCGCATCAAGAAGATCAGCGGCGCGAACCTGCATCGCAACTGGGTGATGATCCCGCACGTCACGAACAACGACGATGCCGACATCACCGAGCTCGAAGCCTTCCGCGTCGCCACCAACAAGGAGAACGAGAAGTCGGGCGTGAAGGTCACGATGCTGGCCTTCGTGATCAAGGCGGTGGTCTCGGCGCTCAAGAAGTTTCCCGAGTTCAACACCAGCCTCGACGGCGACACGCTGGTCTACAAGCAGTACTTCCACATCGGCTTCGCGGCCGACACGCCCAATGGCCTGGTCGTGCCCGTGCTGCGCGATGCCGACAAGAAGGGCATCCTGCAGATCAGCCAGGAGATGGGCGAGCTCGCCAAGAAGGCGCGCGACGGCAAGCTCGGCGCGGCCGACATGCAGGGCGGCTGCTTCTCGATCAGCTCGCTCGGCGGCATCGGCGGCACGCACTTCACGCCGATCATCAACGCTCCCGAAGTGGCCATCCTCGGCCTCTCGAAGAGCGCGATGAAGCCGGTGTGGGACGGCAAGCAGTTCGTGCCGCGCCTGACGCTGCCGCTGTCGCTGTCCTACGACCACCGCGTGATCGACGGTGCCTCGGCGGCGCGTTTCAACGCCTACCTGGGCCAGGTGCTCGCCGACTTCCGCCGCGTGCTGCTATGAGCGCCCAGGCTGCTTCGGCGGCCTCGGCGCCCCTGGCGAACCGGCGCGAGGCCCCATGACCACGGTCGTGGCCGTCCGCAAGAACGGCCAGGTCGCCATGGCGGCCGACGCGCTCGTGACCTTCGGGGACACGCGGCTCACGCACCGGCAGGAGGCGAACCAGAAGATCTTCTCGATCGAGGACGCCGCCGGCCACAGCCTGTTCGCGATGGCCGGCGCCGCGGCGCACTTCCTGGTGCTGCAGCATGCGCTGGCCGCGCAGCCGCGCGAGTCGCTGCTGTTCGGCAGCAAGCACGAGGTGTTCCGCACCTTCACGATGCTGCATCCGGTGCTCAAGAGCTCGTTCTTCATGGAGACCAAGGAAGACGACCACGAGCCCTACGAGTCGAGCCAGTTCACGATGCTGCTTGCCAACGCGAGCGGGATCTACGGCATCTACAGCTACCGCGAGGTGTTCGAGTTCAAGCAGTTCTGGAGCATCGGCTCGGGACGCAGCTTCGCGCTCGGTGCCATGCATGCGGTGTACGACCAGAAGTCGCGCTCGGCGCGCGACGTGGCGGAGGCGGGGATCGCCGCCGCCTGCGAATTCGATCGCAATTCGGCCGGACCGGTCGACTCTCTCACACTCAAACTGAAAGTGTCCAAATGAGCGAACAACAAATCAAGGTGCCCGACATCGGCGACTTCGACGAAGTGGCGGTGATCGAGGTGCTGGTGAAGGTGGGCGACACGGTGAAGGCCGAGCAATCGCTGATCACGGTCGAATCGGACAAGGCCTCGATGGAGATCCCGTCGTCCGCGGCCGGCGTGGTGAAGTCGCTGGCGGTGAAGGTGGGCGACAAGGTCAAGGAAGGCTCGGTGGTGCTGACGCTGGAGGCGGATGCCGCCGCCGCGCCTGCGCCGGCTGCAGCGGCCCCGGCGCCTGCCGCCGCGGCGCCCGCGCCCAAGGCTGCGGCGCCCGCACCGGTCGCGGCACCCGTTGCCTCGAACTATGGTGGCAAGGTCGACGTCGAATGCGACGTCATCGTGCTCGGCGCCGGCCCCGGCGGCTACTCGGCCGCCTTCCGCGCCGCCGACCTCGGCCTGAAGGTCGTGCTGATCGAGCGCTACGCCACCCTCGGCGGCGTCTGCCTCAACGTCGGCTGCATTCCCTCGAAGGCGCTGCTGCACGTGGCCTCAGTGATGGACGAGGTCAAGCATTTCGCCGACCTCGGCGTGAGCTTCGCCGCGCCGACCGTCGACCGCGCCAAGCTGCTGGGTCACAAGAACAAGGTGGTAAGCAAGCTCACGGGCGGCCTCACGGCCATGGCCAAGATGCGCAAGGTCACGGTGCTGCGCGGCGTCGGCAACTTCGTCGACCCGCATCACATCGAGGTCGAGGAGACCTCGGGCACCGGCTGGGACACCACCGGCAGCAAGCAGACCGTGAAGTTCCGCAGCGCCATCATCGCCGCCGGCTCGCAGGCCGTGAGCCTGCCCTTCATGCCGAAGGACCCGCGCGTGGTCGACTCCACCGGCGCGCTCGAGCTCGGCACCGATCCCAAGCGCATGCTGATCCTGGGCGGCGGCATCATCGGCCTCGAGATGGGCACGGTGTATTCCTCGCTCGGCGCGCGCCTCGACGTGGTCGAGATGCTCGACGGCCTGATGCAGGGCGCCGACCGCGACTTGGTGAAGGTCTGGCAGAAGATGAACGCGCCGCGCTTCGACAACCTCATGCTCAAGACCAGGACGGTGGGCGCCGAGGCCACGAAGGAGGGCATCAAGGTCACCTTCGAGGGCGAGAACGCGCCCAAGGAACCGCAGGTCTACGACCTGGTGCTGCAGGCCGTGGGCCGCAGCCCCAACGGCAAGAAGATCGGCGCCGAGAAGGCCGGCGTGGCCGTCGGCGAACGCGGCTTCATCCCGGTCGACATCCAGATGCGCACCAACGTGCCGCACATCTTCGCCATCGGCGACATCGTCGGCCAGCCGATGCTGGCCCACAAGGCGGTGCACGAGGCGCACGTGGCGGCCGAGGTGATCGCGGGCGAGCTCAAGGGCGACAAGGAACTGGCGAGCGCGGCCTTCAATGCCCGCGTGATCCCGAGCGTGGCTTACACCGACCCCGAGGTGGCGTGGGTGGGCCTCACCGAGGACCAGGCGAAGGCCGAGGGCATCAAGGTCAAGAAGGGCCATTTCCCGTGGACCGCCTCGGGCCGCGCAATCGCCAACGGCCGCGACGAGGGCTTCACCAAGCTGCTGTTCGACGCCGAGACGCACCGCATCCTCGGCGGCGGCATCGTCGGCACCCATGCCGGCGACATGATCGGCGAGATCGCGCTGGCCATCGAGATGGGCGCCGACGAGATCGACATCGGCAAGACCATCCATCCGCATCCCACGCTGGGCGAGAGCATCGGCATGGCGGCGGAAGTGGCGCACGGGACCTGCACCGATTTGCCGCCGCAAAAGCGCTGAAGGATCGGGGGCCGCGTTGCGGCCTTCGCCCCAAACAAAAAATCCCGCGGCTGCGGGATTTTTTTCGTCTTGGCCCCCTGTGCGAAGCGGGCCGAAGAAGGGGAAATTCAGTCGCCGGTGCGGGCCGAAGCCGCGGCGGCGCGGATCTCGTCGTTCGATCCGCCGCCGAGCACGCGGCGGGCGCCGTCGAAGCGGCGGCTCCAGTAGCTGCCGTTCATGTCTTCCACGCGCACCTGGGCGCCCGAGCGCGGCGAGTGGATGAACTTGCCCTCGCCGACGTAGATGCCGACATGGCTGAAGGCGCGGCGCATGGTGTTGAAGAACACGAGGTCGCCGGGCTTGAGTTCGCTGCGGTCGATCTTCTCGGTGGCGGCGGCCTGTTCTTCCGCGCGGCGCGGCAGCATGTGGCCGACCGTCTGGTTGTACATGGCGCGCACGAAGCCGCTGCAATCGAAGCCGGTGTCTTCCGAGTTACCGCCGCGGCGGTACGGAACACCGAGGAAACCGATGGCAGTCATCACGAGGTCGGAGGTGCGCTCCGTGACGGTCTGGCGGACTTGCCTCAGTTGCCCCACCAGGCCCTTTTCGGCCAGCAGTTGGCCGACTTCGTCGGACCGGTCCGGTGGTTGGGGAGCTGCGTGGGCAGCGACGGCAATCAGGAGGGACGCGGGTAGGACGAAAAAACGCATGGCGCGTAGGATATTGATGACGGCGGGCACTGTCAATTTGATCTGAATTAGAGATTGTGCCGCCAACCCGTTGATTTACTTGAAAAATTTGAATCATCGGACAACTAAAATGTAACGGTCGACCGGTGATGCCGGATAAACAGTTCGGCCTCCAAGACCCTTCGAAGTCGACAACTGTCTTCATGTGGGTTTGAAAAACCGCCAAGATCATTCGTTTTGCGGGGAAAACACATGAAATCGCTGTCAGAGACCTCCCGGCGCGTCCTCGGCCGTGTTTTCGTCATGTCGGGTTTGATCTTTGGTGCGGCCGCCATGGCACAGGGGAGATCTGAGACGGTGGCCTCGGGGCTCGAGAGCCCCTGGGGCGTGGGCTTCCTGCCGGGCGATCGTTTCGTGGTGACCGAGAAGCCGGGACGCATCCGCATCGTGGCGAAGGACGGCAAGCCGGGCGCGCCGCTGGCGGGCCTGCCGCCCATTGCGGCGGGCGGGCAGGGCGGCTTGCTCGACGTGCTCGTCGACACGGACTTCCGCAGCAACCGCACGCTGTACTTCTGCTTCTCGGAGCCCGATGCCGGCGGCAGCGCCAACAGCACGGCGCTCGCGCGGGCGCGGCTGTCGCCCGACGACACGCGGCTCGAGAACCTGCAGATCATCTTCAGCCAGAAGCCCAAGGTCGCGAGCCGCGCCCACTTCGGTTGCCGCATCGTCGACGGCGGCGACGGCACGCTCTACCTCACGCTCGGCGACCGCTTCAGCCGCAAGGAGGACGCGCAGCGGCTCGACAACCATCTCGGCAAGATCGTGCGCATCCGCAAGGACGGCAGCGTGCCCGACGACAACCCCTTCGCCGGCCGGCCCGGTCCGCTGCCCGAGATCTGGAGCTACGGCCATCGCAACGGGCAGGGCGCCACGCTCGGGCCCGACGGCCGCCTGTGGATGACCGAGCACGGCCCGCAGGGCGGCGACGAGATCAATGTCGTGCAGGCCGGCCGCAACTACGGCTGGCCCGTCATCACCTACGGCGAGAACTACGGCGGCGGCAAGATCGGCGACGGCATCACGGCCAAGGAAGGCATGGAGCAGCCGCTGCACTACTGGGTGCCGTCGATCGCGACCTCGGGCATGGCCTTCCTGACCAGCGACCGCTACGGCGCCGCGTGGAAGGGCAATCTCTTTGTCGGCTCGCTGAAGTTCGGCTACCTCGATCGCATCGAGCTCAAGAACGGCAAGGTGGTGGCCGAGCACAAGCTGCTCGAGGACGGACGCGCGCGCATCCGCGACGTGAAGCAGGGGCCCGACGGCCTGCTCTACGTGCTGACCGACGAGTCGAGCGGCAAGCTGCTGCGGCTGCGGCCGAACTGAGCGTCAGCCGGGGCAGCCCGGCAACGACAGCGTCGGCAGCAGCCGCTGCCACAGGCGCCGCCATTCGGGCCAGTCGTGGCCGCCCTCGGTGGTGAAGACGCGTTCGGCCGGCAGCACGCCGGCCAGCAGCCGGTGGCTGAAGGCGAAGCGGTCGTCGAGCCCATAGCCCAGGTACAGCGGCGGCCGCGCGCCCGCCGTCTGCGTGTGGCCCGCGTAGCCGCGCAGCCATTGCCACAGCTGGGTTTCGTTCGGCGTGCGCGGGGGCGTGGTGGCCGTGTCGAGCGGCCCGTTCCATTTCGCGAGTCCGCCCGCGTTGGCGATGTCGGTGCTCAGCGTGCGTTCGCCCAGGTAGGGCGCGATCGCCACCACGCCGGCCAGCTCGCCCGGATGCGTCTGCGCATAGAGCAGGCCGCCGAAGCCGCCGAGTGAGATGCCGACGATCCAGATCTGGCGGTAGCCCTGGCGCCGCGCGGGCGCGATCACGTCGGCGTTCAGCCGCTCGAGCACGGTCCTGTCGTTGTAGTAGCCGAGGTGCGCGTCGACCAGCATCACGTCGACCGCGAGCCGGTTCTCGCGCACCGCCTCGACGAAGCCCTCGCGCTCGAACTCGTCGGGCGTCGAATAGGCGCCCGGCAGCATCACGAGCAGGGTGTCGGCCTGGCGCGTGCAGCGCTGGGTCTCGAGCACGGTCCCCAGCGGCACGGTGCTCTTGCGCACGCCGCCGCAGCCGGTCAGCAGCAGCGCGGCGCCCACGCCGAGGGCCGCGAGGCAGAGCCGCTTCGTCAGGACTTTCATCCCGCCGAGTCTAGGCGGCGCGATGAGGCTTGGGCAGTTCGACCATCACCGGCTGTCCGGGCGTCGTGCACCCCGTGTCGCAGCACTTGCCGGGCTGGCGGTTGCGCGTGATCGCGCGCTGCGGATCGTGCGGCGCGGCCGCGGGCGAGCCGTCGGCGGCGATGCCGCGCTCGAGCAGCCGCTCGACCAGCTCCACCTTCGAGCCCACCGGGTAGTGGCGCCAGATCTCCTGCTTCATCGCCGCCGGCGAGCCGCCGCCATGCAGGCTGATCACGCTGTACCAGCCGCCCTGGTAGCCGGCCGTCAGGTCCTCGATGAAGCGGGCCGCCTCGATGCGGTGCTCGTAGGGCACGGCCGGATTGGCGCGCAGCACGTCCGACAGCCGCGCCGCGGTCTCGGGGTTGTGGTCCTCGTCGGGTCCGGGCAGGGTGACGATCAGGCCGCCGCTCACGGTGTGGGCGATGCGGTGCATGTCGTAGATCTTGGTCGCCAGCAGCAGCTTGCCGATGTTGCTGAACACCGGGTCGGGCATGAAGACCGGACAGTGCTCGTCGGCCTTGCCGTAGACGCTGGCCGCCACGCCGCAGGCGAAGAAGCCCTCGGTGATGCTGATGAGCTCGACCATCTGCTCGCGCAGGTGGCTCTCCTTGCCCGGGTCGAAGCCGTTGGCCTCGCACATCAACGCGCCGGCGCCGATCAGCAGGTCGCCGAAGCCGGCGCGCGCGCCGATGCAGCTGTGGCGGTGGTGGGTGGCGTAGCTGTAGGTGAGGTGGCCCGAGTGTTCCCAGCTGCCGTCGGAGCCGTCGTAGAACACGCGCTCCCAGGGCACCAGCACGCGGTCGAAGATGCACACGCCGGTGCTCTGGCCGTACTTGCGGCTGAACAGGGCGTCGCCATGCTCGAGCTTCTCGCCGGGCCGGCCGGCCGGGCGCGCCACGATGGTCAGGCCCGGCGCGTCGAGCGGCACCGCGCAGCAGACGGCGAAGTCGGCGTCCTCGCGGCCCATGTTGCGGCAGGGCATGACCAGCAGCTCGTGCACGTAGGGCGCGCCGGTCACGATGGCCTTGGTGCCCGAGATCACGATGCCGCGCGCGTTGCGTTCCACCACGTGCACGTAGCTGTCGACGTTGGCCTGCTCGTGCGGCCGGCGGCTGCGGTCGCCCTTGGCGTCGGTCATGGCCACGCCCAGGGTCAGGTCCTGGTCCTGGACGCGGTGCAGGTACTCGAGGAAGCGCGCCGTGTGCTCGCCGCCGCCGCGCGCGTCGTCGATGCGCGCCGACACCTGGGCGATCGCGTTGAGTGCGTCGTGCGTGAGGTAGCGCTGCGCGCAGCCGGTTTCCTGGCACACCAGCCGCACCGCCTCGAGCTTGTTGAGCAGGTCGCCGGCGCTGGTGTTGATGTGCGAGAGCCGGTTCACGCGCTTGCCGCTGGTGTGCTGCACCGCGGTCATCAGCGGTTCGTACTGCGTCTTCAGCGCATGGTCGTAGGTCAGGGCAATGGCGTTGATGCCGGGGCGGAACGCGGGCTCGTCGGCCACGCTCTCGACCCGCCGGCCGTCGACGTAGACGACGGGCTTGTAGCGGCGCAGCGATTCGCGGTAGTCGGCGCCGGACATCAGCGCGGCCGAGGGGAGCGGGGCGTTCATCGTGGGTGTCTCCGGTGGTTGTCGTGCGGGCCGGAACGGGCCGGCTTCGCTAAATTTAAACACTGTTCAAAAAATTGATCAACCGTTAAGGAAAATGAGCAACGCTTAAAAGAAGGGCTACAGTCCAGCCCATGCAGGCCAAGCTCCAACGACGACAGACCCTGAGCGACGCGCGCCGCGCGCTGGTGCTCGACGCGGCGCGGGCCGTGTTCTCCGAGGCCGGCATCGAGGGCGCGAGCATCCGCGAGATCGCGCGCCGCGCCGGCTACACGCCCGGCGCCATCTATTCGTACTTCGAGAGCAAGGAGGCGATCTACGCCGCGCTGCTCGACGAATCGCTGCTGCGCCTGTGTGCCGCGGTGGCCGAGGCCGAGGCCTTCGCGGACCGGCCCGCGCTGACGCTGGCGTCCAAGGCGCGGGCCTGGTTCGGCTTCTACGCGGCCCATCCGCGCGAACTCGACCTCGGCTTCTACCTGGTGCACGGCATGCGGCCGCGCGGCCTGACCAGCGAGCTCGACCATGCGCTCAACGACCAGTTGAAGGAGGCGCTCAACCCCTGCGAGGAAGCGCTGCGCGCGATGGGGCTCGATGCCGCCGACGCGCTGCGCGAGAACACCGCGCTGTTCGCGCACGGCGTGGGCCTGCTGCTGATGCGGCACACCGGGCGCATCCGCATGTTCGGGCAGTCGGCCGATGCGCTGTTCGAGGCCTACATCGGGCAGCTCGTGGCCCGCGTCGAGGCGCCGGCCGCCTGAGCCGGTCCGCGCGCCGGTGCTTTGGTGTTAGTTTCCAGGGTTCAGGGCGCACGGCGCCCCCGCAACCCTCGTCAGAAGAAAGAACCCTGCCCATGCTGCTCGATGCATCCCAATCCCAACTCGTGCTGGTCGACTATCAGGCCCGACTGATGCCGGCGATCTTCGAGTCGGAGGCGGTGGCGCAGAACGCGGTCCGCCTCGGCAAGATGGCCCGGCTGTTCGACGTGCCGGTCTTCGGCACCGAGCACAACCCGTCCAAGCTCGGCGAGAACCTGCCCGACATCCGCGCGCTGTGCCGTCGCACGCTGCCGAAGATGCACTTCAGCGGCGTCGAGGAAGGCCTGGGCGAATGGCTGCGCGTGCCGGCCAAGGCGCCGCAGGGCAATGCGCGCAGCCTGCCCAAGCATCTGCAGAAGCCGGCCGCGGCCGCCGAGGAGCGCAACACCATCGTCATCGCCGGCTGCGAAGCCCATGTCTGCCTGCTGCAGACGGCGCTCGACCTGCTGGAGGACGAGTTCGAGGTCTGGGTCGTCACCGATGCCTGCGGTTCGCGCACCGAGCGCAACCGCGACGCCGCCTTCGACCGCCTGGCCGGCGCGGGCGCCGAGCTGGTGACGACGGAGATGGTCGGCTTCGAATGGCTGCGCACGGCCGAGCATCCGGCCTTTCCGGAGCTGCTCGCGCTGGTGCGCTGAGAGGGCGGGGCCACCTTCCATCCAATAAGGGGCGGCAGCCGGCCGGCCCCGGTTTCATCCGCTTGTGGCGCGTGTCAGCCTGCTGCAAGATCGGTCTCCATAATTATGAATTCAGTTTTGGCGTCGCCCGTTGCCGGGCGGTGCCGGACCGACTTTCCAAGATCAGGAGACAACACCGATGAGCCGCTACGAAGATTTCCACCGCCAGTCCATCGACGCGCCCGAGGCCTTCTGGGCCGAGCAGGCCCGGCTCATCGACTGGCAGAGCCCGCCGCAGAAGATCCTCGACGCCGGCCAGCCGCCGTTCGCGCGCTGGTTCGTCGGCGGCACCACCAACCTGTGCCACAACGCCGTCGACCGCCACCTGGCCGAGCGCGGCGACCAGCCGGCGCTGATCTTCGTCTCGACCGAGACCGGCACCGAGAAGAGCTACAGCTTCCGCGAGCTGCATGCCGAGGTGCAGCGCACCGCCGCCAGCCTGGCCGACCTGGGCGTGGGCCGCGGCGACCGCGTGCTGATCTACATGCCGATGATTCCCGAGGCCGCATTCGCGATGCTGGCCTGCGCGCGCATCGGCGCCATCCACTGCGTGGTGTTCGGCGGTTTCGCGAGCGGCTCGCTGGCCACGCGCATCGAGGACGCCGAGCCCAAGGTGGTGGTGAGCGCCGACGCCGGTTCGCGCGGCGGCAAGGTGATCGCGTACAAGCCGCTGCTCGACGAGGCGATCCGCCTGTCGAAGCACAAGCCCGACGCGGTGCTGCTGACCGACCGCGGCCTGGCCCCCATGGCGCTGGTGGCGGGGCGCGACCACCTGGCGAGCGAGCTGCGGCAAAAGCACCTCGACGCGCAGGTGCCCTGCACCTGGCTCGAGTCGACCGAGATCAGCTACACCATCTACACCAGCGGCACCACCGGCAAGCCCAAGGGCGTGCAGCGCGACGTGGGCGGCTACGCGGTGGCGCTGGCCGCGAGCATGAAGCACATCTTCGACGGGCGGCCCGGCGAGACCTATTTCTCCACCAGCGACATCGGCTGGGTCGTGGGCCACAGCTACATCGTCTACGGCCCGCTGATCGCCGGCATGGCGACGGTGATGTATGAGGGCCTGCCCACGCAGGGACTCGATGGCCAGCCCGACGGCGGCATCTGGTGGCGGCTGGTCGAGAAGTACAAGGTGACGGTGATGTTCAGCGCGCCGACCGCGGTGCGCGTGCTCAAGAAGCAGGACCCGGCGCTACTCAAGACATACGACCTCTCCACCTTGCGCGCGCTGTTCCTGGCCGGCGAGCCGCTCGACGAGCCCACGGGCCGCTGGATCGCCGAGGGCCTGGGCGTGCCGATCATCGACAACTACTGGCAGACCGAATCGGGCTGGCCGATCATCACCATCGCCAACGGCATCGAGAAGAAGCCCAGCAAGTTCGGCAGCCCCGGCGTGCCGATGTACGGCTACAAGGTGAAGATCCTGCACGAGTCGACCGGCGAGGAACTGACCGCCCCGAACGAGAAGGGCGTGGTCGTGGTCGAGGGCCCGACGCCGCCGGGCTTCATGCAGACCATCTGGAAGGACGACGCGCGCTTCGTCAACACCTACTGGAAGAGCGTGCCCGGCAAGATGGTCTATTCGACCTTCGACTGGGGCATCCGCGACGAGGACGGCTATTTCTACATCCTCGGTCGCACCGACGACGTGATCAACGTGGCCGGCCACCGGCTCGGCACGCGCGAGATCGAGGAGAGCATCTCGGGCCACGCGGGCGTGGCCGAGGTGGCCGTGGTGGGCGTGGCCGATGCGCTCAAGGGCCAGGTCGCGATGGCCTTCGTGGTGCCCAAGGACGGGCAGGCCGTGAGCGACGACGCCGTGGCGCTGAAGCTCGAGGGCGAGATCATGAAGACCGTGGCCGACCAGCTCGGCGCGCTGGCCCGCCCGGCGCGCGTGCGCTTCGTGGGCGGGCTGCCCAAGACCCGCAGCGGCAAATTGCTGCGCCGCGCCATCCAGGCGGTCTGCGAGGGCCGCGATCCGGGCGACCTGACGACCATCGACGACCCCGCCACGCTGCAGCAGATCAAACTGTTACTCAAGCCGGCCTGAGTGCCACGCCTGGGGGGTTGTGCATCCGCTTTCAACCGTCATATGGTTGGCGTGGCACAATCGCCCGGTACTCAGGCCCTTCCCCAGCCACAGTCGCATCCGCCAATCGGTTCAGCCGTGTCGCGGAAGGTTTCTTAAACCAGCTCGTGCTTCCCACAGGGAAGCGAAGGTCAGCGCAATATGAGCGATTCATCGACTCCATCGGTGTATGCCGCCTACCAAGGCAACACCTATCTCTTCGGCGGCAACGCGCCCTATGTCGAGGAGATGTACGAAAACTACCTCGCCAACCCCGGCAGCGTGCCCGACAACTGGCGCACCTACTTCGACGCGCTGCAGCACGTCCCCGCCGCCGACGGCACCAACACCCGCGACGTTCCGCACCAGCCGGTCATCAACGCTTTTGCCGAACTGGCGAAGCAGGGCACGACCAAGGTCGTGCAGGCCAGCGGCGCCGACTCCGAACTCGGCCGCAAGCGCACCGCCGTCCAGCAGCTGATCGCCGCCTACCGCAACGTCGGCGCCCGCTGGGCCGACCTCGATCCGCTCAAGCGCGCCGAGCGTCCCGCCATTCCCGAACTCGAGCCCTCGTTCTACGGCTTCACCGACGCCGACCTCGAGACGGTGTTCAACACCAGCAACACATTCTTCGGCAAGGACACCATGTCCTTGCGCGACCTGCTCAACGCACTGCGCGAAACGTACTGCGGCACCATGGGTGCCGAGTACATGTACACCACCGACCAGAATCACAAGCGCTGGTGGCAGCAGCGGCTCGAAAGCGCTCGCACCAACCCCAAGCTCAGCGCCGAGCAGAAGAAGCACGTGCTCAACCGCCTGACCGCGGCCGAGGGCCTCGAGCGCTTCCTGCACACCAAGTACGTCGGCCAGAAGCGCTTCTCGCTCGAAGGCGGCGAAAGCTTCATCGTCTCGATGGACGAGCTGATCAACCAGGCTGGCGCCAAGGGCGTGCAGGAAATCGTGATCGGCATGGCCCACCGCGGCCGCCTCAACGTGCTGGTCAACTCGCTCGGCAAGATGCCGGCCGACCTGTTCGCCGAGTTCGACCACACCGCGCCTGAAGACCTGCCCAGCGGCGACGTCAAGTACCACCAGGGCTTCAGCTCGGACGTGACCACCCCCGGCGGCCCGGTCCACCTGAGCCTCGCGTTCAACCCCTCGCACCTTGAGATCGTGAATCCCGTGGTCGAAGGCTCGGTGCGCGCGCGCATGGACCGCCGCGCCGACCCGCTGGGCAAGCAGGTGCTGCCCGTGATCGTGCACGGCGACGCCGCCTTCGCGGGCCAGGGCGTCGTGATGGAAACGCTGGCGCTGGCCGAAACCCGTGGCTACTCCACGGGCGGCACGGTGCACATCGTCATCAACAACCAGATCGGCTTCACCACCAGCGACCCGCGCGACAGCCGCTCGACGCTGTATTGCACCGACATCGTCAAGATGATCGAGGCGCCGGTGCTGCACGTGAACGGCGACGATCCCGAAGCCGTGGTGCTCGCCACCCAGATCGCGCTGGACTTCCGCATGGAATTCCAGAAGGACGTGGTCGTGGACATCATCTGCTTCCGCAAGCTGGGCCACAACGAGCAGGACACCCCCTCGCTGACCCAGCCGCTGATGTACAAGAAGATCGCCCAGCATCCCGGCACGCGCAAGCTGTACGCCGACAAGCTGGCCGCGCAGGGCCTGGGCGACACGCTCGGCGACGACATGGTCAAGGCGCAGCGCGCCGCCTTCGACGAAGGCAAGAACACCGTCGACCCGGTGCTGACCAACTTCAAGAGCAAGTACGCCGTCGACTGGAGCCCGTACCTCAACAAGAAGTGGACCGACGCCGGCGACACCGCGATTCCCTCGAGCGAGTGGAAGCGCCTGGCCGAGAAGATCACCACCGTGCCGCAAGGCTTCACGGTGCATCCGCTGGTCAAGAAGGTGCTCGACGACCGCGCCGCCATGGGCCGCGGCGACGTCAACGTCGACTGGGGCATGGGCGAGCACATGGCCTTCGCCTCGCTGGTGGCCAGCGGCTACCCGGTGCGCCTGTCGGGCGAGGACTCGGGCCGCGGCACGTTCACGCACCGCCACGCCGTGCTGCACGACCAGAACCGCGAGAAGTTCGACGAAGGCACCTACACGCCGCTGCAGAACGTCGCGGACAACCAGGCCCCGTTCGTCGTGATCGACTCGATCCTGTCGGAAGAAGCGGTGCTCGCGTTCGAATACGGCTACGCTTCGAACGACCCGAACACGCTGGTGATCTGGGAAGCCCAGTTCGGCGACTTCGTGAACGGCGCGCAAGTGGTGATCGACCAGTTCATCGCCTCGGGCGAAGTCAAGTGGGGCCGCGTCAACGGCCTGACGATGATGCTGCCGCACGGCTACGAAGGCCAGGGCCCCGAGCACAGCTCGGCGCGCCTCGAGCGCTTCATGCAACTGAGCGCCGACACCAACATGCAGGTGGTGCAGCCGACCACGGCCAGCCAGATCTTCCACGTGCTGCGCCGCCAGATGGTGCGCAACCTGCGCAAGCCGCTGATCATCCTCACGCCCAAGTCGCTGCTGCGCAACAAGGACGCGACCTCGCCGCTGGCCGAGTTCACCAAGGGCAGCTTCCAGACCATCATTCCGGAAAGCAAGGCGCTCAAGGCCGAGAAGGTCAAGCGCCTGGTCGCCTGCTCGGGCAAGGTCTACTACGACCTGGCCAAGAAGCGCGAGGAGCGCGGCGACGACGACGTGGCGATCATCCGCGTCGAACAGCTCTATCCGTTCCCGCACAAGGCCTTCGCGGCCGAGATCAAGAAGTACCCGAACCTCGTCGACGTGGTGTGGTGCCAGGACGAACCGCAGAACCAGGGTGCCTGGTTCTTCGTGCAGCACTACATCCACGAGAACATGCAGGAAGGCCAGAAGCTCGGCTACGCCGGCCGCGCGGCCTCGGCCTCGCCGGCCGTCGGCTACTCGCACCTGCACCAGGAACAGCAGAAGGCACTGGTCGATGCCGCCTTCGCCAAGCTCAAGGGCTTCGTGCTGACCAAGTAATAGAACGATCTCCTTTCAACACGAACAACCCGCTCGGGCGCATGTGGCACGGCCACATCGCCCGATCCCCCACGAGGGGCGGGCCTGGCGAAGCCGGGCCCCAGGGGCACACACAAATCAAAGCGGAGCAAACTCCAAATGTCTATCGTAGAAGTCAAAGTCCCTCAGCTGTCCGAATCGGTGGCCGAAGCCACCATGCTCACCTGGAAGAAGAAGGCCGGCGAAGCCGTCGCCATCGATGAAATCCTGATCGAGATCGAGACCGACAAGGTCGTGCTCGAAGTGCCGGCGCCCGCCGCCGGCGTGCTGGCCGAGATCGTGCAAGGCGACGGCGCCACCGTCGTGGCCGAGCAGCTGATCGCGAAGATCGACACCGAAGGCAAGGCCGGCGCCGCCGCTCCGGCCGCAGCGCCCGCCGCTGCCGCCCCGGCACCCGCCGCCGCGCCCGCGGCAGCCGCTGCCGCCGCCACCGGCGGTGCCAAGTCCGACGTCGCCATGCCCGCCGCCGCCAAGCTGCTGGCCGACAACAACCTCAAGACCAGCGACGTCGCCGGCACCGGCAAGGACGGCCGCGTGACCAAGGGCGACGTGCTCGGCGCCGTGGCTTCGGGTGCCACCGCCAAGGCCGCGCCCGCCGCGATCCCCGCGCCGGCCGCCAAGCCCGCGCTGCCGCAGGTCGCCGCGCCCACCAGCGCGCCGGACCTGGGCGAGCGCCCCGAACAGCGCGTGCCGATGAGCCGCCTGCGCGCCCGCATCGCCGAGCGCCTGCTGCAATCGCAGTCGACCAACGCCATCCTCACGACCTTCAACGAGGTCAACATGGCGCCCGTCATGGAACTGCGCAAGCGCTTCCAGGACAGCTTCACCAAGGAACACGGCGTCAAGCTCGGCTTCATGAGCTTCTTCGTGAAGGCCGCGGTGCACGCGCTCAAGAAGTACCCGGTGATCAACGCCTCGGTCGACGGCAACGACATCCTGTACCACGGCTACTTCGACATCGGCATCGCCGTCGGTTCGCCGCGCGGCCTGGTGGTGCCGATCCTGCGCAATGCCGACCAGATGAGCTTCGCCGACATCGAGAAGAAGATCGCCGAGTACGGCAAGAAGGCACAGGACGGCAAGCTGGGCATCGAAGAGATGACCGGCGGCACCTTCTCGATCTCGAACGGCGGCACCTTCGGCTCGATGCTCTCGACCCCGATCATCAACCCGCCCCAGTCCGCGATCCTCGGCGTGCACGCCACCAAGGACCGCGCCGTGGTCGAAAACGGCCAGATCGTCATCCGCCCGATGAACTACCTGGCGATGAGCTACGACCACCGCATCATCGACGGCCGCGAAGCCGTGCTGGGCCTGGTCGCCATGAAGGAAGCGCTGGAAGACCCGTCGCGCCTCCTGTTCGACATCTAACCTGACCCACCCCCGTTGCTCGCTCACTTCGTGTAGCCGCCTCCCCCCTCAAGGGGGCGCACCCAGCGGCCCGGCAAAGCCGGTTCCGCGGGTGCTCCCGAACGGCCTTCGCTTCGCTTGCCATTGAGCGGAGCCGGCACACGAAATCATGAAGGAAATCATGTCCAAACAATTCGACGTCATCGTCATCGGCGGCGGCCCCGGCGGCTACATCGCCGCCATCCGCGCGGCGCAGCTCGGCTTCAACGTCGCCTGCATCGACGAGTGGAAGAACGGCAAGGGCGGCCCGGCCCCGGGCGGCACCTGCACCAACGTCGGCTGCATCCCTTCGAAGGCGCTGCTGCAGTCGTCGGAGCACTACGAGCAGGCGAACCACCACTTCGCCGACCACGGCATCAAGGTCGAGGGCCTCGGCATCGACCTCGCCAAGATGCTGGCCCGCAAGGACCAGGTCGTGAAGCAGAACAACGACGGCATCCTGTACCTGTTCAAGAAGAACAAGATCAGCTTCTTCCACGGCCGTGGCGCGTTCGAGAAGGCCGGCGACGCCGGCTACGACATCAAGGTGACCGGCGCCGCCGAGGAAACCATCACCGGCAAGCACATCATCGTCGCCACCGGCTCCAACGCCCGTGCGCTGCCCGGCGCGGCCTTCGACGAGGAGAACATCCTCTCGAACGACGGCGCCCTGCGCATCGGCGCGGTGCCGAAGAAGCTGGGCCTGATCGGCTCGGGCGTCATCGGCCTCGAGATGGGCTCGGTGTGGCGCCGCCTCGGCGCCGAAGTCACGGTGCTCGAAGCGCTGCCGACCTTCCTCGGCGCGGTCGACGAGCAGATCGCCAAGGAAGCCAAGAAGGCCTTCGACAAGCAGGGCCTGAAGATCGAGCTCGGTGTGAAGGTCGGCGAGATCAAGTCGGGCAAGAACGGCGTGAGCGTGGCCTGGACCAACGCCAAGGGCGAAGCCCAGACGCTCGAGGTCGACAAGCTGATCGTCTCGATCGGCCGCGTGCCCAACACCATCGGCCTGAACGCCGAAGCCGTGGGCCTGAAGCTCGACGAGCGCGGCGCCATCGCCGTGGACGACGACTGCAAGACCAGCCTGCCGAACGTGTGGGCGATCGGCGACGTGGTGCGCGGTCCGATGCTCGCGCACAAGGCAGAAGAAGAGGGCGTTGCCGTGGCCGAGCGCATTGCCGGCCAGCACGGGCACGTCAACTTCAACACCGTGCCGTGGGTGATCTACACCAGCCCCGAGATCGCGTGGGTCGGCCAGACCGAACAGCAGCTCAAGGCCTCGGGCCGCGCCTACAAGGCCGGCACCTTCCCGTTCCTGGCCAACGGCCGCGCGCGCGCGCTCGGCGACACGACCGGCCTGGTCAAGTTCCTGGCCGACGCGACCACGGACGAGATCCTGGGCGTGCACATCGTCGGCCCGCAGGCCAGCGAACTGATCTCCGAAGCCGTGGTGGCGATGGAGTTCAAGGCCAGCGCCGAGGACATCGCGCGCATCTGCCATGCGCACCCCTCGTTGTCGGAAGCCACCAAGGAAGCCGCCCTGGCGGTGGACAAGCGCACGCTGAACTTCTGATCCAGCGGCGACCACGCTGCGGGCGGCCATTCGCTGGCCGCCCGCAGCCCCCAACACCTAGCATTCCGATCCCTTGAGCGTCAAACAGGCCTACGAAGCGGAACTCGCGACACGCGGGTTCAAGAGCGATCCCGCGCAGCTGAGGGCCGTCGAGGCGCTCGATCGCTGCGCCGCGGAATGGGCCGCGTACAAGTCGCAGCGTTCCAATGCGCTGAAGAAGCTCATCAACCGGCCCGAGCTGCCGCGCGGCGTCTACATGTACGGCGGGGTGGGGCGCGGGAAGAGCTTCCTGATGGACCTCTTCTTCAACGCCGTGCCGCTGCGGCGCAAGACGCGCCTGCACTTCCACGAGTTCATGCGCGAGGTGCACCGCGAACTGCGCGAGCTGCAGGGCACCGTCAACCCGCTCGACGAGCTGGGCCTGCGCATCTCGAAGCGCTACAAGCTGATCTGTTTCGACGAGTTCCACGTCGCCGACATCACCGACGCGATGATCCTGCATCGGCTGCTGATGGCGCTGTTCGAGAACGGCGTGGGCTTCGTCACCACTTCCAATTTCAAGCCCGACGACCTCTATCCCGGCGGGCTGCACCGCGACCGCATCCTGCCCGCCATCGAGCTGCTGAACCAGAAGCTCGAGGTGCTCAGCGTGGACAACGGCACCGACTACCGGCGCCGCACCATGGAGCAGCTGCGCATGTACCTGACGCCGAACGATGCCGGCGCCGAGAAGGAGATGCGCAAGGCCTTCGAGAAGCTGGCCGAGACGGCCGACGAGAATCCGGTGCTGCACATCGAGTCGCGCGAGATCCGCGCGCGGCGCAAGGCCGGTGGCGTCGTCTGGTTCGACTTCAAGACGCTGTGCGGCGGGCCGCGTTCGCAGAACGACTACCTCGAGATCGCGAGCCAGTTCCACACCGTGCTGCTGTCCGACGTGCCGCACATGCCGGTGCGCATGGCCTCGGAGGCGCGCCGCTTCACCTGGCTGGTCGACGTGCTGTACGACCGCCGCGTCAAGCTCATCATGTCGGCCGAGGTACCGGCCGAGGCGTTGTACACCGAGGGGCCGCTGGCGCACGAGTTTCCGCGCACGGTCTCGCGGCTCAACGAGATGCAGTCGGCCGAATTCCTCGCGCTGGAACGCCGCATCGTCGACACTCGCCTCACATGAAGAAAACCCTCGTCCTTGCCCTGTGGATGTCGTTGGCCGGCCTGCCGGCCTGGGCCCAGTCCAGCGCCGCCGCCGGCGTCGCCGATCTCGAGGCCGAGCGCAACCGCCTGGCCAGCGAGCGCGCCGCCATCGAGGCGCGCTACGAGAACGAGCGCAAGGCCTGCTACGCCAAGTTCGCGGTCGAGGACTGCCTGCGCGACAGCCGCGCGCGCCGCCGCACCGAGAACGACCACATCAAGCGCCAGGAATCGTCGATCAACGACATCGAGCGCCAGCGCCGCGGCGCCGCCGAGCTGCGCAAGCTCGACGAGAAGAAGACCACCGAACGCCCGCAGGATTCCGCGCAGCAGCGCGAGCAGTCCCAGCAGAACCAGCGCGAACGCGAACAGCGTGCCGCCGACCATGCCGAAGGCCGTGCCGCGACGGCCGCGGAAGCGCCCGAGCGCCAGCGCCAGTTCGACCAGAAGCAGAGCAACCAGGCCGCCGAGCAGGCCAAGGCCGCGCAGCGCCGCGCCGAGGCGCCCGCGCAGGCCCAGCGCTACGAGGAAAAGCAGCGCAAGGCCGAGGAGCACCGCGCCAGCCGCGAGCGGCAGAACACCAACCGCACCAAGCCGCGTGGCGCGCCATTGCCGCCCGCGGAGCCGGCTGCGAAGCCCTGACCGCCGCGCAACGGCCCGCGCGGGCCGTGGAGATTTCAGGCCGCCGGCAGGGGCTCGAGCTTGAGCACCGCGATCGAGATGTTGTCGCCGGTGCCATGCGCCCGGCGGCGTGCTTCGCCCACCAGGATCTCGACCGCATCGCGCGGCGGCTGCGCATGAAGCACGCTCGCGAGTTCCTCGGGAGTGAAGTAGTGCCACAGGCCATCGCTGCAGGCCATCAGCAGGTCGCCGGGCTGCATCCTCGGCACCTGGTCGGGTGCGATCGGCGGCGGCGTCGAGCGCATGCCCAGGCAGCCGAGCAGGATGTTGCCCTGCGGATGCACGTTGGCCTCGGCCTCGGTGATCTCGCCGCGGTCGATCAGCGTCTGCACGTACGAATGGTCGCGCGTGCGCTTGATCAGCCGGCCGTCGTGGAAGTGGTAGATGCGCGAATCGCCCGCGTGGATCCAGGCGCAGTCGCCGGTCGGGTTCATGAGGAAGGCGGCCAGCGTGCTGTGCGGTTCCTGCTCGCTCGACACGGCCGTGAGCTTGATCACCGTGTGCGCGTCCTCGAGCAACTGGCGCAGCAGCGCTTCGGCTTCGTCGCGCGCCGGGTTGTAGCGCGCGAAGAGCTGGCGCGCGGTCATCAGCACCTGGTCGGAGGCCTTGCGTCCGCCGCTGCGCCCGCCCATGCCGTCGGCCACCACGGCGAGCACGCAGCCCGGCGTGCGCGGATGCGCGATCAGCAGCACCTGGTCCTGCTGGTAGGGGCGGTCGCCCTTGTGCAAGCCGGTGGCGGCAACGAGTCGAAAGCCTTGGGTCATGAGCGCGAATGCGCCGATGCAGCGCCGCCTGTCTTCTCTGGAGTTCGGATCACGACGTATTATCGAATGAACCCGAGCCCGAGCCGCGCAGAAGATGCGTCCGCTTCTCCCACGTTGGACTCCAATCTCCACTCCCTTTCCCGCCAGTTGATCGAGTTACGCATCGAGCATGCGGACCTCGACGCGTCCATCGACAGCCTGAGCGAGGTCGCGCCGCAGGACGAGCTGCTGCTGCGCCGCCTCAAGAAGCGGCGCCTTGCGCTGCGCGACCAGATCGTGCGACTCGAGAACGCGATCGATCCGAAGGAGCCGGCATGAGCGCGGTGGGCCTGGAAGACACGCTCGCATCGAAGGTGCTCGAGGCTTTTTCGGACGGCGGCGTGCTGTCGCGCGCGGCCGAGCAGTTCCGCGAGCGCTCGGGCCAGACCGAGATGGCGATGGCCGTGGCGCGCACCATCGAGCAGGGCGGCATGCTGGTGGTCGAGGCCGGCACCGGCGTCGGCAAGACCTTCTCGTACCTGGTGCCCGCGCTGCTGAGCGGCGAGCGCGTGCTGCTCTCGACCGCCACCAAGGCGCTGCAGGACCAGCTCTTCGGCCGCGACCTGCCACGGCTCGTGCAGGCGCTGGGCCTGCCGGTGCGCACCGCGCTGCTCAAGGGCCGCGGCAGCTACCTCTGCCTGCACCGGCTCGACATCGCGCGCCACGATGCCTCGCTGCCCGAGCGCGGCAGCCTGCGCACGCTGGCGAAGATCGAGCAATGGTCCAAGGCCACGCGCACCGGCGACCTCGCCGAACTGCCGGGGCTCGACGAGCGCTCGCCGCTGATCCCGCTGGTGAGCTCGACGCGCGAGAACTGCCTGGGCGCGCAGTGCCCGCAGTTCAAGCCCTGCCACGTCAACCTGGCGCGGCGCGAGGCGCTCGCGGCCGACGTGGTGGTCATCAACCACCACCTGTTCTTCGCCGACCTCGCGGTGCGCGAGACCGGCATGGCCGAGCTGCTGCCGAGCGTCAGCGTGGTGGTGTTCGACGAGGCGCACCAGCTCAACGAGACCGGCGTGCAGTTCCTCGGCACCAACCTCGGCACCGGGCAGGCGCTCGACTTCGCGCGCGACGTGCTCGCGGCCGGCCTCACGCATGCACGCGGCCTGGTCGACTGGCAGGGCATCGTGGCCGGGCTCGAGCGCGCGGCGCGCGAGCTGCGGCTGGCGGTGGGCAAGCAATGGCCGGGCGCGAAGCTGCGCTGGGCCGGGCCCTCGCCCGAGGGCATCGGCGAGCACGAATGGCAGGGCGCGCTCGACACGCTGCAGATCGCCTTCGAGGAGGCGGCCGAAGGTCTCGACACGGTCAGCGAGCTGTCGCCCGATTTCGTGCGGCTGCTCGAACGCGCGCGCGAACTCGCGAAGCGCGCCGCCAAGTTCGCGCGCGCCTGCGCGCCGGAATCAGTGCGCTGGGTCGACGTGGGCACGCAGTTGCGGCTGGTGGAGTCGCCGCTCGACATCGCCGAGGCGATGCGCACGCGCGTGCTCAAGATCGCCAAGGCGCCCGATGCGCAGTCGGACGCGCACGGCGACGAGACGCTGGGGCGCGGCGCCCGCGAGGCCGTCGACGAATACGACGCCTGGCTCGATGCGCAGGGCGGTGGCGATGACGACGACGAGCCACCGCGCGCGCACGAGCCCGAACCCGCGGCCACCGAGCGGCGCCGCCGCGCCTGGGTCTTCACCTCTGCCACCCTGGGCGACGATCCCACGCTGCGCTGGTTCACCGAACCCTGCGGCCTCGAGGATGCGGAGGTGCTGCGCGTGCGCAGCCCCTTCGACTACGCCGCGCAGGCCGCGCTCTACGTGCCGCGCGCCTTCCCCAAGCCCAACGAGCCCTCGCACAGCCTGCGCGTGGCGCAACTGGCCGCGCGCGGCGCCGGCGCGCTCGGCGGCCGCACGCTGGTGCTGACGACCACGCTGCGCGCGCTGCGCACCGTGGGCGACGAGATCCGCCAGCAGATCGAGCGCCTGGGCATCGAGCGGCGGCCCGAGGTGCTGGTGCAGGGCGAACTGCCCAAGCGGGTGCTGATGGACCGCTTCCGCGAGGGCGACACGATGGGCCGCCCCGGCTGCGTGCTGGTCGCCTCGGCCTCGTTCTGGGAGGGCTTCGATGCGCCCGGCGATGCCTTGCAGCTGGTGGTGATCGACAAGCTGCCGTTCCCGCCGCCCAACGATCCGCTGGTCGAGGCGCGCTCGCAGCGGCTCGAGGCGCAGGGCCGCAGCTCGTTCGGCGACTACTCGCTGCCCGAGGCCGCGGTGGCGCTCAAGCAGGGGGCGGGGCGGTTGATCCGGCGCGAGACCGACAGCGGCGTGCTGGTGATCTGCGACACGCGCCTGGTCGCGATGGGCTATGGCCGGCGCCTGCTCGGGGCGTTGCCGCCGATGCGGCGGCTCGAGACCGAGGCCGATCTCGACGCGGCGATCGCGGACCTGGCCGTGCCGGTGCAGGACTGAAGCGCGCGGGCCGCGGGCGATAAAAAAGCCCGAGGGCTCGCGCCGTCGGGCTTTCGTGTCGGGTCAGCCGAGCCGGCCGGCCGCCATCACCACATCTTCCACCAGGGATCGTCCTTGGTCTTGAAGCCTTGCGAGAGGTAGGTGCTCTGCGGGTAGTTGGAGGTCAGCACGCGCTGCGCGTCGTCGCGCAGGTCGTTCATGCCGAGCGCGTCGTACGAGCGCACGATGATGTAGAGCGCCTCCTCGACCGCGGGCACTTCGCGGTAGTCGGCGATCGCGCTCTGGGCGCGGTTGATGGCCGCCAGGTAGGCGCCGCGCGAGTAGTAGTAGCGCGCCACGTGAACCTCGTACTGGGCGAGCGAGTTCACGATGTAGTTCATGCGCTGGCGCGCATCGGGCGTGTAGCGCGAGTCGGGGAAGCGCGTGATCAGTTCCTTGAACGACTCGAACGACTCCTTGGCCGCCTTCTGGTCGCGCTCCGACAGGTCCTGGCGCGTGAGGAACGCGAACATGCCGAGGTCGTCGTTGAAGTTGACCACGCCCTTGAGGTACAGCGCATAGTCGAGCGCGGGGCTGGCGGGGTGCAGCTTCAGGAAGCGATCGATCGTGGAGACCGCGGCCGCCTTGTCGCCACCCTTGTACTGGGCGTAGGCCTTCTCGAGCTGGGCCTGCTGGGCCAGGGGGGTGCCGGCGGCACGGCCCTCGAGCTTCTCGTACAGCGGCACGGCCTTGTCGTAGGCGCCGGAGCCGGCTTCGTCCTTGGCTTCCGCGTAGATCCGGTTGGGGCTCCAGGTCGCGGTCTTGTCGTCCTTGGTGCTCGAACAGCCGGCGAGCAGCGCGAGGGCGCTGAGCGCCATCCAGGCTGGGACCGATAATTTGGCGCGAATCATCACATGCGGCTTTCGTGAAACAGTTGCCCTCAATTATATCGACCGACCCCCGCGACAACTCCCCGGAGGCGGCCGAGCTCGACGAGGGCGCCGATCCGTCCGAAGCCAGCGAGTGGCGGGATTTCGTCGTCGACCCCGCGCAGCACGGACTGCGGCTGGATCGCGCGCTGGCCGCATTGGTTCCCGAGTTCTCGCGCAGCTACCTGCAGCAGCTGATCGAGGCCGGCGCCGTCGAGCTGCAGGGCCGCGCCGCCACCAAGGCCTCGGCGGCCGTGCGGGCCGGGCAGGCCGGGCGGGTCGAACTGCGCCCCACGCCGCAGAGCCAGGCGTTCCGGCCCGAGCCGATGGAGATCGTCACCGTCTACGAGGACGAGCACCTGCGCGTGATCGACAAGCCGGCCGGCCTGGTGGTGCATCCCGCCCCGGGCCACTGGAGCGGCACGCTGCTCAACGGCCTGCTCGCGCTCGACCCCAAGGCGCTGCTGCTGCCGCGCGCGGGCATCGTGCACCGGCTCGACCGCGACACCAGCGGGCTGATGATGGTCGCGCGCACGCGCGCCGCCATGGACGCGCTGGTGGCGCTGATCGCCGCGCGCGAAGTCAAGCGCCAGTACCTGGCGCTGGGCCACAAGCCCTGGACCGGCCCGGCCGCGCGCCAGGTCGACGCGGCCATCGGCCGCGATCCGCGCAACCGGCTGCGCATGGCGGTGGTCGATCTGCAGCAGCACGCCGGCAAGACCGCCCGCACCCTGATCGAGCGCCTGGACAGCGAGGAGCGCGGCTGCGTGGTGCGCTGCACCCTCGAAACCGGCCGCACGCACCAGATCCGCGTGCACATGGCGTCGATCGGCCATCCGCTGGTGGGCGACACGCTCTATGGCGGCACGGCCGCCGCGGGCCTCGCGCGGCAGGCGCTGCATGCGTTCCGGCTGGCCTTCGTGCATCCGGTCACCAAGGCGCCGATCGCGCTGCATTCGCCCGTGCCGGCCGATCTCGCCGAGGCCTTGCGGGCCTGGGGGCTGGACTACAATCGCGCCTGACGGCCTCCAGGGCCGCCTCGCCGGCCGCTTGGTGCCGGCCCCGCGTTGCACTCGCCGCGTGCCGGCAACGCCTCCTTCCATCCTTCTGAACAAAAAAAGCGTCCCCCAAGGCGCCTTTTCCCGGACAACGCGAACCATGAATACGGCGGATGCCAAGCGCATTCTCGAAACCGCCTTGATCTGTTCGAGCCAGCCGCTGCCGGTGCGCGAATTGCGCGTGCTGTTCGACGACGCACTGGGTGTGGACACGATCAAGTCGCTGCTTCTCGAGCTGCAGGAAGACTGGACGCAACGCGGCCTCGAACTGGTCAGCGTGGGCAGTGGCTGGCGCTTTCAGAGCCGGCCCGAGATGCGCGACCACCTCGACCGTCTGCACCCCGAGAAGCCGCCGCGCTACACCCGCGCGGCGCTCGAGACCCTGGCCATCATTGCCTATCGCCAGCCGGTCACGCGCGGCGACATGGAAGACATCCGCGGCGTCACCATCAACTCGCTGATCCTCAAGCAGCTCGAGGACCGCAACTGGGTCGAGGTGATCGGCCACCGCGAGACGGTCGGGCGCCCGGCGCTGTACGCGACCACGCGCCAGTTCCTCGACGACCTCGGCCTGGCCTCGCTGGACCAGCTGCCGGTGATCGAGACGCCGGCCCAGCAGGCGGCACTGGTCGATTCGCTCGAGCGCGCGGGCGGCGGCAACCAGCCGGCGCTGCCGATCGACGAGCCGCCGGCGGAGGCCGAGCCGGCGCCGGCCGCCGAGGAGACGGCGGTTGCCGTCGCGGCGGAAGAGGCGCAGACTGGGGCAACCCCCTCGGAACAACCCGAAGTCCAGCAAGCGATCGCGGACGATGCATCGCTGGCCGACGAAGCGATCGCCGACGAGATCGTGGCGACCGACAGCGCGCCGGCCGAGCTGGACATGGCCGCCGAGACGCCCGAGCCGGGCGAAGTCGCCGCCCTCGACGAGCGAGGCGACGACGCCGAACAGCCAGCCCCCGTGGAAGCCCAGGTTTCCGCCGATACCGAACCCTCCGAAGAACCCCGCATTGATCCCGACGCTCCGCCGCCGGACGCGACCGATCCTGACGCAGTCCTCCCCGGAAAGACCTCATGAGCTCATCCGACCCCGACCAAGCGGCGATCCTGCCGATCGACCCCTTGTCCAATGAAAACACGCTGGAAACGACCGGCCAGTCCGCGGGCGATGCTGCGAAAGCCGTAGCGACGGCGGAGGAGGGCGCGGCACCGAAGCGGCGTCCGCGTCGCAAGAAGGAGGCCGTGGAGGCCACCAAGGCGCCGGCCGCGGCCGAACCCGAAGCGGCCGTGGCCGCCGAGAGCGCCGAGGAGCCGGCCAAGCCCGCCAAGCCGAAACGCCCGCGCAAGCCGAAGGCCGTGGTCGAAACGGCGCCCGAAGAGCCCGCAGCCGAATCCGAGCCGCCCGCGCTCGAAGCGGCACCCGAGCCCGTCGCGGCACCGGTGCCTCAGCCGGAGCCCGAACCCGCGCGTGCCGAGCCGGCGCGCCTGCAGCCCCGGGACGAGGAAGATTCGGACGACCGTTCCGAGGACGAAGAAGACGAGGAAGACCCCGACGACGAGGAGGACGACCTCGACCGCGCCCGCCGCGCCGCCGAGCGCGAGCAGCGCAAGGCGCCCCCCCCCGAGCCGATCCGCTTCGCCGACGTCATCTCGGGCCAGTTCGACGCCGACGAGGACAGCCCCGAGGTGCCGCCGCTCAAGCGCGTGCTGCTGCCCGAGGCCGATTCGCCCAAGCTGCACAAGGTGCTGGCGCAGGCCGGGCTCGGCTCGCGCCTCGAGATGGAGCAACTGATCCTGCAGGGGCGCATCTCGGTCAACAACGAGCCGGCCCACATCGGCCAGCGCATCCAGTACGGCGACCAGGTCAAGATCAACGGCAAGCCGATCCGCTACCGGATCGCGCCGCCGCCGCCGCGCGTGATCGCCTATCACAAGCCCGTGGGCGAGGTCGTCACGCACGACGATCCGCAGAACCGTCCGACCGTGTTCCGCAAGCTGCCGCGCCTGCACCAGGGCAAGTGGCAGTCGGTCGGCCGGCTCGACTTGAACACCGAAGGCCTGCTGCTGTTCAGCAGCTCGGGCGACCTGGCCAACCAGCTGATGCATCCGCGCTTCGGCCTGGAGCGCGAGTACGCGGTGCGCGTGCTCGGCGCGATCAGCAGCGAAGAACGGCAGAAGCTGCTCGACGGCGTGCGCCTCGACGACGGCATGGCGCAGTTCGGCACCATCGAGGACGGTGGCGGCGAAGGCTCCAACTGCTGGTACCGCGTCACGATTTCCGAAGGCCGCAACCGCGAGGTGCGCCGGCTGTTCGAGTCGGTGGGCCATGCGGTCAGCCGGCTGATCCGCATCCGCTACGGCGCGATGGTGCTGCCGCGCGGCCTCAAGCGCGGCGCCTGGATGGAGCTCGACGAGCGCGACATCCGCGCGCTGTTCCAGGCCTCGGGCGGTGCGCAGGCGCGTCCGGGTCCGCCGCAGCAGCGCGGCCAGGGGCCCGATGGCGGCGGTGGCGGCCGGAATGGCCGCAACAAGAAGCGCCGCGGCGGCCGCAACGGCGGTGGTGCCCAGGCGCGCGACGACAACCGCGAGCCGCCGATCCCCAGCCCGCTGGGCGACGGCCGTCCGCCGCGCGGCCCGCGCAACAACCGTGGTCCCGGCGGCGGCAACGGCGGTCCGCCGCAACAGCAGCAGGGCCGGCGCAACAACGGCAACAACAATGCCGGCAACCGCAACCGGCAGGGCGGCGACGACCGTCCGCCGAGCGGTGCCAACCAGCCCGATCCGATGAAGACCTCGCTGGGCTACATCGGCGCCGACAGCTTCACGCGCCAGCGCAAGGAACAGCGCCAGGGCGGTTCCGGCCGCCGTGGCGGTGGGGGCGGCGGGGGTGGTGGTGGAGGCGGCGGCTTTGGCGGGCAGGGCGGCGGCGGTGGGCGGCGCCGCGGCCGCTGAACAAAAACAGCCGCGCCCGCGCGGCCTTTCGCGGGGTTTTCACCAAGGTGGTGAATCCCGCCGGTTAAAATCGCGGGCTTTGTCGGGATACAGCGCAACAATATCGTTGCAGTTGTGACAAAAAACTTCAGAATCAAGCAAGCTCAGAAAGCACTTCCATGGCTATCGAACGTACCCTCTCCATCATCAAGCCCGACGCCGTCGCCAAGAACGTCATCGGCAAGATCGTTTCCCGCTTCGAGGCCGCCGGCCTGAAGATCGTGGCCGCCAAGCTGGTCCACCTCTCGCGCAACGAAGCCGAGCAGTTCTACGCCGTGCACAAGGAACGTCCCTTCTTCAAGGACCTGGTCGAGTTCATGATTTCGGGCCCGGTGTTCGTGCAAGTGCTCGAAGGCGAGAACGCGATCGCCAAGAACCGTGACCTGATGGGCGCCACCGACCCGAAGAAGGCCGCCGCCGGCACCATCCGCGCCGACTTCGCCGACAGCATCGACGCCAACGCCGTGCACGGTTCGGACGCTCCCGAAACCGCCGCCAACGAAGTGGCGTTCTTCTTCGCCGGCCTCAACGTCTACGCACGCTGAAGCCGCATCTCGACCGAATCCATGACCACGGCCAACCTGCTCGATTTCGATCTCGAGGGGTTGGCTGCGTTCTGCGAAAAACTCGGCGAGAAGAAATTCCGCGCCACGCAGCTGTTCCGCTGGATCCACCAGCGTGGCGCCAGCGACTTCTCCCAGATGACCGATCTGGCCAAGTCGCTGCGCGAGAAACTCGCGACGACCGCGCGCGTCGAGGCGCTGCCGGTCATCACCCAGCACGAATCCAAGGACGGCACGATCAAGTGGCTGTTCGACGTCGGTGACGGCAATGCCGTCGAAGCCGTCTTCATTCCCGAGGACGACCGCGGCACGCTGTGCGTGTCGTCCCAGGCCGGCTGCGCGGTCGGCTGCCGCTTCTGCTCGACCGGCCACCAGGGCTTCAGCCGCAACCTGAGCACGGGCGAGATCGTCGCCCAGCTCTGGTTCGCCGAGCACTTCCTGCGCAAGCACCTCAAGCGCGACGAGCGCGTCATCTCCAACGTGGTGATGATGGGCATGGGCGAGCCGCTGCAGAACTATTCGGCGCTGGTGCCCGCGCTGCGCACCATGCTCGACGACAACGGCTACGGCCTCTCGCGCCGCCGCGTCACGGTCTCGACCTCGGGCGTGGTGCCGATGATCGACCGCCTGGGCACCGACTGCGCGGTGGCACTCGCCGTCTCGCTGCACGCGCCCAACGATCCGCTGCGCGACGACCTGGTGCCGCTGAACCGCAAGTACCCGATCGCCGAGCTGCTCGAGGCCTGCAAGCGCTACCTCGCGCACGCGCCGCGCGACTTCATCACCTTCGAGTACTGCATGCTCGACGGCGTCAACGACCAGCCCGAGCATGCGCGCCAACTGATCGAGCTGGTGCGCACGCACGGCGTGTCGTGCAAGTTCAACCTGATCCCGTTCAACCCCTTCCCGGCATCGGGCCTGCTGCGTTCGCCGCAGCCGCGCGTGCTGGCCTTCGCGAAGATGCTGAGCGAAGCCGGCCTGGTGACCACGGTGCGCAAGACGCGCGGCGACGACATCGACGCCGCCTGCGGCCAGCTGGCCGGCGACGTCAAGGACCGCACCCGCGCGGCCGAGCGCATGGCGCAGCGCCGCCTGGCGTCATCCGCCTCGGGAACGGAGCGAACGGTCGTGTTGCATCCGGTCCGCAAGGCCGCTTCCACCGCCTCCCAGGAGCATTGAACCGATGAGCATGGCTTTTCCGACGGCGAGCGCCGGGCTGCAACGCGTGCTGGTGGCCAGCTTCGCGGGCCTCGCGGCACTGCTGCTCTCGGGGTGCGTGAACACCCGCACCACGACCACCAGCCTCGATTCGGCCAGCTCGTCCTCGGGCCCGCAGCTCGTCACCGAGTCGGACGAGTCGAACGCCCGTCGCCGCGCCCGCCTGCGCATGGAACTCGCGGCCGGCTATTTCGAGCATGGCCAGAACACCGTCGCGCTCGACGAGATCAAGCAGGCGCTCAACGCCGACCCCAGCTATGCCGATGCCTTCGCGCTGCGCGGGCTGGTCTACATGCGCATGGAAGACGCCGGCCTGGCCGAGGACAGCTTCCGCCGCGCGCTGGCGCTCAACCCGCGCGACGGCAACACGCGCCACAACTACGGCTGGCTGCTGTGCCAGCAGAACCGCTACCGCGACGCCGCCCAGCAGTTCACCGAGGCGCTGGCCACGCCGGCCTACACCGAACGCGCCAAGACGCTGATGACGCAGGGCCTGTGCGAGATGCGCGCGGGCCAGCCCGTCGAGGCCGAGCGCTCGCTGCAGGCGGCCTACGAGATCGATGCCGGCAATCCGGTGGTCGGCTTCAACCTCGCCTCGCTGCTCGCGAAGCGCGGGGAATGGTCGCGCGCGCAGTTCTACGTGCGCCGCGTCAACAACGGTCCCTCGGCCAACGCCGAAACCCTGTGGCTGGGGATCAAGATCGAGCGCAGTCTCAACAACCGCGAGGCGGTCGCGCAGCTGGGCGGGCAGCTGCAGCGCCGCTTCCCGCAGTCGCGCGAAGCTTCGGCGTTCGAGCGCGGGAATTTCAATGACTGAACGGGTTTCCGAATTCGGCACTTCCGCGGTGATTCCGCTCGAGGAAGCCGACAACACGAACAAGTCCGCCGGCACCATGCTGCGCGAGGCGCGCGAAGCGCACGGCCTGCACATCGAGATGGTCGCGGCCGCGCTCAAGGTGCCGGCGCAGAAGCTGCTGGCGCTCGAGGCCGACGACATCGCCGCCTTGCCCGACCCGGTGTTCGCGCGCGCGCTGGCCAGCAGCGTCTGCCGCGCGCTGCGCGTCGATCCGGCGCCGGTGCTCGCCAAGCTGCCGGGCGCGCCCAAGGCCGCCGTGGCGGTGGCCGACCGCAATCTCAAGACCCACATCGTCTCGGGCACCTCGCGCTGGGGCAGCGGCCGTTCGGGCGGGCTGCCGTCGCGCGCGCTGCTGACCGTGGTCGCGCTGCTGCTGGTCGGCGCGGCCGCGATCTTCTGGCTGCCGCAGTCGGTGTTCGACCGCATCGGCAGCACGGTGTCGCGCATCACGGCGCGCGGCGCGGCCGAGATCGGACCGAATGCCGGCGAGGCGCCCGCCGCCCCCGGCACCACACCGGGCGTCGCGACCGAGAACGTGCCGGTTCCGGCCGCGGCCGTCGGCACCGCCGCGCCGGCGCCGGCCGTGGCGGCTGCACCGGCGACGCCGGCCGCGGCAACGCCCGCCGCCCCCGCGACGGCCACGCCGCCGGCCGCCGCCGACGCGAGCGGCCAGGCGCTGGTCTTCGTGGCGCGCGAGGAATGCTGGATCACCGTCACCGATTCGGCGGGCAAGCAGTTGCTGCGGCGCAGCCTGCTGGCCGGCGAAACGGTCGCGCTGTCGGGGGCGCTGCCGCTCTCGGTGGTGGTCGGGCGCGCATCGAGCGTCGATGTGCAGGTGCTCGGCAAGCCCTTCGATCTCAAACCCTTCACGCGCAACGGCGGCGTTGCGCGCTTCGAGGTGAAATCGTGAGCGAACCCCTGCCGATCGAATCCGCGGCGCCCAAGGCGCGCCGCTCGCGCCAGGCCCGCGTGGTCTGGGGCCCGCGCGTGGTCACGGTCGGCGGCGATGCGCCGGTGCGCGTGCAGTCGATGACCAACACCGACACCGTCGACGCGATCGGCACCGCGATCCAGGTCAAGGAACTGGCCCAGGCCGGCTCCGAGATGGTCCGCATCACGGTCAACACGCCCGAGGCCGCGGCGCAGGTGCCCTACATCCGCGAGCAGCTCGACCGCATGGGCATCGACGTGCCGCTGGTCGGCGACTTCCACTACAACGGCCACCGGCTGCTGACCGACTATCCGGCCTGCGCCGAGGCGCTGAGCAAGTACCGCATCAACCCCGGCAACGTGGGCAAGGGCGACAAGAAGGACCGTCAGTTCGGCCAGATGATCGACGCGGCCATGCGCTGGAACAAGCCGGTGCGCATCGGCGTGAACTGGGGCAGCCTCGACCAGGAGCTGCTGGCCAGCCTGATGGACACCAACAGCCTGCGCGCGCAGCCCTGGGATGCCAAGCAGGTCATGTACGAGGCGCTGATCACCTCGGCCATCGAATCCGCGAAGCTGGCCGAATCCATGGGCATGGCCGGCGAGCAGATCATCCTGTCGTGCAAGGTCAGCGGCGTGCAGGACCTGATCTCGGTCTACCGCGAACTCGCGCGGCGCTGCGACTACCCGCTGCACCTGGGCCTGACCGAGGCCGGCATGGGCACCAAGGGCACGGTGGCCTCGGCCACCGCGCTGTCGATCCTGCTGCAGGAAGGCATCGGCGACACCATCCGCGTGTCGCTCACGCCGCAGCCCGGAGAGTCGCGCACGCAGGAGGTGGTGATCGCCTCCGAGATCCTGCAGTCGCTGGGCCTGCGCATCTTCGTGCCGAGCGTCACCGCCTGCCCGGGGTGCGGCCGCACCACCAGCACCACCTTCCAGGAGCTGGCCAAGCAGATCGACGACTACCTGCGCCTGCAGATGCCGGTCTGGCGCAAGAAATACCCGGGCGTCGAGACGATGAAGGTGGCCGTGATGGGCTGCATCGTCAATGGCCCCGGCGAGAGCAAGCACGCGGACATCGGCATCAGCCTGCCCGGCACCGGCGAGGCCCCCGCCGCGCCGGTCTTCATCGACGGCGAAAAGGCCCTCACGCTGCGCGGCGACAATATCGCCAACGAGTTCCACCAGCTCGTCGAAACCTACATCGAAAAGCGCTTCGGCCAGCCCCAGGCTGCCGACGTCGCCTGACCACTCCTCTCCCATGGCTGACAAGATCAATGCCGTCAAAGGCATGAACGACATATTGCCGGCGAGCGTGCCGCGCACCGACCGCCTGCCCGACTCGGCCCTGTGGTCGTGGTTCGAGCAGACGGTGCGCGGACTGCTCGCGCGCTACGGCTACCAGTACATCGTGACGCCGGTGGTCGAACCCACGGCGCTGTTCGTGCGCGGCCTCGGCGAGGTGACCGACATCGTCGAGAAGGAGATGTACTCCTTCACCGACTCGATGAACGGCGACAAGCTCACGCTGCGCCCCGAGGCCACCGCCGGCATCGTGCGCGCGATGGTCGAGCACAACGCGCTCTACAACGGACCGCTGCGCCTGTGGACCCTGGGCGCGATGTTCCGCCACGAGCGGCCGCAGAAGGGCCGCTACCGCCAGTTCCACCAGCTCGACGTCGAGGCGCTGGGTTTCGCCGGTCCGGACGTGGATGCGGAGCTGATCCTCATGGTGCGCGCGCTGTGGCGCGAGCTCGGGCTGCTCGAGGGCCAGCACGTGCGGCTCGAGATCAACAGCCTGGGCCAGCCGGCCGAGCGCCAGGCGCATCGCGAGGCGCTGATCCGCCACTTCGAGGCGCATGCCGAGTTGCTCGACGCCGATGCGCAGCGCCGGCTGCACAGCAATCCGCTGCGCATCCTCGACACCAAGAATCCCGCCATGCAGGCGATGGTCGAGGCCGCGCCGCAGCTGATGGACTTCCTCGGCGAGGAGTCGCGCGCGCACTTCGCCGCGGTGCGCGCGGTGCTCGACGCCGCGGGCCTGGGCTACCGCGTCAACCCGCGCCTGGTGCGCGGCATGGACTACTACAACCTGACCGTGTTCGAGTGGGTCACCGACCAGCTCGGCTCGCAGGGCACCGTGTGCGGCGGCGGCCGCTACGACGGCCTGATCGGCCAGATGGGCGGCAAGCCTGCGCCGGCCGTGGGCTTCGGCCTGGGCATCGAGCGCCTGCTGCTGCTGATCCAGGAACTCGGCCTGCCGGTGCCCGGCAGCGAACCCGCGGCCTACGCCATCGTGCCCTCGGCCGCAGCGCTGCCGCAGGCGATGGTGGTGCTCGAGCAGTTGCGCGCGGTCGGCGTGGCCGTGGTGCAGCATGCGGGCGGCGGCGGCATGAAGGCGCAGTTCAAGAAGGCCGATGCGAGCGGGGCGCGCTTTGCGCTGATCTTCGGCGAGGACGAACTCGCGCGCGGCGAGGTCACCGTGAAATCCTTGCGCGATGGCAGCGGTTCGCAGGTGGCCCGCCCGCTCGCGGACGTGGCCGGCTGGGCCGCCACCCTACAATCGCCGGCTCCCGGGGAATCATCGGACCGTTCCTGAGTCTTTCAGCCTCACGGAGGCACAGAATCAAAACACGCGGGCGCACCCGGCGCACCGCGGCCTCGAGTCCTTCCAACCACTGACAGCGCATGGCAACCCATCTCGATCTCGAAGAACAGGAACAGCTCGACCAGCTCAAGCATTTCTGGAACACCTACGGCACCCTGATCACCTGGGTCGTGCTGCTCGTCGCCGGCGCCTTCGTGGCCTGGAACGGCTGGCAGTATTTCCAGCGCACCAAGGCAGCCCAGGCGGCGGCGCTGTACGACGAGGTCGAGCGCAGTGCCCAGTCGGGCGACGCCGCCCGCATCGAGCGCGTGTTCAACGACATGAAGGAACGCTTCGCGGGCACCGCCTATGCGCAGCAGGCCGGCCTGCTGGCCGCCAAGACGCTCTACGACAAGGGCAATGCCGAAGCCTCGCGCGCCGCGCTCGGCTGGGTGGCCGACAAGGCCACCGACCCCGGCTACCAGGCCATCGCCAAGCTGCGCCTCGCGGCCGAACTGCTCGATGCCAAGTCCTACGACGACGCGATCAAGCAGCTCTCGGGCAACGTGCCGAAGGAATTCGAGCCGCTGGTGGCCGACCGCAAGGGCGACATCTACCTGGCCCAGGGCAAGCGCGACGAGGCGCAGGCCGAGTACCGCAAGGCCTGGACCGGCCTGGGTGCCGCTTCCGAATACCGCCGGCTGGTCGAATTCAAGCTCAATGCGGTCGGCGTCGACCCCAAGAGCCTGGCGCCCGCCATCACCGTCACCCCCGCAGTTCCTGCCAAATCCTGATCGCCAGCCATCATGAATTTCATGCGTTTCATGCCTGAATCGACCGCCGTGCGCGCGGGGTCTGCTCTTGTTTTGGTAGCGGTCCTGGCCGCCTGCTCGGGCACCTCCAAGCCGAAGCCGGCCGAACTGCCGACCAATGCCTCGCTGATCGGCGTGCGCCAGGCCTGGAGCGTGAAGATCCCGGCGGTCAAGTTCCCGCTCACCACCGACATCAGCGGCGACATCGTGACCGTGGCGGCCGCCGACGGCACCGTGGTCGGCATCGATGCCCGCGCGGGCCGCGAAACCTGGCGTGCCAGCGTCGGCGCACCGCTCACGGCGGGCGTGGGCAGCGACGGCAGCATCACCGCGGTGGTCACCACCAACAATGAACTGGTCGCGCTGCAGGGCGGCAAGGTGATCTGGAAGCAGCGCCTCACGGCGCAGGCCTTCACCGCGCCGCTGGTGGCCGGCCGCCGCGTCTTCGTGCAGACCGCCGACCGCAACATCAGCGCCTGGGACGGCGAGAGCGGCCGCCGCCTCTGGTCGCAGCAGCGCACCGGCGAGAACCTCGTGCTCAAGAAGCCGGGCGTGCTGCTCGCCGTGGGCGACACCCTGGTGGCCGGCATCGGTGGCCGCCTCGCGGGCATCAACCCGTCGAACGGCACCTCGCGCTGGGAATCGCCGATCGCGGCGCCGCGCGGCACCAACGACGTCGAGCGCCTGGTCGACCTGACCGGCAGCGTGAGCCGCGTGGGCGACACCGTCTGCGCGCGCGCCTACTACGCCAGCGTCGGCTGCGTCGACACGCTGCGCGGCACGCTGGTCTGGAGCAAGGCGGCCTCGGGCGCCGAAGGCCTGGGTGGCGACGACGGTTTCGTCTACGGCACCGAAGCCGATGGCAGCGTCACCGCCTGGCGCCGCGCCGACGGCGAACGCGCCTGGCAGACCACTACCTTCAAGAACCGCACGCTGACCGCGCCGCTGGCCGTGGGCCGCTCGCTGGTCATCGGCGACAGCACCGGTCTGCTGCTGTTCGTCTCGCGCGAGAACGGCGGCCTGCTGAACCGCGTCACGCCCGATGGCTCGGCCATCGAAACCGCTCCGGTGGTCGTGGGCAACACGGTGGTGGTCGTCACGGCCAACGGCGGCGTCTTCGGCTACCGTCCCGACTGATATTTTTTCCAGGGCATGGCCATGAATTGCGAATCCGCGAAGGAGCGGCCATGAAACCCGTCATGGCCCTGGTGGGCCGTCCCAACGTCGGCAAGTCGACCCTGTTCAACCGCTTGACCCAGACGCGCGACGCCATCGTGGCGGACTTCGCCGGGTTGACGCGCGACCGCCACTACGGCAACGGCCGCCTGGGCAAGCACGAGTTCATCGTCATCGACACCGGCGGCTTCGAGCCCGACGCGGGCAGCGGCATCTTCAAGGAGATGGCCAAGCAGACGCGCCAGGCCGTGGCGGAGGCCGACGTGGTGGTGTTCGTGGTCGACGCCCGCGAAGGGCTGTCGGCGCAGGACCACGACATCGCCAACGAGCTGCGCCGCCTGGGCAAGCCCTGCGTGCTGGTGGCCAACAAGTCCGAAGGCATGCACGACGGCTCCAAGCTGGTCGACTTCTACGAGCTGGGCCTCGGCGAGGTGCATGGCGTGTCGGCCGCGCACGGGCAGGGCATCCGCGGCCTGGTCGAACTGGCGCTCGAGTCGCTGAACCTGCCCGAGCCCGAAGAGGACGAGGACGGCGAGGACGACGTCAACAAGCCGATCAAGCTCGCGGTGGCGGGGCGCCCGAACGTCGGCAAGTCCACGCTGATCAACACCTGGCTCGGCGAAGAGCGTCTCGTGGCCTTCGACATGCCCGGCACCACGCGCGATGCGATCTCGGTGCCCTTCGAGCGCAACGGCCAGCGCTTCGAGCTGATCGACACCGCCGGATTGCGCCGCAAGGGCAGGGTGTTCGAGGCGATCGAGAAGTTCTCGGTGGTCAAGACGCTGCAGGCCATCGAATCGGCCAATGTGGTGCTGCTGCTGCTCGATGCGACCCAGGGCGTGACCGACCAGGACGCCCATATCGCGGGCTACATCCTCGAGAGCGGCCGCGCGGTGGTGATCGCCATCAACAAGTGGGACGCGGTCGACAGCTACCAGCGCGAGCAGATCCAGCGCCAGATCGAGACCCGGCTGGTGTTCCTCAAGTTCGCCGCGCTGCATTTCATCTCGGCCATCAAGCGCCAGGGCCTGGGGCCGCTGTGGCAGGCGATCGCGCAGGCCCACAAGTCGGCCACCCGCAAGATGTCGACGCCGGTGCTGACCCGTCTGCTGCTCGAGGCGGTGCAATTCCAGACGCCCAAGCGCACCGGCATGTTCCGGCCCAAGCTGCGCTATGCGCACCAGGGCGGCATGAATCCGCCGCTGATCGTGATCCACGGCAATTCGCTCGAGCATGTGACCGACGCCTACAAGCGCTTTCTCGAGGGGCGGTTCCGCAAGGAATTCGACCTGGTGGGTACACCGTTGCGAATCGAATTCAAGAGCTCCCACAATCCCTACGCCGACAAGGACGAGTGAGTCTTGGGCACCGTTGGCGGCCGATGAGCGGCCGCCGGAACGGAAGTTCCGTCTTTTGAGAACCGTTATTTTTCAAAGGCTTTTGGCGCGGAATGCTGCAGCGCGGGAGGCCTGTGTTAAGGTCCCTTTTCCAACAACTACTCTTGAACACGGAGAATATCGTGAGCAATAAAGGGCAACTTCTACAAGACCCGTTTCTGAACACACTGCGTCGCGAGCATGTGCCGGTTTCCATTTATTTGGTGAACGGTATCAAGCTGCAGGGTCAGATCGAGTCTTTCGACCAGTACGTCGTGTTGCTTCGCAACACGGTGACACAGATGGTCTACAAGCACGCCATTTCCACCATCGTGCCGGGTCGTGCCGTCAACTTCTCGGCCAACGAGAACGACGACGCCGCAGCCTGATCGGCGCGGAGCGCGGCGGTGTCAAACCCGCCGCGCTTTTCCCCTTTTCTGATACCGCTTGTCTGAACTGAATTCCCGCCAGGAAGGCGCCGTCGTTCTCGTCGGCGTCGACTTCGGGCTGCCCCATTTCGACAGCGAACTCGAAGAACTCGGCCTGCTCGCGCAAACCGCGGGCCTCTCGCCCGTGGCGCGCCTCGTGTGCAAGCGCAAGGTGCCCGATGCGGCGCTTTTCGTCGGCAGCGGCAAGGCCGACGAGATCAAGGAGCTTGCCGCGATGCATCGCGCGAGCGAGGTCATCTTCGACCAGTCGCTGAGCCCGGCGCAGCAACGCAACCTCGAGCGCCAGCTCGACGTCGCGGTGTACGACCGGACCTTCCTCATCCTCGAGATCTTCGCGCAGCGCGCGCGCTCGCACGAAGGCAAGCTGCAGGTCGAGCTCGCCCGCCTGCAGTACCTGAGCACGCGCCTCGTGCGCCGCTGGTCCCACCTGGAGCGCCAGACCGGCGGTGCCGGCGTACGCGGCGGTCCGGGCGAGAAGCAGATCGAGCTCGACCGGCGGATGATCGCCGAGTCGATCAAGCGCACGCGCGAGCGGCTGGCCAAGGTGCAGAAGCAGCGCGGCACGCAGCGCCGCCAGCGCGAGCGCCGCGAGACCTTCAACATCTCGCTGGTGGGCTACACCAACGCGGGCAAGTCCTCGCTGTTCAATGCGCTCGTGAAGGCCCGTGCCTACGCGGCCGACCAGCTGTTCGCCACGCTCGACACCACCACCCGCAACCTCTACCTGGGCGATGCGCGCCGGCAGGTGTCGATCTCCGACACCGTGGGCTTCATCCGCGACCTGCCGCACGGCCTGGTCGACGCCTTCAAGGCGACCCTGCAGGAAGCGGTCGATGCCGACCTGCTGCTGCACGTGGTCGATGCCTCGAACCCGCACCATCCCGAGCAGATGGCCGAGGTGCAGACGGTGCTGCGCGAGATCGGCGCCGACACCGTGCCGCAATTGCTGGTCTTCAACAAGCTCGATGCCCTTGAAAGCACGCAACGTCCGCTGCATCTGCAGGACGACATGGACATCGACGGCGTGCAGGTTCCGCGCATCTTCCTGAGCGCCCGCAGCGGCGAGGGCTTGCCCCTGCTGCGCGCGGAGCTGGCCCGACTCTCGGGCTCGATCGCCGATACCATGACCCCTGAGGGTGACGCTGAATTGCACGGTGCCACCCATTGATTGGGCACAATCCCGCCACTGACAAGAGAACGACGCGAATGAATGCAAAGCCAGTGTGGAAAGGGTTCTTGGGCATGTTCAACCTGAACGATGGCCGATGGGGGCGTGGCGACGATTCGTCCTCCTCCAATGGCGATCGCCCTTCGGGCAACAGGCCTCCCGACGCCGATCCTCCGGGTGCCCCCACGCCCCCGCCTTCGGGCAACAACGGCAACAACAACCGCCCGCGCGGCCAGGGCCCGAACCAGGGTCCGCCGGACCTCGACGAACTCTGGCGCGATCTCAACCGCAAGCTCGGCGGCTTCTTCGGCGGTGGCCGAGGCAACAACAACCGTCCCAGCGGCGGCAACGGTGGCGGCAATGGCTACAAACCCGACATGAAGAACGCCGGCTTCGGCATCGGCCTGGTGGCCATCGTCGCCGTGCTGATCTGGCTCGGTACCGGCTTCTTCATCGTGAACGAAGGCCAGCAGGCCGTCATCACCCAGTTCGGACGCTACAAGACCACCGTGGGCGCGGGCTTCAACTGGCGCCTGCCGTACCCGATCCAGCGCCACGAGACCGTGGTCGTCACGCAGATCCGCTCGACCGACGTCGGCCGCGACGCCATCGTGCGTTCCACCGGCCTGCGCGAATCGGCCATGCTGACCGAGGACGAGAACATCGTCGAGATCAAGTTCGCCGTGCAGTACCGCCTGAGCGATGCGCGCGCCTGGCTCTACGAGAGCAAGACGCCCGCCGACACGGTGGTGCAGGTGGCCGAGACCGCCGTGCGCGAAGTCGTCGGCAAGATGAAGATGGACGCGGCCCTCGCCGAGGAACGCGACCAGATCGCGCCGCGCGTGCGCCAGCTGATGCAGAACATCCTCGACCGCTACCAGGTCGGCGTCGAAGTGGTTGGCATCAACCTGCAGCAGGGCGGCGTGCGTCCGCCCGAGCAGGTGCAGGCCGCCTTCGACGACGTGCTCAAGGCCGGCCAGGAACGCGAGCGCGCCAAGAACGAGGCGCAGGCCTATGCCAACAACGTGGTGCCGCTGGCCACCGGTACCGCTTCGCGCCTGAAGGAAGAGTCCGAAGCCTACAAGGCGCGCATCGTGGCCCAGGCCCAGGGTGATGCCGGCCGCTTCGCCTCGGTGCTGACCGAGTACCAGAAGGCGCCGCAGGTCACGCGCGACCGCATGTACATCGACGCCATGCAGCAGATCTACGCCAGCACGACCAAGGTGCTGGTCGACAGCAAGCAGGGGTCCAACCTGCTGTACCTGCCGCTCGACAAGCTGATCCAGCAGACCGGCAGCAACCAGTCCACCCCGGTCGATGCCGCCAGCCCGAGCGTCGCCGGCACCGCGCCGGTGCAGTCCTCGGTGATCCCGGTCGCGCCGACCAACGACATGCGTGCCCGCGACGGCCGCTCGCGTGACCGCGACGTGCGTTGAACCTGGAAGGCAACAAGAACATGAACAGAATCGGATTCATCGCCTCGTCGATCCTCGTGCTGCTGGTGCTGCTGAGCTCGACCCTCTTCGTGGTCGATCAGCGCCAGTTCGGCGTGGTCTACGCCCTGGGCCAGATCAAGCAGGTCATCACCGAGCCCGGCCTCAACTTCAAGCTGCCGCCGCCGTTCCAGAACGTGTCGTACATCGACAAGCGGCTGCTCACGCTGTCGAGCCTCGACACCGAGCCCATGCTCACGGCCGAGAAGCAGCGCGTGGTGATCGACTGGTACGTGCGCTGGCGCATCACCGACCCGCAGGCCTACATCCGCAACGTCGGCCTCGACGAGAACGCCGGTGCCATGCAGCTCAACCGCGTGGTGCGCAACGCGTTCCAGGAAAACATCAACAAGCGCACCGTGCGCGACCTGATCTCGGTGCGCCGCGAGGCCCTGATGGCCGACGTGCAGCGCGAGGTACTGACCGTGGTGAAGGGCGCCAAGCCCTGGGGCGTGGACGTGGTGGACGTGCGCATCACGCGCGTCGACTACGTGGAAGCCATCACCGAATCGGTCTACCGCCGCATGGAAGCCGAGCGCAAGCGCGTGGCCAACGAGCTGCGTTCCACCGGCACGGCCGAAGGCGAGAAGATCCGCGCCGACGCCGATCGCCAGCGCGAAGTGATCGTTGCCAACGCCTACCGCGACGCGCAGAAGATCAAGGGCGAGGGCGATGCCCAGGCCGCTTCGGTCTACAGCGAGTCCTTCGGCCGCGATCCGCAGTTCGCGCAGTTCTATCGCAGCCTCGAGGCCTACAAGCAGAGCTTCAACAAGAAGAGCGACGTGATGGTGGTCGATCCCTCGTCGGACTTCTTCCGCGCGATGCAGGGCGCGGGTTCGTCGGCCGGCGCGCCGCGCCGTTGACGCCTTCGTTCGCAGCAGTTTCGGGAACGTGAGTTCCGACACCTTCTGGAGCGCGCTGGCGCTGGTGCTGGTGATCGAGGGCATCCTGCCCTTCGTGTCGCCCGGCGGCTGGCGCCGCGGCTTCGGCCAGCTGATGCAGCTGCGTGACGGGCAGCTGCGCTTCTTCGGCCTGTGCTGCATCGTGCTCGGGCTGTGCCTGCTCTGGCTGCTGGCCTGAGGCCGGCAGCGCCGCTTTTCGACCGCCTCGCCGCCCGCTTCGAGCGGGCACCGCCGGGGCGCTTTTCGGCTGCCGGTAGAATTCCGGTTTAACCACGCCCCCGATCCCCATGTCCGCCTGGGTCCTCCCGGATCACATTGCCGATGTGCTGCCCTCCGAGGCGCGCCACATCGAAGAACTTCGCCGCCAGTTGCTCGACACCGCCCGCAGCTACGGCTACGAGCTGGTGATGCCGCCGCTGCTCGAGCATCTGGAGTCGCTGCTCTCGGGCACCGGCGAGGCGCTCGACCTGCAGACCTTCAAGCTGGTCGACCAGCTCTCGGGCCGCTCGATGGGCCTGCGGGCAGACACCACGCCGCAGGTCGCGCGCATCGATGCCCACCTGCTCAACCGCGATGGCGTGGCACGGCTGTGCTACTGCGGCCCGGTGCTCCACACCCGTCCCGATCGCCCGCACGCCACGCGCGAGCCGCTGCAGTTCGGGGCCGAGATCTATGGCCACGCCGGCCTCGAGGCCGACACCGAAGTCCTGTTGCTCGCGCTCGACTGCCTCGATGCGGCCGGCCTGCGCGAGGGCGTGATCGTCGACCTCGCCGATGCCCGCATCGTGCGCGCGCTGTTCGCCGGCGTGCCGGTCGACGCGGCCGTGCTGGCGCGCGTGCATGCGGCGCTGGCCGCCAAGGATGCGAGCGAGCTGCGCGCGCTGACGCGCGATTTCCCCGCGGCTTCGCGCGAAGGCCTGCTGGCCCTGATCCAGCTCTACGGCGACGCCGCCGTGCTCGACGAGGCCGCCCAGGCGCTGCAGAGCACGCCCGCGGTGCGCGCGGCGCTGTCCGACCTGAAGCTGCTGGCCGCCGGCCTCGACGGCGTGGCGGGGCGCAAGATCAGCTTCGACCTGGCCGACCTGCGCGGCTATGCCTACTACAGCGGCATGCGCTTCGGCATCTACGTGCCGGGCGCGGCCGATTCGCTGGTGCGCGGCGGCCGCTACGACGAGGTGGGGGCCGTGTTCGGCCGCAACCGTCCGGCGGTCGGCTTCAGCCTCGACGTGCGCGAACTGGTCGGCGTGCTGCCGGCGCGTCCTCTGCGCGCGGCGATCCGCGCGCCGTGGAGCGACGAGGCCGGCCTGCGTCAGGCCATCGCCGGGCTGCGCAAGGCCGGCGAAACCGTGGTGTGCGTGCTGCCGGGCCATGGCAGCGAAATCGATGAGTTCCACTGCGACCGCGAGCTCGTCGAGCAGGCCGGCCAGTGGCAAGTCCGAACGATCTGAATTTTTAGCAATGGAACGAGCATGAGCGTAACCACCGGAAGAAACGTGGTCGTCGTCGGTACCCAATGGGGCGACGAGGGCAAAGGCAAGCTGGTCGACTGGCTGACCGAGAGCGCCCAGGGCGTGGTCCGCTTCCAGGGCGGCCACAACGCGGGCCACACGCTCGTGATCAACGGCGTGAAGACCGCGCTGCACCTGATCCCCAGCGGCATCATGCGTCCCGGCGTGAAGTGCTACATCGGCAACGGCGTGGTGCTGTCGGCGGCCAAGCTGTTCGAGGAGATCGAAGGGCTCGAGAAGGCCGGCGTGGAAGTGCGTTCGCGCCTGCGCATCAGCGAGGCCTGCCCGCTGATCCTGCCGTTCCACTCGGCGCTGGACATCGCGCGCGAGGCCTACCGCGAAAAGGGCGGCGTCGAGAAGATCGGCACCACCGGCCGCGGCATCGGCCCGGCCTATGAAGACAAGATCGCGCGCCGTGCGCTGCGCGTGCAGGACCTCAAGCACCCCGAGCGCTTCGCGGCCAAGCTGCGCGTGCTGCTCGACCTGCACAACCACGTGCTGACCGAGGTGCTGGGCTCGACCGCGATCGACTTCGACACCGTGTTCGACGAAGCCATGCGCCACGCCGCGCTGCTCAAGCCGATGATGGCCGACGTCTCGCGCGAACTGAACGACGCCCACCGCGACGGCGCCAACCTGCTGTTCGAAGGCGCGCAGGGCACGCTGCTCGACGTCGACCACGGCACCTACCCCTACGTCACCTCGAGCAACTGCGTGGCCGGCAACGCCGCCGCCGGTTCGGGCGTGGGCCCGGGCATGCTGCACTACATCCTCGGCATCACCAAGGCCTACTGCACGCGCGTGGGCGGCGGTCCGTTCCCGACCGAACTCGACTGGGCCACGCCGGGCACCCCCGGCTATCACATGAGCACCGTGGGCGCCGAGAAGGGCGTGACCACGGGGCGCAGCCGCCGTTGCGGCTGGTTCGATGCCGCGCTGCTCAAGCGCTCGGCGCAGGTCAACGGCCTGTCGGGCCTGTGCATCACCAAGCTCGACGTGCTCGACGGCCTCGAGAAGCTCGAGCTGTGCACCGGCTACGAGCTCGATGGCGAGACCACCGACATCCTGCCGATGGGCGCCGACGAGATCGAGCGCTGCACCCCGATCTACGAAACCCTCGAAGGCTGGAGCGAAAGCACGGTCGGCGTGACGCAGTACGACAAGCTGCCGGTCAACGCGCGCCTGTACCTGCAGCGCATCGAGCAGGTCACCGGCGTGCCGATCCACATGGTGTCGACCAGCCCCGACCGCGATCACACGATCATGATGCGCCACCCCTATCTGGCCGACTGATTTCCCGGCTCGACGACAACCCCAAAAAAGAAGCCCCCTGCGCCCGCTGACCCGGGCGACATCCGCTATTCATCCAGGAGCCCATCCCCCATGTTGACCGAAGACGGCAAGCACCTCTACGTGAGCTACGACGAGTACCACAACCTGATCGAGAAGCTCGCGATCAAGGTGCACCAGTCGGGTTGGGAGTTCGACACCATCCTGTGCCTGGCCCGTGGCGGCATGCGCCCGGGCGACGTGCTGTCGCGCATCTTCGACAAGCCGCTGGCGATCATGTCGACCAGCTCCTACCGGGCCGATGCCGGCACCATCCAGGGCCACCTCGACATCGCGCGCTACATCACCACGCCCAAGGGCGAGATCGCCGGCAAGGTGCTGCTGGTCGACGACCTGGCCGACTCGGGCCACACGCTGCATGCGGTGATCAACATGCTGCGCAACAACTACGCGCCGATCACCGAGCTGCGCAGCGCGGTGCTGTGGACCAAGGCGCTCTCGACCTTCACGCCCGACTACTCGGTGGAGTTCCTGCAGACCAATCCGTGGATCCACCAGCCCTTCGAGGGCTACGACTCGTTGCGGCCCGAGAAGCTGATCGAGAAGTGGTCGGTCTGAGGCCTGCCTCTGATCTCGACCAGAGTTTGACGCCCCGGCTTGCCGGGGCGTTTTTCATGGCGCGGCCTCAGCAGGCGCCGCTGCCGTTCTCGAACATCGCCGTGTAGCGCCGCTGCATCTCCTCGGGCGACAGCTTCTCGATGCTGTGGCCCACGTTCCAGCGGTGGCCGAAGGGATCGCGGAACACGCCCGAGCGCTCGCCGTAGAAGCGGTCCTCGGTCGGCATCTCGAGCGTGGCGCCGGCCGCCACCGCGCGCGCGACCACCGCGTCGGCATCGTCCACGTGCAGGTGCAGGGTGACCGCGCTGCCGCCCAGCGTCTTCGCGCTCGGGATGCCGTACTCGGGGTACTCGTCCGAGATCATCAGGATCGCGCCGTTGTGGAAGTCGAGCTCGACGTGGCCGATGCGGCCGCTGGGCTCGACCAGCCGGAAGATCTCCTTGACCTGGAACACCTCGCAGTAGAAGTCGACCGCGGCCTTGGCATCGTGGACGCAGATGTAGGGGAAGAGCTCGTGGATCGCCATGGAGTGCCTCTCGTCGTGGTTCGTGGAAGAAATCGCGTGTCGGCGCCGATTCTGGAAGGCTTCAGCGCGGCCGTCTTGAACGAATTTGACCGGGGGCGGCGTTCGCGGGCGCCGCCACGTGGCGCGGCGACGTGGCGCCCGTGCGTCGCCAGGCCTGCGGCGCCATGCCCGCGAGCGCCGAGAACTCGCGGCTCAGGTGCGCCTGGTCGGCGTAGCCGGCCTCGAAGGCGATCTCGGCCCAGGGCCGCGCCGGATCGGCCGCCAGCGCCAGCGCGCGGTCGAAGCGCATCACGCGCGCGTACTCCTTCGGCGTGAGCCCGATGGCGCCGCGGAACAGCGCGATGAAGCGCCGGTGGCTGTAGCCGCTGTCGGCCACCAGCGCGCCGATGGCCAGGTTCTCGCCCGCGAGCGGCCCGAGCGCCGCCGCGATCGCCGGATGCAGCCCGCGCAGGCCGGCGCGCAGCGCGAGCGCCAGCCGCGCCGACAGCATCGCTTCGAACAAGGCGAGCTGCCGCGCCAGGTCGGCCTCGGCATGCAGCCGCTCGAGCGCATCCGCCGCCTCGCGCGCGCCCCAGAGCGCGTCGAGCGGCGTGTGCTGGCCCGACAACGCGTCCTCGGGCGCGCCCAGCAGCGCGCGCGCGGCGCCGGGCTGAAGCTGGGCGCCGACCGAGCGCGTGGCCACCGAGACGTCGCGCAGGTAGAAGCTGCTGCGCGCGCCGCCGACGATGGCATGGCCGTAGGTCCGGCCCTCGGTGTCGGCCGCGTGGCCGAACAGCTTGAGCGGCGGCCCCGAGAGCCGGAACACCAGGTGCATGCCGCCCGTGGGCAGCACGTGTTCGCGCGCGCCGGGGCGTTCGGCCCCGGCGCCCTCGGCGCCGGGCGCCCAGGCCCAGACCTGCCGCACGAAGGGCCGCAGGTGCGGCACGGGCTCGCGCGTCAGTTGCCGCATCTCAGGCCTGGGCATCCGCGTGCAGCGCGTAGACCGGGTCGGGCCAGCGCTCGGGCGCCATGCCGGCCAGCTGCGCCGCCAACTGCTCGACGAAGCGCATGTCGACATCGGGGGCCATGCTGGCCGGCCCGCGGCCGAAGGCCTCGCGCAGCCGGCGCACGGCATTGGCGGTGCCGCGCAGCACGCCCTCGGGCTGGCCGGACTGCTCGAAGACCAGCACGTTGGCCAGCAGGTGGAGGAACGAGGCCACCACGGTCGCCTCCGTGCGCTGCGTGCCGTCCAGCGCCGCCATCACCAGCTCGAGCCAGTCGACCACTTCCTGCGGAATGCCTTGGGCCGCCAGCGCGGCATAGGTGGTCGGCCAGGCGCTGGCCGGTGCCTTGCGCAGCCAGGCGCCGAGCGCGCGCGGCGTGCCCGCCGGGGCCATCGCCGCGGCCTCGGCCGCCGAGTTCGCCTGCATCTTCATGAGGTGCCGGGGCGCGCCGCCGGCGGCCGCCGCCACCGGCAGGCCGCGCGTGCGCATCAGCATCGGCGCCGACGCCGGTGCGGCGAGCATGGCGTCGAACTGCACGGAGCCGGCGCCGCCCCAGCCGGCCGGCAACATCTGCGCCACCTTGCGCAGCTCGGGCATGTCGGTCGCGCGCTCGCCCTCGGCGCGTTCGACCACGAGCAGGTAGTTGGTGAGGTCGGTCACGAGCTGGTAGGCCACGGCGATGCGGCGGGCTTCCGCCACGTCCTCCGTGCCGAGTCCGGCCACCCGCGCGTGCGCGGCGATCCGGCCGAGCGCGTCGATCGGTTCGGCCACGGCATTCACGCGCGCGCTGCCGATCGCTTCCTCGGCCGCGTCGCCCTCCGCGCGCACGCCGAGCAGCCGCACTTGGCCCACGGGCACCGCGTCGAACAGCGCGAACACGTTCACCGTGTCGGCGCCGAACACCGAGAGCGGCAGGGCGGACGTCCACCGCGGCTGCGCGTCGCCCGGCCATTCGACGCGCAGTGCATCGAGCCGCGGCGAACGCAGCCGCGCGAACATGCGCAACACGGCCGGCTCGACCGCCTCGCCGGGCGCGACGAAGTCGCAGGCCCCGCCCGTGGCCTCGGCCAGGCGCCGCAGGTGGCTCTCGGCCGGGCTGCTGCCGATACCGACCACGAACACGCGATGTCCCGAGGCGCGGGCCGATTCGACGGTCGCGTCGATGGCGCTGATCTCGCCGTCGGTGACCACCAGCACGTCGCTCGACGCGCCGGTGCCCAGCGCGAAGGTGGAGGCCAGCGCGCTTTCCATCTCGGTGCCGCCCAGGTCGGCCTGCAGCGCACCGATCCAGCGCTGCGCGGCCAGGCGCGTGACCTCGGTGAGCTGCCACAGGCCACGCGAACGGTGCTCGACCGTGGTGCCGAAGCGCGAGAGCGAGAAGCGGTCGCCCGCGCCCATCTGCGAAACGATCGATTGCAGCGCGCGCCGGGCGGCATCGATGCTGTCGCCGGCCATCGAGCCCGAGCAGTCGACGAGCAGCTGCACGTCGGTGGTGGCCGGGCCGCGCGCCGGAACGCGCGGGCAGAAGCTCGCGAGCGCGACCATGCCACCGGACGCGACGCCATCGGGCGCCGCCACGGCCATCGAGGCCTGCGCCAATTGGTCGACCACCAGCACGAAGTCGCGGTCGAGCGCGCCGCGGCGCGCCAGCGACACCTGCAGCAGCCCGCTCGCGGGCCGCATCGCCACGCCCACCGGATGGCTGGGCGAGGCCACGCGTGCTCGTGCCAGTTCGCCATGCAGGCGCAGTTCGATGTCGAAGGGGTAGGCCGCCACCGGGCTGTGCACGGGCGCCTGGTGCGGCTGCAGCCCGCCGTCGGCGACCGGGTCGCCGTAGCGCGGCGCGATCACCGTCGGGATCAGCAGGCGCAGGCCCTGCTGCTCGAAGGCCAGCGTCTGCGCGTAGCGCAGGGTGACGATGCAGGCCTCCTGCGCTGCGAGGTTGCCGAGGTTCAGCGTGTAGCTGCGGTCGTGGTTCTTCTCCAGCATGATGGCCGCGTGGCCCTCGGCCAGCGCGCCTTCGTAGGCCGCCTCGGCCTCGGCCTTCTCGACCACCGTGCCGCACAGACGCCGCTCGCCGAGCTTCACGTCGACGCCCAGCAGCACCGCGCCCCACGGCAGCGGAAAGCCGTAGACCACCTCGACGTTGGAGGCGCCCGGATTGCGGAAGCGCTGCTCGACCGTCATATCGAGCAGCACGCCGCGCAGGTCGCCGCTGGCCTTCACGCCTTCGAGCAGCATGCTGTCGCCGTTCGCGGTCGTCATGCGTGCGTGTTCCTGATAGCTCATGGGATTGCCCTTTCCTGTGTCGTCAGTTCTTCTTCGGAACGTCGGCGGCGGGGCCGTCGACGGGGGAGGGGGCGCAAGCCGCGGCGAAGGCCGCCATCACGCCCTGGATGAAACCGCGCACCTGCTCCGGCGACAGCCCGGCCCGGCCGGGTTCGATCACCACCTCGACGCCGTCGGCCACCGTCAGGTGGCTGCGCACCTCCACCGAGCCGGCCATCCGCGGGCGCGCCGGCACCGGCGCCTCCTGGCCCTGCAGCAGCTCGCGGATGCGCTCGAGCGAGACGCCGGCCGCCGTCCACTTCTTGATCAGCAGCAGCTGCTCGAGGTGGCGCGCGCCGTAGCGCGCCGCGCGGGTCTCGCCCTCGGGCCGGTCGACGATGCCGATCTGCACGTAGTAGCGCACCGTGCGCGGCGGCAGGTCGGCCAGCACGCACAGGTCCGCGAGCGCATAGGAGGCCGCCGGGGAGGGTGGGTTCGATTTCATACACTTGATTTAAACACGAGAACTGTTTTTATAAAAGCGCACAAAAACCCGGCCCGCGAGGGCGCGCTAGCATCCAGCGCATGAGCAAGCCTTCCACGACACTGATCCATCACCCCTACGTGCCGCCCGCCACCTTCGACGCGCCCCAGCCCGGCGTCTACAAGGCCTCGACGGTGTTCTTCGCCGACGTGGCCGCGATGCGCGCGCGCGACTGGAAGACCAAGGCCGGCTACACCTATGGCCTGCATGGCACGCCCACCACCTTCACGCTCGAGGAGCGCCTGGCCACCCTCGAGGGCGGCACCGAATGCCTGCTGGTGCCCAGCGGCCTGGCGGCGATCTCGCTCGTGGCCTTCGCCTTCCTCAAGACCGGCGACGAGGTGCTGATCCCCGACAACGCCTACGGCCCCAACAAGGCGCTGGCCACCGGCGAGCTCGCGAACTTCGGCATCGCGTACCGCCTGTACGACGCCATGAACCCCGAGGACCTCGCGGCGAAGATCTCGCCGCGCACGAAGCTGGTGTGGCTCGAGGCCGCGGGCTCGGTGACGATGGAGTTCCCGGACCTGCCCGCGCTCGCGGCCGCCTGCCGCGCGCGCGGCGTGCTCAGCGCGCTCGACAACACCTGGGGCGCGGGCCTGGCCTTCGCGCCCTTCGACTTCAACGGCAGCGGGCAGGGCGTCGACATCTCGGTGCATGCGCTCACCAAGTACCCGAGCGGCGGCGGCGACGTGCTCATGGGCAGCGTGGTCACGCGCGACGAGCGGCTGCATCGCGCGCTCAAGCTCACCCACATGCGCATCGGCTTCGGCGTCGGCGTGGGCGACGTCGAGACGCTGCTGCGCTCGCTGCCGAGCATCGGGCTGCGCTATGCGGCGCACGACCGCGCGGCGCGCGAGCTCGCGCGCTGGCTCACCGACCGCGACGAGGTCGCGCAGGTGCTGCATCCGGCGATCGAGAGCTCGCCCGGCCACCGCCACTGGCGCGCGCTGTGCGGCGAGGCCGACCTCGCGGCAGGCCTGTTCTCGATCGTCTTCGACGAGCGCTACGGTACCGAGCAGGTCGACCGCTTCTGCGACAGCCTGCAGCTGTTCCGCCTCGGCTACTCGTGGGGCGGGCCGATCAGCCTGGTGGTGCCCTACGACATCGGCCTGATGCGCGACGCCAGTGTGGCGCCCTGGCCCTACAAGGGCACGCTGGTGCGCTTCTCGATCGGCCTGGAGGACGTGGACGACCTGCGCGCGGACCTGCAGCAGGCACTCGCGCGCATGGCCTGACCGGCCTTCGCAGGAGGCGCTCCGGTTATCGCTTACAGTACCCCGACGCGCAGTCGTTCGACTGCTTCGCCTGAAGGAGAGATCAGTGGCAACACCGAATTACGGTTACGAGAAGCGGCAGAAAGAGCTGGCTCGCAAGAAGAAGAAGGAAGAAAAGCTCCGCGAAAAGGCGAACCGCAAGCTTTCCCCGAGCAGCGACGGCCTCGCGCCGGGCGATCCGGAAGACGACGTGGCCTCGCTCGAACGCGATCCGCCGACCGTTCCCGAACTGCCGACCAAGAACGGTTGAACGCTGCACCGTCCGGATTCTTTCCGTTCTGAATGACGAAGCCGCTGGGGGCCTGTCGGTCCCGCAGCGGCTTTTTGTTGGCGCGCGATCGGTGAAGGGCCCGGCCCTTCGGCCCTATTTGGCGGCGAGCAGCTTGCGCAGTTCGGGCCAGACGTTGTCGAGCAGTTGCGGCTGCGCCGCCGCGGTCGGATGGATGCGGTCGGCCTGGAACAGCGACATCGCATTCGGCGCGTCGGCCACGCCCTTGAGCAGGAAGGGCACCAGCGCGGACCTGGTGGTGGACGCCACCTTGGCGAACACCGCCTCGAAGCGCCGCGTGTAGTCGCCGCCGTAATTGGGCGGCACCTGGATGCCCACGATCAGCACCTTGGCGCCCGCGGCCTGCGCGGACTGCGTGATCTGCAGCAGGTTGGCCTCGGTGTCCGTGAGCGGCAGGCCGCGCAGCGCGTCGTTGGCGCCGAGCTCGAGCACCACGTGGCTGGGCTTGTGCTGCGCCAGCAGTGCTGCGAAGCGCGCGCGTCCGCCCGAGCTGGTGTCGCCGCTGATGCTGGCGTTGACCACGGTGGCGTCGACCTTCTGCTGCGCGAGGCGCTTCTCGAGCAGCGGCACCCAGCCTTCGCCGCGCTTGAGGCCGTACTCGGCGCTCAGCGAATCGCCGAGCACCAGGATCACCGGCTTGCGCGCGGCGGCGTTCTGCGCCATCGCCCCACGCCATGCCCCGGAACTGCCGAGCGCGGCAGTGGTCAAGATAAAGTCACGTCGATTCAAAACCAAAGCCTTTCCATGTCCCAACCCCCGTCCCCAGCGATTGTCACCGTCGAGCATGTGTTCAAGTCCGTCACCGACTCGACCGGTACCCTGGACATTCTGCAGGACATCGATTTCACCCTCGGGGCACGGGAAACCGCGGCCATCGTGGGTGCCTCGGGGTCGGGCAAGAGCACCTTGCTGTCGATCGTCGCCGGGCTCGACACGCCCACGCGCGGCACGGTGAAGCTGGCCGGCGACGACATCTTCGCCATCGACGAGGACGACCGGGCCGCCTTGCGCGCGCAGCGCGTGGGCTTCGTGTTCCAGAGCTTCCAGCTGCTGGGCAACCTCAGCGCCCTCGAGAACGTGATGCTGCCGCTGGAACTGGCCAACCGCAAGGATGCCCGCAAGGCCGCGACCGAAATGCTGGGCCGCGTCGGCCTGGGCCAGCGGCTCAACCACTATCCCAAGGTGCTGTCGGGCGGCGAGCAGCAGCGCGTGGCGCTGGCGCGGGCCTTCGTGGTGCAGCCCGCCTTGCTGCTGGCCGACGAACCCACGGGCAGCCTCGACTTCGCCACCGGCGAGCAGGTGATGCGGCTGATGTTCGACCTCAACCGCGAGCTCGGCACCACGCTCGTGCTGGTGACCCACGACCGCGGCATCGCGGCCCAGTGCGAGCGCCGCATCATGATCGAGGCCGGCCGCGTGATCCTCAACGAGAAGAACGCCGACGCGCCAGCCTGAAGGCTTCGGGTACAACCGGGCCTGCAGGAGGAGATTCAAGATGCAGGACGAGCTACCCCCCGATGCCCGACTCGCGCTGCAGCGCGGCAACCTGATCGAGGCCATCAAGATCGTGCGCGACCGCACCGGCCTGGGTCTCAAGGAGTCCAAGGAACTGGTCGAGCGGCATGCCAATGCGGTGGAGGGCGAACCCGCGCCGCAGACCGACGAATGGAACCGGCTGCTGAGCGGCGGCGCGCAGGGCCTGCCGGCCGAGGCGATCGCGGCGCTGGCGCAGGGCCGCAAGGTCGAGGCGGTGAAGATCGTGCGCGAGGCCACCGGCCTCGGCTTGGCCGAATCGCTGAAGCGGGTCGACGAGCACATGCATGGCGAGCGCGGCCAGTCCGCGCCGCACGGCGCCTTTGATCCGATGGCCGAGCCCGGCCGCGTGCCTTCGGGCGGCGGCGTCAAGTGGCTGGCGATCGTGCTGGTGGTCGCCGTGGCGGCCGCGGTGTTCTTCTTCGTCAGCGCCTGAGCCCGATGATCGTTCCGCAGTTCTGGGCCGAAGGCCGCCTCCAGCAACGCATCGACGGCCGCCAGATCACGGTGCGCCGCTTCGGCTGGTCCGACGACAGCCCGGTGGCCGCGCAGGCCCATGCCGACCAGCGCACGCGCGAGGCCTTCGAGCGCATCGCCGGCGGCGAGAAGCTCGAGCGCCGCGAGCGCAAGGTGGCCTACAACGGCGCCGACGGCATGCCGATCCGCGAGGAGATCGTCGAGCGCCACGGCGAGGACATCGTCACGCGCAACGGCTATGGCGCGCGCTGCCTCAACACGCCCGACGTGCTGTTCGTCGACGTGGACTTCGAGGACGCGCAACGCGGCAATGCGCGCGGGCTCACCGTCATCGGCGCGGCGCTTATCGGCGCGCTGGTCGCGGGCTATGCCACCAAGTCGTGGCCGCTGGCCGTGGTGGCTGCCGTGCTGGTGGCGGGCTTCGGCTTCTGGCGCGTGCGCGCCGAGGGGCTGCGCCTGGCCGAACCCCAGGGCGATCCGCTCGCGGCCGTGCGCGCGCGCATCGAGCGCTTCATCCACCAGCACCCCGACTGGCACCTGCGGCTGTACCGCACCCCCGCGGGCCTGCGCGCGCTCGCCATGCACGACGTGTTCGCGCCTTCCGATGCCGCGGTCGCCGACGTGTTCCAGGCGCTGGGCGCCGACAAGGTCTATGCGCGCATGTGCCGCAACCAGAACTGCTTTCGCGCGCGCGTCAGCGCCAAGCCCTGGCGCATCGGCATCGGCGATCCGCTGCGGCCGCGCCCTGGCGTCTGGCCGGTGGCGCCCGAGCGGCTCGCGCAGCGCGAGGCCTGGGTGGCGCGCTACGAGCAGATGGCCGACCGCTTCGCGGCCTGCGAGTACCTCGAGAGCGTGGGCGACGCGCAGCGCGTGCATCCGCGCGCGCTCGCGGTGCAGACGCTGCACGACGAACTGGCGCAGGCGCGCGGCGGCCTGCCGCTGGCCTGAATCCGGGCGAGGGCGGCCTCCCTCGATAATCGCCGCATGTCTTCTCCCAAAGTGATCTTCGGCTTCCATGCCGTGGGCGTGCGCATCAAGACCGCCCCCAAGTCCGTGCTCGAGGTGCTGTTCGACGCCAGCCGGCGCGATGCGCGCATGAAACAGTTCATGGCGCGGGCCCAGGATGCCGGCGTTCGGCTGGTCGAGGCCGACGGCGCGCGGCTCGCCAAGCTCAGCGGCAGCCACGGCCACCAGGGCGTGGTGGCGCGCGTGGAGCCTGCCGCTCAGATCCATTCGCTCGACGAACTGCTCGAGGGCCTGGAGGAGGCCGGCACCGTGCCGCTGCTGCTGGTGCTCGACGGCGTGACCGATCCGCACAACCTCGGCGCCTGCCTGCGCGTGGCCGACGGTGCCGGTGCCCATGCGGTGATCGCGCCCAAGGACCATGCGGCCGGCATCAATGCCACCGTGGCCAAGGTGGCCAGCGGCGCGGCCGAGACGGTGCCCTATTTCATGGTGACCAACCTCGCGCGCACGCTCAACGAGCTCAAGGAGCGCAGCATCTGGTGCGTGGGCACCAGCGACGACGCGCCCGGCACCATCTACCAGAGCGACTTCAAGCGCCCGCTGGCGCTGGTGCTCGGTGCCGAAGGCGAGGGCATGCGCCAGCTCACGCGCAAGACCTGCGACGAACTGGTCAGCATCCCGATGGCGGGCGCGGTCGAGAGCCTCAACGTCTCGGTCGCCAGCGGCGTGTGCCTCTACGAGGCGATGCGCCAGCGCGGCGCCTGAGCGCCGCGCCGCGGCCTCACTGCGACGGATCCTTGCCGCGCGTGCGGCCCACGGCGCTGAAGATGCCGATGCCCAGCAGGATCAGCGAGCCGATGCCGATATAGAGCGTGGGCACGCCGGCCACCGAGGCGCCCCAGATCAGGCCGGCCATGAAGATCAGAAAACCGATCATGTAGAGCGCGAACGACATGCGTGTTCCTCCGAAGCTGTGATGTCTCGCAGTATCTGGAGCATGCTCGTCGCCCGCACCGGCCGGTGCCGCCTGCGGCTGTGGGAGCGGGCCTACCGCGGACGCAGGTCCTGGTCGGCCACCAGCAGGTAGCGGCAGCCGCCATCGCCCAGCGCCTGGAACACCAGTGCCCGGTCGACCCCGAAATCCAGGCAGTCGCCGCTCGCGAGCCGGAAGCGCTCCTCGCCATAGTCAACCTGCAACTCGCCCTCGAGCAGCCACAGGCATTGCCGGTACGGCCTGCCGCTCCAGCGCGGATAGGCGACCTGCGCCGCGCGCGGCAGTTCGACCTCGACCAGCTCGATGCCGCCAGCCGTACCGCGCTCGAGCACCTGCCGCCGCAGGTAACCCGCGCCAGGATCGCGCCACATCGCCTGCGCGGCGCGGGGGCGCAGGCGCTGCGTGCCCCGGCCTTCGTCGTCCTGCGTCAGCAACTGCGCCAGCGGCACGCCCAGCCCCGCGGCCAGCCGCCCCAGCAGCACGGCCGTGGGGCTGCTCTGCGCGCGCTCGACCTTGGAGATCATGGCCTTGCTCACGCCCGAGCGCTCGGCCAGTTCCGCGAGGCTCAGGCCCTGCGCCTGCCGCAGCGCCGAGAGCCGCCTGGCGATCAGCGCGTCGATGGGCTCGCCGGTCTCCAGCGCCGGGGGGGATGCCTCGTTTCTCATAAGAGACTATTATTCTCCTATAGTGAACAACCGCGCAATGCTGCAAAGGAGCCCCATGCGCCTGATCCCCTGCACCGAGGAAGCCCACGCCGGCACCATCCTCGCGATCCTCAACGACGCCATCGTCACCTCGACCGCGCTCTACGACTACAAGCCGCGCACGCCCGAGCAGATGGCCGGCTGGTTCGCCACCAAGCGCGCCAACGGCTTCCCGGTGATCGGCGCGGTGGACGATGACGGCCGCCTCATGGGCTTCGCGAGCTACGGCACGTTCCGCGCCTTCCCGGCCTACAAGTACACGGTCGAGCACTCGGTGTACGTCGATGCCGCCGACCGCGGGAAGGGCCTGGGCCGCACGCTGCTCGAGGCGATCGTGGCCGAGGCGCAGGCGCGCGAGGTGCACGTGCTGGTCGGCGCCATCGACGCCCAGAACGCCGGCAGCATCGCGCTGCACGAGCGCCTGGGCTTCGAGCACGCGGGCACGGTGCGGCAGGCAGGCTTCAAGTTCGGCCGCTGGCTCGACGTGGCCTTCTACCAGCGCATCCTGGCCACGCCCGCCGAGCCGGTCGACGGCTGATCGTCAGTTCACGGCCCAGAAGCGCATCACCACCTGGGCCGGCCGGCGCACGCCGGCGCCGAGGAACAGCCGTTCGGCGATCCAGGCCAGCGCGGGCGAGGCGGTCTCGAAATGCGGCGTGCAGCGGAAATACACCTGCGCCGGATCGACCGGCTCGCCGCGCAGCAGCCGCGCCATGGTCTCGCGCGAGGCGCTGCGGATCGCATGGTTCTGCACGTAGACGAGGTCGCCCGCATCGGTCTCGAGGCCATAGCGCGCATCGAGCACCGAGAGGGTCTCGCCCACGATCAGCTGGAAGTCGCTGCCGCCCGGCAGCACGCGCGCGGTCCAGCCATGGCCCTGCGCCTGGCCGCCGGTGATCGGCACCACGCGGCGCAGGCCGCCCGGCCCCTGGCCCAGCACCTGGGGTTCGCCGACCTCCACGCGCAGGTCGGCGAAGTGCTCGAGCGAGGGCGCCGCGATGTCGTCGAAGTCGCTCACGACCCGGTCCTCAGGCCGCCTTGCCTTCTTCCTCGCTCGCGCGGTCGAGCATCGCGATCGTGCCCGCGTCGAGCTTGAGCTGGGTGGCGGTCACCAGTTCGTCGAGCTGGGCGATCGAGGTCGCGCTCGCGATCGGTGCGGTCACCGAGGGGCGAGCGATCTGCCAGGCGATCGCGACCTGGCCCGGCTTCGCGTTGTACTGCTGGGCCACCTTGTCGAGCGCCTCGAGGATGCGCAGCCCGCGCGGGTTGAGGTACTTCTTGGTGGTGCTCGCGCCGCGCGCGCTCTTGGCCGCATCGGCCTCGGTGCGGTACTTGCCGGTGAGGAAGCCGGCGGCCAGCGCGTAGAAGTTGATCACGCCGACCTCGCGCTTCAGGCACAGGGGCTCGAGGTCGTCCTCGAACACGGCGCGGTCGTAGAGGTTGTACAGCGGCTGCAGGCTCTCGTAGCGCGCGATGCCCAGGCGCTCGGAGACGTCGAGCGCCTCGGCCAGCCGTGGCGCGGTGAAGTTCGAGGCGCCGATGGCTCGCACCTTGCCGGCCTTCACGAGGTCGTCGAAGGCGACCAGCGTGTCCTCGAGCGGCGTGTTGGCGTCGTCGTCGTGCGACTGGTAGAGGTCGATGTAGTCGGTCTGCAGGCGCTTGAGCGAAGCCTCGACCGCCTCGCGGATGTAGGCCGGCGAGAGCCCGACCTTGCCTTCGCCCATCGACTTGCCGAGCTTGGTGGCCAGCACCACGCGGCTGCGCTTGCCGCTCTGCTTGAGCCACTTGCCGATGATGGTCTCGGACTCGCCGCCGCTGTGGCCCGGCACCCAGTACGAGTAGACGTCGGCGGTGTCGACGAAGTTGAAGCCGGCGTCGAGCCAGGCGTCGAGCAGCTTGAACGAGGCGGCCTCGTCGACGGTCCAGCCGAACACGTTGCCGCCGAAGGCGAGCGGGGACACCTGGAGGCCGGAGCGGCCGAGGGGGCGAAGTTGCGACATGGGAAAGCTCCTGAGGAAGGAAGAAGAGGGAGGAGGAAGGGGGCGAAGGTCAGACGAAACCGATGGCGCCGAGCGCCGCGCCGGCGCCCAGCAGCCACAGCAGATGGATGCGCGTGCGCCAGACGATGAGCGCGGCCACGCCGGTCAGGAGCCACAGGTGCCAGGCCGGTGCGTTGCCCACGTGGTTGCCGGCGGCCAGCACCCAGCCGGTGGCGATCAGCAGGCCCACCACCACGGGCGCCATGCCCTGCTTGAAGGCGCGCACGCCGCGGCGGCTGCGGTTGCGGTGGCCCCAGCGGGTGGCGAAGTAGGTGAGGGTGGTGCTCGGCAGCATGATGCCGACCATGGTCACGGCCAGCCCGAACAGGCCGAGCAGCCAGGCCGAGGGCCCGGCGCCGATGCCGCCGCCCGCGTTGAGGCCGACGTTCCAGCCCATCAGCCCGACGAACAGCACGTTGGGCCCGGGCGCGGCCTGCGCGATGGCGACCGAGGAGGTGAACTGCGCATCGGTGAGCCAGCCATGCTGCGCCACCAGGTAGCGGTGCATGTCGGGCACGGTGGTGATGGCGCCGCTGATCGAGAGCATCGACAGCAGCATGTATTGGCCGAACAGGGCGAGCCAGTCGTGCCAGTGCATGACGATGGTCATTGAAGTAGCTCCGTGCTTCGCACTGCGGTGCGAGCTTGCTTGGGGCGGCCCGGCGCGGCGCTCATGGCGCGATCCTCTTCCAGGTCCAGCCGCAGGCCACGCCGCCGAGCACCAGCAGCACCCAGCCCAGCGGGATGCGCGCCCAGGCGATGGCGCCGAACACCAGCGCCACGAACGCCAGGCAGGTGGCGAAGCCCAGCGGATGCTTGCGCAGCTGCGGGATCAGCTTGATGCCGGTGGCCGCGATCAGTCCGCCCGACACCGCGCCCATGCCGCGCAGCGCGCCCGCGACCTGCGGGTTGCCCGCGTAGTGCGCGTAGAGAACCGCGAGCGCGAGGATCACGAACAGCGGCACCGTGAGCATGCCGGCCACCGCGGCGAGCGCGCCGCGCAGGCCGAAGTAGCGGTCGCCGATCATCAGCGCGAGGTTGATCACGTTGGGCCCCGGCATCACCTGGGCCACGGCCCAGTCCTCGAGGAACTGCTCGGGCGTGAGCCACTTCTTCTTCTCGACCATCTCGCGCTGCACGATCGCCAGCACGCCACCGAAGCCCTGCAGCGCCAAGAAGGTGAAGGACACGAAGAGGTCGCGCGGCGACTGCGGGTGCGAGGGCGCGGACGGCGCCGCCGCGCCGGAGGCTGGGGGAGACGGTTGCATGTTTGAGCGATTATCGTAGGCAGACGGCAAGATGCCGGGTGCCGCTCCGACAGGACGGTGCCGCCACCGACAGGAGACTTTCCGCCATGTATTTGCGACCCCTCTTCGACCTCTGCCGCCGCGCCGTCGCCTCCTGGTCGAACGACTACGCCCCGAGCATGGGCGCCGCGCTCGCCTACTACACCGTGTTCTCGATCGCGCCGCTGCTGCTGATCGTGATCGCCGTCGCCGGGCTGGTGTTCGGGCAGGAGGCCGCGCGCGGCGAGATCCTCGCGCAGCTCTCGGGCCTGATGGGCGAGCAGGGCGCGGCCGCGGTGCAGAGCATGCTGCAGGCGGTCAACAAGCCGCGCGAGGGCATCGTCGCCACCCTGATCGGCATCGCGCTGCTGGTGGTCGGCGCCACCACCGTGTTCGGCGAGCTGCAGGACGCGCTCGACCGCATCTGGCGCGCCCCCGCGCGTGCCAAGAGCAGCGGCATCTTCAACCTGCTGCGCGTGCGCCTGCTGTCCTTCAGCATGGTGATGGGCATCGGCTTCCTGCTGATGGTGTCGCTGGTGGCGAGCGCCGCGCTGGCCGCGCTCGGCAAGTGGTGGTCGCCGATGTTCGGCGCCTGGGAGACGCTGGCCCAGTGGGTCAACTTCGGCTTCAGCTTCGGCATGGTCACCGTGATCTTCGCGATGATCTACAAGATCATGCCGCGCGCGAAGGTGCAGTGGCGCGACGTGTGGGTAGGTGCGGCGGTGACGGCCCTGCTGTTCACCATCGGCAAGCACCTGATCGGCCTGTACATCGGAAAGAGCAGCGTGGCCTCGGGCTACGGCGCCGCGGGCTCGCTGGTGGTGGTGCTGGTGTGGGTCTACTACTCGGCGCAGATCTTCCTGCTGGGCGCCGAGTTCACCTGGGTCTATGCGCGCAGCTACGGCTCGCTCAAGCACTCCGACGTCGGCATCGGCGCCGGCAAGGACGATCACGTGCCGGCGCGCACGCGCTCGGGCGGCGATCTCTGAACGCGCTCAGCCCTTGAAGCCGCCCTCGGCGAGAAACTGAAGTTCCTCGGGCGTGCTCGTGCGGCCCAGCATCCGGTTGCGGTGCGGAAAGCGGCCGAAGCGCGCCACGATGTCCCGGTGCAGCACCGCGAAGCGCTGGGTGTTGGCATCGAGCGCGCTGCAGTGCACGACCGAGCGCTCCTGCTCGGCCAACACTTCGGAATGCATGAAGGGCATGTAGAAGAAAGGCCGCAGCACCTCCTCGAGCTGGCGGTCGAAGCCGGCGTCGACCGCATGGTGCGCGACGGCCAGCGCCTTGCCGTCGGTGGCCAGCATGTGGGCGTTGTCGCGCCAGGTGTTGCGCGGCAGCTGGTCGAGCAGCACCAGCAGCGCGAGCGTGCCTTCGGCATCGTTCATCCAGGCGTCGAGTTCGCTGCGCGCCGCGGCATGGTGGGCTTCGACGAAGCGGCTGGCGAACTCGGCATCGAAGGCCTCGTTCTTGGCGAACCAGCGCTTGGGGCCGGCCTCGCGCCAGAACTGCACCACATCGTGGGCCGAGGGCAGGGTGGAGGACGGGGTGGAAGACGAAGAAGATTCGGGAGCGGAAATCATCGCGGCATTGTCTTCTTTCAATCGGCTTTCAATGCCAAGGCTGGCGCCGCGTGCACGGCGAATTCGGGGTGGTGGCCGACAAGGGATTGCGAATGCCCTGCCTATGCTGGTTTGCATCCATTCACGATCAGGAGACTTCCCATGAACCGATACGGCACCCTCTTGCGCGCCGCCCTCGTCGCCGGCGCGGCCAGTGCGGCACTGGCCGGCTGCGGCATGATGTCCAAGGCCAATGTCGCGAGCTTCAGCGGCACCATGAACGCGGCCAGCGAGGTGCCACCGAACATGACGCGCGGCAGCGGCATGGCCGAGGCCTGGCTCAACCGCGACACCAACGTCCTCAAGTACAAGATCACCTACACCGGTCTCAGCGGCCCGGCCACCGCGGCCCACTTCCATGGCCCGGCACCGGCCGGCGCCAATGCCGGCGTGGTGTTGCCGTTCTCGAACGCGGCCAGCCCGATCGAGGGCGAGGCCACGCTCACGCCGGCGCAGGCCGCCGACCTCAGCGCGGGCAAGTGGTACGCCAACGTCCACACGGCCGCGAATCCGGGCGGCGAGATCCGCGGGCAATTGCTGCCGAAGATGTGAAACAGGTCCGCTGAACGCGGCTTCGAGTGCCCCCTGGTCAGTCGGGGGTCACGGGGCTGATGTCAAATGGCCGCATGACGACGTCCCCGAAGAAGCCCCGTTCCTCCTCTGTCCCGACTCCCTCCCGTTCCCCATCTCCCCCCGCCCGCCGCAAGAGCCAGGCCGCTTCCGCGGCGCGCAGGCTCGAAGCCTTCGCGGCGCGGCGCGAGGACATGCGCTCCGCGCGCAAGGCGCTGGTGCTGCAGGGCGGTGGCGCGCTCGGCGCCTACCAGGCCGGGGTCTACGCGGCGCTCAGCGAGACCGAGCTGCAGCCGCACTGGATCGCGGGCGTGTCGATCGGCGCGATCAATGCCGCGTTGATCGCGGGCAATGCGCCCGAGCACCGCGTCGACCGGCTGCGCGAGTTCTGGCATCTCGTGTCCTCGGGCCCCTCGCAGCGCCTGCCGTCATGGTTCGGCGACCGCAGCACGCAGAACCAGTGGAGCGCGACCATGGCCTCGCTGGTGGGCATTCCCGGCTTCTTCGAGCCGCGCTATTCGCCGGCCCTGCTGCTCGGCGGCGCAGCACCGCTCCTGAGCTACTACGACACCTCGCCGCTGAAGGCCACGCTCGAGCGCCTGGTCGACTTCGACCGCATCAACCACTGCGAGGCGCGCTTTAGCGTGGGCGCGGTCAACGTGCGCACCGGCAACTCGGTGTACTTCGACAACACGCGCCAGCGCATCGGCCCCGAGCACATCATGGCCAGCGGCGCGCTGCCGCCGGGCTTCGCGCCGGTGCACATCGACGGCGACGACTACTGGGATGGCGGCATCGTCTCGAACACGCCGCTGCAGTACGTGCTCGACCTGCATCCGCGCAGCGAGCCGCTGGTGGTGCTGCAGGTCGACCTGTTCAATGCGCGCGGCGAGATGCCGCACACGCTGTCGGGCGTGATGGAGCGGCAGAAGGACATCACCTATTCGAGCCGCACCCGCATGAACACCGATGCGCTCGCGGCCAACATGAACCTGCAGCAGGCGATCGCCGACCTGATCGAGAAGCTGCCGCCGCACCTGCGCCGCGATCCCGCGGTCGAGGCGGTGCAGGCCGAGCTCACGCACCACCCGATCGACATCTTCCACCTGATCTACCGCGACAAGCCCTACGAGCTCGAGTCGAAGGATTACGAGTTCTCGCGCGCGGCGGTCGAGGAGCACTGGGAGTCGGGCGCGCGCGACATGCGCCGCGTGCTCGCGCATCCCGAGACCTTGCGCAGCGACGCCGCGGTCAACGGCGTCACCACCTTCGACCTCGGCGAGGGCGGCAGCGGTCGCGTGAAGCGGCCCGGTCTGTCACGCTGACGAGAAGAATCGCCCTCACGATTCAGCCCCGGCTAAGAAACCGGCACGAGACTGGTTGCCGGATTCAAGATGCTTCAAAGGAGGAATGTCGTGAACATTGAAGACGTGCGGCGCCAGGCTTTCGCCATGCCGCTGACCAGCCCCGCTTTTCCGCCCGGACCGTACCGCTTCATGCGGCGCGAGTTCATGGTGATCACCTACCGCACCGACCTCGACGCCTTGCGTGCCGTGGTGCCCGAGCCGCTCGAGGTGGTCGAGCCGCTCGTCAAGTACGAGTTCATCCGCATGCCCGACTCCACCGGCTTCGGCGACTACACCGAGTCGGGCCAGGTCATCCCGGTGCAGCTGCGCACCGCGCGCGGCCTCGAGCAGGGCGCCTACGTGCATGCGATGTACCTCAACGACCATCCGCCGATCGCGGGCGGGCGCGAGCTCTGGGGCTTTCCGAAGAAGCTGGCCTCGCCGCAGTTCGACTACGAGACCGACACCATCGTCGGCACCCTCGACTACGGCAAGCTGCGCGTGGCCAAGGCCACCATGGGCTTCAAGCACCGCGCGCTCGAGCCCGGCCCGATCCTTGCAGGCATCGCGCAGCCCAACTTCCTGCTCAAGATCATTCCGCACGTGGATGGCACGCCGCGCATCTGCGAGCTGGTGCGCTACCACATGGTCGACGTCACGCTGCACGGCGCCTGGACCGGCCCGGCCTCGCTCGAGCTGCATCCGCATGCGCTCGCGCCGGTGGCCGAACTGCCGGTGCGCAAGGTCGAATCGGCCGTGCACTACATCGCCGACATGACGCTCGCGCTCGGCACGGTCGAGCTCGACTACCTCGCTGCTTCCTCTTCTTCGTCTTCTTCGCAACCCTAACCCAAGGAACCACCATGCAACTCAAGGACAAGGTCGCCTACATCACCGGCTCGGCCAGCGGCATCGGCAAGGAGATCGCGATCCTCTTCGCGCAGGAAGGCGCGAAGATCGTCATCGCCGACCTCAACAAGGACGCCGCCGACGCCACCGCGGCCGAGCTCAAGGCCACGGGCGCGCAGGCCATCGGCGTGGCGGTCGACGTGACCAACGAGGCACAGGTCGACGCCTCGGTCGAGGAGGCCGCCAAGGCCTTCGGCGGCATCGACATCCTGGTGAGCAATGCCGGCATCCAGATCGTGCATCCGGTCGAGGAGTTCAGCTTCGCCGACTGGAAGAAGATGCTCGCGATCCACCTCGACGGCGCCTTCCTCACGACCAAGGCCTGCCTCAAGCACATGTATGCGCAGGGCCGCGGCGGCAGCGTGATCTACATGGGCTCGGTGCACTCGAAGGAAGCCTCGCTGCTCAAGGCCCCCTACGTGACGGCCAAGCACGGCCTGATCGGCCTCGCGAAGACGGTGGCCAAGGAAGGCGCCAAGCACGGCGTGCGCGCCAACGTGATCTGCCCGGGCTTCGTGCGCACGCCGCTGGTCGAGAAGCAGATCCCCGAGCAGGCCAAGACCCTGGGCATCAGCGAGCAGGAAGTCATCAAGAACGTGATGCTCAAGGAAACGGTGGATGGCGAATTCACCACCACCGACGACGTGGCGCGCGTGGCGCTGCTGTTCGCGGCCTTCCCGACCAATGCGCTCACCGGCCAGTCGCTGGTGGTGAGCCATGGCTGGTACATGCAGTAATCGCAGCCGCCTGCAGCGGCGCTAGAGCTTCAGCGACCAGGTCTCGCCGACCAGTTGCTGGCCGAAGCCCTCGTAGGCTTCGGTCTTCTCGAGTTCGAAGCCGCGCTTGGCGTAGATCGCACGCGCGGCCGTGAGGCAGCTGTTGGTCCACAGCACCATCTTGCGATAGCCCTTGGCGCGCGCGAAGGCGATGCACTCGTCGGTGAGCCGGCTGCCCAGGCCCAGGCCGCGCGCGGCGGGCGTGAGCAGCAGCAGCCGAAGCTGCGCGGTGGTGGCCGACTTGCGCACCACGAAGATCGCGCCCACGCGCTCACCGTCGAGCTCGGCAATCCAGCCCTTTTCCCATTCGGGCTGGAACTTGCGGAGGTACTGCGCCACGATCTCCGCGACCAGCGCCTCGAACTCGCTGTTCCAGCCGTATTCGCGCGCATAGAGCTCGCCGTGCTGCTGCACCACCCAGCCCATGTCGCCGGGCTTGGGATCGCGCAGCACCACGGTGCGCGTGGGTGCGCGCGGTGCCGCGGGGTCGAGCAGGCGCTCGATCCGTCCCATGGCCTCGACCACCTGTTCGCGTTCGCGTGGCGGCAGCGGCGCGAGCAGGGCGGCGGCTTCCTCGCGCGACTTCTGCTGCAGCGGCGCGAAGGCGGCATGGCCGGCCTCGGTCAGGGTCAGCAGGCTTTGCCGCGCATCGCGCGGGCTCGGCGAACGCACGATCCAGCCCTCGGTCTCGAAGCGCTTGAGGATGCGGCTCAGGTAGCCGCCGTCCAGGCCCAGTTCGCGCGCGAGATCGGTCGCGACCAGCGCGTCGCGGTGCGCGAGTTCGTAGAGCACGCGCACTTCGGTCAGCGGCAGCGCGCCGCCGAGGTAGGGCTCGAGCACGCCGGCCTGGCGCGTGAAGAAACGGTTGAAACGGCGAACCGCCTTGACGGCTTCGACAGGAACAGCGGAAACGGCAGGGGATTCGGTGGTCGGCATGGCGCGACTATCCGTCAATTGATTGACAAAAGCAAGTAATTTAATGACTCAGGCTTTCAATGCCGGCAGGGCGAAGCGGTGCCCTCCCTGGGCCGATGCCCCTAATCCCGAAGCCGCGCCACCGCTTTCACGGGACAGAAAGGGTGGAAAACCCTAAAATCGCGGGTTACCCATCGCAGCCGCATCTCTCGTTTCCGTTCGAGGCCGCCTGCCGCACCACCCCCATTTGATGAACGCCCCCGTCGACGTCTCCTTTTTCGCGCGCGCCGCCAAGCCGCTGACCAGCTACCGCAAGTACTGGGCAGCCCGCTTCGGCACGGCGAAGTTCCTGCCGACCTCGCGCCAGGAGATGGAGGCGCTCGGCTGGGACAGCTGCGACATCGTGATCGTCACGGGCGATGCCTACGTCGACCATCCGAGCTTCGGCATGGCGGTGATCGGCCGCATGCTCGAGGCGCAGGGCTTCCGCGTGGGCATCATCGCCCAGCCCGACTGGCAGAGCGCCGAGCCCTTCAAGGCGCTCGGCAAGCCGAACCTGTTCTTCGGTGTGACCGCCGGCAACATGGATTCGATGATCAACCGCTACACCGCGGACCGCAAGATCCGCAGCGACGACGCCTACACGCCCGGCGACGTCGGCGGTTCGCGGCCCGACCGCGCGGCCATCGTCTATTCGCAGCGCTGCAAGGAAGCCTGGAACGACGTGCCGATCGTGCTCGGCGGCATCGAAGGCAGCCTGCGCCGCATCGCCCACTACGACTACTGGCAGGACAAGGTCCGCCGTTCGATCGTGGTCGATTCCAAGTGCGACCTGCTGCTGTACGGCAACGCCGAGCGCGCCATCGTCGAGATCGCGCACCGCCTCGCCGCGCGCGAGCCGGTGCACCAGATCGACGACGTGCGCGGCACCGCCTACGTGCGCCGCGAAACGCCCGAGGGCTGGTTCGAGATCGACTCCACCAGCGTGGACGAGCCGGGCCGCGTCGAGGCGCACGTCAATCCCTACCTGATGGTCTCGGACCAGGCCAAGGCCAACGGCGCGAGCTGCGCGCGCGAGGACGAGGCCGAGGCGGTCGCCAAGGCGGCCGAGGTCGCCGGTTCGCCGGCCGCCGCGGCAGCCGCCGCCGCGGTGGTCAACCCCGCCATCAAGCCGCTGCAGTTCGTACCCAACCCCGCGCTGCAGGGCCGTGGCAAGACCAAGGTGCCGCCGCGCGACCGCTCGGTGATCCGCCTGCCCTCGTACGAGCAGGTGCGTGCCGACCCGGTGCTCTACGCGCACGCCAACCGCGTGCTGCACCTCGAGACCAACCCCGGCAATGCGCGCGCGCTGGTGCAGGCGCATGGCGAGGGCACGACCGCGCGCGACGTCTGGATCAACCCGCCGCCGATCCCGCTGACCACGGCCGAGATGGACCACGTGTTCGACCTGCCGTATGCGCGCAGCCCGCATCCGCGCTATGCCGACGAGAACGGCAGCCACGACGGCGCGACCAAGATCCCGGCCTGGGAGATGATCCGCTTCAGCGTGAACATCATGCGCGGCTGCTTCGGCGGCTGCACCTTCTGCTCGATCACTGAGCACGAGGGCCGGATCATCCAGAGCCGCTCGGAAGACTCGATCATCAAGGAGGTCGAGGCCATCCGCGACAGCGTGAAGGGCTTCACCGGCACCATCTCCGACCTCGGCGGCCCCACGGCCAACATGTACCGCATCGGCTGCAAGTCGCCCGAGATCGAGGCCGCCTGCCGCAAGCCCAGCTGCGTGTACCCGGGCATCTGCCAGAACCTCAACACCAACCACGATCCGCTGATCAAGATCTACCGCCGCGCGCGCGCGCTGCGCGGCATCAAGAAGATCCTGATCGGCTCGGGCCTGCGCTACGACCTCGCCGTGCAGTCGCCCGAGTACGTGAAGGAACTGGTGCAGCACCACGTGGGCGGCTATCTGAAGATCGCGCCCGAGCACACCGAGCAGGGCCCGCTCAGCAAGATGATGAAGCCCGGCATCGGCAGCTACGACAAGTTCAAGCAGATGTTCGAGAAGTACTCGGCCGAGGCGGGCAAGAAGCAGTACCTGATCCCGTACTTCATCGCCGCGCATCCGGGCACCAGCGACGAGGACATGATGAACCTCGCGATCTGGCTCAAGAAGAACGGCTTCCGTGCCGACCAGGTGCAGACCTTCTACCCGAGCCCGATGGCCACGGCCACGACCATGTACCACAGCAACCGCAACCCGCTGCGCAAGATCACGCGCGAGAGCGAGACGGTGGACATCGTGCGCGGTGAGAAGCGGCGCCGGCTGCACAAGGCCTTCCTGCGCTACCACGATGCCAACAACTGGCCGCTGCTGCGCGAGGCGCTCAAGGCCATGGGCCGCGCCGACCTGATCGGCAACGGCAAGCACCACCTGATCCCGACCTGGCAGCCGCTGACCGACGGCGGCTACACCAGCGCGCGCCGCAAGAACTCGACCAGCGCGCCCGCAACGAAGACCGCCAAGGCCGCGCCCTCGGTGAAGCTGCCGATGGTCAAGCCCTCGAAGGGCCGCATCCTCACGCAGCACACCGGGCTGCCGCCGCGCGACACCGGCTCGGGCCGCCCCTCGGCCAAGCCCGCCGGCGGCAAGCCCTCGGCGCGCAAGGTGCGCTGAAGCGGCGGGCGATCCGGCTCCGGCGATCGCCCCGGCCGCCATGGCACAGCAACGCATCCTCCTGGCCACTGACCCGCGCTGGCGCGTGGAGCGCGTGCGTTCGCACGAGACCGCGCCGCAATGGAGTCCCGTCTACACCGCGCCCTCGGGGCGGCTGGTGCTGCCCTTCGATGCCGCCGCGATGGAGTTTCGCGGCGACGACGGCCCTGGTGCCTGGATCGATGCGTTGACGGCCTTGCGCGTCGCGCCCGCGCAGCGCTACCAGTTGCGCCCCCAGGCGCGCGAGCCGCGCTGCAGCGTGGTCGTGAGCGCCGCCGACGGCGTGGCCGACGCGCCCTGGACCGGCGAGCCGGCCCAGCGCCTGCTGTCGCCGCGCGCTCTGTACCGGCTGCGACTGCACTGGCGTCGCCTCGAAGCGGGGCTCGATGGCGTCGATGCCACGGCGCGACTGATCGCCGAAGCCCTCGCGGCCGGCGGCAGCGCGCACAGCGAGGGCGCCGTGGGCCGTGCACGGCGCTGCCTGGCGGCGGAGGCCGTCGACGGCCGCGTGCTGTCGCTGCACGAACTGGCCGAAGCCGCCAGCAGTTCGCCGTTCCATCTGGCGCGCAGCTTCCGCCGCCGCACGGGGCTGAGTCCGCACCAGTACCGGCTGCACCTGCGGCTGGCCGCCGCGCTCGCGCAGCTCGATGCCGGCGAACGCGACCTCGCGGGCCTGGCGCACGCGCTCGGCTTCTGTAGCCAGAGCCACCTCGGCGCGCTGTTCCTGCGCGAGGTCGGCGTGACGCCCGGCGAGGCGCGCCGCGCGCTTCACGCCGCGTAAGTCCGCACGCAGCTGCGCAGGATCTTGATAGCGGCGCCAGGCGCGCACGGCCAGACTGGCCGCATGAACCGATCCCTTCCCTGGACAGGCGTGCTCGCCGCGCTCGCCACCGCGCTGATCGGCAGCGGCTGGCAGATCGCCTCGCGCCACGGCGTCACCACCTCGCTCGGCCCGCTGGAGCTCGCGGTGCTGCGCTATGCGATTCCCGCGCTGGTGCTGCTGCCGGTGGCGTGGGCCTCGCGCGCGGTGCTGTGCTCGCTGCCGGCACGGCAGGGGCTGCTGCTGGTGCTCGGCGGCGGCCTGCCGTTCGGGCTGGTGGTGATGGCCGGCGCGCAGTGGGCGCCGGCCGCCCACATGGGCGTGTTCGTGGCCGGCAGCGTGCCGCTGTTCACCGCGCTCGGCGGCTGGTGGCTCGATGGCGAGCGGCCCGCGCGCTCGCGCTGCCTCGGGCTGGCGCTGATGGCCGCGGGGCTCGCGGTGTCCGGCCTCGGCGGGCTGGCCGCGGCCGCCTCGGCATGGCGCGGCGACCTGCTGTTCCTGCTCGCCGCGCTGCTGTGGTCGGGCTATACCCTGGCGCTGCGCCGCAGCGGCCTCACGGCCTGGCAGGGCGCGGCCGCGATCAACCTCGGCTCGACGCTGTTGCTGCTGCCGCTGCTGTGGTTCGCGGGCGCGCCCAAGCTGCTGAGCGCGCCGCTGCGCGAGGTGGCGCTGCAGGCCGTGGGGCAGGGGCTGTTCGCGGGCCTGCTGGGGCTCGCGCTCTACGGCCTGGCCGTGGCGCGGCTGGGCGCGGCGCGCGCCTCGCTCTCGGGCGCGCTGGTGCCGCTGATGACCGCCGTGGGCGCGGCCTGGCTGCTGCGCGAGCCGCTCACGGCCTCGACCTGGATCGCGCTCGCGCTGGTGCTGCCGGGCGTGGCATTGGCCGGCGGCGCCTGGGCTACGCGTACTGCATCTCTCCGTTTCCGAACGACCAGTTCTCCTTGACCACCTCGACCAGGCTGATGAACACGTCCTCGCACCGGATGCCGAGCTTCTCGTGCAGCCCGTCGGCCACGTGCCGGTAGAAGGCCTTCTTCATCTCGATGCTGCGGCCCTGGTTCAGCGTGATCTGGATCAGCACGAAGCGCGCTGAATACTCGATGCCCAGGTAGCTGCGCGGATGCACGAGTTGCCCCGGCGGATGGCGCGCGATGACCTGGAACTTGTCGTCCTGCGGGACGTTGATGGTCTCGGTCATGACCTGGTAGATCAGGTCGCCGATGGCCGGGCCGAGCGTCTCGGGAGCGGTGTCGGGGAGGTCGATGCGGACGAGGGGCATGGTGTCTTCCTTGGCGAGCGGGAGGCGCTCGGCGCGATTGTGGGCGCGTCCGCGCCGGCCTGCATGGGCAAGGGCGCGGGAAGCGCCCGAGCACGCGAAAGGCCGCGCCGTTGTATGGTGTGGTCCGATGAGCATTTCGTTCTACCGGCCTGGTCCCGGCATGTTCTCGCCAGCGCGGCACCTGTGGCGTGCCTGCGGCGCCGTCCTGTGCGGCTGGCTGCTGGCGGGCAGTCTCCAGGCCGTCGCCGCGCCCACGGCCACCGAGCCGGCGGCCGGCGAAGCGCCCGCGCAGGCGCTGCGCGCCCGGCACAAGCAGATCAAGGACAAGCTCGAGCGCAGCAGCTTCGGCCGCCCCATACAGCTCGATTCGATCGAGACGCCCGACGGGCTGCAGGGCGACGTCTACGCGGTGGTCGAGCATCCGCTGTCGGAGGTCGGCAGCGCGCTCAAGGGCTCGGCCAACTGGTGCGAGCTGATGCTGCTGCACGTCAACAACCGGCGCTGCCGCGTGAGCGGCGCGCCGGGCCGCGAGACGCTCACGCTCTTCGTGGTGCGGCGCTACGACAAGCCGGTCGACCAGGCCTTCGAGCTGCCCTTCGCCTATCGCGTGGCGAGCGCGACGCCCGATCACCTGATGATCGACCTGTCGGCCGCCAGCGGCCCGTTCGGCACCAGCAACTACCACGTCACCTTGGAGGCGGTGGCGCTCGACGAGCACAAGAGCTTCCTGCACTTCAGCTACAGCTACGACCACAGCATGATGGTGAAGCTCGCCACCCAGGCCTACCTCGCGACCTTCGGGCGCGACAAGGTCGGCTTCACCGTGGTGGGACAGACGCCCGACGGCAAGCCCGAGTACATCCGCGGCATGCGCGGGCTGGTGGAGCGCAATGCGATGCGCTACTTCCTCACGCTCGATGCCTACCTCGCGGCCGATGCCAAGGGCCAGTCCGAGCAGCGGCAGCGCCACTGGTTCGCAGCCGCCGAGCAGTTCCCGCGCCAGCTGCACGAGATCGACCTCGACACCTACCTCGCGCTCAAGCGCGAGGACCGGCAGCGCGAGGGGCTGGGCCGCTGACGCGGCCGCTCAGGTCCGGTCCAGGGTCAGCGGCGCCGCGGCGGTCTTCGCCGGCGGCATCCGCAGATGCCGCGTGGCGCCGGCCGTGCGCATCACGGCCGACAGCAGCGAGCGGAACCACACGTGGCCCGGCGCGCGCTGGTGGCGCGCATGCCAGAGCTGGTAGAAGCGCATCGGCGGAAAGTCGAGCGGCGCCGGCACGATCGCCAGCGGCAGCAGCGCGGCGTAGTGCTGCGCGAAGTGCCGGCTGGTGGTGAAGATCAGGTCGGTGCCGGGCAGGAGCTGCGGCGCCATCGAGAAGTAGGGCACCGTCACGGTCGGCGTGCGCGCCAGGCGCAGCGTGGCCAGGTGGCTCTCGACCACGCCGCGCTGCAGGGTGCTGTAGAGCTGCGGCACCACGTGGGCGCCGTGCAGGTAGTCGCTCAACGCGAGGCCCTGCGCGCCCGGGTGGTCGCGGTCGACCAGGCAGACGATCTCGTCCTCCATCAGCAAGGTGGTGTGCAGGTGCTCGGGCGGCTGCGGCCAGTTGCCCACCACCACGTCGAGCGAGCCGTCGGCCAGCGCGGCCTCGACATCGAACTCGGGCCCGAGCGGATGCATGAACAGGCGCGCGCCCGGCGCGGTGCCGCGCAGGTACTGCACCACCGCGGCCATCAGCGGCGGCGCCAGGTAGTCGGGCGTGCCGAGGTGGAAGGTCAGCCGCGTCGTCACGGGATCGAAGCTGTCGGCCGGCGCGAGCAGGGCGTCGATCTCGCCGAGCACCACGCGCACCGAGGCTTCGAGCCGCAGCGCGCGCTCGGTCGGCACCATGCGCTGCTTGTCCTTCACCAGCAGCGGATCGCCGAAGATCTCGCGCAGCCGCTTGAGCGCGGTGCTCACGGCCGGCTGCGACTGGTTGAGCCGGGTGGCGGCGCGCGAGACGCTGCGCTCGGCCAGCAGCACGGCGAAGACGCGCAGCAGGTAGGTGTCGAAAGGATCGTTGGCGCGGGACATGGAGGGAAGGGCGCTGCACAGCTTTGGTGCCAAGCCATCGTGCAGGCCCGGCGCTTTGCTATGCCGCGCATAACGCGCTAGCGATTGGCGTGCCATGGGTGCGTTCCTAGAGTGCGGGCATCGCTCTTGCTGGACCGTGCCATGAACTCCACCGACCTCTCCCTCGCTCGACCCTCGCGCCGCGGCGCGCTGCAACTGCTGGCGGCCGGCGCCGCCGCGCTCGCGCTGCCGGCCTTCGCGCAGTGGCCCGACCGGCCGATCAGGATCGTCGTGACCTTCCCGCCCGGCGGCTCGAGCGACATCCTGGCGCGCGTGATGGGCGAGCAGCTCGCGCGCCGGCTCGGCCAGGCGGTGGTGATCGACAACAAGCCCGGCGCGGGTGGCACCATCGGCGGCGCCCAGGTGGCGGCCGCGGCGCCCGACGGCTACACGCTGATGCTCGCGAACACCACGCCGATCGCGCTCGGGCCGTTCACGCTCGACAAGCAGCCCTACGACCCGGTCGCGGCCTTCAGTCACATCGCCGCGCTGGGCTCGGCGCCGCTGGTGGTGATGGCCAGCAAGGGCTCGGGCATCGCGAGCTTCGCCGACCTGGAAGCCCGTGCGCGCAAGGACGGCCGGCTCGATTTCGGCTCGGGCGGCCCGGGCTCGATCGGCCACATCCACGGTGAGCTGATCCGCCGCGTGACCGGGCTGCACCTGGAGCATGTGCCCTACCGCGGCGGCGCGCCGATGACCACCGACCTGATCGCCAACACCATCCCCGTGGGGATCGACGTGATCACCGCCTACGTGCCGTACTTCAAGAGCGGCCAGCTGGTGCCGCTGGCGGTCACGGGCAGCGCGCGCTCGCCGCTGATGCCCGAGGTGCCCGCCATCGCCGAAGTCGGTCAGCCCAAGCTGGTGCTCGAGAACTTCTTCGGCCTCAGCGGCCCCGCGAAGCTGCCGCCCGAGGTGGTGGCGCGCCTCCATGCCGCCTGCAACGAGGTGCTGGCCATGGCCGAGGTCCAGAAGAAGCTGATCGAGCTGGGCATCGTCGCCAAGCCCGAGACGACGGCCCGCTTCGAGGGCATCGTGAAGGAGCAGGTGGCGGTGCTCGGGCCGACGGTGAAGGCGGCGGGTATCAAGCTCTGAGGTCCGCCGGCCCGGCGGGCTTCAGTCCGCCAGCGTGAGCAGCGGCACGTCGCGCTCGCGCGCCATCGCCTCGAGTTCGGCGCGGCTGCGGCCCACGATCCAGGCCGCCACGCCCTCGTGCGTGGCCGGCGCCATCATGTCGCGCGAGGCCAGGCCCGCGGCCTCGCACAGCCGGTTGGCGAAGTGCGGCTCGAGCGCGGCCACCGCCACGCGGCCGTCGGCGCAGGGATAGACGCGGTAGCCCGCATGCGCGCCGCCGACCGCGCCCTGCGGCTGCGTCAGGCCCCAGGTGCGCGGCAGCGCGAGCCAGTCGGCCGAGACATTGAGCGCGACCTCGAGGTACACGCCCTGCGCCGTGGCGCCGCGCGAACGCAGCAGCAGCGCCTTGAGCACCGCCTCGCTCGCGAGCAGCGCGCCGCCCATGTCGGCGAACAGCGTGGCCGGCAACTCGGTGCCGGTGACCAGGCCGCTCTCGGCGAGGTAGGTCAGGTCGTGGCCCGGCTCCTCGGCGCGTTCGCCGTGGGCGCCGACGATCGCCACCTGCGACAGCGCCGGATGGCGCGCATGCAGCGCGTTCCAGTCCAGGCCGAGCTTGGCCAGCGCCGAGGGACGGAACGAGGTCAGCAGCACGTCGGTGCGCGCGAGCGCCTCGTGCAGCGCGCGCTGGCCGGCCTCGCTCTTGAGGTCGGCCGCCTCGATGGCGATGCCCTCGTGCAGCGCGGCATAGGCAGGCTTGTTGTAGAGCGCCATCGGGTCGCCCGCGGGCGGCTCGAGCTTCAGGCAATCGGCGCCCATGCGGCGGCAGCGCAGCAGCGCGGCCGGGCCGGGCAGGTTGAGCGCGAGGCTCAGGATGCGCACGCCGGCGAGCGGCTGCGAGGAGGCGTCGATGGAGTCGGGCATGGCGCCATTCTCGCCCCAGCCCCGCGTCGCGCCCGCGACCCGGCCCCCGATGCGCGCGGCGCCCGCCGCGCGTAGCATGGCCGCCGTCAGGCAAACCTCCAGGAGACGACGCATGTTCCAACCTTCCCTCATGAGCGGCCAGCGCATCCTCGTGACCGGCGGCGGCACCGGGCTCGGCCGCGCGATGGCCGAGCGCTTCCTCGGCCTGGGCGCCGACATCGCGATCTGCGGCCGGCGCCAGTCGGTCTGCGAGGAGACCGCGGCCGAGTGGCGCCAGCAGTTTCCCGAACGGCGCATCGACACCTTCGGCGTCGACATCCGCGTCGCCCAGAGCGTCGACGAGATGGTCGAGAGCCTCTGGCAGAGCGGCGGCCTCACCGGCCTGGTGAACAACGCGGCCGGCAACTTCGTCTCGCCGACCGAGAGCCTCTCGCCGCGCGCCTTCGACGCGATCGCGAACATCGTCTTCCACGGCAGCTTCTACGTCACGCAGGCCGTGGGCAAGCGCTGGGTGGCCGAGGCCAAGTCGGGCCAGTGGAAGGCCGGCGATGCCTTCCGCAGCGTGATGAGCATCATCGTGACCTGGGTCGACAACGGCAGCCCCTACGTGGTGCCCTCGGCGATGAGCAAGGCCGGCATCGAGGTGATGACCAAGTCGCTCGCGGTGGAATGGGCGCGCTACGGCGTGCGGCTCAATGCCGTGGGCCCGGGCGAGATCCCGACCGAGGGCATGAGCAAGCGCCTGAACCCCGGCGAGGAGCCCGGCGCGCGCACCATCGCGATGAGCCCGATGGCGCGCACCGGCCGCATGAGCGAGCTGCAGAACCTCGCGGCCTTCCTGATGTCGCCGGGCCAGTGCGACTGGCTCACGGGCCAGAGCATCATGATGGACGGCGCCAACGCGCTGGCCAATGGCGGCAACTTCTACGAGCTGCGCCAGTGGAGCGACGGCGACTGGCTGGCCGCGCGCGAGCGCATCGAGGCGCAGAACCAGAAGGACAAGACGCAGCGCTGAGCCTGCGCGCTACTTCCTCGGCGGCTTCGCCGCGTGCACGGTGACGTGCTTGTTCACGGGACTCGACAGCACCAGCGAGGTGGTGACCGCGCCGTCGACCGCGAGCGCGTCCACCACGCGCTCGAGGTCGGCCGGCTCGGCGATCGCGCAGCGCACGATGAAGCAGTCCTCGCCGGTCACGCGGTCGGCGCTCAGCACCTCGGGCATCTGCTCGAACAGCTTCAGGTAGCGCGCGATGCCCGCATGCGTGGTGTCGATGCGGATGATGGCCTGCAGCCCCACGCCGAGCGCGCGCAGGTTGACGCGCGCGCCGTAGCCCTCGATCACGCCCGCGTCCTCGAGCTTGCGCACGCGCTCGCTCATGGCCGGCTGCGACAGGCCGATGCGCTTGCCCAGCGCCGCGAGGCTCTGGCGCGCGTCGGCCTGCAGGGCTTCGAGGATCAGGCGGTCTTTCTTGTCGATGTCCATGCGCGATGAGCGGAAGGGTTCGCCGATGGTCCATCGGCCGGGAGCGCCGATTTTCGATGAATGCCCGTGGCTCGTGCGCACAGGCACCGCTAAGGTCGTGGCTTCGTTCAAGACCCAAGGAGGAACCTTCGATGCAACTCGTCGGCATGCTCGACTCGCCCTATGTGCGCCGCACCGCCGTCTCGTTGCGGCTGCTGGGCATTCCCTTCGAACACCGCTCGCTCTCGGTGTTCAGCACCTTCGAGCAGTTCCGCGCCATCAACCCGGTGGTCAAGGCGCCGACGCTGGTGCTCGACGACGGCGCGGTGCTGATGGATTCGACCTTGATCGTCGAGTACGCCGAGTTCCTCGCCGGCCGCAGCCTGTGGCCGGCCGAAGCGGCGGCGCGGCTGCGCGCGCTGCGCCTCACGGGGCTCGCGCTCGCGGCCTGCGAGAAGACGGTGCAGATCGTCTACGAGCGCAAGCTCCGGCCGGCCGAGAAGCTGCACCAGCCCTGGGTGGACCGGGTGCTGGGGCAATTGCTGGCGGCCTATGACGAACTCGAGCGCGAGGTGGCGGCGGCGCCATGGACCGCCGAAGAAGCGGCGCTGACGCAGGACGCCGTCTCGGCGGCCGTGGCCTGGTCGTTCACGCAGCTGATGCTGCCCGAGCTGGTGGTACCGGCCCGTTGCCCGGCGCTCGCGGCCCATGCCGCGCGCGCCGAGGCCCTGCCGGTGTTCGCGGCGCTGCCGCAGCTCTGATCAGGCCGCGATGTCGGCGCCGCGCTCGTCCAGCAGGCCGCGCAGCAGCGAGCGGTGGCAGCGCGACTCGTCCTCGCAGTAGCAGCCCACGGCCAGCGCCGTCTGGTGCGAGAGCGCCGCGAGCAGGTCGAGGCTGCGGCTCGCGTCGGCCTCGGCCATCTCGGCCTTGTACTTGCGCATGAACACATTCCACTCGGCCGGCGTCTGCGCGGCCTGGCCCAGCTTCATGGTCTCGGTCGAGGGCGCGAGGTTCGGGTACCAGACGTCGTACCAGTCCTGCGACGCGAATTCGCTCTTGGGCACGCCGCGCGGCGGGCGCCGCACGGTGCCCACGCGCAGGCCTTCGCCGGGGCTGCGCGGCGTGCCGAGTCGAACGATGCGGATGCTCATGGGGGTCTCCTCTAGGTACCGACGATGCCGCCGTCGCGCCGCCGGATCACCAGCGTGGCCGAGCGCGGCCGCGCGCTGCCCGGTGCGGTGCCGTCGGGCCAGGCGCTGTTGTGCGTGGCGCTGCCGTCGTCGCGCGACTCGCCCGGATGCTGGACGTTGACGAACAGCGCGCGGCGGTCGGGCGCGACCACGCAGCCCGTGATCTCGCAGCCGCTGGGCCCGGTCAGGAAGCGCTTGATGCGGCCCGTGGCCGGGTCGGCCACCAGCATCTGGTTGTTGCCCAGGGCGGTGTAGGGCGGCTTGCCGATCAGCTGGCCGCTCATGTCGGTCTGGATCCACAGCAGGCCGCCGCTGTCGAAGTGCAGGCCGTCGGGGCTGCCGAACAGGTCGGCGTCGGCGCTCGGATAGCGCGCGCCGCTGCCGGGCTGCGCGGTGTCGCCCGCGAGCACGAAATGCTCCCAGGCGAAGCCCGCGCTTGCCGCGTCGCCGTCGTCCTCGCGCCAGCGCAGGATGCCGCCGAACAGGTTGTCTGCGCGCGGGTTCGCGGCATCGGGGCCGGGCTTGCCGAGGTCGCCGCGCTGGCTGTTGTTGGTGAGCGTGACGTAGACCTCGCCGCCGGGGCTGATCGCGATCCACTCGGGGCGGTCCATCTTCGTGCCGCCCACCACGTCGGCCGCGAGCCGCGCATGGACCAGCACCTCGGCCTGGTCGGCGAAGCCGGCTGCGGCGTCGAGCCCGTGGCGGCCGTGCACGAGCTCGATCCAACGGCCGCGGCCGTCGGCGTCGAAGCGCGCGACGTACAGCGTGCCTTCGTCGAGCAGCCGCGCGTTGGCCGCCGCGCGCGAGCCCTCGCCGGCGGGCGCGATGCGCTCGGTGCTCAGGTACTTGTAGATGTATTCGAAGCGCGCGTCGTCGCCCATGTAGACCGCCACGCGGCCGTCCCTGGTCACGGTGCAGGTCGCGCTCTCCTGGCGCTTGCGGCCCAGCGCGGTGCGCTTGACGGGCCTGGCGGCGGGATCGAAGGGGTCGATCTCGACCACCCAGCCGAAGCGGTGCGGCTCGTTGGGATGGCGGCTCAGGTCGAAGCGCTCGTCGAAGCGCCAGTACTCGACCCATTGCGAGCCCGCCACCGTGCCGTAGCGGCGCTGCGCGGGCGTGGCGTCCTTGGCCGCCTCCTTCGGGCCGCCGAAGTAGCCGTGGAAGTTCTCCTCGCAGGTCAGGTAGGTGCCCCAGGGCGTGACGCCCATCGCGCAGTTGGCGAAGGTGCCGAGCACCTCGGTGCCGGCCGGATCGAGCGCGGTGCGCAGGCGCGGCGAACCCGCGGCCGGGCCGGCGATGCGCATCGGCGTGTTGCCGTGCACGCGGCGGGCATAGGGGGAGGGCAGCACCTGGCGCCAGCCGCCCTCGGGCGTGCGCGCGATCTCGATCACCGACACGCCCATCGCATGCAGCGACTTGCGCACCTTCTGCGCGTTCCATTCCTTCGCGCCGTCGGCATGCAGCAACTGCTCGTCGGTGTACTCGTGGTTCATCACGAGCAGCGCGCGCCCGGGCGTGGCGAGCGGAAAGAAATGCATGCCGTCGTGATGCATGCCGGCCTGCAGCGCCTGGTCGGCCGCGCTGTTGCCGCCGTCGGGCGCGAAGGCGGGCATCGGCTGGCCGGCGATGCCGGTGGGCGTGCCCCAGGGGTAGAGCAACTGCCATTCGTACTCGGGCGGCACCACGACCGCGTCGCGCAGCGAGGCCGGCACGGCCGTGAAGCCCAGAGCTTCGCCAGCCTCGCCGGACACCGTGGGCTTGGTGGCCCCGGCAGGATGCTGGGCCAGCAGCGCCACCACGGCGGCGGTGCCCGATTGCAGGAAGCGGCGGCGGTCGAGGGACATGGACGGCGGTGCGGGTGTTGGGTCGGCGACAGCCGCCATCATCGCCGAGCACCGCGGCGCGCGATACTTTGCCAACGACCCCAGGAGACACACCGCATGACCGAACGCATCGAAACGATCCGCCACCCCGACGGCGTGGTGGAACTGCAGCTGGACCGCGCCGACAAGATGAACGCGCTCGACCCCGCGATGTTCGATGCGCTGATCGCCGCCGGCGAAGCGCTGCGCGCCGACGCCACGGTGCGCGCGGTGGTGATCGCCGGGCGCGGCAAGGCCTTCTGCGCGGGGCTCGACATGGCCTCGTTCCAGCGCATGGAGCAGGGCGCGGCCGGCGAGGTGCTGGGCCAGTCGGCCGGCAGCGCCGGGCTGGTGGCGCGTACGCACGGCCTGGCCAACGCCGCGCAGCAGGTCGCGATGGTGTGGCGCGAGGTGCCGGTGCCGGTGATCGCCGCGGTGCATGGCGTGGCCTTCGGCGGCGGCCTGCAGGTGGCGTTGGGCGCGGACATCCGCATCGTCGCGCCCGACACCAGGCTGTCGGTGATGGAGATCAAGTGGGGCCTGGTGCCCGACATGGGCGGCATGGTGCTGATGCGCGAGCTGGCGCGCAGCGACGTGGTGCGCGAGCTCACCTACACCGGCCGCGTGTTCTCGGGCGAGGAGGCGCTGCAGCTCGGTTTCGCCACGCGCCTCGCGGCCGATCCGCTGGCCGAGGCGCTCGCGATGGCGCACGAGATCGCCGGCAAGAGCCCCGATGCGATCCGCGCCGGCAAGCGGCTGCTCAATGCCTCGCTGGCACACAGCGCGGCCGAGCTGCTGATCGCCGAGTCGGTGGAGCAGCAGGCGCTGATCGGCAGCCCGAACCAGGTCGAGGCCGTGCGCGCCAACATCGAGCGGCGCGCGCCGCGCTTCACCGCGCCCGACTGAGCGGCGCCGGGCTCGGGCGCCGACAGCGCACGTCCGCCTCGCGCGGCGCGCGGCCCCGCACGCCCGCGGCCGCCGTCGAGCCCTTCCGCGCGCACAGCAGCATCGCCATTGCAGGTACATGCCGAGGCCGGCCCATGGCGGCGCGGTCGCGCCGGCGCGTCCTGGCGCGTGATGACAAGGTCATGAAACGTGCATGCGTCACATCTTTACGAATGAATTAAGTAACAAATGGACGCCTTTGCGACACAAAGATTTACGAACATGTAAAATGTAAGTATTCGTTTTGCATGCGACGGGGCTGTTTGGGACGGTTTGTGTGCAGAAGGTCACGGCTGGATGCCGTGAACTCTGCCGTCATGGGAAATCCTTCGCATCACACTTATCAATTATTAAGAAGCCTTGCCACGGCAGCGATCCTGCATGTCGACGACCACGTTTTTCTGCAACCTCAACGTCCCCATCCTGGTGGGCGAGGATCGCTACAAGTACGTCCCGATCGTGGGTGTGTTCCGCACCATCGCGATGGACGACGTCGATGCCTGGGTGATGCATGCCGACGGCCGTCCGCGCAGCGATCGCGAGCTCGCGGCCGAGGTGCTGGTCGAGATCCGCAAGCCGCTGGGCGCCACCGGGCGCACCGCGCCGCATGCCTTCGACGTGGCCGACATCCTGCAGCTCGATCGCGCGGCGGCGATCGTGGTGTCGACCTACCTGGCCGCCTTGCCGCGGGTCTGAGCGGCTTTCTTCTTCAGCGCTTCCCGCGCGCATCCACCGGCCAGATGGCGACCAGCGTGTCGTCCTCGACCACGTGGTAGACGTCGTGCAGGTTCACGGTCGGGTCGCAGTGCGGCGTCACGAATTCGACACGCGCGCCCAGCGCCGGGCGCTCGTCGGCCGGCACCAGCAGCTTGCCGTGCTCGTCGCCGAAGAAGGCATAGCGGCTGCCCGCGCCGGCGCCGCGCGCCACCAGCGGCACGCCGCTGTCGGTGGCGAAGCACTTGCTGCCGCCGTCCACCGTCACCCAGTCGGCCGCCTGCGTGCTGACCACCGCGGTCTGCACGAACAGCGAGACCTCGAATTCCTGGCCGGGCGCGTTGCCGGCCAGCACCTGCGCGTACTCGGCATCCATGAACACGTACGAGCCGGCCTGCAGCTCGGTGAAGCCGTCGCCCTGCGCATCGAGGTCGTGGGTGCCGGTGCCGGCGCCGGTCACGATCTCGAAGCGGATGCCCTGGCGCCCGGCCGCGGCCACGATCTGCGCCACCGTCTTGCGCAGGCCTGCGGCCGAGGCGCTGCGGTGTTCGCGCTCCACGATGTGCTGCAGGTTGCCCGCGTAGGCCTGCAGGCCGCGCAGCCGCAGCCGCGGCTCGGCCGCGATCGCCGCCGCCAGCGCCAGCACCTGGGCCTCGGTGGCGGCGCCGGTGCGGTTGTAGCCCGCGCCGTAGTCGACCAGCACGTCGAGCGGATGGGGCAGGGCGGCGGCCGCGCGCGCGAGCTCGGCGGCATTGCGCGGATCGTCGATCACCACCATCAGCCCGCCGGGGCCGGCCTGGCGCGCGAGCTTGAGCACGCGCGCGATCTTGCTCGGCGTGACCGCGGGCGAGGTCAGCAGCACGCCCGGGATGCCGCCCGCGACCATCACTTCGGCCTCGCCCACCGTCACGCAGCTCACGCCGATGGCGCCGGCCGCGACCTGCATGCGCGCGATCGCCACCGACTTGTGCGTCTTCACGTGCGGCCGCAGGCCCACGCCGCGCGAGCGCGCGAAGGCGGCCATGCGCTCGATGTTGCGCGTCATCGCGCTCAGGTCGATCAGCAGCGCCGGAGTGTCGAGCTGCTGGCGGCCGCCGGGCACGCCGATCAGCGGCGCATTGACGGGGGAGTGGGTTTCGAGGGACACGGGATGTCTCTTTCTGTGGAGGGTCGATGTGCCGCGCCGGAACACGCGGGCGAATGCCTTGTGAAATGATCGCATCGAAATGAGCGCGCCTTCCATCGTCCCCACCGATCCCCCAGCCTTCGACGGGCGCGCGCCATGAAGGCGCTCGACATCGAGGCCGTGCAGGCCTTCGTGCTGGTGGCCGACCTGCGCAGCTTCACGCGCGCGGCCGAGGCGCTCGACGGCACCCAGTCGGCCGTGAGCCTGCGCATCAAGCGGCTCGAGGACGGCCTGGGCCGCCGGCTGCTCGAGCGCACGCCGCGCCGCGTGCGGCTGTCGGCCGAGGGCGATGCCTTCCTGCCCTTTGCACGCAACCTGCTGGCCGCGCACAGCGGCGCGCTCGATGCCTTCGCGGCGCCGCGCCGCAGGCTGGTGGTGGGCCTGAGCCACCACATCGTCGGCGCCGAGCTGCCGCTGCTGCTGCGCCGCGTGAAGCAGGCCGAGCCCGGCGTGGTGATGGAGGTGCGCATCTCCACCTCGCGCGAACTGCTCGAGGCCTTCGACCGCGGCACGCTCGATGCCGTGCTGGTGCTGCGCCACGACAGCCGCCGGCTCGACGGCGAGGTGCTGTTCGAGGAGCCCTTCGGCTGGATGGCCGCGCCCGACTTCGTGTACCGCTCGGGCGAGCCGCTGCCGCTGGCGACGCAGGCCGAGCCCTGCAGCGTGCGGCAGATGGCCATCACGGCGCTGGCGCAGGGCGGCGTGCCCTGGTCCGAGGTGTTCGTGGGCGGCGGCATCCTCACGGTGGGCGCGGCCGTCTCGGCCGGACTCGCGGTGGCCGCGCTCGGGCGCCGCGTGGCGCCGGCCGGCACGATCGAGGTCGGCCCGGTGCTGGGCCTGCCGCCGCTGCCCGCGCGCGACGTGGTGCTGCATGCGGGCATGTCCGATGCGCCGGCGCGGCGCGCCCTGAAGTCGCTGTCGGACGCGATGCGCGCGACGGCCGGCGGCCTCACGCGCTGAGCGCGCGCAGGGCGATGGCCGCCACGGCGGTGGCCATCGCCAGCACGGCGGCGCTCGAGAGCACGGCCAGCAGATGGCCCGCGAGCAGGTCGAAGGCGGTGCTCATGGCAGCGTCTCCAGGCCCGGCTGCGCGAGGTGCAGTACTTCGTAGATCGCATCACCATCGCCCGCATCGGGCGCCTCGGGCGCATCCGTCAGCAGCGTGAAGCGCACGATCCGCCAGGCGGCCAGGTCGAGCGCGCTCCAGGTCGCGACCACGCCTGCCTCTGGCTCGCGGGCCTGCGCGGCGAACACCGCCGTGCGATCGGCATCGGCATCGAGCGCGCGCTCGCTGCGCCGCAGCCAGGCCGCGCGTTCGGTCCGCGCCGCGCCGGCGCGCGCATCGAGCGGCAGCCAGCTCTCCACGCGCGGCCGGCCGAAGCTGTCGATCACGTTCTGGAAGCGCTCGCCCATCAGGAACGAAGCCGCGGCCGCGGGCTCGCGCCACAGGTAGACCGAGGCGTAGAGGTGGCCGACGGCACGGTGCCGGCCGCGCTCCTGCGCGACGAAGGCCTTGAAGACCAGGCCCTCGGTGTCGTCCCACAGCGGGCCGCGCTGCGCCGCGCGGCGGCGGATGGCTTCCATGTCGTGTCCGGCCGGCAGCCGGTGCGAGTACTGCATCGCGAACATCGTGTCGCTCCTTGCATGCTTTGTTGAAGATGCAGCGAGCTTGCGATGCCGAGCGGGTCGGTTGAAGGGGCCGCGCGATATAGCTGTGATGTGGCGGCGCAATCGTCGCGTCGTTGCCGCGTCGTTGCCGCGCAGCTAAGCGCGGCGCTTCGCCGCCTTCGGCGCCTGCGCGCGCAGGCCCTCGACCAGCAGGCGCCCCGTGGTCTGCAGATGCTCCGTGATCAGCGCCTGCGCGGCCTGCACGTCTTTGCTGAGCACCGCGTCGACCAGCGCCTGGTGCTCGCCGCGCACGTCGCGCTGGTCGCCGCCCAGCGGCGCCGACAGCTGCCGGTAGCGCTCGCTCTGCTGGTAGAGCATCAGGTGCATGCGCAGCAGCCAGCCGTTGGGGCAGCCGCTCACCAGCGCATGGTGGAACTCGGCATGGGCGGTGGTCCAGTCCTCGCTCAGCAGGGTCTGCGGCAGCTCGTGCTGCAGCTCGGCCAGCCGCGACAGCCGGTGGTGGGCCGACACCACGCGGCCTTCCCATTCGAGGCCGCCATGGCGGATCGCCTCGGCCAGGCAGAGCTTCTCGATCTCGATGCGCGCCTGCACCAGGTCCTCGAGCTCGGGCTCGGAGATGGGGCTGACCCGGAAACCGCGCGCGGGCTCCGACACCACCAGCGACTCGGCCTCGAGCATCGCCAGCCCCTCGCGCACCGCGCCCGCGCTCACGTCGAGCTCCTCGGCCAGCGCGGCGATGTTGAGCTTGGCGTCGGGCAGCAGGCGGCCGCCGACGATCGCGGCGCGCAGGTGGGTGAACACCAGCCGGGTCTGGCTCATGCCCTTGGTCTTCTCGTTCATCGCGTCCTTTCGCGCCGTGGCGTTGCTTCGGCCCAGATCATACTTGGCAGGCTTTTAAATCTATGATTCAATAAATAATATATTCTTCGAACAAGAAACCACGGATCCACCCGTCCACCGGAGACAAGCCGCCATGACCGCTTCCTCGCTTCGCACCGTCAAGAACCCGCCGCGCGCCGCGCTGCAGGCCGTGCATTCGCTCGACCGCTTCGTGTTCACCGTGCCCGACCTCGCCGAGGCCGAGCGCTTCTATGCCGCCTTCGGCCTCGATCCGCGCCGCGATGGCGGCCGGCTCGACCTCCACACCGTCGGCCATCCGCAGGCCTGGGGTTCGCTCCACGAAGCGCCGGGCCAGCCCAAGAAGCTGCAGTACCTGCGCTTCGGCTGCTTCGCGGAGGACTTCGACGGCATCGCCGCGCGCGCGCGGCAGCTGGGCCTGCCACGCTGCGAACCCCATCCGCTGAGCGAGGGGCAGGGCGGCGAGGCCGGCCTCTGGCTGCTGCATCCCGACGGCTTCCCGGTGCAGGTCGTGGTGGCCGCCAAGAGCTCGCCCGAGGCCGCGGGCGAACGGGTGCTCGCGCCGCGGCCGCCGCCGGGCGTGGGCGCGTCACTCAACCGCGCGCGCATCCCGAAGGTGCACCCGCGCCGGCTCTCGCACGTGCTGCTGTTCAGCGCCAAGGTGCCCGAGGCGGTGCGCTTCTTCGAGGAGGCGCTGGGCCTGCGCGTCTCCGACCGCTCGGGCGACCTGATCGTGTTCATGCACGGCGTGCACGGCAGCGACCACCACCTCGTTGCGATGGCCAAGTCGGGCGGGCCCGGCCTGCATCACCTGAGCTGGGACGTGGCCGACATCGACGAGGTCGGTCGCGGCATGGAGCAGATGCTGGCCGCCGGCCATGTGCGCGGCTGGGGCGTGGGGCGCCACGTGCTGGGCTCGAACTACTTCCACTACGTGCGCGACCCCTGGGGCAGCTACTGCGAGTATTCGTACGACATCGACTTCGTGCCCGGCGACTTCGACTGGCCCGCCGCCGACCATCCGCCCGAAGACTCCTTCTATGCCTGGGGCCCGCGCGTGCCCGAGGACTTCGTCACCAACTTCGAGATCGAGCCCGCGCCGCCGGCCGCCGATCCCGCCGCCTGATCGTTTCGCTTTCTTCTTTCACCCACCACAAGGAACTCCCATGCGCCTCCTGGCCTTTCAAAGCAGCGGCAAGCCCGCCCTCGGTCTTCGTCTTGGCGACGAAGTCGTGAACCTCAGCGCCGAAGGCCTGCCCGCCACGCTCGACGAGCTGCTGCGCGCCGGCCCCGAGGGCCTGGCCGCCGCGCGCCGCGCCGGCGAGAGCGCGCGCAGCCGGCTGCCGCTGGCCGGCCTCGACTGGCTGCCGCCCGTGCAGTCGCCCGCCAAGGCGATCGCGGTCGGCCTCAACTACATCGACCATGCGGCCGAGAGCAAGTTCGACCCGCCGACCTACCCGGTGCTGTTCCACCGCTTCGCCTCCTCGTGGGTGGGCCACGGCAAGGCGCTCGAGCGCCCGCACGTCTCGACCCAGTTCGACTACGAGGGCGAGCTGGTCATCGTGATCGGCAAGGCCGGCCGCTACATCGCCAAGGACCAGGCGCTCGACCACGTGGCCGGCTACTCGGTGTTCAACGACGGCTCGATCCGCGACTACCAGTTCAAGTCGGCGCAATGGATGATGGGCAAGAACTTCGACCGCTCGGGCTCGTTCGGCCCCGAGTTCGTGACCGCCGACGAGCTGCCCGCGGGCGCCGCCGGCCTCAAGCTGCAGACCCGGCTCAACGGCCAGGTGCTGCAGGACGCCAACACGCGCGACATGATCTTCGACGTGGCGACGCTGGTGTCGGTGTGCTCCGAGCCCTTCGCGCTGCAGCCCGGCGACATCATCATCGCGGGCACGCCCTCGGGCGTGGGCCTGGCGCGCAAGCCGCAGGTCTTCATGAAGGCCGGCGACGTCTGCGAGGTCGAGATCGAGGGCGTGGGCCTGCTGTCGAACCCGGTGGTCGACGGCGCCTGAGCCAGGCCCGGGCGCGCTACACCGAGCAGTAGCGCTCCTGGATCTCGCGGTCGGCCAGCAGCTCGGCCGCGCCCGCGTGGTGCGCGATGCAGCCCTGGTCGACGATGTAGGCGCGGTCCGCGATCGACAGCGCCAGCTCGACGTTCTGCTCCACCAGCAGCAGCGTCTTGCCGGCGCGCTTCCAGGCCGCGAACAGCGCGAACATCTCGTCCACCAGCACCGGCATGATCCCCTCGCTGGGCTCGTCGAGCATCACCAGCTTGGGGTGCGCCACCATCGCGCGCGCGATCGCGAGCATCTGCTGCTCGCCGCCCGACATCGTGACCGCCACCTGCGCGAGCCGCTCCTTGAGGCGCGGAAAGGTCTGCGCCACCTCGTCGATCAGCTCCTGCTCGCGCGCGCGCCGGCCCGAGGCCAGGATGCCCAGGCGCAGGTTCTCGAGCACCGTGAGCCCGGGCACGATGCGGCGCTCCTCGAACACGTAGGCCAGCCCCTGGTGGAAGCGCCGGTGCGGCGGCAGGCCCAGCAGCGACACGCCGTCGAACAGCACGCTGCCGCGCGTGCGGCCCATCAGGCCCATGATGCTGCGCATGATCGTGGTCTTGCCCGCGCCGTTGCGCCCGATCAGGCAGACGATCTCGCCCGCGTGCACCTCGAGGTCGATGCCCTGCAGGATGTGGCTGCGGCCGTACCAGGCCTCGAGCTTCTGCACCGCGAGCAGCGGTGGTTGCGATGGGGTCATCGGTGTTGCCCTCCGTGGCCGAGGTAGACGCGCTGCACGTCCTCGTTGGCGCGGATCTCCGCGGGACTGCCCTGGGCCAGCAGGCGGCCCTGGTGCAGCACCACGATGCGGTCGCTCACGCCCATGATCAGTTTCATCTTGTGCTCCACCAGCGCCACCGTGCGTTCGGCCACCAGCGCGAGGATCAGGTCCATCACCGAGCGCGTCTCCTCGGGGCTCATGCCGGCCGTGGGCTCGTCGAGCAGCAGCAGCTTCGGGTCGCTCGCCAGCGCCACCGCGATCTCGAGCGCGCGCTGCTCGCCGTGCGAGAGCCGCTCGGCGCGAAAGCCGCGCTTGTCCTGCAGCTGCACCCGCTCGAGCAGCCGCTCGGCCTTCTCGATCCAGTCGCGGCGCGCGGCGCGCGGGCGCCAGCAGTCGAAGCCGCTGTCGAGCGCCTGCACCGCCACGCGCACGTTCTCCAGCACCGTGAGGTCGGGGAACAGGTTGGTCACCTGGAAGGACTTGGCGATGCCCAGGTGCGCGAAGCGGTGCTGGGCCAGCCCGGTGATGTCGCGGCCGTCGAAGCGGATCTCGCCCGCGCTCGGCGCGAAGGCGCCCGAGACCATGTTGAAGAAGGTCGACTTGCCCGCGCCGTTGGGACCGATGATCGCGGTGAGCTGCCCGCGCGGGAAGCTCACGCCGATGTCCTCGTTGGCGGTGAACTGGCCGAAGCGCTTGGTGAGGCCGCGCGTCTCGAGGATGGCGTCCCGATGCATGGTCGTCATCGTTCCATCCTCGCGAGCAGCGTGCCCCAGATGCCCTTCGGGAAGAACAGCACCAGCGCGATGAAGATCACCCCGACGATCAGCTGCCAGCGCTCGGTCACGGCCGTCAGCGCATGCTCCATCGCGAGGAACACGCCCGCGCCCACGAAGGGCCCGAAGAAGGTGCCCATGCCGCCGAGCAGCGTGACCATCATCACCTGGCCCGAGGTGTGGTACGACAGGGTGTCGATGCCCACGGTCGCGAGGTTGATCGCCGTCAGCGCGCCGGCCAGCCCGCAGAACAGGCCCGAGATCACGAACGACAGCAGCTTGGCGCGCTCCACGTCGAAGCCCGAGGCGCGGGCGCGCTGCTCGTTCTCGCGCACCGCCTCGAGCACCGCGCCGAACGGCGACTGCAGGATGCGCGACAGCAGCCACACGGCCAGCGCCACGAAGCAGAGCATGAAGTAGTAGCGGTTCAGCGGCTGCAGCAGGTCGACCTGCCAGCCGCCGAGGCGCAGCGTGGGCACGTTCACGCCGCGCAGGCCGTTGTCGCCGCCCGTCAACGAAGTCGCGTGGAAGGCCGCGAAGTACACGCACTGCGCGAGCGACAGCGTGACCATCGCGAAGTAGATGCCGCGCGTGCGGATCGCGAGCGCGCCGATGGCCAGCGCCACCAGCCCGCCGAGCGCGATGCCCGCCGCCACGGCCAGCGGCCAGGGCAGGCCGTAGCTGGCGATCAGGATGCCGCAGGCGTAGGCACCGCTGCCGTAGAAGGCCGCGTGGCCGAACGACAGCTTGCCGGTGTAGCCGAAGGTCAGGTTGTAGCCCGCGGCGAACAGGCCGAACAGCAGGATGTTGATCGCCATCGCGTGGAACGGAACGACCAGCGGGAACAGCGCGAGCACCGCGATGCTCAGCGGCACGCGGTGGCGCGTGGCCGCCTCGCGCAGCCGTCGCGCGCCCGGGGCCGCGGCGGCTTCGGCGCGCGGCGCGCGCAGCGGGGGCGGGGAGGAGGAAGTGGTGGTGGACATGGTCTGGAAAGCGTTGGAAGCGAAGGGCGCGCCTTCAGTCGCGCGCGCCGAACAGCCCGTTGGGCCGCAGGATCAGCACCGCGGCCATCAGCGCGAAGATGGCGAGTTCGGCGAGCTCGGGCTGGAACAGCGTGGTCATCGCCACCACCACGCCCACCAGCAGGCCGGCCACGATGGCGCCGACCAGCGAGCCCATGCCGCCGATCACCGTGACCACGAAGGCCTCGATCAGCACCGAGCCGCCCATCTCGGGATTCACCCCGCGCAACGGCGCCGCCAGCAGCCCGGCCAGGCCCGCGAGCGCGGTGCCGAGGCCGAAGATCAGGAGCCACACGCGGCCCACGTCGATGCCCAGCACCTTGAGCACCAGCGGGTCGCGCGCGCCGGCGCGGATCACCAGGCCCAGGCGCGTCTTCTCGATGAACAGCCACAGCGCCAGCAGCAGTGCCGCGCACAGGCCGAGCAGGAACAGCCGGTAGAGCGGGAACACGCCGAAGCCCAGGTCGACCGCGCCGCGCAGCGCCTCGGGCGTGGCGAAGGCCTCGCCCTGCACGCCCCAGACCATGCGCACGCCGTCGACCAGCACGTAGGCCAGGCCGAAGGTCAGCAGCAGCGGGTAGTCGACGCCGCGGCCGTACAGCGGCCGGATCAGCCAGCGCTCGGCCACCAGCCCCAGCAGGCCGACCGCGAGCGGCACCAGCAGCAGGCACCACCAGAAGCTGCCGGTGAGGCCGTAGGCATAGACCGCCACGTAGGCGCCCAGCATGTAGAAGGCGCCGTGCGCAAAGTTGACCACGCCCAGCAGCCCGAAGATGAGCGACAGGCCGACGGCCACCAGCACGTAGATGGCACCGAGCGCCAGGCCCACGAAGAGCTGCTGGAGCAGCAGGGAGACGGAGAGTTCCACGGCGAGGCTCTCAGGCGTGGCCCAGCTCGGCGCAGCTGCGCATGCGTGCCTCGTCGGGCGCCTCGGTGGCGACGATGCGGAAGATGTCGTCCTTGCCCTTGGCCTGCGCGGCGGGCTTCGATTCCACGATCAGCACCGACTGCACCGACTGGTGGTCGCAGGCTCGGTAGTAGGTCGGCCCCTTGTAGGCGTCGCTCTTGAGGGCCTGCAGCGCCTCGGCCACGCGGTCGCTGTCGGTGCTGTTGGCCTGCCTGGCCGCGGCCAGCAGGTTGCGCACGCCCGCATAGCCCAGGCCCGCGTAGTCGGTCGGCGCGGTGCCGCCGTTGGCCGCGCGAAACGCCGTGTTGAAGGCGCGCGCCGAGGGCGTGCTCTCCTCCATGCCCCAGTAGTAGCCGGTGCCGCCGATGATGTCGGCATACACCTCGTGGCCGTCGACCATGCGGCCCGAGTGCATCAAGAGCGGCGCGATGATCTTCGACTTCTGCTTGACGCCGAAGTCGCCGGCCTGGCGGAAGGCGATCGACTGGTCGCGGCCGAAGTTGCAGACCACCAGCACGTCGGGCTTGAGCGCGAGGATGCGCGGGAAGTAGCTCGAGAAGTCGGTCTGGCCCAGTGGATGGCGGATGTCGGCCAGCACCTCGATGCCGAAGGCCTTGCCGGCCGCGAGGAAGCCGCGCGACATCTCGTGGCCGTAGGCGTAGTCGGCCGTGAGGAACACCACGCGCTTGCCCATCTTCGGAAAGGCGTAGCGCGCCACCGCGCCCGCGGTCATGTGCGGGTTCAGGCACTCGTGGAAGGTGTACTTGCTGAAGTCCTTGGCCTCGTTGATCGAGTCGGACTGGCTCACCGAGTTGTAGATGATCTTGCGCTGCCTGGTGGCGTTGTTGACCGACAGCTGCACCGCCGCCGACACCGAGCCCACGATGAAGTGCGCGCGGTCCTTCTCGATCAGCTCGACCGTGCGCGTGACGGCCTCCTGCGGGTTGAGCTTGTCGTCGCGCACCAGCAACTCGGCGCGCCGGCCGCCGACCGCGTTGAACTCCTTGACCGCGAGCTCGGCGCCCTGCTGCACCGCGCGCGCCTCGGCCGCGAAGGGCCCGGTCAGCGGGATCGGCAGGCCGACGCGGAACGGTTCGTTCTGCGCCAGCGCGCGCAGCGGCAGCGCGGCGCCCGAGGCCAGCAGGGCGCCGCCGGCGGCCTGCAGCACGGTGCGCCGGCGCAGCGAGGGGGAGGGAAGGTCGAGGGGCGAGGTCATGGCGTGTCTCCTTGTCGTTCGGGTCAATGCAAGCGATGAAGGCGCGGGCCCCGGGGGCGCCCGCGCGGCCGGGGATCAGATGCGTCCGAGGGCGCGCAGCACCTTCTCGGGGGTCACGGGCTGTTCCGACACGTGGGCGCCGAAGGGCCGCAGCGCGTCGTTGATCGCGTTGAGCACGGCGGCCGGCGCACCCGCCGTGCCGGCCTCGCCCGCGCCCTTGGCGCCGAGCTGCGAGGTGCGCGTGGGCGTCTCGATGTGGGCCACCTCGATGTCGGGCATCTCGAAGGCCATCGGCACCAGGTAGTCGGCCATGCTGCCGTTGCGCATCAGGCCGTGGTCGTCGTAGAGGCATTCCTCGTAGAGCACGCCGCCGATGCCCTGCACCACGGCGCCGCGGATCTGCTCGTCGACCAGCATCGGGTTGAGCACGCGCCCGCAGTCCTCCACCACCCAGTGGCGCAGCAGCCGCACGAAGCCGGTGTCGACGTCGACCTCGACGTACGAGGCCTGCACGCCGTTGGTGAAGACGAAGGGATAGTCGCGCTGCGCATAGTGGCGCGTGACCACCAGCTCGGGCTGGAAGCCCGCGGGCAGCAGGTCGGGGCGGAAGTGCGCAAGCCGGCCGAGCTCGGCCAGGTCGGACAGCGTGTCGCCCGTGGCCAGGCAGCGCACCTCGCCGTGCGCGATCGTCAGGCCCTCGGCCGGCCGCTTGAGGTGCGCGGCCGCGAGTGCCAGGATGTGGCGGCGCAGGTCGCGGCTCGCGAGCAGCACGGCCTCGCCGCCGATGCCCGCGCCGCGCGAGGCCCAGGTGCCGCCGCCATAGGGCGTGGCCGCGGTGTCGCCGGTCAGCACGCGCACCGAGGCCATCGGCAGGCCCAGCGTGTCGGCCACGATCTGCGCGAAGATGGTCTCGGTGCCCTGGCCCTGTTCGCCGACGCCGGTGGCGCAGTGCACCACGCCGGTGGGGTCGAGCCGCACGGTCGCGCCGTCCTGCGCCGCGATGCGCGCGCCGCCCACGCCGTAGAAGGCCGGGCCGGGATTGGTCAGCTCGATCAGCGCCGCCAGGCCGATGCCGCGGTGCACGCCGCGCTCGCGCAGCGCGGCCTGCTCGCGGCGCAGCGCGCCGTAGCCCATCAGCGTTTCGATGCGGTCCAGGCAGGCCTGGTGCGACAGCCCCTCGAGCAGGATGCCCGAGGCACCCTGGCGCGGATAGCTGCCGTCCTCCATCACGTTGCGGCGGCGCAGTTCGAGCGGGTCGATGCCCAGCTTCGCCGCGGCCAGGTCGACCAGCCCCTCGGTCACGGTGCAGGCGATCGGATGGCCGACGCCGCGGTACTGGCTGGTCTGCACCTTGTTGAGGAAGGCGACATCGAGCGTGGCCTTGTAGTGCGCGTGCTTGTAGGGGCCGCCCGTGATGTTGATGACCTGGTTGCCCTCGATCGCGCTGGTGCGCGGGAACATCGAGAACGGGCCGATGCCCGTGAGGTCGTCGATCTGGAACGCCAGCATGCGGCCGTCGCGCGCCAGTGCGAGCCGCGCCTTCACGCGGTGCTCGCGCGCATGCACGTCGGTGACGAAGGACTCGAGCCGGTCGGCGACGAACTTGACGGGCCGCCCCAGCAGCACCGACAGCGCCACCGTCGCGAAGTCGTCGGCATAGGCATGCACCTTGATGCCGAAGGAACCGCCGACGTCGCGGCAGACCACGCGCACGTCGGCCTCCTGCAGGCCGAGCTGGCGCGCATAGAGGTCGGCCATCATGTGCGGCGCCTGGTGCGAGTGGTGCACCACGAGGCGCCGGCCGGTGGGCGTGAAGTCGGCCAGCACGGCGCGCGGTTCCAGCGTCACGCCGGTGTGGCGGCCGAAGCGGAACTCGTCCTCGACCACCACGTCGGCGCCCTCGAACACCGCCTCCACGCCGCCGGTGTCGATCTCGCGGTGGAAGCACAGGTTGCTGCCGAGCTCGGGATGGATCACCGGCGTGGCGGCATCGAGCGCCGTGTCCATGTGCACCGCCGCGGGCAGCGGCTCCCATTCGACCTGGACCGCGTCGAGCGCGTCCTCGGCCAGCGCCCGGGTGCGGCCGAGGATGGCGAGCACCGCCTCGCCCTGCCAGGTGGCGCGCTCGATCGCCAGCGCATGCTGCGGCGGCGAGCGCATGCCCGCCAGGTGCTTGAGCGTGCCGACCCAGGGCGCGCAGACCGCCGCGAGCTGGCGGCCGTCGACGATGGCCGCGATGCCCGGCATGCGGCGCGCCGCCTCGGCATCGATGCGCACGATGCGCGCATGCGCATGCGGGCTGCGCAGGTAGACCACGTGCAGCATGCGCGGCAGCTCGAGGTCGTCGACGTAGTTCGCGCGGCCCTGGGTGAGCCGCTGCATGTTGGGCCGCTCGACCGACTGGCCGATGTAGCGCTGCGCCTCGATCTCGCGCACCGGCGCGGGGAGGGTGAGGTCGTTCATGCCGCGCTCCCCGAGGTGCCGGTACAGCCGCTGCATCGTGCCTGCCGTTCCTGCCCGGCCAGCGCGATCGCGTCGACGATCGCGTGGTAGCCCGTGCAGCGGCAGTAGTTGCCCGAGATCTGTTCGCGGATCGTTTCGCGGCCCGGGCAGGGCGTGCGTTCGAGCAGCGCGTGCGCGGTCAGCAGCATGCCCGAGGTGCAGGCGCCGCACTGCGCGGCATTGCGCGCCGAGAAGCTGCGCTGCAGGTCGGCGAGCGTGCCGGCGTCGGACAGGCCCTCGATGGTCTCGATGCGCCGGCCGTCGGCCTGCACCGCGAGCACCAGGCAGCCGCGCGCGATCTCGCCGTCGATCAGCACCGTGCAGGCGCCGCACACGCCGTGCTCGCAGCCCACGCGCGTGCCCTTGAGGCCGAGCTCGTCGCGCAGCCAGTCGACCAGGTGCTGGCGCGGCTCCACGCGGCAGGCGTGCACCTCGCCGTTGACCTCGATGCGCACCGCGAGCTTGAGGTCGTGGGTGTCGGTGGTGTCCATCACTGGGCGGTCTCCGGTTGCAGCACGCGCTCGACCGCGCGCCGCAGCAGCACGCCGGCCAGGTGGCGCTTGGCCGCGGCGCTGCTGTGCAGGTCGGCATCGGGCTGCATGTCTTCGTCGAGGCTCAGCACGGCCGCCTCGAGCGTGCTTTCGTCGGCCTGGGTGCCGGCCAGCCGGGTCTCGGCGCCGAGCGCGCGCATCGGCGTGTTGCCCATGCCGAAGAAGGCGATGCGCAGGTCGGACAGCCGGCCCTCGTGCACGTCGGCGGCCAGCGCGATGCCCACGATGGCGTAGTCGCCATGGCGCCGCGCGAGTTCGGCGAAGGCGAAGCGGCGCGCCGGGCCCGGCAGCGGGAACTCGAGCGCCACCAGCACCTCGTGCGCGCGCAGGTCGGTCTGGTAGAGGTCGATGAAGAAGTCGCCGGCCATCACGCGGCGCTCGCGCTGGCCGTCGCTCACGATCAGCTCGGCATCGGCCGCGAGCGCGCAGGCCGGCCATTCGGCCGCCGGATCGGCGAAGGCGATCGAGCCGCCGAGCGTGCCGCGGTTGCGGATCGCCGCATGCGCCACGTGCGGCGCGGCCTGCGACAGCAGCGGCAGCCGCTGCGCGATCAGTTCCGAGCATTCGATGTCGGCGTGCCGCACCAGCGCGCCGATGCGCAGGAAGTCGCCGCGCAGTTCGATGCCGCGCAGCTCGGGCAGGGCGGCGATGTCGATCAGCAGTTGCGGCTTCGACAGCCGCATGTTGAGCGTGGCCAGCAGGGTCTGGCCGCCGGCCAGCACGCGGGCCGCGTCGCCGTGCTCGCGCAGCAGGGCCGAGGTCTGGGCCAGGCTCTGCGCGCGCAGGTAGGAGAAGGCGGGGGCTTTCATCGCGGGCTTCCCTGGCTCAGAACGCGCGGCTCGCGAGCCAGCCGATGCCGCTGCCGATCGCGAGCCACAGCAGGCGCTGCAGTTCGCCGGACCAGGGGCCGAAGCCGGCCGATGCGGTGGCGGCGCGCACGGGTGCCGCCAATGTGGGGGCCGGTTCGCGCCGTGCCTCGGGCCTGTCCGCCGCGGCTTCGAGCACCTGCGCCGCGGGCTTGGGCGCGAGCTGCTCGTTGAGCGCGAGAAAGAACTCGTCGGCCATCTTGCGTGCCGAGGCATTCACGAGCCGGCCGCCGATCTGCCCCAGCTTGCCGCCGACGGCCGCCTCGACCGTGTAGGTCAGCCGCGTGCCGTTGCCCTCGGCGGCGAGCGTGACGCGCGATTCGCCCTTGGCCATGCCGGCCGCGCCGCCGCTGCCCTCGAAGGCGATGCGGCAGCTCTGCGGTTCGACCACGTCGAGCCGGCGGATGCGGCCGCTGAAATGCGCGCGCACCGGGCCGATCTTGGCGAGCAGCCGCGCCTCCATCTCGTTCTCGCCGAGCCGGCGGATCTCCTCGCAGCCGGGCACGCAGCGCGCCAGCAGCTCGGGATCGTCGAGGGCGCGCCAGACCGTCTCGCGGCCCGCGGGAATCCACTGTTCGCCTTGCAGTTCCATCCGTCGTCTCTTTCTTCGGTGGCGCACCGGGAGCCGGTGCCGTTCGCATGGGCCGGAGTATTTAACGATTGGTCAATAAGATCATTGGTACTTACCATGAGGTAAATTGCGACCCTCCAACGACAACACCGAAGACAACAGCCGTTTCATGAAAGACGCATCCGAAGACCCGAAGAACGTGGCCGTCAAGCCCGCGCGCCAGCGGCTCTCGACCGAGGACCGCGAGCGCCAGATCCTCGACGGCGCGATCGCCTTCTTCTCGGAGCGCGGCCTCGACGGCCAGACGCGCGAGCTGGCGCAGCAGATCGGCATCACGCATCCGCTGCTCTATCACTACTTCCCGAACAAGCGCGCGCTGATCGAGCGCGTGTACGAGGAGGTCTACCTCGAGCGCTGGCAGCAGGAGTGGGAGGAGTGGCTGTCCGACCGTTCCACGCCGCTCGAGGCGCGGTTGGTGCGCTTCTACGGCGCCTATGCGCGCGCGATCCTCACCAAGGAGTGGGTGCGCATCCTGGTGTTCTCGGGGCTGTCCGACGGCTACGTGCCGGGGCAGTACATGGAACTGCTCAAGGAACGGCTGTTCCCGCACATCTGGCGCGAGATGCGCCACGAGCTCGGCCTCACGGGGCGCGCCAGGCCCACCGAGCGCGAGCGCGAGCTGATGTGGGGCATGCACGGCGGGATCTTCTACATCGGCGTGCGGCGCTGGATCTACGCCGAGGCCATGCCCGAGGACCTCGACGCGGTGCTGGCCGACCGCGTGCGCGCCTTCATGCTGGTGGCGCCCGAGGTGTTCGGCCGCAAGGGCGCGAAGCCCTCGGCCTGATCGCGCCGAAGCGGCTGCCGCTTTCAGATGCATTGGTCATAGCCATATCGCAAACGCTTCGTTGGTGAGCGCGCGGCGACTCCCTAAAGTGCGGCCTGCACTTTTCACAAGGAGTTACGCATGTCGATCCTGAGCCGCTGGTGGCGAGCCGCCTCCCTTGCCACGCTGACCTTCATCGCGAGCGCCCCCGTGGCCGTCGCCCAATCCACGGCCGAAGCCGGCGAGGCGCTGGTGTCGACCGAGTGGCTCGAGAAGAACCTCCGGAACGCCAAGGTGCGCGTGATCGAGGTCAGCGTGAACCCCGGCCTCTACGAGCGCGGCCACATCCCCGGCGCGGTCAACTTCTCGTGGCACAACGACCTCAACGACCGCGTGCGCCGCGACATCGTGAGCCAGGCCCAGTTCGAGAAGCTGCTGTCGGCCGCGGGCGTCGACAAGGACACCACCATCGTGCTGTACGGCGACAACAACAACTGGTTCGCGGCCTGGGGCGCCTGGGTGTTCGAGCAGTACGGATTGAACAACGTCAAGCTGCTCGACGGCGGCCGCAAGAAGTGGGAGGCCGAGAACCGCACGCTCGAGAACCGCACGCCCGAGTACGCCGCCACCGCCTTCAAGGCGAGCCGGCCCGACCCGGCACTGCGCGCGCGCCTGACCGACGTGGTGGCGGTGGCCGACGGCAAGTCGGACACGCGCCTGGTCGACATCCGCTCGGCCGACGAATACAGCGGCAAGATCTTCGCGCCGCCGGGCGCGGCCGAACTCGCGGTGCGCGCGGGCCACATCCCCGGCGCGGCCAACGTGCCCTGGGGCCGCGCGGTCAACGAGGACGGCACCTTCAAGTCGCCGGCCGAGCTGAAGGCGCTCTACGCCGCCGCGGGCATCGACGGCAGCAAGCCGGTCATCACCTACTGCCGCATCGGCGAGCGCTCGAGCCACACCTGGTTCGCGCTGCACCGCATCCTCGGCTACAAGAACGTGCGCAACTACGACGGCTCGTGGACCGAGTACGGCAACGCGGTCGGCGTGCCGGTGAACAACCCGAGCGGCACCGTCTGGGCGTCGAAGTGATTCGAGGAGAGAAGAAGAACGAGGAGGGTGCGTGAGTCATCACGAGTTGGGTGGCCGTCCGCAGCAAGCGCGGACGGCATTGGGCGAGCCTTCGGGCTCGTTTTTTTTGGATGGCACGGGCGCGGCGCGCTGGCCCGCGCTGGCCACGGCGTCGGTCGTGCTCGTGCTGCTCGCGGCCGGCGTGCACCTGCTCGGCGAGCGCAGCGGCGGCCGCGCGCTGGCCTTCGCGCTCGGCATCGGCGCGGTGCTCGGCATCGTGCTGCAGCGCTCGCGCTTCTGCTTCTATTGCCATGCGCGCGACTACTTCGAGCGCGGCGACGCGCGCGGCCTGCTCGCGATCGTCGCGGCGCTCGCGGTGGGCACGCTCGGCATGCACGTGGTGATGAGCGGCTGGCTGCCGGTGCCGCAGCCGGGCCGGCTGCCGCCCGATGCGCACATCGGCCCGGTGAGCTGGGCGCTGGTGCTCGCGGGCCTGGCCTTCGGCGCGGGCATGGTGGTGTCGGGCTCGTGCATCAGCGCGCACTGGTACCGGCTCGGCGAAGGCTCGCCCACCGCGCCCTTCGCGCTCGCGGGCGCGGCGCTGGGCTTCGTGCTCGGCTTCAACACCTGGAACCCGCTCTACAGCGCGACCATCGCCACCGCGCCCGTGCCCTGGCTGCCGCATCACCTGGGCTATGCGGGCTCGGCCGCGCTGCAGCTCGCGGTGCTCGCGCTCGCGAGCGCGCTGCTGTGGCGACGTCTGCCGCCCGCGCGGAACGCCGCGGTGCCCGCGAGCTTCGGCGCCGCGCTGCGCGCGCTGCTGCGAGGACGCTGGCCCTACGTCTGGGGCGGCCTCGCGGTGGGCGCCATCGCCGTGATCGTGGTGCTGCGGCTGCGGCCGCTGGGCGTGACGGCCGCGCTCGGCAGCGCGGCGCGCGCGGCCGGCGAAGGGCAGGGCCTGCTGCCGCAGCGGCTCGAGGGCCTCGACGGCTTCGCGGGCTGCGTCACGGCCGTGGCGCAGAGCCTGTGGCAGACGCCGAACGCGCTGCTGGTCGGCGGCCTCGTCGCCGGCGCCTTCGCGGCCGCGCTCGCGAGCGGGCAGTTCCGGCCCGCGTGGCCGCGGCCGGCGCAGATCGCGCGCGGGCTCGGCGGCGGCTTGCTGCTCGGCTGGGGCGCGATGACCGGCCTGGGCTGCACCGTCGGCAACCTGCTGTCGGGCACCATGGCCGGCGCGCTCTCGGGCTGGGTGTTCGGCGCGGCCGTGCTGCTGGCGGTCTGGGCCGGGCTCAGGCTGCGGCTGGGTACCTGAGCGGCATTCCAGGGCCGCGCATATCGAAGCACGCATTCCTTCTTTGTGCCGCGCCCGAGCCGGCGCTACGGTCGGTCCTCTTTTCTTTCTTGCAGCAGAGGACACGCGACATGGGCGCCAGGGATTTCGAGCGGCAGCTTCTTTCGGGCGCCGATGGCGGCACGCGGCACGAGGCCGACGTGCTGGTGATCGGCGGCGGCCCGGCCGGCGCCTGGGCCGCGGTGAGCGCCGCCGCGCGCGGCGCGCGCGTGCTGCTGGCCGACAAGGGCTTCTGCGGCACCTCGGGCGCCACCGCGCCCTCGGGCACCGGCCTGTGGCACGTGCCGGCCGAAGGCACGGCGCGCGAGGAGGCCAAGGCCAGCCGCTTCGCGATGGGCGGCCAGCTGGCCGAGCACGCCTGGATGGACCGCGTGCTCGAGCAGACCTGGCGCAACGTCGAGACGCTCAAGGAATGGGGCTATCCGTTCCCGGTCGACGACCAGGGCGCGCTGCGCTGCACCTCGCTGCAGGGCCCCGAGTACATGCGGCTGATGCGCAAGCGCGTGAAGGCCGCGGGCGCGCGCATCCTCGACCACAGCCCGGTGCTCGAGCTGCTGGTCGACGAGCACGGCACCGTCTGCGGCGCCACCGGCGTGAACCGGCAGAGCGGCGAAAGCTGGGTGGCGCGCGCCGGCGCCGTGGTCATCGCCACCGGCGGTTGCGCCTTCCTGAGCCGCGCGCTGGGCTGCAACGTGCTGACCGGCGACGGCCAGCTGATGGCGGCCGAGGTCGGCGCGGCCCTGTCGGGCATGGAGTTCTCCAATGCCTACGGGCTCGGGCCGGCGTTCTCGTCGGTCACCAAGTCACTGTTCTACAACTGGGCCACCTTCTACACGGCCGACGGCGTGGCGATCGAGGGCGCGGGTTCGTCCAAGGGCCGCGGCGTGATCGCGCAGACGCTGCAGGCGCAACCCGTCTATGCCTGCCTCGACCGCGCCGACGCGCAGATCCGCGCCTGGATGCGCACCGCGCAGCCGAACTTCTTCGTCTCCTTCGACCGGCAGGGCATCGACCCCTTTAAGCAGCATTTCCCCGTCACGCTGCGGCTCGAGGGCACGGTGCGCGGCACCGGCGGCCTGCACCTGGTCGACGACAGCTGCGCCACCACCGTGGCCGGCCTCTATGCCGCGGGCGACGCGGCCACGCGCGAGCTGATCTGCGGCGGCTTCACCGGCGGCGGCAGCCACAACGCGGCCTGGGCGCTGTCCTCGGGTTTCTGGGCCGGCGCCGGCGCGGCCGATTTCGGGCGCTATGCGCGCGCGCGTTCGCAACGCATCGCCCTGCGTGCCGGCGGCGTCGCGCTGTCCACGCGCGGCGCGCAGGCCTGGGACAGCCAGGCCGTGGTGCGCGCGGTGCAGGCCGAGGTCTTCCCCTACGAACGCAACTGGTTCCGCGAAGGCGACGCGCTGCGCGATTCGCTCGCGCGGCTCGACGACCTGTGGGAGCGCCTGCGCCAGGGCGCGCCGGCGGCCAGCGCGGCCGACGCGGTGCGCGCGCGCGAAGCGGCCGCCATGCTGGCCACCTCGCGCTGGATGTACCGCAGCGCGCTGCAGCGCACCGAGACGCGCGGCATGCACCGCCGGCGCGAGCATTCGGCCATCGACCCGACCCAGCGCCATCGCCTCTTGAGCGGCGGGCTCGACGAGGTCTGGGTGCAACGCCACGCCGTGCAACGGCGCGCCGAGGAAGAGGTGGCCGCATGATCGAGCTCATCAGCGCCGAACGCTGCACCGCCTGCAACATCTGCGTGAGCGCCTGCCCGACCAACGTGTTCGAGGCCGTGCCCGGCGGCCTGCCGCGCATCGCGCGCCAGGACGATTGCCAGACCTGCTTCATGTGCGAGCTCTACTGCCCCGAGGACGCGCTCTACGTCGCGCCGATCGCCGACCGCGGCGCCACCGCCGAGGAGCGCGACGTGGCCGCGCAGGCGCTGATGGGCAGCTACCGCCGCGACATCGGCTGGGGGCGTGGCCGCCAATCGACGGCCTCGGCCGACGCCAGCTTCGAACTGCTGCGGCGCGCGCACTGATGGCGGCGCCCGTCGATACCGGCCGCCGGCGGCTGCTGCGCGGCGCCGTCGCCGCTTCCGCGGCCACGCTGCCGCTGTTCTCGATCGCGCAGGGCGCATCGGGCGCAGGCGTGCTGCGCCTGGGCTACATCGGTCCGGGCAAGAAGCCCGCGGCCGCCACCGGTTGGGCGCTGCGCCAGGGTCTCTTGCAGCGCGAGCTCGCGCCGCTGGGCTTCAAGGAGGTGGTCACGCGCAACTTCCCGAACGGACCCGACCTCAACGAAGCCTTCATCTCGGGCGTGCTCGACGTCGGCATCTACGGTGACACGCCCGCCGTGGTCGCGCGCTCGCGCGGGCTCGATGCGCGGCTGATCGGCTTCGACACCGTGGGCATGAACGTCTGGCTGCTCACGCCGCGCGACGGCGTGCGCAGCGTGCGCGAGCTCGAGGGCCAGGCCATCGGCGTGGCGCGCGGTTCCTACATGCACCGCTACGTGCTGGGCCTGCTCAAGGAACATGGCCTGCAGAAGTCGGTGAAGGTGATCCACATGTTCCCGCGCGACGGCGAGGCCGCGCTCGACCAGCGCTCGATCGCCGCCTTCGCGGCCCAGATCGACGTCGGACCGCTGCTCGCATCGCGCGGCTACCCCGTGATCGACGAGGCCGACCGCCATCCCACCCTGCGCGGCACCTCGGTGATCGTCGCTTCGTCGAAGCTGCTCGCCACCGCGCCCGGCCTGCCGGCCGCCTGGACCCGCGCGCGCCGCGCGGCCATTGCCGAGATGCGCGCTGACAGCGCGGCCTACTACGCCTTCCATGCCGAGGTCAGCGGCTTCCCGATCGAGGCGGTCAAGGCCTCGCATCCGCTGAGCCAGTACCCCGAGGCGGCCTATCCCGCCGAGGGGCTGGGACTGATCGAGGAGGTGAAGAAGTTCCTGCTGGCGGAGAAGCTGGTGACGCAGGACTTCGCGTTGGCGCAGTGGCAGTGGGCGGGTGAGGGCTAGTGGTGCGGTCGTAGATCCTCGGGTGCGGCCACGCGCAGGCTGGTCCGGAATCTGGTGGCCCAGGCATCGCCCGACAGGATGGGATTGCCTACGATGCCGACGAGCAGGTCGGGCGACAGTTGCACGATGGACCCCTGCTGCGCATTGGTGCCGCCGTACACGTGCTCGTACCGGCTGGTCTTGCCGCGATTCCATTCGCCCTTGTAGACGAACTCCCCCTTCAGGGCGGACTTGCCCGCCAGTTGCGTCGGGTCCATGCGCGTGACGCTTCCGGAGACGGCGTTGGGCAGGTGCCAGCCGTCTTCGTCGGAGAAAAAATCTCCCAGGTCACGCTGGCCCATGTCGTTCAACCGGCCGTGGCCGACGACGACGGTGCCCACCGCGCCCAGGGGCAGGGGGCCGAACGCAAGATACCAATCGCAGACCTCGTAGGGCGGCGCGGAGGCATATCCGTCCGTGTGGCACTCGTAGAGATCGCTGTTCTTCGGTTTCGCGATCCAGACGGTGAACTGGCATTCGTCCCCGCCGGATGGGTTCTCGGGATAGTCCGGCCTGCCTATCTGGTAGTGGGGCGCGGGTCCATGTTTGCTGTCGGCTCGTTCGGGCCGGCCGATCCGGTACTTGGAGGAGAGTTCGAAGGCCACGCCGCAGGAGACCACGGTGTTCACCGGAAAGCCGTCGGCTTGCCCAGTGGCCGGTGCATTCGGAGCCGCATTGGCTGCAAGTGGGGTCAGGATCGCAACGGCGAGGGCCCAGAGGATGGAAATGACGGTACGCAGGGAACGCATCGGAGCTTCTTCGGATGGGCGATGGTGGCAGCCGCCCGACCATAGCGCGCCGGATCGCCGTCTTCATGAAGCTCGCGTGACACGAACGAGGCTGGCGCAGCCCGTTTCCTCCCCCACTCACGAATGGCAGACCAACCCATCCTTCAACAAGGTGATCTCGAACTGCAGATTCCCCGCACGCGCCCCCCGCGCCTGCGCGAGCGTGCCGTCGGCGCGCCAGCGCCGCAGCGCGGCGGCGATGTAGTCGCGCGACACGGCGTCTCCGGCCGCGAGCCGCACGGCCGCGTCGGCCGGTGCGCGCAGGTCCTGCGCGACCGGCTTGTAGAAGCGCCATTCCTCGTTGCCCATCAGCCGCTCGAGCACCTGCGCGTCTTCGGCCAGCGCCGCGCATTCGCCGGCCATGAAGGCCGAGGCCGCATGCACTGCCGAGGGATAGTTGCGCGGCTGGGCGCCATAGCGCAGCGCCACCGCGCCCGCGTAGCCCGAGCCTTCGCCGACGCAGACCGAGGCGCCGCGCAGCGCCTCTTCGTCCTGCACGCGGCCGCGGCGCAGCGCGACCACCTGGCCGCGGCCGGTGTCGTAGCTGCCGGGCGCGGCATCGATGCCGGCGCCGCCTTCGTCGGTGCGCGCGCCCTGGTCCTGCGTGGGCACGCCGGCCACCAGCAGGTCGACGCGGCCGTCGCGCAGCGCCTCGTCGCGCTCGTCGGGCGCGAGGCCGACCAGCACGGCCTTCACGCCCAGCGAGGCCGCGAGCTCGCGTGCCAGGGTGGCGTCGAAGGCATCGGGTTCGGGCGGGGTGGGCGAGCCGGGCGGGGCAGGGCGCGGATAGCGCCGCACGCCGACGACCAGTTCGCCGCGCGCGATCGCGCGTGCGAGCACCGGGCCCTTGGGCAACTGGTTCAGCGGCGTGGCCAGCGCGGGCACGGCCAGCGGAGGCAGCCACGCGAGCCAGGGCGCGGGGCCCGACAGGCCGCGCTCGCGCGGTGCGTTGGCGGCATTCGGCCAGGCACCGCCGGCGGCGGCCAGCGCGGCGACCACCGCGAGCACCGGCCCGGCCGCGACCAGGCTGGGCCAGCGGCCGATGCCGTCGAGCAGGCCGGCCACGGCGGAGGAAGGACGCGGGTTCTCACTCATCGAGGCTCAACCCGCGCCGCCAGCGCAGCAGCCGGCGCTCGAGCAGCGCCAGCAGGTAGTTCAGCAGCAGCCCGAGCACCGCCAGCAACAGGATGCCGGCGTACATGGTCGGGATCTGGAAGGTCTCCTGCGAGTTGAGCGTGAGGAAGCCCAGCCCCGAGTGCGCGCCGATCATCTCGGCCGCCACCAGCGCCGTGATGCTGTAGGCGCCCGCGAGCCGTACGCCCGTGAAGATCGAGGGCAGCGAGGCCGGCAGCACCACCTTGAAGAAGACGAAGCGGCGCGAGGCGCCCATCGACAGCGCGGAGTTCACGAGCAGCCGGTCGACCTGCTTCACGCCGCTCACCGTGCTGAGCAGCACCGGCCAGAACGAGGCCCAGAAGATGATCGCCACCTTCGACAGCTCGCCGATGCCGAGGAACAGGATGAAGACCGGGAACAGCGCGAAGGCCGAGGTCTGGCGGAACAGCTGCAGCACGGGATCGACGATGGCCGCGAGCCGGCGGAAGCCGCCGATCAGCAGGCCCAGCAGCACGCCCGCGCTGCTCGCGAGCACCAGGCCCCAGAGCGAGCGCTGCAGGCTCGCGGCCACGTGCTTCCAGAGCTGGCCGTTGTCGAGCAACTGGCCGATGCTCGCGAGCACGGCCGAGGGCGGGCTCAGGTAGGCGTCGCTCACGATGCCCAGGCGCGGCAGCGCTTCCCACAGCGCGAGGAACAGCACGATGCCGGCGGCGCGCTCGGCGAAGCGGCCCACGAACCGGGCGAAGCGCGCCAGCGTGCGGCGCGGCGCGGGCGCGGCGGGCGCGCCTTCGAGCACCGCGCTCACGAGACCACTCCTTCGAGGGAACGCGGCTTCAGCCCGATCTGCACCTCGTCCTTCAGCACCTCCCAGGCGCGCTGGCGCAGGGCCGCGAACTCGGGCGAATGGCGCAGCTCGGCCGAGCGCGGCCGCGCCAGCGGGATGTCGATGATCGCCTTGATGCGGCCGGGCCGCTGCGTCATCACGGCCACGCGGTCGGACAGGTAGACCGCCTCCTCGAGGCTGTGCGTGATGAAGACGATGGTCTTGCGGTACTGCTCCCAGATGCGCAGCAGCTCGCCCTGCAGGATCTCGCGCGTCTGCGCGTCGAGCGCGGCGAAGGGCTCGTCCATCAGCAGCACGTCGGGCCGGTAGGCCAGCGAGCGCGCGATCGCCACGCGCTGCTTCATGCCGCCCGAGATCTCGTGCGGATAGCGTTCGCCGAAGCCGTGCAGGCCCACGAGCTCGAGGTACTCCTGCGCGGTGCGGCGGCGCGCGGCCTTGCCGATGCCGCGAATCTCGAGGCCCACCGCGATGTTGTCGAGCACCGTGAGCCACGGGAACAGCGCATAGCCCTGGAACACCACGCCCTGGTTGCGGTGCACGCCCGCGACCGGCTGGCCGTCGATGGCGATGCGACCGCCGGTGCGCTCGGTGAGCCCGGCCAGGATGCCGAGGAAGGTCGACTTGCCGCAGCCCGAGGGGCCGAGCACCGAGAGGAACTCGCCTTCGCGCACGTCGAGGTCGAAGCCCTCGAGCACGCGCACGCGCTCGCTCGCGCCGCGCGCCGCGTAGTCCATGCGCACGTCGCGCGCCGAGATCTTGATGCCGCTCATGCGCGCGCCGCTCAGGTCTTCGCCGCGGCGGGCTGCGAGGGCGCCTGCGCGTAGGGGTTGAACTCGTTCGTGTAGACGTCCTTCACCGCCACCTTGCCGGCCGGGATCTTGCCCTCGGACTGCAGGATGTCGACGTAGTACTCGATCGGCGGCTCGGTCACCACCAGGTCCTCGACGTAGGCGTAGCGGTCCACGTTCTGCAGGTCCATGTTGATGCGCTTGGCGACCAGCTTGCGCGCCTCCTCGGGATTCGCGTTGACCCAGTTGCCGGCCTTGGCCAGCGCCGTCACCACGTCGCGCACCGCCTCGGGATGCTCGCGGATGAAGCGGCCGTGCGCGCTGTAGGGCGCCATGCCGCCGAGGCCGCCGTCGAGGTCGAAGTCGCTCCACAGCCGCACCAGCGCGTCGGCATGGTCGGCGCGGCCCGAGAAGGGCGCGTGGATGATCGCGAGGTCGGTGTTGCGCGTGACCAGCGTCTGCTCGGCCTGCTCGTCGGGCACCACCACGAAGTTGATCTTGTTCACGTCCACGCCATGCTGGCGCAGGTACTTCTTGGTCACGAACTCGGCGCAGGCGCCGAAGCTGTTGAAGCCGATGGTCTTGCCCTCGAGGTCCTTGGGCTTGAGGATGCCCGAGTCCTTGCGTACGAAGTACTTCATGTGCGGCGCTTCCTGCAGCGTCTTGCCGCCGGCGGCCACCACCTTGAGGTCGGCGCCCGAGGCGATGGCCGAGATCACCAGCGGCACCATGCGGCTGCCGAAGTCGATCTCGCCGGTGCCCACGAGCGGAATGATCTGCGGCGCCGCGATCTTGCCCACGTACTGCGGCCGCGTGTTCGTGCCCTCGAAGTAGCCGAGCTGGTCGGCCAGGTAGATCAGGTCGAACGAGGGGTTGTCGGGGTACTTGAACGCGACCTTGTCGCCGGCCTTCCTGACGATGGCCGGCGCGTTGGCCGAAGCGGACTTCGCCTCGTCGCGCGAGCAGCCGACGAGCGCGGCCGCGCCGAGCCCGCCGAGGCTGCCCACCGTGCCCAGCGAGACGAGGGTTTGCAGCAGGCCGCGGCGCGAGGGCGCGCGCAGCGCATCGGTTGCGGATTCGCGGGAGGGGGAGAGCTTTTCGATGGACATGGCGACCGGCAGCGGAACTGCCTCTGAACAGGGATGGCCGATGCTAGGAAGCGGCCGGTGCCGGACCAACGAAGAAATCCATGCATGGATATGCGGGGAGTGGGGAAAGCGGGGACGCCGGGCGGCATCGACTGGAGGTATGGTGCGCGGCATGCGCGTCTTCCTGCTCGCCCTCGTCCTCTTCTGTCAGCTCGCCATGGCCGCTCCACCTTCGCCTTCCACACCGCCGGGCCCCCAGGCCCGGGCGCTGTCCGCATTCATCGCCAAGAAGAAATTCCTGCCGGAAGCCCTGTACCCGGGCGCGATGAACGAGCCGGAGCGCCTGCGCTTCGAGGCCACGATCAATGCGCTGGCCATGCAGTTGCAGCCGCTCGCGGACCGGCCGAATCCCAAGGAGAAGCTCATGGCCGCGTTCAAGGCCGCCTATCCCGCCTGGGAGAACGAGGACACCGAGGAACGCGAGCGCGCGGTGGGCTACTTCGAGGAGCTGATGGGCATTCTGGGCGTGGAGAGTTCGAACGGCGTGCTGAACCGCCTGCTCTACGGATTCGATCCGGGGCAATCGCCAGCGGCGAGGAACGCGCAGGCCCTGGCGGCGATGACGGCCGAGGAGCGAGGCTTCGCGGCGAAGCTCGAGGCGCTGCGCGTCGAGAACGCCGAGGCTTTTCTCGTGGCCGCCCTCGGCCCGCCGACGACCGTGGCGGGTGGCATGCAACTGTGGATGAAGCCGAACGATCCGGGGTTCATGCTGTCGTTGACGAGGCAGCCGAAGGGGGCGATCGTCTGGATGGTGAAGGATCGCTTTCTCTATACGAAGGCCTTGTGAAATCCGAGCGCTGGGATGCTCGGCGCGGCTGCTTCCTTCCGCGCCGGCGGGTGCTTCGCATTGCTTGCGAAAATGCGGCATGCACAGCCTTCTCGCTTCCGATCCGGCAGCCGCTTCTTCCGTCCCCGACCCCCTCGCACTCCAGACGCTGCTCGAGCAACGCGGCTCGACCCGCGGCTTTACCGACCAGGCCCTGCCCGAGGGTTGCCTCGAACAGCTCCTGATCCAGGCACGCCGCGCCCCGAGCGGCGCGAATCTGCAGCCCGGCGAGTTCATCTCGCTAGAAGGCGAGGCCCGCGCGCGGCTGAGCGCGGCGCTGGTGGGCGCATTCCGCAATGGCGAGCAGGAAGCCGAGGACTACAGCTACTTTCCGCGCCCGATGCCCCACAGCCTGCGCCGGCGCCAGGTCGCGGCGGCGCAGGCGCTCTATGGCGCGCTGGGGGCGGCACGCGAGGACCGGGCGGCGCGCGATGCGCAGTTCGAGCGCAACTTCCGCTTCTTCGATGCACCCGTGGCGCTGCTGGTGGTGATCGATGCACGCATGGGCAGCGGCTGCTACATGGACCTGGGGATGTGCCTGTTCGCGCTGATGATGGCTGCGAACGCCCAGGGCATCGGCAGTTGCGCGATCGGCGCGATCGCGTCCTATCCGGGCCTGGTGCGTTCGACGCTGGGGCTGGGCGATGAGCACCACGTCGTCTGCGGCCTGGCGCTGGGCTATGCCGATCCGCAGGCGCCCGAGAACGCCGTGCGGACCGCGCGGCGGCCGCTCGACGACTTCTTTCGCGTGATTCGCTAGCTGGAGCCTAGCGCCGCTGCACCAGCCCCGCAGCGCCCAGGCCACCCGCGCCGGCGATGGCGGCGAGGCCGTGCGCACCCGACGGGGCATCGTGCGCCATGTCGGCGAGCAGGCGCACCAGGCTGATCGCGCCCGAGGCGCCGATCGGATGCCCGCGGCCCAGGCCGCCGCCGCCACGGTTCAGGCGCGAGGGCTGTAAACCCAATGCCTGGATGAAAGACAACGCCTGCACGGCAAAGGCTTCGTGCAGCTCCGCGCCCCAGAGCGCGTCCGCATCGAGGCCGGCACGGCGCAGCAGCGCGTCGGCGGCGGTGGAGGCGCCGAGCATCGGCATCTCCGGCGCCACGCCGATCGAGGTGCCACCCAGCCAATGGAAGCGCGGCGCGATCTTCAACGCGGCCGCGGCCTGCGGCGTGGCGAGCAGCACGAAGGCGGCGCCGTCGGCGCGCGGCGCGATCGCGAGGCGGCTGACGGCCATCTCTAGTGCAAGGACCGGGTCGGACAGCGTGTCGGCGACCGCCTCGATCGGCATGCGGGCCGCGCGCGAGGCCGTGAGTTCGCGCGCATAGCTGTCGTGCGTGGCATCGCCGATGGGCACGATCTCCTGCGACATGCGTTCGCGCCATGCGAGCGCCTTCGCATGGCTTTCTGCGGCGAAAGCATCCTGCTGCGCGCGGCCGATCGAATGCAGCGCGGCATGGCGCGCGGCGGCGAGCAGCAGGTCGGGATCGCGCGCCGGATCGGGCGCGAAGGCAGGGCGGTCGTAGGGCACGGGCGCCTCGCCGGCATCGCGCGGGCGATGCTGGCGGATGGGAGCGCGGCTCCAGGCCTCGACGCCGCCCGCGATCGCGATGGCGGCATTGCCGTTGGCCAGCAGGCCGGCGGCCAGGGTCAGGGCATCGAGGCCCGCGCAGCACTGGGTGTCGACCGACAGCGCGGCGACGTGGTCCGGCAGGCCGGCCGCCAGCGCGACCATGCGCGCGGGATTGCCGCCCGCGCCGAGCGCGTTGCCGGCGACGACCGCATCGACCGCTTGTGCCGGAACACCGGCGCGCGCCAGCAGCGCCTGTAGCACCGGCGCGCCGATCTCGTGCGCCGCCAGTGCGCCGAGTGCACCGCCGACCGGCACCACCGCGCTGCGGGCCCAGCCCAGGATCACGGGTGGGCTCACAGCCGCTCCCATTGCGTCGTCGGCATGTCGGCCAACCGCCGCGCGAGGGCCGCGTGATCCGTCTTGCCGCTCGGCGTGCGAGGCCAGGCGTCGACGAGGTAGAAGCGCCGCGGCAGCTTGAAGGGCTCGAGCCGGTCACGGCACCAGGCCTGCAGTTCCTCGCGCGAGAGCGGTGCCGACAGCGCGAGCAAGGCCACGGCCTCCATGCCGCGCAGCGGATGCGGCAGCCCCTGGATCGACGCGGCCGCGATCGCCGGATGCCCGGCCAGCACGTTCTCGACTTCCTCGGGGAACAGGTTCTTGCCCTGCACGAGCAGCATGCGCTGCTGCCGGCCGACCAGGTGCAGGAAGCCGTCCTCGTCCACATGGCCCATGTCGCGCACCGAGAGCCAGTCGCCGTCGCGCAGCACGGCGGTGCCGTCTTCCTCGGCCGTCAGCGTCACGTAGTCGCTGAACACCATGGGGCTGCGCACGTAGATCAGTCCGGGCAGGGGCGGCTCGATCCTGAGCTCGACATTGGCGAAGGGCCGGCCGACCACGTCGTCGGGCAGCGCCTCGTCGCTGTCGGCCCAGGCGATGAACGAGGTTTCCGAGGCGCCATAGAACTCGATGATGCGTGCCTCGGGAAACAGCGCGCGCAGCGCCGCGGTGCGCGCGCGCGGCCACGGGGCGCCGCTGATCATCACGAGGCGCGTGCCCGTTACGGGCGCCAGGCCATGGCGCTGCGCATGCTCGAGCATCAGCAGCAGCTGGCTGGGTACGGCGACCAGGCTGCCCGCGAGGCCGCGCTGCAGCGTGTCGAGCGCGGCGGCCGCCGAGAACTGGCGCTGCAGGCGCATGCCCGCACCGGTCCACAGGCCCAGCAGCGCGCCGAACAGGAACAGCGAATGCGAGAGCCGGCCCGGCACCAGTACGGTGGTGCCGGTGGCGGGGCCGAAGCTCTGCACGCAGATCTCGAAGCTGTGGGTCCACGATCCGTGCGTGCGCCGGAAGCCCTTGGGCACGCCGGTACTGCCCGAGGTGAAGCCGATGTAGAAGGGCGTGTTCGCGTCCGCTTCCTCGAGGTCGGCGGCCGTGCCCAGGTGCTGTGCCATGCGCGTCTGCACCTTGTCCCTGATGGGCTGCGGCCAGTCGGGATCGCCGACGGCCGCGGTGCGGTTGCTCGCGAGGATCGCGAGGAAGCTCGCGAGCTGGTCGGCCGGCGAGGCGCTCGCGCTGGCCCAGGCGACCGTCGGCGTTGCCGCCTCGTTCAATGCGGCGGCTTCGGCCGCCACGCGGGCCGAGAGCTCGGCGAAACTCAGTCGCGTGTGGCCATCGTCGAGCGCGAGCGCATCGGGCGTGTGCCGCGCCCACCAGGCGAGCGGCGCGTGGACGGTCCGGAAATCGGGCGCCGGGCCGGTCATCAGTCGCGATCGAGACGCCAGCTCGGAAGGCCGCGTGCCACCGTCTGCACCACCAGCGCGCAGACCACGCACTTGACGAGGTCGCCCGGCACGAAGACCAGGCTCGCAAGCGCCGCCTTCTGCAGCGGCAGGTGGGCCACCAGCGACAGCCCCGCGATGCCGAACAGGTAGACCACGACGATGCCGCCGATGAACGAGGCGGCCAGCGCCGCGGCGAACAGCGTGCGTCCGCGCGCGGCGGCGAAGCGCCGCATGATCCAGCCGCAGGCGAAGGCGCCGAACAGCCAGCCCACGAGGAAGCCGGCGGAGGGCGTCACGAACGCGCCCGGTCCGCCGCGGCCACCGGACAGCAGCGGCAGGCCGAGCGCCACGCCCACGAGCAGCAGTGCCACCGCCAGAAAGCCGCGGCGCGGGCCGAGCAGGCAGCCCGCGAGCATCACGCCGAGGGTCTGCAGCGTGATCGGCACGCCCAGGGCCAGGTCGATGCGCGGAACGGCGCCCAGGGCGGCGATCAGCGCGGCGAAGAGCGCGACGTAGGACAGCGTGCGGGAGGAGGTGATCGGGGTGGAGGTGGACATGGAAATGGAATGTCGGGGAAGGTTGCGCTGCAGGCCGTGGCCTTGGCTTCCTTGCGTGGCGGACGGGCCGCGGGTGGCTGGGCCTTCACTGCCTGCATGGGGGCGGGCAGGAGGGCGCCCGAGAGCGTAACACCGTCGCCGCCAGGCCCGCGCTGGTACGCTATCCGTCCGATTTCGAACCCAGGCGCGAGGAGGCGCCGCCCCATGAAACAACAGATCTCGCGACTCTCACCGCATCAGAACGGCAAGGTGTTCGGCGTCATGATGGCGGTCACCTCGCTGGTGTTCCTCGTGCCCTTCGCGCTGCTGTTCGCGCTGGTGCAGCCGGCCGGCAAGAGCGGGCCGTCGCTGCTGCTCCTGCTGCTCGCGCCGCTCATGTACCTGGTCTTCGCCTACTGCGCGGTGGCCATCGGCTGCCTGATCTACAACTTCCTGCAGAAGTTCGTCGGCGGCATCGAGTTCGAGACCTCGACCGACCTGAACGCGCGATAGCGGCTCGGGCGGCCCCGACAGCCGAACGCGGGCGTCAGGCTTTGTCGGCTTCCGACTTCTTGTCGATCGCCGCCTGCAGTTCCCTGGCATAGGCCAGGAGCTGGTCGCGCATGGCATCGGCGCCCTGCAGCAGCGCATCCGAGGTGGGCTGGCCCAGCAGGATGCCCGCCTGCTGGTTGCCGAATCGTTCCATCCGGTCGAACAGCAGCCTGGGATTGGGGTGCGAGGACATCAGGGCCAGGCAGAAGCTCTTGAGCGCGGCCACTTGTCCCTGGAGGTAGTCGAGGCGTTCTTTGTCGGTCATGGGAGAGGAGTGCGGTTGCAAAGGAGCCGTGGTGGACTCGGGCAGGGACCCCGGGGTTCCGGGGCCGGCGACGGGCCGCATTATGAGCCGCCGGCCGGTGTGGCCGGATGACGGGCGCGCCGCCTACGCGAGGCTGCGCCAAGTGCTGCCGCACGCGGGCACGGGGGACACGGAGACTTTGCCGTCCCTTCCCGCAACCCCTCAGCCCGATCACCCACACGCCATGGCCGACACCCCTCACGTTCCGACCCCCCTGACGGTGCTCGAAGGCACCGCGCACCCGCTCGGCGCCAGCTTCAACGGCGACGGCGTCAACTTCGCCGTGTTCTCGGCGCATGCCACGCGGGTCGACGTCTGCATCTTCGACGAGGCCGGCACCACGCAGGTGGGCTGCGTCACCCTGCCCGAGTACACCGACGAGATCTGGCACGGCTTCGTGCCCGGCCTGCAACCCGGCGCGCGCTACGGCCTGCGCGTGCACGGTCCCTACGAGCCCGAGAAGGGCCACCGCTTCAACCACCACAAGCTGCTGCTCGACCCCTATGCCAAGGCCTACATGGGCACGCTGAAGTGGGGCCCCGAGCTGTTCGGCTACACCGTGGGCCATGCCGACGGCGACCTGAGCTTCGACGAGCGCGACAGCGCGCCGCTGGTGCCCAAGTGCGTGGTGGTCGATTCGCGCTTCGAGTGGACGCAGACCGATGCGCTGCGCGTGCCCTGGCCCGAGACCGTGTTCTACGAGACCCATGTGCGCGGCTTCACCATGCAGCATCCGCAGGTGCCCGAGCAGTTCCGCGGCACCTTCGCGGGCATGGCGCGCGACGAGGTGCTGGCACCGATCCGCGCGCTCGGCGTGACCAGCGTGGAGCTGCTGCCGGTGCAGATGTTCCTGAACCAGTCCTCGCTGCTCGAGAAGGGCCTGACCAACTTCTGGGGCTACGACACCATCGGCTTCTTCGCGCTCGACCCGCGCTACATGGACGGACCGCAGATCGACGAGTTCAAGCACATGGTCGACCGCTTCCATGCGCACGGCCTCGAGGTGATCCTCGACGTGGTCTACAACCACACGCCCGAGGGCAACGAGCTCGGCCCGACGATCTCGTTCAAGGGCATCGACAACGCGAGCTACTACCGGCTGCTGCCCGACACGCCGCGCTACTACATCAACGACACCGGCACCGGCAACACCGTGAACCTCAGCCATCCGCGCGTGCTGCAGATGGTGACCGACAGCCTGCGCTACTGGGTGACTGAGATGCGCGTGGACGGCTTCCGCTTCGACCTCGCGACCATCCTCGCGCGCGAGCCGCATGGCTTCGACGAAGGCGGTGGCTTCCTCAAGAGCTGCCGGCAGGACCCGGTGCTCTCGAGCGTGAAGCTGATCGCCGAGCCCTGGGACATCGGCCCCGGCGGCTACCAGGTCGGCGGCTTCCCGCCCGGCTGGGCCGAGTGGAACGACCAGTTCCGCGACACCGTGCGCGCCTGGTGGAAGGGCGAGGAAGGCACGGCGGGCAAGCTCGCGCAGTGCCTCACCGCGAGCGGTGAGCGCTTCAACCACCGCGGGCGCCGGCCCTGGGCCAGCGTCAACTTCATCAGCGCGCACGATGGCTTCACGCTGGCCGATACCGTGAGCTACAACGACAAGCACAACGAGGCCAACGGCGAGGACAACCGCGATGGCCATTCGGACAACCGCTCGTGGAACTGCGGCGTCGAAGGTCCGACCGACGACGAGGCCGTGCTCGCGCTGCGCGCGCGCCAGCAGCGCAACCTGCTGGCCACGCTGCTGCTGTCGCAGGGCACGCCGATGTTGCTGGCCGGCGACGAGTTCGGCCGCACGCAGCAGGGCAACAACAATGCCTACTGCCAGGACAACGAGATCTCGTGGGTCGACTGGGCCGCGGCCGGTGGCGAAGCAGGGCGCGCACTGAGCGACTTCGCGGCCCGCCTGCTCGCGCTGCGAAAGGAATTCCCGGTGCTGCGGCGCAACCGCTTCCTGGCCGGTGCCTGGTTCGAGGACATCGGCGCCAAGGACTCGACCTGGTTCACGCCGGCCGGCGAGGAGATGCAGCCCTCGCACTGGGACGACCCGCAGACGCGTTCGTTCGCGCTGCTGCTCGACGGCCGCGCGCCGGTGTCGGCGATTCCGGTCGCGGCGCACGACGCGAGCGTGCTGCTGGTGTTCAACGCCTGGCACGAGGCCGTGCCTTTCACGCTGCCGGCCGCGCCCGCCGGTGCGTGGACGCTGGTGCTAGACAGCGCCGACCCGGCACTGGGCGTGGGCGATGACGCGGCGCGCGGCGACTATCTGGCGACGGGGCGCTCGGTGCTCGTGTTCACGAGCCGCTGAGTTCGTGACGTTTCGGTGACGGAAGGAAGAGGACCGCGCGCGCCCTCGCGGGAACGCGCGCGTAGCACTTCCACGGCCGCGCTGCGCGGTGAAAACCCTCGGTAAAAAAAGCACATCCGGTTGAACCTTCGGTTCGTACTCATCCAGAGCCGACGTTTTCGTCGGACGAGTCGTGCCCGCACATCCACCATTTACACCGAGGTGACGCCGATGAGATTCTCCCTACCCCCCGCAAGGGCCTGTGTCTTCGTGCTCAGTGCCGTGACCGCCGTGGGTGCCATCGCATCCAGCCACCGAGAGGCGCCGTCGATCGCGGGCATGCCCAAGCTCGATGCCACCGACTTCTACATGTTCCGCAGCTACGAAGCCGGCCGCCAGGACTTCGTGACGCTGATCGCCAACTACCAGCCCGACCAGAGCCCGTACGGCGGTCCCAACTACTTCACCATGGACCCGAACGGCCTGTACGAGATCCACCTCGACACCGACGGCAACGCGGTCGAGGACATCACCTTCCAGTTCAGGTTCAAGAACACGCTGCGCGACATCCAGCTGCCGATCGCGGGCAAGCAGGTGTCGATCCCGCTGGTGCAGGCCGGCGGCATCAGCGGGCCGAACCAGGCCACCAGCAACCTGCGCGAGACCTACACGCTGAACATCGTGCGCGGCGATCGCCGCAAGGGCAAGGTCGAGGCCGTGTCCAAGGCGGGCGGCGGCACCGAGTTCGACAAGCCCACCGACAACATCGGCGACAAGACCTTCGGCGGCCCGACCGGCTATGCCACCTATGCGAACCAGCATCTCTACACGGTCAACATCCCGGGCTGCGCCACGCAGGGCCGCGTGTTCGTCGGCCAGCGCAAGGATCCGTTCACGGTGGCCCTGGGCCAGGTGTTCGACCTGATCAACCTCAATCCGCTGGGCTCGAGCTCGGCCAATCCCGACGCGCTGGCCGACAAGAACGTGACGACGATGGCGCTCGAGGTGCCGATCTCGTGCATCACAACCGCCGGCCATCCGATCGTGGGCGGCTGGACCACGGCCAGCGTGCGTCAGGGTCGCCTGATCGCCAGCCCGCCCAAGAGCGGCCACGGCACCACCGCGATCAACGGCGGCGCCTGGGCCCAGGTCTCGCGCCTGGGCATGCCGCTGGTCAACGAGGTGGTGATCGGCCTGAAGGACAAGGACCGCTTCAACAGCTCCAAGCCCCAGGACGACGCGCAATTCGCCGACTACGTGACCAACCCGACCTTGCCGGCGCTGGTGCAGACGCTGTTCTCGGCGCCCGCGCCCACCAACTTCCCGCGCACCGACCTGGTCGCGGCCTTCCTCACGGGCGTGGAGGGCGTGAACAAGCCGGCCAACGTCAAGGCGTCGGAAATGCTGCGGCTGAACACGTCCATCGCGCCGACGGTGAAGGCGAACCAGAGCAACCTCGGCGTGCTCGGCGGCGACAACGCGGGCTTCCCGAACGGACGCCGGCCGGGCGACGACGTGGTCGATGCCGAGCTGCGCGTGGCCATGGGCGTGCTGTGCGTGGCCACCGGTGCCAGCGACACGCTCAAGGTCGGCTGCAAGCCGGCCGACGCGCCCGCAGGCAGCGCCGCGCTGACCGATGGTGCCGCGCAGAGCCCCACGCAGTTCCCCGATGCCTTCCCGTACCTCAACACGCCGCTGCCGGGTTCGACCTCGGCCTCGGCCGCGCGCTGAGGAGGATGACGGCATGAACCGCAACATCCCTCGCATCGCCGGCCTGCTGCTGGTGACCGCCTTTCTCGCCGGCTGCGGCGGGGGGGGCGGCGGTGGCGCCGTGTTCTATCCGTTCCCGCCGGTGAGCGGCAACCCGCCGGAGAACCCGCCGCCGCAAGCCGACGCCTACGACAGCTTCATCGCCTACGTGCAGTCGCTGGTCGCCTCGGTGCTCGACACGGCGGAGCCGGCCAACGTGGCCGCCTTCGATCCGGCGCCGACGTCGGAGACCAAGGACCCCGTCGCCACGCAATGAAGCAGGCGCAGCGTGCCGCGCGGCGGGCCGCGAACCGGCTGGCCCGCGCGGCAGCGCTGTTGTTGTTGCTGGGTACGGCCGGGGTGGCGCTCGCGGCGCCGCGGGTGCCGGCCAGCGACGACGAGGTGGTCGAGAAACTGCCCGTGATCGCCGGCTGGCTCGATGCGCAGCGCAAGCTGCGCCGCGAGCTGGCCCAGCGGCCCGGCGACGAGACCACCGCGATCGAGGCCGCGACCACCTACCTCGACCTCGCGCGCTCGCAGGGCGATGCGCGCTATGCCGGCCAGGCCGTGGCCGCGCTGCAGGCCTGGGAGGCCACGCCCATCGCCCAGACGCCGCCCGCGGTGCTGGTGATGCGTGCCACCGTGGCCCAGTTCCTGCACGATTTCGATGGCGCCGAAACCCTGTTGAAGGCGGCGCTGGCACGCCGGCCCGCCGATCCCCAGGGCTGGATCACCCTCGCGACCGTGCTGCGCGTGCGCGGGCGTTACGACGAATCCGATGCCACCTGTCGTGCGCTGGGCCGCGTTGGGCCGGCGCTCTATGGCGTGGCCTGCTTGGCGGAGAACGCGGGCCTGCGCGGCAACCATGCCGCCGCGCGCGATGCGCTGCGAGGCCTGCTGGCCGATCCCGCGCTGGCGGGTGCGCCACAGGCCGGAACGCGGCAATGGCTGTGGACCTCGATCGCCGAGATCGAGGAGCTCGCGGGCCGGCCCGCCGAGGCGGATGCCGCGTACCGCAAGGCGCTCGCGGCCGAGCGTTCGGGCTATCTGCTGCTGGCGTACAGCGACTTCCTGCAGCGTGCGGGTCGTGCTGGCGAGATCCCTTCGTTGCTCGCGAAGGAAGCGCGCAGCGATGCTGTGCTGCTGCGGCTGGCCATTGCACACACGCAGGCGGGAAAACCGCAGGCATCGCGCGCCGTGGTCCCCGAGGCCGAGGAATTGCGGGAGCGTTTCGAGGCCGCCGCGCTGCGGCCCGGCACCACCGCGCAGCACGCACGCGAGGAGGCGATGTTCGCGCTCGATGTGCAAGGCGATGCGAAGCGCGCTGTCGAGCTGGCCCGCCTCAATGTGCGCCTGCAGCGCGAACCGATCGACCTGCTGGTGTTCGCGCGCGCGGCCTCGGCCGCCGGCGATGCGGCCGCGCGCGATGAAGCGAAGGCGCTGATGCGCGAGATCGGACTGAAGGACGCACGTGTCGATGCCATTCCCTGAACGTCGCCGCATCGGGCTCGCCGCCGTCCTGGTGTTCGCGCTGGCGCTGCTCCTGGCGCTCGCACCGGGCGCCGCGCACGCCCACAAGGCCAGCGATGCCTACCTGCAGATCCAGCGCGATGCCGAGGGCCTGGACCTGCGCTGGGACATCGCGCTGCGCGATCTCGACGCGATGCTCGAGCTCGACCGCGATGGCGACCGCCAGTTGCGCTGGGGCGAGGTGCGAGCGCGGCTCGATGACATCCGTGCCTATGCGCTCGCGCGGCTCCAACTGCAGCAGGGTCGCTGCGCGCTGGTCGGGACGCGGCCGCCGGCGGTCGAGGACCGGGTCGACGGTGCCTACCTCGTGCTGCAACTGCACGCACGATGCGATACGGGGTCCACGCTCGAGATCGACTACCGGCTGTTTCGCGAGATCGATCCGACGCATCGCGGTTTGCTGCGGCTCGCTTCGGACGGCGGTGCTTCGCCCGCAGTCCACTCGCTTGATCCCGCCGCCGGCAGCGTGACGCTGCCATGGCCGGGCGCGGTGGCGGGATCTTCTACGCCCGCAGCGAATGCCGAGAGCGACAGCCCCGGCTTCTTCCGCGACGGCATCCATCACATCCTGATCGGCTACGACCACATCCTGTTCCTGCTGTGCCTGCTGTTGCCCGCAGTGCTGCTGCGGCGTGGCGATGGCGGCTGGACACCGGTGAGGCATTGGCGCGACGCGATCTGGCCGATGCTCGGCATCGTCACCATGTTCACCATCGCGCACTCGATCACGCTGGCGCTGGCCGGACTGAAGATCGTCAGCCTCTCGCCGCGCATCGTCGAGCCGGGCATCGCGATCACGATCATCCTCGCGGCCGTGGACAACCTGCGGCCGTTGCTGCGCGGCCGGCGCAAGCTCTTCAGCTTCCTGTTCGGCCTGATCCATGGTTTCGGCTTCGCGGGCGCGCTCGGCGAACTCGACCTGCCGCTGCGCGGCTTCGTGCTCGCGCTGCTGCAGTTCAACCTCGGCGTGGAAGCGGGCCAGCTCATGGTGGTGGCCGTGGCGCTGGTCGTGCTGCTGTCGCTGCGCGGCTGGCGCGGCTATGCGCCAGTGGTGCTGCGCGGCGGCTCCGTCGTGGCCGTGGCGGTGGCGGCCATCTGGTTCTGCGAGCGCGTGTTCGACGTGAAGATCCTGCCGTTCGCTTGAGCGGGAGGCCGTGGCGCGGCCGCACCGCGTGAAAGAAAAAAGCCCCGATCGATGTCGGGGCTCCGGCGCGTTTCGAACCGTCCGCGCAGCTTGCGCGGGCGGGTGCGCGATGGATTACTTGGGCAGCAGCACCTTGTCGACGACATGGATCACGCCGTTCGACTGGTACACGTCGGCGATGGTCACGGTCGCGGAGCCGCCCTTCTCGTCGGTGATCATGACCTTGCCGCCGCTGGACTTGGCCGTGAGGTTGCCGCCGGCCACGGTCTTGAGCGTCGCCGAGCCCTTGCCGTCCATGATCATCTTGGTCAGCGCGGCCGCATCGATCTTCCCGGGCACGACGTGGTAGGTCAGGATGCCCGTCAGCATCGTCTTGTTCTCGGGCTTTAGCAGCGTATCGACGGTGCCGGCGGGCAGGGCGGCGAAGGCTGCGTTCGTCGGTGCGAACACGGTGAAGGGGCCCGGTCCCTTGAGCGTCTCGACGAGGCCCGCGGCCTTGACCGCGGCCACCAGCGTGGTGTGGTCCTTCGAATTCACCGCGTTGTCGATGATGTCCTTGGTGGCATACATCGGCGCACCGCCGACGGTGACCTGCGCGAGCGCGGCGAACGAGCCCAAGCTCAGCGAGACGGCCAAGGCGACCGTGGCCATGCGATTGAATCTGTTCTTCATGCGTGTACTCCTGGTGAGGATGCCGGCGCGAATTGCGCATCGACTGCTGCAACTACGGGCCGGGTCACGATGCAGATTCAATCTCGAGGCAAGGCGCGCGCTTTCTCTCGTTCAGAAGGTCCAGCGCGCGCTGACCCGCGCGCTGCGCGGCTCCATCGGATGGATGTGGCGGCCGTCGATGCCATCGCCGCAGACACCGCGCGCCACCTCGCCCGCGCTGCACGAGGCGTAGAAGTATTCGATGTCGTTGCCCTTCCTGCCCGCGAGGTTGAACACGTCGAGACCCAGGGTGAGCTGCTTGTTGACGGCGTAGCGCGCGCCGAAGTTCAGCAGCGTGGTGGCACGCGAGCGCACCGTGTTCAAGGTGTCGAGCGCGCGCGGTCCCATGTAGCGCAGCCGAAGCGAGGCCGTCAGCGGGCCCTCGGTGTAGATGACGCCGGCCGCGAACACGCGCTCCACCGCGTTGTCGATGTAGTTGCCTTCGCCCTCGGGCGCCATGCCCCGGAAGCGCGCGCGCGAGATCGCCGCATCGGCCTCGAAGCGCCAGCGCGAACCGAGCTTCCAGCGCAGCGTGGCCTCGATCCCGCGGCGGCTGCTGGCGCGGCCGGGCTCGGTGGTGCCGGCATCGCCGACATAGACCAATTCGGAGTCGAGCCGCAGCTGCCACAGCGCGGTGGTGAAGCTGAAGTCCTCGCTGGGCTGGAAGCGCCAGCCGATCTCGGCGCCGCGTCCCTTCACGAGCGCGGGCACGCGGTCCGCGGGCAGGCCGTTCGTCGGATCGACGTTGATCGTCGCGCCGCGCACGTCGTTGCTGTGGAAGCCCGTGCCCACGTTGAGGTAGAGCTCATGGGCCGGCGTCACGGTGAAGGCCAGGCCGGCCTTCGGGCTCACGAGCGAGTCGTGGCCGCGTCCGCTGTTGATCGGGCCATAGAGCGGCTCGCGCCCTTGCACGTCGTAGCGCAGCAGATCGCCGCGCAACCCGACGTAGCCGCGCCAGCGCTCGCTGAAGTTCACGAGCTGCTGGGCGTGAACGGAGAACAGGTCCTGCTGAACCTTGTCGTTGCGTACCGTCGAGATCCGTTCGCGGGCCACGGTGTTGTAGAGCCCGACCTCGCCGATGCGATCACCGCGCCAGCTGCCCCCGAAGCTGAGGACCCCATCGAGTCCACCAATCTGATTGGGCCGGCTGTGCGTGCCCTGCAATCCGAAGACCCGCCGGCGGTCGGTCTGCTCGAACTGGTCGCCCTGCTCGGGGTTGTTGAGGAAGTAGGTGAAGTCCGAGAACAGATCGAAGCGGTAGTCGATGACATAACCACTGAGTTGCGTCTGTCCCTCGGGGCTGTTGTCGAACCACTTGCCCGACAGGCTGAGGCGCCGCGTCTTGCCGCCGTCGGTGGTGTTGAGCGAGCCGAAGCGCGAGAGCTCGCCGCTGTCGACCAGCCGCTCGGGGATCTGGTCGGTGGAGTTCCAGCGGCTCTGGTAGGCCATGGCCGTGAGGCTGAAGCCGCGCACCGGCGAGCCCTGCGAATAGCGCAGCACGGCGTTGGCCTTGCGCAGGCGCTCGGGCGTGTCCCAGGGGCCGTTGTTGCCCTCGAGCTCGATGGCACCGAGCCAGGTCTGGTCCTGCACGGTGCGCGAGCCGGCCGCAAGCAGGCGGCGGAAGTGGTTGGCGCCCAGCGTGACTTCGGCGAAGGGTGCATCGAGCGCGCTCACATAGTCGAGCGAAGCCGTGCCCGCGAGCGCGAAGTCGCCGCCATCGGCGAAGTAGGGCCCCTTGCGGTAGCGCACGCCCGAGACCAGGTCGGGGATCAGGAAGTTGAGGTCCGCGAAGCCCTGGCCGTGGCCGTGCGATGGCATGTTGACGGGCATGCCGTCGACCGTGACCGCGAAGTCGGTGCCGTGATCGAGGTTGAAGCCGCGCAGGAAGTACTGATTGGCCTTGCCGTCGCCCGAGTGCTGGGTGGCGACCACGCCGGGCACGGCCTCGACGATGTCGCCGGGGCGCAGCTTGGGGCGGGCCTGGAACGAGGCTTTCTCCACCGCGCCTTCGCTGGCGCTGTCGGCCGTGCCGATGGCCGCATCGCGCGGGCCGCTGACTTCGATCGGTGGCAGGTGAACGGGTTGGGCACAGGCCGCGGCACTGCCGAGCAGGGCGCCGAACATCCAGGGTTGGCGCGCGAGGCGAATCGAAGCTTTCATGGGTCTCCCGCGTCTTCGATGTCCGCGCGGAGCGGGAATGCTCGTTGCCATGACGCGCCATTGATACGCGCGCAAGCTCGCTTCGGATTCGGCGCGCTGTCAGGGCTTTCGAGGCTGCAGCAAGCCCGAGTAGCACGCGGGAATCTTTTCGTCGCCCTGCACGCAGTCGGAGTGCCTGTACAAGGCCTCGATCTCGATCACAGGCACCGGCCTGCCCAGGAACATCCGCTGCCCGACCACGCGGCCGTCGAAGCTCACCAGCGTGTATAGGGCCACGAGGTCCCGGTCGTAGTCCCCCGCGCCGCAGGCGATGAACTGCTGCTCGTCGCGGGGCCACTGCAGCACGTTCTGTGCATCGAAGGTGGCGTGCAGCAGCGTGAAGCACTGGCGAGCGCCTTCCTCTGCTTCGATGGCGTTGATGCCGCCGCTCCAGTGGATGCGTTTGCCTTGGGCTTGCGGGGTCAGGGCCTGGGCGGGGGAGAGGGTGGTGGCTTGGGGTTTTGTTGTGCGCACAGTTTGATCGGCTTGACGATCGGAAGGCGTGCTGCAGGCGCTCACGAGGGCCGCGGCAGATAGCAGGGCAATGGCGTGTCGGTTTCGGTGGAGGGGCATCGCTTCATCGTAGCGTGGCTGCACGCTTCAACCGGGAAGGTGAAATGGCCTTGGATGCCTGCGGCGCAATCCGAGGCGTTGTAGCTACTCAAAGCGCAACCAAGCTGGGCCGACCATCGCGCACGAGCTGGGCACTTGGGTGCAACGGTTGTCATCGCTGGATGGTGGTTATCTGGCAGGACGTCGTTATAGGAAACGTCCCGACCACGTAGCGCGCGCGGAAAGCCGCCCGGTGGCGCTCGACAGGACTTGAGCGAGGAGAACAACCGAATGCCCGAAGACCGTAAATCCAGCACGACCATCGTGTTCAAGGCCGAGCAGGACCTGCATGGCAAGGAACAGATCGTGACCCGCGAGACACCGGCAGAGCTTACTCACCTGAGCTCTGCGTAATCGATGATCGCGTAGGAACGCTGGTCGATCGAGGCGATATCCTGCGCGTGCAGCGCGGGGCATACGTACCGACCGTGCGGCACCTGCCAGCGCGTGCCATGTCGAAGACGCTGCTGGCCGACGGTTGGGTGAAGATGGAGATCGGCGAGATGGTGCTTCAGCTGACGCCGCGCAAGGACCGCATGCTGGCGGCGCTGCAGGTCAGCGCGGCCGTCCAGGCCATTGCGATCGAGACCGGGCGCAACATTGCCACACTCGCCGCGGAACAGGCCGAGGAGATCAAACGACTCTGCCGACAGGTCCATGCAATGTCCGAAAAGGTCGATCCTGGTCAGCCTCAGCTCTTTCAAGAAGAGATTTGTATCGGCGATTTGGCGGCCAACATCGCGAGGTTTGGGCTCGAACGGCGGCAGCTAGTTCGAGTGGAAAATCCGGCTCATGAACACCTCGGACTACATCGCTCTTGCGGCCCTCGCAATCAGTGGGTACGCAGTTCTTCAATCGCATCTCACAAACGCTCGAACTGAGACTGCTCGTCGAGAGGCACACGCGGCACAGGCGGCCGCCGAGCGCCGTGCGTTGGTCGATCAGGTTTTCTTGGAGGCCCACGGTCTCGCGGATGACGTGCGGTTGCATGGCGGGGCGGCGGATAGGACTAGACAGCGCGCGAATGACATGGAGACCAAAAGCGGGTCGCGCGAGCATTCTGGCTTTGCCCTGATTCGTAGGAATTGCGACGGTAAGCAGATCGAGGCTGAAAACGCCTACACGGAACACGCCAAAGTCTTACTCGCCGAAGGAGTGGGAACTCTCGCCCCTCGTTCGGTCGAAGAACTTGAATCGATGTTGCGGGACTTGAAGAAGGCACGTGGCCGCGTTCGATTGCTCATCGAAGAGACGGAAGCGTTGCTGCCGAAATAACCCCTTCTAGGGCGAGCGTGCCGGCCTCCAGCGTTCCACACTTCGATCGCGGTGTGGCGCAGCCAGATAGCGCAGAGGGCTCATAACCCACAGGGTCGCCCGTTCAAATCAGGCCACCGCAACCAGTTAACCATCCCGGAGGGGTTCAACCGTAATTCGAGCACGGGTCGAGATGCATGATCCGGGGTAGCTGCGCACGGCGAACCGGTCGAGGCCTTTGGTGGCATCCGCCTGCGAGCGACGCCTCGCTTCTCGCTTTCTAGAGCTTGTCTCTCTGAGCGGGGACATTCACTCCAGGGGGTGGCCTCGGCTTGCGAAGTTTGGATTCGGCGGCGACGGCAGCCGTAAGAGCTTCTGGAAACGGGGTCGCGTAGGGCAGTTGCTCCTTCGATTCGATAACGCTTTGAATTGCAAGCCATCGATCGTTGTATCGCTCTGCATGTTCCTTGAACGCCGTGATTTGCGGCGGGAGTTCTTCGTTCAACACGTACGGGCGATACGCTACCAGCAGATCAACGATTTTCGCGTTGTCTTGGACCAATCGGGCGATACGTCCGTAAAGTTGGGCGTGTCTCTGCTGGCCGTCTCGCCGCACGCGGATTACGTAGGATTCGAGGATGCCCCAGTTGGGTTCCGTGAAATCTGCTTGAAGCTCTTTGGCAACGAGCCGATTGGCTTCCAAAGCCATTTCGATTTTGACCAAGTACTCTCGCCAGAGGCGCGCATTCTCCATGTCGGCGAGCTGCTTTTCGGCTGTGGCTTTTTCAGCAGCTAGCTGCTCGGCTCGCGCTGCCTCTTTTTTCTCCGCCTGTTGCTGCTGGTAAAGCCACGTGCCCGCACCCCCAATGGCGCCCCCAATCGAGAGGATGATTGGTATCCAGACGGCTGCCATGGATTTTGAAGGATCCGCAGGCTTTGCCTCTGCCGTAGGTTGAGGCTCGCTGGGGGCCGTGGCTCCGTCGTGCAAGGGGGGATTTCTTCCCATTTCGTTCTCCTTCCGGAGGCGAAGCGTGGGTTCAGCAGGCCAATGCGTCTATAGCTCATTCAGATGATGGCGCGCGTTCGCGTTTCATGCTTACACTGCAAACGCCCCTGTAGGGTTTCGTTCATTTCATTCTCCGCCGGAAGATGCAGGCCACGGGCAACCGGACCCGGAACACGGCGCCGGCCCTGATGCTGGAGTTGGGGGTAAGCCATTCCGGATTTTTCCTCCTGCTTGTCCCAGGGGTTGCAGGGTGGGATGGGACCGCACGGTCCAGCGCGCGAGCAGCACGCAAGTCGGATGGATCGAATCTCTGGCGCTATGCCGGTCAGTTGTCTCCTCGAGCGGCCTCGGTCGCACGTTCGCCCGCCAGGACCATCCTCGCGGGCTTTTTCTATTGAGGAGGTCGAAGGAATTCCTGACCGGCTTTGGTGACCGAGACGGTGTAGTGCGCAGGGCTCGGCGACTCGCCCAAATCGGCCAGCTTGACGGGCTTGCCATCGCGCCGGTCGTGGACGTCGATGTAGCCACGCTCCTCAAGAACGTCCACCATCCAGCGCTGAACGCTCGTCCATCCACTGGTCATCACACCCAATAGGGCTGACTGCAACTCGGCCTTGCCGACGCTCATTGCCGCTCCTCGAAGTGAATGCGCGGATTGTGCCCCTATAGGGTTTGACCGTTGAACGCCAGGCGAGAACACTCGCTCGCATGGCACCACGCAAGCCGGCGAAGAAGCAGGCGGCCGCATCGAAGAAGATCACCACGGAGCCCGCCGCCCGCAAGAAGGCCGCGGGCTCGCCTGCGCGCAAGAAAGCCCCGGCGACCAAGGCGAAGAAGCAACGCCGCCCGGCAGCCCCAGAGTCGGCCCAGCTTGGGCTTACCGGCCTGCAGCAACGCTTCGTCGACAAGTACCTGATCGACCTGAAAGACACGCGGGCTGCCTCCGCGCCGGCTACATACAGCCCGGACAGCGCCCGGCAGATGGCGTTCGAGAACCTGTCAAAACCATACATCCAGGGTGCGATCGCCGACGCCCGAAGGCGCAGCAGGAGCGCACCCAGGTGGGTGCCGACTGTGTGGTGACCAAAGCCTGGAACATCATGCTGGCCGACACGCGCCGCCTGTCGCCCCGGGCGGTCGCGCTCTACGCCGGCGCCAAGATGACGAAGTACGGCATCGAGATCTCCATGCACGACAAGGGCGCGGCGATGGAGACGCTGTTCAAGCACCTGGGCCTCTACGAGAAGGACAACCAGCAGAAGACCGACCCGCTGGCGGCCCTGTTGCACAGCATCGCGAACGGCAATGGCAACGGGTTTCGGCCCGTGGCCAACGATCCCGAGGCGCCCGAGGCTCCGGCCGGCACCAGCGGCTTCATGCCGCGCCAGGACGTAGACGATGGCGCAACAGGCTAAGGCTACGGCGCGCCCGCCGATCCGGGCACGCTGGACGAGGACGACACCGCACTGGACGTCGCGCCCGGCAGCGCCGTCAACGTGCAGCTGTCGCACCGGTGGGACAACCGCCGCCGGCCCAAGCGCGGGCCGCACATCGCCAAGCACGCCGACCAAGTGCCCAGGGACGCGGCCGAGCTCGAGCGCTGCCTGCGTGACCCGGAACGGCGGTTGTTCAGTGGCTGCCTCTACCGGATCATCGCCAAGGGCGGGTCACCCAAGAACGAGGACGGCGAGGTCATCGACGAGGGCGATGTGTTCGTCATAACTTTCAATCCCAACCGGGCCCAGCGGCGATTCATCATTCGTCTCTGGCTCCACAACGTCATCCTGAAGGCCCGGCACCACGCTGATCGCCATCCTCTGGCTGGGTCATGCGCTGTTCAACGGGAGCCAGAACCGCCAGGCGGCTGAGGCCATCTCCATCATGAGCGGACGTTTCGTCGTCTGCGCATCGGATTGGATGCCTCGTGGCACCATGCCGCGCTTCTCAAATAGGACTGAGCGTGTCGCGATGTTCGACTCCTTCGGCCTCGGTCTCAAAGGTGGAGAGGTTGTGGCGATCAAGCCGCTTGTGCTCGATGCGAAGTCGGTAGCGCCCGTCGCCTGCTTGGATGTTCTGCGCCATGGCAGATGCGTACGAGAACGGGCGAGTAGTGCCGCTACCTTTCGGGGTAGCGGAGGGGCGTTCTAAGTCGCTTTGAGAGATTCGGCTTTTCGCGGTGTGTTGGAAAAACCCAGGGAAATCAACAACGGAGTTGGCCTGCCCGGAGGGGATCGAACCCCCGACAACCTGCTTAGAAGGCAGGTGCTCTATCCAACTGAGCTACGGGCAGATTCCAGGCGGAACAGAAAGCAAAGCAGGAAAGAAGATTCTTGGTCGGGGCGAAAGGATTCGAACCTTCGACCCTCTGGTCCCAAACCAGATGCGCTACCAGGCTGCGCTACACCCCGACAAGCCTTCTATTCTAGCCCGAATATGGGGCGGTCTCAGCGCTTCTCGTACTGGGTCTTGCCGAAAAGCACTTCGCGCGCCTTGTCGTCGGTGATGGGCTTGCGCAGATCGGCAAGCACCTTCACGCCGCGCTGCACGGCGGGGCGCTCGGCGATGCCGTCGAACCAGTCCTTCAGGCGCGGATAGTCCTCGAGGGTGATGCCCTGGTTCTGCCAGCTGCGCAGCCACGGGAAGATGGCGATGTCGGCGATGCTGTAGTCGGGGCCGGCGATGAAGCGGTGCTTCGACAGCTGCTTGTCGATCACGCCGTAGAGGCGCTTGGCCTCGTTGGTGTAGCGGTCGATGGCATAGGCGATCTTTTCGGGCGCATAGAGGCGGAAGTGATGCGCCTGGCCGAGCATGGGGCCGACGCCGCCCATCTGGAACATCAGCCACTGCAGCACGTCGTAGCGCGCGCGGTCGCCCTGGGGCAGGAACTTGCCGGTCTTGCCGGCCAGGTAGACGAGGATGGCGCCCGATTCGAACAGCGAGATGGGCGCGCCGTCCGGACCGTCGGGGTCGGTGATGGCGGGGATCTTGTTGTTGGGGCTGATCTGCAGGAAGTCGGGCGCGAACTGGTCGCCTTTGCCGATGTCGATGGGGTGCGCGCGGTAGGGCAGGCCGCACTCCTCGAGCATGATGTGGATCTTGTGGCCGTTGGGCGTGGGCCAGGAATAGACCTCGATGGTCTTCGGTTCGGGCATGTTGTCGAGTCTCCGGTCTGGATGGGGGCGGCGAAGAGGGGCTCCTCGACGCGGCAGCCAGCATATACAGGCGGCCGCGCGGGCGTGCGCCGCACGGCCAATGACCGGCGCGCGCCTCAGCCCACCTGCCGCTCGTGCGCGTTGCACCACATCCAGTCCTCGCCGGGCTCGAGCGACTGGATCACCGCATGGCCCTCGGCCTGCGAGTGGCGCGTGGCATGCCGGTTCTTCGACGAATCGCAGCAGCCGACGTGGCCGCAGTGCACGCACAGGCGCAGATGCACCCAGCTGTCGCCGGTCTTGAGGCATTCCTCGCAGCCGCGCAGGGTGTGGGGCGCGGCGATCTCCGCGGGGACGTGTTCGCAGGGCTTGATGCGCATGCGCGGGTTCTCCTGGATGAATGGTGGAGGGATCGGGGACTCAGGCGATCGCCGAGTTGGAGGTCAGGTGCTGATGGATCAACGCGACCACCGCCGCACCTTCGCCGATCGCTCCGCCCACGCGCTTGACCGAGCCCGAACGCACGTCGCCGACCGCGAAGACGCCGGGCACGCTGGTCTCGAGCGCGGTGGCCGGGCGCGCGGGAAAGCCGGCGCTGGCGTCGGGACCGGTCTGCACGAAGCCGTGCTTGTCGACCGCGACGCCGCAGCCCGCGAGCCAGTCGGTCTCGGGCTCGGCGCCGACGAACAGGAAGATGTTGCGCGCGGGGCAGTCATGCTCGGCGCCGGTGCTGTGGCAGCGCCAGGTGGCGCCGGTGAGGCCGTCGTCGGGATCGCCGTGCAGCTGCACGAGTTCGGTGTGGGGCTGCAGCGAGATGTTGGGCGTGGCCTCGATGCGGTCGATCAAATAGCGCGACATGCTGGCCGCGAGCGAGGGGCCGCGCACCAGCACGTTGACCTTGGCCGCATGGTGCGAGAGGAACACGGCGGCCTGGCCGGCCGAGTTGCCGCCGCCGACCAGCGCGACCTCCTGCTGCGCGCAGAGCTTGGCCTCGATGGCCGAGGCCCAGTACCAGATGCCGCGGCCCTCGAATTCGTGCAGCCTGGGCACCCCGGGCCGGCGGTAGCGCGCACCGCTGGCGACGACGACGGTGCGTGCCGAAATGCGGCGGCCGTCGGCCAGCGCGATGGCGAGGCTGCCGTCGGCGTTGGTGCGCGCGCAGTCGAGCGAGGCCACCTTGGCCGGGATCAGCATCTCGACGCCGAACTTCTGCGCCTGCACGAAGGCCCGGCCGGCCAGTGCCTGGCCCGAGATGCCGGTGGGAAAGCCCAGGTAGTTCTCGATGCGCGCGCTGGCGCCGGCCTGGCCGCCGAAGGCGCGGCAGTCGAGCACGATCACGCGCAGCCCCTCGGAGGCGGCATATACGGCGGTCGCGAGGCCGGCCGGGCCGGCGCCGACCACGGCCACGTCGTAGAGCTCGTCGTGCGCGGCGGCATCGACCATGCCCAGGCACAGCGCCAGCGCGTCCTCGCTCGGGTTCACCAGCACCGAGCCGTTGGGGCACACGGCCAGCAACTGGTGGTCGCCGTACTGCGCCAGCAGCGCGGCGGCGTCGGGGTCCTGGTCGGCATCGACCAGGTGATAGGGATGGCCGTTGCGGCGCAGGAAGTTCTCGAGCCGCGCCATGTCGGGCGACTGCGGCTGGCCGATCAGCACCGGGCCGGCGGCGCCCGATTCGATCAGCGCCACGCGCCGCAGGATCAGCGCGCGGGTGATGCGCTCGCCGAGGTCGGCCTCGGCCACGAGCAGCGCGCGCAGTTGCGCGGGCGGCAGCACCAGCGCCTCGACGTCCTCCTCGGCATGGCCGTCGACCAGGGCGGGGCGGCCGCTGAGCTGGCCGACCTCGGCCAGAAATTCGCCCGGCCCCTGGCGCACGATCGGCACCACGTGGCCCAGGCCGTCGCGCTGGGTGACCGAGACCACGCCCTTGAGCAGCACGAACATGCCGGCGCCGACCTCGCCGGCGGTGAACAGCCGGCTGCCGCGCGCGAAGTGCTGCACGCTGCCGAAACGCGCGATCCGCGCGATCTCGCTGTCGTTGAGCACCGGAAAGGTCTGCAACTGTCGGTTACCGCCGGCGGGAGCCGGTGCGGCGGTGGAAGCGTCGGTGAGGGCCATCGGGCGAGGACTCCAGGTCGGTGCGGGTTCGGCGATGAAAGCCATTAGACGTCAAAGAAGCGGCGGCGGAGCACCCCCGAAAGGAAGGCCGACGGCCCGTCACATCGTCATGCAATTGCCACGGCCATGACACGCGCTTTTCACCACGGGTGCCGAGACTCGCCCAGCAGAAAGGGTTTCCACATGAAAGAACTGCCCAACCCGACATTTCCGCTGTCGCAGATCGGGCTCCGCGCAGCCCTCTGGCCCGCGCCCGTTGTCGCCGGCACCGCCGCCGCCGTCACCGCGACGCCCAAGGTCCCCGCTGCCGTCAGTCCCGCGGTCGTCGTGCCGGCCCCCGTCATCGAGGCCAAGCAGGGCATCACCGTCGGTTGGGCCCGTCACCAGGACGATGTTCGCGCGGCCCAGCGCCTGCGCTATGAAGTGTTCGTCGGCGAGATGGGTGCGCGCATCTCCACCTCGCTGCCCGGCCACGACGTGGACCTGTTCGACGATTTCTGCGAACACCTGCTGGTGCGCGACGAACTGACGCAGCAGGTGATCGGCACCTACCGTGTGCTGACGCCGGCCCAGGCGCGCCGCGTGGGCAGCACCTACAGCGACACCGAATTCGACCTGACCCGCCTGCGCGACCTGCGTGAGCGCATGGTCGAGCTGGGCCGCAGCTGCGTGCACCCCGAGCACCGCCAGGGCGGCGTGATCCTGGCGCTGTGGGGCGCGCTGGCCGGTTTCATGCACCGCAACAAGCTCGACACGATGATCGGCTGCGCCAGCATCCCGATGTCGCACAACGGCGTGACCTGCGGCGACGCGGCGGCCAGCATCTGGCGCCAGCTCTCGGCCAGCCACATGGCGCCGATCCAGTACCAGGTGCAGCCGCGGCTCGCGCTGCCGGTCGAGCGCCTCGATGGCAGCCTCGACGTGGAACCGCCCGCGCTGATCAAGGGCTACCTGCGCCTGGGTGCCAAGGTGCTCGGCGCGCCGGCCTGGGATCCGGACTTCAACACCGCCGACCTGCCGATGCTGATGCGCATCGACGACCTGCCGGCGCGCTACCGCAAGCATTTCCTGGGCGCATGAAACCAGCGGTCGTCCGACCCGCGAACGGGTCGTCCGTCCTGCCGCCGGACGGGGAAGAGCAGTCGAAAGTAGGCATGTCGACGGCGTCACGGGAAAGTCATGCAAATGTCACAAACCCGCATGACACTGTCACATTCCCTTTATCGAGCACGGCCATGGTGCCGCTTGTTCCAGAATCCGTGTCCATGCCTTCCGATCCGGCCGATTCGCTGCCTTCCGTGGCCGAGACGCCGAAATTCACCTTGCTTGACCGCGACCACAGCATCCTGTCGTTCAACGAGCGGGTGCTCGACTGGGCGCACCGCCCCGAGGTGCCGCTGATCGAGCGCCTGCGCTACCTGTGCATCGTCTCGTCGAACCTCGACGAGTTCTTCGAGGTCCGCGCCGCGCCGCACCTGATCGCGGGCAGCGCCGACGACCACAAGGGCACCTACACGGTCGAGTCCTTCCGCCGGCTGGCCGAGGCGGTCCACACGCTGGTGGCGCGCCAGTACGCGCTCTACAACGACGAGCTGATGCCGACCTTCGGCACGCACGGCATCCACATCATTTCGCACGGCGAGCGCAACCCGGCGCAGCGCAAGTGGGTGGCCGAGTATTTCGAGCGCGAGGTGCGCCCGCTGCTGCTGCCCGTGGGGCTCGACCCCTCGCATCCGTTCCCGCAGGTCGCGAACAAGTCGCTGAACTTCATCGTGCGCCTGGGCGGCAAGGATGCCTTCGGGCGCGAGAACCCGATCCAGATCGTCAAGGTGCCGCGCGTGCTGCCGCGGCTGATCAAGATGCCGGCCAAGGTGTCGGACGGCAAGACGCTGTTCGTGGCGCTGTCGAGCGTGGTGCGCGCGCACCTGTCCTCGATGTTCACGGGGCGCGAGGTCGGCGACTTCTCGCAGTTCCGCGTCACGCGCCATTCCGACCTCGCGGTGGACGAGGAGGACGTGAAGAACCTGCGCACCGCGCTGCGCCAGGGCCTGCAGCACCGGCACTTCGGCCAGGCGGTGCGCCTGGAGGTGTCGGCCAGCTGCGCCGAATCGCTCGCGAGCTTCCTGCTCGAGCAGTTCAACCTGCCGCCCGAGGCGCTGTACCGCGTGCACGGCCCGGTCAATCTCGCGCGCTTCACGCAGCTGGCCGACCTGCTCGACGAGCCGAAGCTGCGCTTCAAGCCCTACCAGGCCTCCTACCCGATCACGCTGTCGCCCGCGCAGTCCTTCTTCGAACGGCTGCAGCGCGGCGACGTGCTGATCCACCAGCCCTTCGAGAGCTTCGAGGGCGTGCTGGCCTTCCTGCGCGAGGCGGTGCACGACCCGCAGGTGCTGGCGATCAAGCAGACCATCTACCGCACCGGCGCCGACTCCGAGCTGATGGAGCTGCTGCGCGAGGCGGTGCGCCGCGGCAAGGAAGTCACCGTGGTGGTGGAGCTCAAGGCGCGCTTCGACGAAGAGGCCAACATCAACTGGGCCGAGATGCTCGAGTCGATCGGCGCCCAGGTGGTGTACGGCGTGGTGGGCCTGAAGACCCACGCCAAGATGCTGCTGGTGACGCGCCGCGAGGGCAAGCAGATGCGCCGCTACGGCCACCTGTCGACCGGCAACTACAACCCGCGCACCGCGCGCCTGTACACCGACATCAGCCACCTCACGGCCGACCCGCTGCTGACCGCCGACATGGAAGCGGTGTTCGTGCACCTCGCGAGCCAGAGCAAGCTGCCCAAGCTCAACCGCGTGTGGCTCGCGCCCTTCGACCTGCACAGCAACATCCGCGCGCAGATCGCCACGCTGGCCGCGGCCGCCGAGCGCGGCGAGCCCACGCGCATCGTCGCCAAGATGAATGCGCTGACCGACGAGGAACTGGTCGCGGCGCTGGTGCACGCGGGGCAGAAGGGCGTGAAGATCGACCTGATCGTGCGCGGTGCCTGCACGCTGCCGGCCCAGGTGCCGGGGCTGACCGACAACATCCGCGTGCGCTCGGTGATCGGCCGCTTCCTCGAGCATTCGCGGGTGTTCTATTTCCGCCATGGCGAGGACGAGTCGCTCTATCTCTCGAGCGCCGACTGGATGAACCGCAACATGATGCGGCGCATCGAGCTCGCCTGGCCCGTGACCGACCCGGTGCTGCGCCAGCGCCTTATCGACGAGTGCCTGGTCGCCTACCTGCACGACGGCCGCGATGCCTGGGACCTCGGCGCCGATGGCGTCTACACCCGCATCGACCACGACACGCACCCGGGCGAGGCCGGTGCGTCGCGTGCGATCGAGGCGCACGGCGCGCAGGCCGCCCTGATGAACCGCTACGCAGCGCGAGGGCCCCGTGACGTCGCATCCGGCGAATGAAGCCGAAGTTCGAAAGACGATGACCATGGACCTGATCTTCTGGCGCCATGCGGAAGCCGATGACTGGACCGAGGGCTGCGACGACATGCAGCGCTCGCTCACCGCGCGCGGCGAGAAGCAGGCCAAGCGCATGGCCAGCTGGCTCGACCGCCAGCTGCCCGACGGCACGCGCATCATCAGCAGCCCCGCACGGCGCTGCGAACAGACCGCGCTGGCGCTCGGCCGCAAGTACAAGCTGCGCAGCGAACTCGCTCCCGACACCACCGCCGATGCGCTGCTGGCCTCGGCCGGCTGGCCCAACGGCAAGTCGGTGGTGCTGATGATCGGCCACCAGCCTTCGCTGGGGCAGGCGATCTCGCTGCTGCTGGGCTTGAAGCAGGACAGCTGCCCGGTGCGCAAGGGCGCGCTGTGGTGGATCCGCACGCGCGAGCGCGATGGCGACGTGCAGACCGTCGTGGTGACGGTGCAGTCGCCCGAACTGCTCTGAGGCTGCGCGCGGCCACGCCGCGCATTCGGTGTCGGCGCTGCGGGCAGCGGTGCCGGCTGTCAGCAGGCCACCTGGCCGGACGGCTCAGCAGCCCGCCAGATCGACGCGCCAGGTACTGATCTTCTGCCAGGCCAGCACCTCCTCGCGCAGCAGGTGGGCCGACTGCGGGAAGGCCTCGGCCCAGTCGGGCGCGCAGGCGATCGAGAAGGTGCGGGTGCCGAGCGGCGACAGGTGCAGCGCATCGGGCGCGGGATCGCGCCGTGCGTGGCACAGGATCACCGCGAGCCGTAGCGCCAGCAGCTGCATCACGAAGGTCTCGTCGTCGAGCGAACCCTCGAGCTTGCGCAGCTTGCCGCGCTGGCCCAGCACCAGCTGGGCGAGGGTGTGGAGCTCGTTGACCGCGAAGCCGGGGGCGTCGGTGTTGTCGAGGATGTAGGCGCCGTGCTTGTGGTAGTCGCTGTGCGAGACCAGCGCGCCGATCTCGTGCAGTTGCGCGGCCCAGCCGAGCTTGCGCAGCGCGCGGCCGGCGCGGCTGGTGGTGCTGCCGCCGCGCGCGGCCGGGGCCAGCTGCACGAACAGGGCGGCGGCCGTGTCGCCCACGCGCCGGGCCTGGACCGGGTCGACCGCGAAACGGGTGGCGAGGCGCGCGACCGTGGTGGTGCGCATGTCGGCCACGCTCTCGTCGCGTTCCAGCAGTTCGTAGAGCACGCCGTGGCGCAGCGCGCCCTGGGCCACCTTCATCTCCTCGATGCCCAGCAGGTCGAACACCGCGCGCAGCACGCTGAGGCCGCCGCCGATGACGGCCTTGCGGTCCTCGCGCATGCCCTCGATGCGCAGCTTGTCGGCGCCGCCGGCCTTGAGCAGCCGGTCGAGCAGCCAGTCGAGGCCCTCGCGCCTGACCACGCCGGGCTCGCCGCCGGCTGCGGCCAGCACGTCGCCGACCGCGCCGATCGTGCCCGAGGCGCCATAGGCCACGTCCCACTGGTCGCGCGTGTAGCTGCCGAGCGCGTCGTCGAGCACCGCCTTGGCCGCGACCTCGGCGGCCCGGAAGGCGGCGGCGGTGAACTGGCCCTCGGGGAAGTGCTTCATCGACCAGGCGACGCTGCCGACGCGGTACGACTCCATCAGCTCGGCCTCGAGGGCGCGGCCGATGATCATTTCGGTGGAGCGCCCGCCGATGTCGATCACCAGCCGGCGTTCGCGGTCCGAGGCGTCGTTGTGGGGCAGCATGTGCGCCACGCCCTGATAGATCAGGCGGGCTTCCTCGCGCCCCGGGATCACGTCGATGCCGAAGCCCAGGATGGTGCGCGCGCGCAGCAGGAATTCCTCGCGGTTGCGCGCCTCGCGCAGCGTCTGGGTGGCGACGGCCCGCACCTGCGAGCGCTTGAAGCCGGCCAGCCGCTCGCCGAAGCGGGCGAGGGCGTCCCAGCCGCGCTGCATGGCTTCGGGCGTGAGATTGCGTGCGCTGTCCAGGCCGTTGCCCTGGCGCACGGTCTCCTTCAGGTATTCGGTGCGGTGGATCTGGCCGTGATCGACCTGGCCGATTTCGAGCCGGAAGCTGTTGGAACCGAGATCGACCGCTGCGAGGCGGGTGCCGTTTTGCATGTTGTAGTAAAGAAGGCGGAGCCTGATTCGTAAGTCGTTGACGGTTTCCCCACCGCCCCGAACCCCACCGCAGCGAGGTTCGAGAGGCTAGTTCGGGCGCATGACGGTTGTGTGACAGCGTCACAGAGCCGGAGGGCTCCGTAGCCCCATTTTCCCTCGACAGAGGGGTGTCACATCGATGTCACACAAGCTTTCTAGAGTCCGTCGCAAGCCCGAAAGGGGACTACTTCTTACTTCTAAAGGAAGCTTCATGAAAACGACGTTCAAATTTGCAACCGCCGGCCTCGTCGCCGCGGTTTTCGCTCTTCCCGCGTTCGCCCAGGACGTGACCGGTGCCGGCGCCAGCTTCCCCGCCCCGCTGTATGCCAAGTGGGCTTCGGACTTCAACAAGGCCACCGGCGTCAAGATCAACTACCAGTCGGTCGGTTCGGGCGCCGGCCTGAAGCAGATCGAAGCCAAGACCGTCGACTTCGGCGCGTCGGACGCTCCCCTGAAGGACGACGAACTCCAGGCCAAGGGCCTGATGCAGTTCCCCACCGTCATCGGCGGCGTGATCCCGGTCGTGAACATCCAGGGCATCAAGCCCGGCGAACTCAAGCTCAGCGGCCAGGTGCTGGGCGACATCTACCTCGGCAAGATCACGAAGTGGAACGACCCCGCGATCAAGGCCCTGAACGGTTCGCTGAACCTGCCCGACGCTGCCATCGCCCCGGTTCGCCGCGCCGACGGTTCGGGCACCAGCTTCCTGTTCACCAACTACCTGTCGAAGGTCAACGCCGAGTGGAAGAGCAAGGTCGGCGAAGGCACGGCCGTGAACTGGCCCACCGGCGCGGGCGGCAAGGGCAATGAAGGCGTCGCCGCCTTCGTGGGTCGCCTGCCGAACTCGATCGGCTACGTGGAATACGCCTACGTCAAGCAGAACAAGATGACGTACGCCCAGATGCAGAACGCCGCCGGCAACTTCGTCTCGCCCGACGACACCGCCTTCAAGGCCGCCGCCGCCGGTGCCGACTGGAACAAGAGCTTCTACCAGGTGCTGACGAACCAGGCCGACAAGGGTGCATGGCCGATCACCGGCGCCACCTTCATCCTGCTGCACAAGACGCAGGACAAGCCGGCCAATGCCACCACCGTGCTGAAGTTCTTCGACTGGGCCTACAAGAGCGGCGACAAGACGGCCGACGAACTGGACTACGTGCCGATGCCCGACGCCGTGAAGGCCACGATCGCCAAGTCCTGGGGTGAGGTCAAGGACGCTTCGGGCAAGCCCGTTGCCTTCAAGTAAGCCTTTCTCTTCCCGATAGAAAAAGAAAACACGGCGCGCCAATGAGCAGCAATCCGCTCGATGGCGCGCCGCTTTCGTCCTTGCCGGAGCGACACGTGTCATCCACTTTCCCCGCCGCCGCCACCGCGCTCGATCTTTCCGCCGAGCAGGGCCGCACCACCGCACCGCCGCCGATGAAGGCATCGCGCTCCGGTCCCATGGTCGATCGCCTGTTCGGCCTGGCCGCCAAGGGTGCCGCACTGCTGACGCTGGCGATGCTGATCGGCATCCTGCTGTCGCTGATCGTCGGCGCCTGGCCTGCCATCACCAAGTACGGCCTCGGCTTCCTCACGAGCAGCGTGTGGGACCCGGTCCAGAACGAATACGGCGGCCTCGTGATGATCTACGGCACGCTGGCCACCTCGGCCATCGCCCTGGTGATCGCGGTGCCCGTGAGCTTCGGCATCGCGCTCTTCCTCACCGAACTTTCGCCCGGCTGGCTCAAGCGCCCGCTGGGTACCGCCATTGAACTGCTGGCAGCCGTGCCGTCGATCGTCTACGGCATGTGGGGCCTGCTGGTGTTCGGCCCCATCCTCTCGAGCTGGGTCCAGCAGCCGCTGCAGAAGCTGCTGGCCGGCGTGCCCTACCTCGGCGCGCTGGTGTCCGGTCCCCCGGTGGGCATCGGCATTCTCTCGGCCGGCATCATCCTCGCGATCATGATCATCCCGTTCATCGCCTCGGTGATGCGCGACGTGTTCGAGGTCACGCCCCCGCTGCTCAAGGAATCGGCCTACGGCCTCGGCTCCACCACCTGGGAGGTCGTCTCCAAGGTCGTGCTGCCCTACACCAAGGCCGGCGTCATCGGCGGCATCATGCTCGGCCTGGGCCGCGCGCTCGGCGAGACCATGGCCGTCACCTTCGTGATCGGCAACATGAACCAGCTGAACTCGCTGTCGGTGTTCGAGGCGGCCAACAGCATCACCTCGGCGCTCGCCAACGAGTTCGCCGAAGCCGGCGCCGGCCTGCACCAGGCCGCGCTGATGTACCTGGGCCTCGTGCTGTTCTTCATCACCTTCGTCGTGCTGTCGCTGTCGAAGGTGCTGCTGGCGCAGATGAAGAAGAGCGAAGGAAAGAAGTCGTGAGCACAAGCCAATCCCTCATCAACGCCAAGACCCTGGCCGAAACCCGCCAGGCCCGGTTCGCCTCGCGCAACCGCGTCAACAAGATCGCCCTCACGCTGTCGCTCGCCGCGATGGTGTTCGGCGTGTTCTGGCTCGTCTGGATCCTCTGGGAAACCCTGCGCCTGGGTATCGGCGGCCTGTCGATCATGGCCTTCACCGAGATGACCCCGCCGCCGAACGAGCCGGGCGGCATCCTGAACGCCATCTTCGGCTCCTTCGTGATGGTGCTGCTGGCGACCTTCGTCGGCACGCCGATCGGCATCATGGCCGGCATCTACCTGGCCGAGTACAACCCCAAGGGCATGCTGTCGTCCGTCACGCGCTTCGTCAACGACATCCTGCTGTCGGCACCGTCGATCGTGATCGGCCTGTTCGTCTACGCGGTGGTCGTGGCCTACTTCAAGAACTTCTCGGGCCTGGCCGGTGCGCTGTCGCTCGCGCTGATCGTGATCCCGGTCGTGATCCGCACCACCGAGAACATGCTGCAGCTGGTGCCCCCGGGCCTGCGCGAAGCCGCCTACGCCCTCGGCACGCCGAAGTGGAAGGTGATCCTGAGCATCACGCTGCGCGCCGCGCGCGCCGGTGTCGTGACCGGCATCCTGCTGGCCGTGGCCCGAATCGCCGGCGAGACCGCGCCGCTGCTGTTCACGGCCCTGAACAACCAGTTCTGGACCGCCGACGTGACGCAGCCGATGGCCAGCCTGCCGGTGACGATCTTCAAGTTCGCCATGAGCCCCTACGAGAACTGGCAACAGCTCGCCTGGGCCGGCGTGTTCCTGATCACCGTCGCGGTGCTCGTCCTCAACATCCTGGCGCGGGTCCTCACGCGCTCCAAGCACTGAACCCGAAGCGGCTTCCACGCAACCCGCACAGAACGAACAAGAGAAACGCAACATGGCACCCATCACCGCTCCCACCGCCGCCGCAGCGCCCGCGAAGATCTCGGTCAAGAACCTGAACTTCTACTACGGCAAGTTCCACGCGCTCAAGGGCATCAACCTCGAGATCCCCGAGAACAAGGTCACGGCCTTCATCGGCCCCTCGGGCTGCGGCAAGTCGACGCTGCTGCGCACCTTCAACCGCATGTTCGAGCTCTATCCCGAGCAGCGCGCCGAAGGCGCCATCGAGCTCGACGGCGAGAACCTGCTGACCAGCAAGCAGGACGTGGCGCTGATCCGCGCCAAGGTCGGCATGGTGTTCCAGAAGCCGACGCCGTTCCCGATGTCGATCTACGACAACATCGCCTTCGGCGTGAAGCTGTTCGAGAATCTCTCGGCCAGCGACATGGACGACCGTGTCGAATGGGCGCTGAAGAAGGCGGCCCTGTGGACCGAAGTGCGCGACAAGCTGCAGCAAAGCGGCTCGGGCCTCTCGGGCGGCCAGCAACAGCGCCTGTGCATCGCACGCGGCATCGCGATCAAGCCCGAAGTGCTGCTGCTCGACGAACCCTGCTCGGCCCTGGACCCGATCTCGACCGCCAAGATCGAGGAACTGATCGCCGAGCTGAAGAACGAATACACGGTGGTCATCGTGACCCACAACATGCAGCAGGCGGCCCGCTGCAGCGACTACACCGCCTACATGTACCTGGGCGACCTGATCGAGTTCGGTGCCACCGAGCAGATGTTCTTCAAGCCGCAGCGCAAGGAGACCGAGGACTACATCACCGGCCGCTTCGGCTGATGCAACAACGGATGCAAAGAGGACGACACCATGACTGAAAAACACCTCTCCAGCCAGTTCGACAGCGAACTCAACGGCGTCTCGTCGCGCGTGATGGAACTCGGCGGCATGGTCGAGTCGCAGATCCACCAGGCGATCTACGCGCTGCTGCAGTTCGATTCGGACGCGGCCGACCGCGTGATGGAAACCGAGCACCGCGTGAACGCGATGGAAATCGAGATCGACCGCGAGCTGTCGTCGATCATCGCGCGTCGCCAGCCGACCGCGCGCGACCTGCGCCTGCTGATCGCGATCTCCAAGACCACCGCCAACCTCGAGCGCGTGGGCGACGAGGCCAACAAGATCGCGCGCATGGTCAAGTCGATCATCGAGAGCGGTGCTTCGCGCGTGCTGCCGACCACCGAGCTGCGCATCGCGGCCGACCTGGCGTCGAACCTGCTGCGCACCGCGCTCGACGCGTTCGCGCGCCTCGACACCGCCGCGGCGCTGTCGATCCTCAAGGACGACGACCTGATCGACAAGGAGTTCGACGGCTTCGTGCGCAAGCTGGTCACCTACATGATGGAAGACCCGCGCACCATCTCCGCGAGCCTCGACCTGCTGTTCCTGGCCAAGGCCATCGAGCGCATCGGCGACCACGCCAAGAACATCGCCGAGTTCATCATCTACATCGTCAAGGGTGCCGATGTGCGGCACACTTCGATGCAGGAAATCGAGTCGGCGCTGCAGTAACGACACCAGTACGACTGCGGCAAGACTCCCAAGAAAGCATGAAAAAACCCCGAGTCCTGATCGTCGAAGACGAGTCCTCGATCGCCGAGCTGATCGCCGTCAACCTCCGCCACAACGGCTTCGAGCCGATCTGGTCGGAGGATGGCGCGGCGGCCCAACGCGAGATCGATGCCTTCCTGCCGGACCTGATCCTGCTCGACTGGATGCTGCCGGGCCAGAGCGGCCTGCAGCTCGCGCGCCAGTGGCGCAAGGACCCCCGTACCAAGGCCGTCCCGATCCTGATGCTGACCGCGCGCGGCGACGAGCCCGACAAGGTGGCCGGCCTCGACGCCGGCGCCGACGACTACATCACCAAGCCCTTCTCCACCCAGGAAATGCTCGCGCGCATCCGCGCCGTGCTGCGCCGCCGCGCGCCCGAGGTGGTGACCGAGCGCGTCGAGATCGGCGAGCTGGCGCTCGACACCGCCACCCACCGCGTGACCTGGCAGGGCAATGCGCTGAAGGTCGGCCCGACCGAGTTCAAGCTGCTGGCCTACCTGATGCAGCACGCCGAGCGCGTCCACAGCCGGGCCCAGCTGCTCGACAAGGTGTGGGGTGACCACGTCTACATCGAGGAGCGCACGGTCGACGTGCACGTCAAGCGCCTGCGCGAATCGCTGGGTGCGGCGTCGCCGATGGTCGAGACGGTGCGCGGCGCCGGCTACCGACTGACGGCCCAAGCCACCGTTTGACCGCCGTGAGCGTCTCCGCCCGCGGGCGCGGATAATCGCCCGCCATGCCGTTTCGCATTGCTACCTTTTTAATAGCGTCTCTCCTTGGTGGAGCGGGCGTTACAGCCTTTTTTGGCTGGAAGCTCGGCTGGATCGGCGCCTGGGGCGGCGCGGTGGTCTGGCTGGCCTTCGACGGCTGGCGCGCCAAGCGGCTGCTGCAGATCCTGCGCAACGACGCGGTCGGGCTGCCCAGCCGCGGCGTCGGCATGTGGGGCGAACTGGCCGAGCGCATCCGCAAGCTGCTGCGCGACCGCGAACAGCAGACCCGCCAGGCCGAGGACCGGCTGCAGGAATTCCTGGCCGCCATCCAGGCCTCGCCCAACGGCGTGGTGCTGCTCGACGAGCAGGGCCGCATCGAGTGGTGCAACCAGACCGCGGCGGCGCAGTTCGGCATCGATGCCGAGCGCGACCTGCTGCAGCACCTGGCCAACCTCGTGCGCGATCCGGCCTTCGTCGCCTACCTCGCGTCGTGGAACTACAGCCGCGACGTCGTCATCGACGGCCACGGCCCGGGCTCGCAACAGCGCAGCCACACGGTGCGGCTGTCGGTGCAGGTGCATCCCTACGCGGGCAACCGCCGCATGCTGCTCACGCGCGACATCACCGCGCTCGAACAGGCCGAGGCGATGCGGCGCGACTTCGTGGCCAACGTCTCGCACGAGATCCGCACGCCGCTCACGGTGCTCGCGGGCTTCGTCGAGACGCTGCAGAACCTGCCGCTCGATGCCGACGAGCGCGCGCGCTACCTCGGGCTGATGGGGCAGCAGTCGCACCGTATGGAGACGCTGGTCAACGACCTGCTGACCCTGTCGCGCCTCGAGGGCAGTGCCGCTCCCGGCGGCACCCAGTGGACCCGCATCCGCGCCTTGCTCGCGCAGTGCGAGGACGAGGGCCGCGGCCTGTCGGGCCGGCTCTCGCCGCAGCTGGGCCACAAGCTGTCGTTCACCATCGATGCCGATTCCGAGATGTCCGGCGCCGCCACCGAGCTGCAGAGCGCGATGTCGAACCTGCTGAGCAACGCGATCCGCTACACGCCCGGCGGCGGCGAGGTGGCGGTGAGCTGGCGCGTGCTGCCCGATGGCCGCGGCGAGTACGCGGTGAAGGACACCGGCCCGGGCATCGCGGCCGAGCACATCCCGCGGCTGACCGAGCGCTTCTACCGCATCGACCGCAGCCGTTCGCGCGAGACCGGCGGCACCGGGCTCGGGCTGGCGATCGTCAAGCACATCGCCCAGCGCCATGGCGCGGAGCTGCGCATCGAGAGCACGGTGGGCAAGGGCTCGCGCTTCGCGCTGCTGTTCCCGGCCACGCGCGTGCGCGAGGCGCGGGTGCTGGCGCGGCTGCAGGCCTGAACGGCCGCGCCGCTGTCACCGTTCAGTCGCGCACGCGGTGCGCCATGGTCCAGCGCAGCAGCGCGCCGAACAGCAGCGCCGTGACGGCCAGCGCGGCGGCACCCATGATCCAGAACGCCAGCGGCGACTGCATGGCCGGCCAGGGTCCGAGCCCGCGGTAGGCCAGCAGGTAGCTGCCGCCCAGGCCCACCACCCACAGCAGCGTGCAGTAGATCGCCAGCGGCGCGAGCGTGACGCGGTAGCAGCGCAGCACGAACACGCACAGGGTCTGCAGCGCGTCGGCGAAGTGGTAGAGCGCCACCACGAGCAGCAGCGCGCCCGCGAGCGCGATCACGGCCGGCTTGTCCGAATACACGGCCGCGAGCTGGAAGCGCAGCCCCCACATGGCGAGCGCGAACAGCAGTGCGCACAGCACGGTCAGCTCGAAGCCGGTGCGGCAGGCGCGCCGCGCCAGCGCCGGATCGCCGGCACCGAGCCAGAAGCTCACGCGCGCGCTGGTGGCGATCGCGAGCGACAGCGGCACCATGTAGGCCACGGCCAGCAGGTTGGCGGCGATCTGGTGCGCCGCGGCCGCGGTCGTGCCCAGGCGCGCGATGAACAGCGCCATCAGCGTGAACGAGGTGACCTCGACCAGCACCGCCAGACCGGCCGGCACGCCCAGGCGCGCGAACTGGGCGATCTGCGCCCAGTCGGGCTTCTCGATCGGTTGCCAGAGCCGGTAGCCGCGGTAGAACGGGCTGGCGCGCAGCAGCCACACGGCGCAGCCGAGCATCGCCCAGTTGACGACCAGCGTGGCCCAGCCGCAGCCGACCAGGCCCATGGCCGGCAGGCCCGCGCCACCGAAGGTGAACCAGACCGACAGCGGCAGCTTGATCGCCAGCGAGGCGAGCTGCAGCCAGGTCACGAGCTGGGGCTTGCCCAGGCTCTGGCTCAGGGTGCTGAACAGGCGGAACAGCAGCGCGGGCGCGAGCGCGAAGGCCAGCACCATCAGGTAGGCCTCGACCTCGCTGCGCATCGCGGGCGGCACCTGGGTCCATTGCAGGGCCGGGCCCGGCAGCAGCAGCAGCGCCATGCCCACGACGATCGCCAGTCCCGCGAGGTAGAGCGATTGCCGCACCGAGCGGCCCACCTCGGCGCCGCGGCCGCCGCCGTGCAGCTCGGCCCAGACCGGCAGCAAGGCCTGCAGCACGCCCATGAGCGAGACGTAGACGCTGACGAAGATGGCGGCGCCGACCGACAGGGCGGCCAGGGCGTCCTCGGAATAGCGGCCGGCCACGATGGTGTCGGTCACGCCGAAGGCCATCACGGCGAGCTGGCCGACCAGCACCGTGCCCGCGTGGCGGGCGATCAGTCCGCGTTCGCCCCTCACCGCGGTGCGATCTTCTCGTACAGCAGCAGGTCGTCGGAGGGACTGCTGGGGCGGCGCAGGGTCCCCGCGAAGCGCCATTGGTCGAGCGAGATGATGGTGTGCAGCCGCTCGATGGTCTCGGGGGCCACCAGCAGCCACGGGCAGTCGGTGCCCAGCAGCAGCGGCTGCAGCTCGAAGTGGCCGTGGTATTGCAGCGCCGCGATGTGGGCGCGGCTGAGCGCGAGCTCGGCCACGCACTTGGGATGGCCCACGCGCTCGCTCACCGCGCGCACCTGCGGCGCGTAGCTGCGCGCATAGTCGATCGGCGGCAGCCACAGCGTCATCAGCAGCATCCAGCACAGCGCGGTGCCGCCGGCCGGCAGCACCAGCGTCTTCCAGAGCGCCGCGCGGTGGCGGCCGGTGCGCCAGCGCACCAGCCAGCACCAGGCGATGGTGGCGGCGAGCGCGAGCACGAAGGCGATGGGCGAGAACTCGGGCACGAAGCCCGGCACCAGCCGCGCCACGCTGGCCGCGGGCTTGGGCGGGTAGCCGGTCTGCATCGCGATCCAGTAGATCCAGCCCAGCAGCGCGAGGCCGCTGAAGAAGAGCAGGGTGAACCAGTCGACCAGCGCCGCCACGCTGCGGCGGAAGGTCGGCAGCGCGAAGGCCGCGAGCGTGGCCATCGCGGGCAGCGCCAGCATCAGCGAGCGGTCGGAGTAGTCGGTGGTCCAGGTGGCGGCCAGCGGCACCAGCGCGAACCAGAACGGCAGCGCCACGTGGCGCGCCGCGAGCTGGCGGCGCCAGCGCCACAACGTCCACAGCGCGAGCGGCCAGGCCGGCCAGGTGAACCACAGCAGCAGCCGGGCCTGGCTGCGGATGTCGCTCGCGATCGAGGTGCCGGGATGGGCGCCGGGCAGGTCGATCTTCCATTGCAGCAGGCCGAGGCCGATCGCGAGCGCCGCGGCCAGCAGCGTCACGCCGGCCATGGTGAACAGCGCGCCGCGCGTGTAGCCCGGGCCTTCGTCCTCGCCCGTGCCCGACCAGCCGGTGCTCGCGGGTTCGGCGGCGCGGCGCATGCGGCGGCGCTCGTAGGCGATGAACAGCACGCTGCCCGTGGCCAGGGCCAGGCCGACGGTCGGGCCGCCGCTGAGCGTCATGCCCAGCGTGCCGACCACCAGCGCGATGACCGGCCCGGCGCGCCGGTAGGGCAGGGCCGCCACGCCGTAGAACAGGTGCGAGGCGAAGTAGAGCTGGGCCAGCGCGGGCGTGGTTTCATGGCCGAGTTGCGCCAGGCCCAGGCAGGCGATCAGCGCGAGCAGGGCGCCGTCGGCCATGGCGCGCGCGTAGTCGGTCGGCCGTGCCTCGCCGCCGAAGGCGAAGGCCACGGGCTGGGCGCGCGCGGTGCGGGCCAGGTAGTAGACCGCGTACCAGGTCGCGGTGAAAGTGCCCCACAGCAGCAGCGCGAACACGATGCGCACCGCGAAGTCGGGATGCAGCCAGGCGGGCGCGATCTTGATCGCCAGCGCGCCGATCCAGTACGGCACCAGCGCGGGCGTTTCGGGCGCGATGCCCAGCAGGCGCGGATCGAACCAGCGGGCGATGCCCTCGGTGCTGCGCGCCAGTTCGGCCATGTAGCCGAAGGCCGTGATGTCGGCGCTCTTCCAGGGTCCCCGGCCGACCAGCCCCGGCAGCAGATAGGCGGCGCACAGCAGCAGCAGCGCGATGCGCGGCAGCCGGCGCACGGCATTCTGGGCAACGATCGCGGGCGTGGGCTGGTTCAAAGGGCGATGGGCGGCAACGGGTGGGAGAAACAAAAAGGGCAGCGCGGTAAACCGGGCTGCCCTCGACGCCAGGCCTGAGCCTGGGTGCGTGCCTTACTTGGAGGCAGCGGCGCCGGTCGTCTTGCCGAAGCGGTTGCGGAACTTCTCGACGCGACCGCCCATGTTGTCGACCGACTTCTGGGTGCCGGTGTAGAACGGGTGCGATTCGCTGGTCGTGTCCAGCTTGAACAGGGGCAGCTCGCGGCCGTCGTCCGCCTTGGCGGTTTCCTTCGTGTTCACGCAGGAACGGGTCACGAACTTGAAGCCGTTCGACATGTCGACGAACAGGACTTCGCGGTAATTCGGGTGGATGCCTTCTTTTGCCATGGTCTTTCCTTGGGGGTCGATGCGAGAGCCACTGGCGGGCAGGACGCCGGCCGCACTTTTCGCGAAGCCGTCGATTATCGCATACTGGGCCGATGGCGGCCAGTTCGGCCCGTCCCCCAGCCAAATCGGGCCTCCCATGACCTCCAGACCTCTGCGCGCCGGCCTCGTCGGCTACGGCTTTGCCGGCCAGACCTTCCATGCCCCCGTGCTGTCGGCCGTGCCCGGGCTCGAACTGGCGGCCGTGGCCAGTTCCCAGCCGCACAAGGTGCATGCCGACTGGCCCGGCGTGGCCGTGGTGCCCGACACGGCGGCGCTGGTCGCGCGGCAGGACATCGACCTCGTCGTGGTCGCCACGCCGAACGCCCAGCACCATCCGGTCGCGAAGGCGGCACTGCTGGCCGGCAAGCACGTGGTGGTCGACAAGCCCTTCACGCTCGATGCCGGGGAGGCGCGCGAGCTCAAGCTGTTGTCCGAACGCAACGATCGGGTGCTTGCGGTCTACCAGAACCGCCGTTTCGACGCCGATTTCCTGACCCTGAAGGAACTGCTGGCCAGCGGCGAGCTGGGCCGCCCGGTCTATTTCGAATCGCATTTCGACCGCTACCGGCCCGAGGTTCGCGAGCGCTGGCGCGAGCAGAAGGTGCCGGGCGCGGGCATCTGGGTCGACCTGGGGGCGCACCTGGTCGACCAGGCGGTGCAGCTGTTCGGCATGCCCGACACCCTGCAGCTCGACACCGCCGTGCTGCGCGACGGCGCCCAGGTCGAGGACTACTTCCATGCGGTGCTGCGCTACGAGTCGGGGCCGCATGCGCCGCTGCGCGTGGTGTTGCACTCGACCACGCTCGCGGCCCAGGCGGCGCCGCGCTACTTCGTGCACGGCACGCGCGGCAGCTACGTCAAGCATGGCGTCGATCCGCAGGAGGATGCGCTGCGCGCCGGCCAGCGGCCGCCGATGGCGGGGTGGGGCGTCGATCCGCTCGATGGCGAGCTCGTGCTGCCCGCGGGCGACGGCACGGTGGCGAAGCGCGCCTGGCCCACGCGCGCGGGCGACTATGTCGCGTACTACGCGGCCGTGCGCGATGCGATCCTCGGCCAGGGGCCGAATCCCGTGCCGCCCGCGCAGGCGGTGGCGCTGATGGAACTGCTCGATCTCGGCTCGCGCAGCGCCGAGGAAGGCCGCGCGCTGCCGGTCGCGCGCCCATGAAAAAAGCGCGCTGCATCTTGCGATGCAACGCGCTTTTTGGGGAGGCGAGCTTCGGTCGAAGACCGGCTCAACCCCCGCGACGCATCATGTCGAAGAACTCGACATTGGTCTTCGTCGCCTTCATGTTCTTGAGCATCAGCTCCATCGACTCGATCTCGTCCATGTTGTACATGAGCTGACGCAGGATGCGGGTCTTCTGCAGGATCTCGGGCGCGAGCAGCAGCTCTTCGCGGCGCGTGCCACTGCGGTTGAGCTGGATCGAGGGGAACACGCGCTTCTCGTAGAGGCGGCGGTCGAGGTGGATTTCGGAGTTGCCGGTGCCCTTGAACTCTTCGAAGATCACTTCGTCCATGCGGCTGCCGGTGTCGATCAGCGCGGTGCCGATGATGGTCAGCGAGCCGCCTTCTTCGACATTGCGCGCCGCGCCCAGGAAGCGCTTGGGACGCTGCAGTGCGTTGGCATCGACGCCGCCGGTCAGCACCTTGCCCGACGAGGGCACGACGTTGTTGTAGGCGCGTGCGAGGCGGGTGATCGAGTCGAGCAGGATCACCACGTCCTTCTTGAGCTCGACCAGACGCTTGGCGCGCTCGATCACCATTTCGGCCACGTGCACGTGGCGCGCGGCGGGCTCGTCGAAGGTGGAGGCGATGACTTCGCCCTTCACCGTGCGCTGCATTTCGGTCACTTCTTCAGGGCGCTCGTCGACGAGCAGCACCATCATGTGGACCTCGGGGTAGTTGGCGCTGATCGCGTGCGCGATGTGCTGCATCATCACCGTCTTGCCGCTCTTGGGCGGTGCCACGAGCAGGGCGCGCTGGCCCTTGCCGATGGGCGCGATGATGTCGATCACGCGGCCGGTGATGTTCTCTTCGCCCTTGATGCCGTCGCGCTCGAGGCGCATCTGCTCCTTGGGGAACAGCGGCGTCAGGTTCTCGAACATCACCTTGTGCTTGTTCTGCTCGGGCGGTCCGCCGTTGACGGCGTCGAGCTTGGTCAGCGCGAAGTAGCGCTCGCCGTCCTTCGGAATGCGCACCTCGCCCTCGATCATGTCGCCGGTGTGCAGGTTGAAGCGGCGCACCTGGCTCGGGCTGATGTAGATGTCGTCGGTGCTGGCGGTGAAGCTGGTGTCCGGGCTGCGCAGGAAGCCGAAGCCGTCGGGCAGGATTTCGAGCACACCGTCGGCGAAGACCTGTTCGCCGGCCTTCGCGCGCTTCTTGATGATCGCGAACATCAGCTCCTGCTTGCGCATGCGGCCGACGTTTTCGATCTCAAGGGCTTCGGCCTGCTTGAGGACTTCAGACACGTGGAGTGCCTTGAGTTCGTTTAAGTGCATGGAACGACCCCTTGCGGGGGCAATCGAGGGGAAACGGAGAACAGGGGGGTGGTTCGATGTGAGACGAGAACTGCCTCACTGACCGGGGAACTCGAACCGGCTACCTGAAAGGGCCGGCGATCTGCTAAGGATTATGACAGGAAAAACGCGCCGGCCAACGCGTTGCGCGCTGGCCGGTTTGAAAGCACTCAGGCGAGTTGCTGGTCGATGAAGGCGGTGAGCTGGGCTTTGCTCATGGCGCCGACCTTGGTGGCGGCGAGCTGGCCGTCCTTGAACAGCATCAGCGTGGGGATGCCGCGGATGCCGAACTTGGCGGGGATGTCGCGGTTCTCGTCGACGTTGAGCTTGGCGATCTGCAGCTTGCCTTCGTAGGCGCTCGACACTTCGTCGAGGATCGGGGCGATCATCTTGCAGGGGCCGCACCATTCGGCCCAGTAGTCGACCAGCACGGGCTGGCTGGACTTGAGCACGTCGGCTTCGAAGGAGGAATCGGAGATGTGTTTGATCAGCTCGCTGGCCATGATGGAGTCCTTGTGCGCGGGGAGTTTCGGTGCAGCTACAGTGCGGGTCATTGTGACAGAAACCAAGGGGTGACGTGGCATGCACGAAGGCTATGGCGCCGATAGCCAGAGCCCTCGTCGCGACCCGGCCCCGCTACCGAATCCCCCGCGACAGAACATGAACGAAGGCCATCCCGTCCAGGCCCTGTGGTGCGACCCTGCCGATGGTGTGGTCGCGCGCATCGTGCGCGTGCTCGCCGAGCGCCAGGCGCATGCGGCGCGCACGATGGTGCTGGTGCCCTATGCGCAGCTCATGGGCGTGGCACAGGCCATGTGGGCGCGCTGCGGCTCGCCGGGCTTCGTGCCGCGCTTCGAGACCACGCGCAACTGGGCGCGCAGCGCGGGCGGCTTCGTGCCCTCGGGCTACGACATCGCCTTCGACATGGCGCGCGACCTCGTGACCGCGCAGGGCCTGCTCTCGCAGACCGGCTTCGGCGCCGAACGCTTCGCGCTCGCGGGCCGCGTGGTCGAGCTGGCCTATCAGCTCGCGCTGCTCGCAGCCGCGGTTGCGCCCGAGGAGCGCGGCAGTACCTGGGCCGAGCGCGCCGCGGGCGTGGCCGATGCGGGCAGCGAATCGGAGTGGTTCCGCATCGAGAGCGCGCTGATCCGCATCGCGGTCGCCTGGGCCGCGAACGCCAGCTATGCCACCGACGTGCTGCTGCGCGAACCCGCGCGCGCGCAGATCGACGTGCTGATCGTGCTCGAGGGCTTCCAGACCGACCCCTTGACGCAGACCCTGTGCGGCCTGTGGGGCGAGCGCGCCGTGCGCCTGTCGCTGGTGCCCGCCATCGCGCCACTCGCGCAGTCCGCGGCCCATGTCGCGATCGATCCCGAGGACGAGGCCGAGCTTGCCGCGGCCTGTGCGCTGCGCCACCTGGCCGAGGGCCGCAGCCCGGTCGCGCTGGTTGCCACCGACCGCGCGCTCACGCGCCGCATCGGCGCGCGGCTCAAGGGGCAGGGCGTCACGGCGCAGGACGAGACCGGCTGGAAGCTCTCGACCACGCGCGCGGCCGCCATGCTGATGAGCGCGCTGCGCGCCTGCGCGCACGACGCCGGCAGCGACCAGGTGCTCGACTGGCTCAAGAGCGGCGACGACGGCGATGCGCTCGCGGTGCAGGGACTCGAGTCCAGATTGCGGCGCGAGGGCGTGCGCGACTGGTCGGCCTGGTGCGCGCAGGCCGCGCACAGCGAGAAGCCGCAGGACGTCGCGCTGATGCCCTTCACGAACGAGATCGAGGCCCGCCGCGCGCCGATGGCGCGGGCGCGCCCGCTCGCCGAATGGCTGGTCGCATTGCGCGAACTGCTCGAGGCGGCCGGCCAGTGGGAGCCGCTCGAGGCCGACCTCGCGGGCGGCAAGGTGATCTCGGCACTGTGGCTCGATGCCGGCGCGCACGGTGACGACGAGGCTTTTCCTGGCGGTCGTCACACGCTGTCCGAATTCACGGCCTGGGTGCGCGACGTGCTCGAGGACGCGAGCTTCGTGCCGCCCGTCAATGGCGAGATACCGCAGGTGATCGTGCTGCCCTTGCATCAGCTGCTGGGCCGGGCCTTCGGCGCGATCGTGATCCCGGGCTGCGACGACCGCCGCCTGCCCGCATCGCCCGAGCCGCCCGGCAACTGGAGCGCCGCGCAGCGGCTCGAGCTCGGCCTGCCTTCGCGCGAGGCGCTCGAGGCGGCGCAGCGCGCGGCCTGGAACGCGGCCCTGTGCAACCCCTGGTGCGAACTGCTGTGGCGCAGCGCCGATGCCAGCGGCGAGCCCGTGCGGCCCAGCCCGCTGGTGCAGGGCCTCGAGCTCGACCATGCGCTCGCGTTCACCGACGATCCGCGCACGCGGCGCGAAGTGCCCGTGCGTCCCACCCTCTATCCGACGCCCTCGGGCGCGCTGCTGCCGCTGCGCAACGTGTCGACCAGCGTCTACGAGGACCTGCGCCGCTGTCCCTACCGCTTCTTCGCGCTGCGCCAGCTCGGCCTGCGCAGCGCCGACGAGCTCGATGCCGAGGTCGACAAACGCGACTTCGGCAACTGGCTGCATGCGGTGCTCGGCCATTTCCACGAGACGCTGCAGCAGACGCCCACGGGCGACGCCGGCGAGCGCCTGCGCTTCATCGAGGACGCGGCCGTGCGCGCCACGCGCGAGTACGGCCTGTCGGACGCCGAGTTCCTGCCCTTCGCCGCGGCCTGGCCCGCGGTGCGCGACGGCTACCTCGACTGGCTTGCGGGCCATGAGGCCGCGGGCGCGGTCTTCGTCGAGTCCGAACCCTGGAAGGAGCAGCCGCTGGGCGCGCTGCAGCTGGTGGGCCGGCTCGACCGCATCGACCGCATGCCCGACGGCCAGCCCTTCGTGATCGACTACAAGACCGAGTCCTCGGCCGTGACCAAGGAGCGCGTGAAGGAACCGACCGAGGACACGCAGCTCGCCTTCTATGCCGCGCTGGTGGCCGACGACACGCTGCGCGCGGCCTACGTCAACGTGGGCGAGAAGTCCTCGGGCACGCAGACGGTGGAGCAGCCGGTGGTGGTGCAGGCGCGCGATGCGCTGGTGGCCGGCATCCTCGACGACTTCCGGCGCATCGCCGAAGGCACGCCGCTGCCGCCGCTGGGTGAGGGCACGGTGTGCGAGCACTGCACCGCGCGCGGCCTGTGCCGCAAGGATTTCTGGAGCGACGATGCCGGCGCCGCCGTGCTGCAGGGGAGCACGCCATGAACGGCGCCGCCTACGAACACAACGGCCAGCGCGTGCCGCGCGAGGCCTTCTACACCGTCGCCTGCGATCCGCGGCGCTCGGTGGCGGTCGAGGCCTGCGCGGGCGCGGGCAAGACCTGGATGCTGGTGTCGCGCATCGTGCGCGCGCTGCTCGACGACGGTGCCAACGCCTGCCAGCCGCACGAGATCCTCGCCATCACCTTCACCAAGAAGGCGGCCGGCGAGATGCGCGAGCGGCTCGACCAGTGGCTCGAGGCCTTCGCCGAGCGCGAGCCCGAGGAGCTGGTCAAGGAACTCGTGATGCGCGGCATGCCGCCGGCCGAGGCGCTGGCCGCCGCGCCGCGCCTGAAGGGGCTGTACCGACACCTGCTCGAAGGCGGCCGGCCGGTGCAGTTCCGCACCTTCCACGCCTGGTTCGCGGGCCTGCTGCGCAATGCGCCGCTGGCGGTGCTGCGCGAACTCGGCCTGCCGTCGAACTACGAGCTGCTCGAGGACGATGCCGAGGCGCGCTCGCGCACCTGGCGCCCGTTCTTCGAGGCCGTGACCGCCGACCCCGATGCACTGGCCGATTACTACGCGGTGGTCGCCACCTACGGCCGCTCGCAGACCGCCAAGGCGCTCGGCGAGGCGCTCACGCGGCGCGTGGAGTTCTCGCTCGCCGAACCGGCCGAGGCGGTGCGGCATTTCGCCGACCTGCATCCGGCGCTGGCCGGCTTCGACACGCCCACCGACGCGCTGCGCGGCGAGGCCGTGCGCCGGCGCTGGCTCGACCGCGCCGCCGCGCTCGGCCGCGAGACCAACAAGACGCCGCAGAAGGCGGCCGAGGCCGTCATCGACATCTTCGGCACCGGCGAGCCGGCCGAGTCCGCGCTGCCGGCGGCGCTCGCGCTGCTGCGCAAGAGCTTCTTCGTCGCGACCGAAGACCGGCTCAACAAGAACCTGCAGAAGTACCCGGCCGCGCAGGAGGCCGAGGCCGAGCTGCAGCTGCTGTGCGCCGCGCAAGCCCAGCATGCGGCCTGGCTTTACCAGCAGCGCATGACGCGGCTCACGCGCCTGCTGATCGATGCCTTCGCGGGCGTCAAGCGGGCTCATGGCTGGGTCGACATGAACGACGTCGAGCAGGCCGCACAACTGCTGCTGGGCCAGTCGGCGCTCTCGGGCTGGGTGCAGGAGCGGCTCGATGCGCGCATCGCGCACCTCTTGATCGACGAGTTCCAGGACACCAATCCGCTGCAGTGGCAGGCGCTCTACGGCTGGCTCAGCGCCTACGTGGGCGCGGGCGGCAGCGCGCCGCGCGTGTTCGTCGTGGGCGATCCGAAGCAGAGCATCTACCGCTTCCGTCGTGCCGAGCCGCAGGTCTTCATCGCCGCGAAGAAGTTCGTGCGCGAGGGCCTCGGCGGCGAGCTGCTCAACTGCGACCACACGCACCGCAATGCGCGCGCCGTCGTGGGCCTGGTCAACCAGGCCATGCTGGCCGCGCAGGAGGCCGGCGAGTTCGACGGCTTCCGTGCCCACACCACCGAGCGCAGCGACGAGGGCGCGCTGCTGAAGCTGCCGGCCATCGAGCGCGATGCCGCCGAGGCCGCGGCCGAGGCGGCTCCGGCCGACGACGGCATGCTGCACTGGCGCGACAGCCTGGTCACGCCGCGCGTGCTGCCCGAGGAGCAACTGCTGCAGAAGGAGTGTGAGCAGGCCGCGCGCTGGATCGCGCAGCTGATCGCCGACGGCACGCCGCCGCGCCAGATCATGGTGCTGTCGCGCCGCCGCAGCCGGCTCGCCGCGATGCAGGACGCGCTGCGCCAGCGCCACATCCCGGTGCAGCAGCCCGAGAAGAACGAGCTGCACGATGCGCCCGAGGTGCAGGACTTGGTGGCGCTGATCGATGCGCTGGTCTCGCCCGCGCACGATCTCTCGCTGGCGCGCGCGCTCAAGTCGCCGCTGTTCGGCATCGGCGACGACGACCTGGTGCAACTGGCGCTGCGCCAGCGCGCGCTGCCGGGCTGGAGCTGGTTCCGGCTGCTGCAGACCGGCGAGGGACTGCCGGCCGCGCTGGCCGAGGCCGCGACGCGGCTCAAGCGCTGGCAGCGCTGGCTGGCCACGCTGCCGCCGCACGATGCGCTCGACGCGATCTTCCACGACGGCGACGTGCTCGCGAAGTTCGGCGCGGCCGTGCCCGCAGCGCTGCGCCAGGGCGCGCTGGCCAACCTGCGCGGCCTCTTGGCCGCGTCGCTCGACATCGATGGCGCGCGCTTCGTCACGCCCTATGCGTTGGTGCGCGCGCTGCGTGCCGGCGGCGTGCGTGCCCCGTCGGTGGCCGCGCCCGAAGCGGTGCAGCTGCTGACGGTGCACGGTGCCAAGGGCCTCGAGGCCGACACCGTGCTGATGCTCGACTGCGACGCGCCACCGCCGCGCGCCCAGACCATGGGCGTGCTGGTCGAGTGGAAGGGCGGCGACCGCGTGCCGACGCGCTTCGTCTTCCTCGCGAGCGAGAAGACGCCACCGGCCTGCGCGGCATCGCTGCTGCTCGACGAGCAGCGCGCGCGCCACCGCGAGGAACTCAACGGCCTCTATGTCGCGACCACGCGCGCCCGCGCGCGGCTGGTGCTGTCGTCGGTGCGCCCCGCGCGCGCCAACGAAGGCAGCTGGTGGGCGCGGCTGGCCGAGGCCTGCGAGACCGTAGCTGCCGACGAGCCGCTGGTGGCCCCGCTCGCGGCGCAGGCGCAGGCCGTGTTCGCGATCCACGAGCTGCCGGTGTTTGCTTCCGCGACGCCGCCGGTGCCCGTCGCGCGCAAGGAAAAGGCGGCCACCCTCGACGCGCGCGCCGCGGCCTTTGGCCAGGCGATGCATCGCTTGCTCGAATGGTCGGTGCCCGGCGAGCCCTTGGCCGCGGCCCATGTGCGCGCGGCGGCGCAGGAGTTCCTGCTCGACGCGCAACAGGCGCGCGGCGCCGCTGCGCTGGCCGCGCGCATCCGCGCCGGCGCGGGTGCCTGGGCCTGGGACCTCGAGCGGATCGACTGGCACGGCAACGAGGTCACGCTGGTGCACGAAGGCGACACGCTGCGCATCGACCGGCTGGTGCGCGAGCGCGCCAGCGGCACCTGGTGGATCCTCGACTACAAATCGGCCGCAAGGCCCGAGCGCGATGCCGCGCTCATCGCACAGATGCAGCGCTACCGCGCGGCCGTGCAGCAGGCCCATCCCGGTGCCACGGTGCGCGCCGCGTTCCTGACCGGGCAGGGCGAACTGGTGAACCTCGAATGACTTCTTCTTTCACCGTCGCCGTGATCGGCGGCGGCCCCGCCGGCCTGATGGCGGCGGAAATCCTCTCCGCGGCCGGTGCGAACGTGCACCTCTACGACGCCATGCCCTCGGTCGGGCGCAAGTTCCTGCTCGCGGGGCGCGGCGGGCTCAACCTCACGCACTCCGAGCCCTTCGAGGCCTTCGTGGGCCGCTTCGGCGAACGCCGCGCCGAGCTCGAGCCGATGCTCGCGGCCTTCGGTCCCGCGCAACTGCGCGAATGGGCCGCGGGCCTGGGCATCGAGACCTTCGTCGGCAGCTCGGGCCGCGTGTTTCCCACCGACATGAAGGCCGCGCCGCTGCTGCGCGCCTGGCTGCACCGGCTGCGCGAGGCCGGCGTGCAGTTCCACATGCGGCACCGCTGGACCGGCGATGCCGCGGTCTCGCCCGGCGTGCTGCGTTTCGACACCCCCACGGGCGAGGTCGAGGCCTCGGCCGACGCGGTGGTGCTCGCGCTCGGCGGCGCGAGCTGGGCGCGGCTCGGTTCCGATGGCGCCTGGGCGCCGCGGCTGCAGGCGCAGGGCGTGCCGGTGGCGGAGCTGCAACCCGCCAACTGCGGCTTCGACGGCAGCGGCTGGAGCGCGCATTTCTCGGAGCGCTTCGCGGGCCAGCCCTTCAAGTCGGTGGCCGTGTCGTTCACCGACAGCCGCGGCCGGCAGTTCGCGCGCAAGGGCGAGTTCGTCGCCACGGCGGGCGGTATCGAGGGCAGCCTCGTCTATGCCGTCTCGGCCCTGCTGCGCGACGAGATCGCGGCCCACGGCAGTGCCACGCTGTTGCTCGACCTGCTGCCCGACCGCAGCGCCGAGCAGGTGCTGGCCGCGGTCAAACATCCGCGCGGCGCGCGTTCGCTCGGCAGCCATCTCAAGAGCCGGCTCGGCCTCGAGGGCATCAAGGCCGGCGTGCTCTACGAGGTGCTGAGCCGCGAGGCGATGCACGATCCGCTGCAGCTCGCGCAGGCGATCAAGGCCGTGCCGTTGCGGCTGCTGGCCACGCGCCCGGTCGACGAGGCGATCAGCACCGCGGGCGGCGTGCGCTTCGAGGCGCTCGATGCGCAACTGATGGCGAGCGCGCTGCCCGGCGTGTTCGTGGCGGGGGAGATGCTCGACTGGGAAGCGCCGACCGGCGGCTACCTGCTCACGGCCTCGATGGCCAGCGGCATTGCCGCCGCGCGCGGCGTGCTCGCACGGCTGGGTCTTGCATGAGACCCAGGCCGTGATCGATGGAACGAGGAGCGGTTGGCGCGGCTCCCGTTTCGAGCCGAAACGAAAGCGCTGAAGAAGTTGACGAGCCTTACCCCTGGCACTGACTACGCAGTTAGGGCTGCTTGGTTCCCCACCTGACCCGGTTGGCCACTTCACCATGCAGGGAGGCCCGTCAGCGGCGATTCTAACCTCGCTCGCGTTGCCCCCTTCGCCGGGGCGGTGAATCGATCGATGAGAAACATCGAAGAGGCGGACGCCGAAGGCCCCCTTCGCGGCTTTTAGAATGGGCGCAATGTCCTATATCGTGCTCGCCCGCAAGTTCCGTCCGAAAACCTTCGCTGAGATGGTCGGTCAGGGGCACGTGGTGCAGGCGCTCGAGAACGCGCTCACCACCCAGCGCCTGCATCACGCCTACCTGTTCACCGGCACGCGCGGCGTGGGCAAGACCACCGTCTCGCGCATCCTGGCCAAGTCGCTCAACTGCCAGGGGCCGGACGGGCAGGGCGGCATCACCGCCACGCCCTGCGGCGTGTGCCAGGCCTGCCGCGACATCGACGCCGGCCGCTTCGTCGACTACACCGAGCTCGACGCGGCCTCGAACCGCGGCGTCGACGAGGTGCAGTCGCTGCTCGAGCAGGCGGTCTACAAGCCGGTGCAGGGCCGCTTCAAGGTCTTCATGATCGACGAAGTGCACATGCTGACCAACACCGCGTTCAACGCGATGCTGAAGACGCTCGAGGAGCCGCCCGAGTACCTCAAGTTCGTGCTGGCCACCACCGATCCGCAGAAGGTGCCGGTCACGGTGCTGTCGCGCTGCCTGCAGTTCAACCTGCGCCCGATGGCGCCCGAGACGGTGCTCGAGCACCTGACCTCGGTGCTGCAGACCGAGCAGGTGCCGGCCGAGCCGCAGGCGCTGCGCCTGCTCGCGCGCGCGGCGCGCGGCTCGATGCGCGACGCGCTCTCGCTGACCGATCAGGCGATCGCCTTCGGCAACGGCGAACTGGTCGAAGCCGGCGTGCGCCAGATGCTCGGCAGCGTCGATCGCGGCCATGTGTTCCGCCTGATCGAGGCGCTCGCGCAGGGCGACGGCAAGACCGTGGTCGAGACCTCCGAGGCGCTGCGCATCGACGGCATGTCGGCCGCCTCCACGCTCGAGGAAATGACGGCGGTGCTGCAGGCCATGGCGGTGCTGCAGGCCGTGCCTTCGCGCGCCGAGGCCGCCACGTCCGCCACCGATCCCGACGCGGCCGACACCGCGCGGCTCGCGCTGCTGATGCCGGCCGACGAGACCCAGCTGCTCTACAGCCTGTGCCTGCACGGGCGCGGCGAGCTCGGCCTCGCGCCCGACGAATACGCCGCGCTCACGATGGTGCTGCTGCGCTTGCTGGCGTTCAAGCCTGCGCAGAACGCGGCCGGCTCGGCCTCCGCGGAAAAAAAAACTCTGAATGAAGCCCCGGCGGCGGCGCCGGCACCCGTTGCCGCCCCCGCGCAGCCGCCGCGGCCGATCCCGGTGCGCAGCATGTCGGCCGAGGTGCCGCGTCCGGCGCCCGTGTCCGATGCCGCGCCCATGCAGCCGCCGGCCCATGCGCCGGCGGGCCACCGCCTGCCGGTCGTCGACCAGCCCGTGCGCCGGCCCGAGGCGCGTCCGCCCGAGGACGCCCCCGAGCCCGATCCCGCCAAGGTGGTCGCCGTGCCGATGCGCGTGCAGCCGCCGCCCGGCGCGCGCGACACGCCGCGCGACGGCGCCCAGGCCCCGGCCGCGCCGATCCCGCCGAGCGAGGAGGGCGACTTCTGGTTCGCCACCGTCACGCAGCTGATCGCGGCCGAGAGCATCGCCGCGCTCACGCGCGAACTGGCGCTGCAGTCGCAGCTGGTGGCGCGCGACACCGACCAGTGGCTGCTGCGCATCGAGCGCGAGTCGCTCAACCAGCCCTCGAGCCGCGAGAAGCTGATCGCCGCGCTGGCCGCGATCGGCCACGAGGTCAAGCTCGCGATCGAGGTCGGCGGCGTGGTCGACAGCCCGGCCCGCCGCAACAAGGCCGCCGCCGACGAGCGCCAGCGCATCGCCGAGGAGGCGATCCGCAGCGATCCCGAGATCCAGGCCCTGATGCGCGACTTCGATGCGAGGATCGTCCCGGGCTCGCTCAAACCGGCCTGAGCGCAGCGGGCCACGCGCAGCGGCGACAATCGGCCGTGGCCCTTGCGGCGGCGAGGCTTCGCCGCCGTCTGCGCTTCCATCTCTTATCCTTCTCCATCCACCCAACCGATCCACAGGACCAACGATGTTCAACAAAGGACAACTGGCCGGCCTCATGAAGCAGGCGCAGGCAATGCAGGACAACCTCAAGAAGGCCCAGGAAGAACTGGCCCACATCGAGGTCGAGGGCGAATCGGGCGCCGGCCTGGTCAAGGTCGTGATGACCTGCAAGCACGACGTCAAGCGCATCACCATCGACCCGAGCCTGCTGGCCGACGACAAGGACATGCTCGAGGACCTCGTGGCCGCCGCCTTCAATGCCGCCGTGCGCAAGGCCGAGGAGACCAGCGAGCAGAAGATGGGCAAGCTGACCGCCGGCATGCCGGGCCTGCCCCCGGGCATGAAGCTGCCGTTCTGATGCCGCCGAGCCACCAAGGCTGACGTGTCCGACGCCGGTTCCCTCGACGCGCTCGTCGATGCGCTGCGCCGCCTGCCGGGCGTGGGCGTCAAGTCGGCCTCACGCATGGCCTTCCACCTGCTGCAGCACGACCGCGAGGGCGCGCAGCTGCTCGCGCGCGCCCTGCAGCAGGCGGCGGGGCAGGTGCGCCATTGCGAGCGCTGCAACACCTTCACCGAGATGCCGGTGTGCAACGTCTGCCTCGACGTGCGGCGCGACGCGACCAAGCTCTGCGTGGTCGAGACGCCGGCCGACCAGGCCGCGCTCGAGCGCACCAACGCCTTCCGCGGCTACTACTTCGTGCTGATGGGCAAGCTCAGTCCGCTCGACGGCATCGGTCCCAAGGACATCGGCCTGCAGAAGCTGTTCGAGCGCGCGCTCGACGGCACCGTGGCCGAGGTGATCCTCGCGACCAACTTCACGGCCGAGGGCGAGGCCACGGCGCACGTCATCGGCGATGCGCTGCGCCAGCGCGGCCTCACCGTCACGCGGCTCGCGCGCGGCGTGCCCGCGGGCAGCGAGCTCGAGTACGTGGACCTCGGCACCATCGCGCACGCACTGGTCGACCGGCGCTGATCCCGCGGCGGCCACCGCCGCTGCGCGGCGCTCATACCGCGCCGCGCGGCGCATCCAAGAGATTCCGGAGACACCCATGACCCTGTCGCTGCTCACCGTCGCCTACTGGTGCGTCTTCATCGCCTGCGGCCTGCCGTACCTCGCGGCCTGGATCGCCAAGGCCGGCGCGTTCCGTCCCAGCGACAACGCGCAGCCGCGCGACTGGGCCGCCAGGCAGGCGGGCTGGCGCGCGCGCGCCAATGCCGCGCAGGCCAACAGCTTCGAAGGCCTGCCGTTCTTCATCGGCGCGGTGCTCATCGCGCACCAGCTCGGCGCCGCGCAGCTGTGGATCGACCGCCTCGCGATCGCCTACGTACTGCTGCGCGTGGCCTATCTCGCGCTCTACATCAAGGGCATTCCGGCGCTGCGCAGCGCGGTCTGGGCGGCTGCGTTCGTCGTCAACATCGCGATCCTGTTCCTCGCGAAATAGCGCGGACTAATCCGGCCTTTTTCACTCTGTGAGAGGCCTTCATGCTTACGTGAAAACCCGCACGGGATGACCCCGATGCAGCGACCCTGCGCGCGCCCCTAAGCTCGATTCAGTTTCGACGCATCCCAGAGCCACCCCAAGCCGCCGCAGGCCACGTTCCATGCTTCACCGCCGCACCCTCATTTCCGCCTCGGCCATCGCCGCCGCCACCATCGCGTTGCCGCGGGTGTTTGCGCAGCCGAAGCTGGAGAAAACCAGGATCTCGATCGCGGTCGGCGGCAAGGCGGCGTTCTATTACCTGCCGCTCACCATCTCCGAGCAGCTCGGCTACTTCAAGGCCGAGGGGCTCGACGTCGAGATCTCCGACTTCGCGGGCGGCGCGCGTGCTTTGCAGGCGGTGGTCGGCGGCTCGGCCGACGTGTGCTCGGGTGCCTACGAGCACACCATCAACCTGCAGGCCAAGAACCAGTTCTTCCAGGCCTTCGTGCTGCAGGGCCGCGCACCGCAGATCGCGATGGGCGTGTCGACCAAGAACATGTCGAGCTATGCCGGCATCGCCGACCTCAAGGGCAAGAAGATCGGCGTCTCGGCGCCGGGCTCGTCGACCAACATGGTGGCCAACCTCGTGCTCTCGCGCGGCGGCCTCAAGGCCAGCGACGTGAGCTACATCGGCGTGGGCGTCGCTGCCGGCGCGCTCACCGCGCTGCGCTCGGGCCAGATCGACGCCATCAGCAACACCGACCCGGTGATGACCATGCTCGAGCAGAAGGGCGACGTGAAGATCATCAGCGACACGCGCACGCTCAAGGGCACGCAGCAGGTGTTCGGCGGGCCGATGCCGGCCGCCTGCCTCTATGCGCCGGTCGACTTCGTGCAGAAGAACCCCAACACCTGCCAGGCGCTGGCCAACGCGATCGTGCACGGCCTCAAGTGGCTGCAGACCGCGGGCCCGGGCGACATCATCAAGACCGTGCCCGAGACCTACCTGCTCGGCGACCGCGCGCTCTATCTCGCCTCGTTCGACAAAGTGCGCGAATCGATCGCGCCCGACGGCATCGTGCCGTCCGAAGGACCCAAGACCGCGCTGGCCGCGATCGCGAGCTTCGATACTTCCGTCAAGGCCGACAAGATCGACCTGGCGAAAACCTACACCAACGATTTCGCACGGCGAGCGAAGGACAGGTTCAAGGCCTGACCTCGATGTCCCGCGACCCGGCTTCGGCCGGGTTTTTTCTGGGGGACGCACTTCGCTCGACATCCAGTTCCGCCATGTCCGACCACGCACTCGAACTCCTCTCGATCAGCTGCATCTTCCATTCGAAGGACGACCCCGGCCAGCGCTACACCGCGGTGGCCGACACCACCTTGCGCGTGCGCGCCGGCGAGTTCGTGTCGGTGGTCGGTCCCACGGGCTGCGGCAAGTCGACCCTGCTCAACATCGGCGCGGGGCTGCTGCAGCCCTCGTCCGGCACGGTCAAGGTGTTCGGCCAGCCGCTCGCGGGCATCAACGCGCGCGCGGGCTACATGTTCCAGACCGAGGCGCTGATGCCCTGGCGCAGCGCCATCGACAACGTGATGGTCGGGTTGCAATACCGCGGCATGGCCGATGCACAGGCGCGCCGCGAGGCCGAGGCCTGGCTCGCGCGCGTGGGCCTCTCGGGCTTCGGCGACCGCTATCCGCACCAGCTCTCGGGCGGCATGCGCAAGCGCGTGGCGCTGGCGCAGACGCTGGTGCTCGACCCCGACATCATCCTGATGGACGAGCCCTTCAGCGCGCTCGACATCCAGACCCGGCAATTGATGGAGAACGAGGTGCTCGATCTCTGGAGCGCGAAGAAGAAGGCCGTGCTGTTCATCACCCACGACCTCGACGAAGCGATCGCGATGAGCGATCGCGTGGTGGTGCTCTCGGCCGGGCCCGCCACCCATCCGATCGGCGAGTTCGAGATCGACCTGCCGCGCCCGCGCGACGTGGCCGAGGTGCGCACCCAGCCGCGCTTCGTCGAGCTGCACACCCAGATCTGGGAGGTGCTGCGCGACGAGGTGCTCAAGGGCTACGCGCAGCAACTGAAGAAGGCCGCATGATGTCGCGCCTGGCCCTCAACGAACGCAACGCGCGCTTCTGGCAGCTGGTGCTGCTGGTCGTGATCCTCGTGGGCTGGCACCTGGCCTCGCGCAATCAGCAGGTGGCCTTCTTCCTCGGCGAGCCGATCCAGGTGGCCGGCCGCATCTGGAGCTGGTTCCTGCCCTTCGAGGTGCCGGCGAACCCGCTGTTCCCCGACGGGCTCAAGGGCAATGCCGACATCTACCTGCACCTGGGCACCACGCTGCTCGAGACCGTGCTGGCCTTCGGCATCGGCACCGTGCTGGGCCTGGGCTGCGGCCTGTGGCTCGCGCTCGCGCCCACCGCGAGCCTGATCCTCGACCCCTACATCAAGGCCGCCAACTCGATGCCGCGCGTGATCCTCGCGCCGATCTTCGCGCTGTGGTTCGGCCTCGGCATCTGGAGCAAGGTGGCGCTGGCCGTCACGCTGGTGTTCTTCATCGTGTTCTTCAACGTCTACCAGGGCGTGCGCGAGGTGAGCCCGGTGGTGCTGGCCAATGCGCGCATGCTGGGCGCCAACCAGCGCCAGCTGCTGCGCACCGTCTACCTGCCGAGCGCGACCAGCTGGGTGTTCTCGAGCCTGCACACCTCGGTGGGCCTGGCCTTCGTGGGCGCGGTGGTGGGCGAGTACCTGGGCTCGGCGCGCGGCGTCGGCTACCTGATCCTGCAGGCCGAGGGCACCTTCGACGTCAACACCGTGTTCGCGGGCATCGTGGTGCTGACGGCCTTCGCGCTCGCGCTCGACGCGCTGGTGGGCCTGATCGAGAAGCGGCTCATGAAGTGGCAGCCGCGCAGCGGCGAGACCGAGAAGCTCTGAACCGCGCGCGGCTCGAGAACGAACTCGGGCGCGCTCAGGTGTTCTTGCCGTGCGCCTCGGTGTTCACCTGCACCAGCGCGCGGCCCGCGAAGATGCCGCCGGCCATCTCGAGCACCAGGCGCTCCGCGTCGCGCCGCCGCAGCTCGCCGATCACCTCGTCGGCCTCGGTGTCGGAGGCGCCGAGCGCCAGCACGCCCTGGCGGCCGAAGGCCATCGCCGATTCGAAGGTCTCGCGGATCTGGAAGTCGACGTTGAGCTTGCCGATCTCGAGCATGTGCTCGCGGTCGTAGGCGCGCACCAGCAGTTGCGCATGCGGGAACTCGGCCTTGAGCAGCTCGACGATGCGCGTGGTGGCGGCCTTGTCGTTCACGCAGACCATGATGACGCGCGCGCTGTGGGCGCCGGCGGCATGCAGCACGTCGGCGCGCGAGCCGTCGCCGTAGTAGACCTTGAAGCCGAACAGGGCGGCATCGCGGATCACCTGGGTGTCGGTGTCGATGATCGCGATCGAGGCGCCGCGCGCCAGCGCGCCCTGGATCGCGATCTGGCCGAAGCGGCCGAAGCCGATCACCAGCACGTTGCCGACCAGGTCCTCGGCCTTGTCGATGCCGTCCATGGACTCGGCCACGGCCGGCGCGAAGCGGCGGTGCGCGAGCACCACCAGCGGCGTGAGCGCCATCGAGAGCACCACCACCGCCGTCATGTTGGCGTTGACCACCGGGCTGATGACGCCCGCGGCGAGCGCGGAGGAGAACAGCACGAAGGCGAACTCGCCGCCCTGGGCCATCAGCACCGCGCGGTCGAGCGCGTCGGCGCGCGAGCTCTTCGCGAGCCGCGCCACCGCGTAGATGCACAGCGACTTCACCACCATCATCGACAGCACGCCGGCCAGGATCAGCTGCCAGTTGCGCGCCACCACCGCGAGGTCGAGCGACATGCCCACGCCGATGAAGAACAGCCCGAGCAGCAGGCCGCGGAAGGGCTCGATGTCGGCCTCGAGCTGGTGGCGGAAGGTGGATTCGGACAGCAGCACGCCCGCGATGAAGGCGCCCATGGCCATCGAAAGGCCACCGAGTTGCATCAGCAGCGCGGCGCCCAGCACCACCAGCAGCGCGGCGGCGGTCATGACCTCGCGCGCCTTCGAATTGGCGAGCACGCGGAACAGCGGGTTCAAGAGCCAGATGCCGGCCGCCACCAGCGCCGCGAGCGCGGCCAGCGCGATGCCCACGCCGATCCAGCGCGAGCCGGCCTCGACCACGTGCTGCGTGGCGTCGGGCGGCGCGATGAAGGCCACGATGGCCAGCAGCGGCACGATCAGCAGGTCCTCGAACAGCAGCACGGCGACGATCTTCTGGCCGCGCGGCGCCGCGATGTCGCCGCGTTCGCCGAGCAGCTGCATCACGATGGCGGTGGAGGTCAGCACGAAGCCCATCGCGCAGACGAAGGACACGGCGAGCGGGAAGCCGAAGGCCATGCCCACGCCGGTCAGCAGGATGCCGCAGACCACCACCTGCAGGCTGCCGAGGCCGAAGATGTCGCGCCGCATGCTCCACAGGTGCGAGGGCCGCATCTCGAGGCCGATCACGAACAGGAACATCACCACGCCGAGCTCGGCCGTGTGCAGGATGGTCTGCGGATCGGTGAAGAGGCCGAAGCCGAACGGGCCGATGGCCAGCCCCGCGGCCAGGTAGCCGAGCACCGAGCCGAGCCCGATGCGCTTGAACAGCGGCACCGCGACCACCGCGGCCCCCAACAGCGTGACGACCTTGACGAGATCGCCCGCGCTTCCTTCCACTGCCATGTCGTGGCCCTCCTGATCTAGTTATTCATGACCGGCGCCGCGAAAGGCGATGCGCCGGCCTTGCCGCCACTTCGGTGCTTCTTCAGCGCTTCTTCTTCGAGGGCGTGCCGCCGCGCTTCTCGCGCACCACCTGCTTGCTCGGCGCGCTGGCCGGCACCTTGCTCACGTTGCTGCCGCGCTTGACCTGCGCGACCGGGCGTGCGCGCGGACCGGCACCGCTGCCGACGCGCGCGGCCGGGGCGGCGCGCACCGGCAGGTAGACCACCACGCTGATGCCGCGCTTGAAGGCATGGTTGGGCTTGACGTCGTTCCACTCGGCGACGTTCGCGGGCCGCAGGTTGTAGCGCCGCGCGATGCTCGCCACGTTGTCGCTGCGCCCGGCCTTGACGGTGGTGCGGCGCGTGACGATCTCGGGCTGGAAGCTCAGGTGGCCGCTGTCGGCCACCACCGCCGCCACGTCCTCCTTGACGCGCGCGCCGCGCGGCACGATCAGCGTGGAGCCGGCCTTGATCAGCATGCGCGGCGGCACATTGTTGAGCGCGCGCAGGTCCGACTCGCTCATGCCGGCGCGCTGCGCGGCATCGGCCACGGTCATGGTGTTGGGCACGACCCAGGCGGTCCAGCTCGCGTACTGGCCCTGCGTGTAGGCGTCGAAGTTGCGCTGGAACACGGCGGCGTTGTCCCAGGGCAGCAGGATCTCGGAGGTGCCGGCGGCGATCAGCACCGGCTTGTGGGCCGCCGGGTTGAGCGCGCGGAAGTCCTCGATGCGCACGTCGGCGAGCTTGGCGGCCAGTTCCACGTCGAGGTCGCGCGTGAGCGGCACGGTCTGGAAGTAGGGGTGGTTGGCGATCACCGGCAGCTCGGCGTTGAAGGCCTGCGGGTTGGCCACGATGTTCTTCACCGCCTGCAGCTTGGGCACGTACATGCGGGTCTCGGCCGGCATCGTGAGGTCGCTGTAGGTGGTGGGCAGGCCCAGGCGCTGGTTCTTGGCGATGGCGCGGCTCACGCTGCCTTCGCCCCAGTTGTAGGCGGCCAGCGCGAGCTGCCAGTCGCCGAACATGTTGTAGAGCTTCTGCAGGTAGTCGAGCGCGGCGCGCGTGGAGGCGACCACGTCGCGGCGGTCGTCGCGGAAGATGTTCTGCTTGAGGTCGAAGTCGGTGCCGGTGGCCGGCATGAACTGCCACATGCCGGCGGCGCGCGCGCTCGACACGGCCTGCGGGTTGAACGCGCTCTCGATGTAGGGCAGCAGTGCCAGCTCGGTGGGCATGTTGCGCCGCTCGAGTTCCTCGACGATGTGGAAGATGTACTTGTTCGAGCGCTCGGTCATGCGCTGGATGTAGTCGGGCCGGCTCGCATACCACTGCTCGCGATCGCGCACCAGGTCGCTGTCGAGGTCGGGCATCTTGAAGCCGCGGCGGATGCGGTCCCACATGTCGGCCGGCGGGGCCAGCGTGACCACGCTCTGCGAGCGCGCTTCGCTGCTGGCGATCGGGGCGAGCTGGCCGCTCGGGTAGATGGGCGCGGCCCGGCTGGCGGCGGCGCCGGTGCCGCCGGCGGTGGGGGGAGAGGAGGGGGAAGGGGAGGAAGACGAGGAAGAGGGGGTGCCGGTGCCCGCGCAGCCGGCGAGCAACAGGATGCCTGCAAGGCAGGCGGCAGCGGTGAGTTTCATCGGAAGTCGTTTTTCCATTGGCGCAGCGCCGCGAACACGTCGGCTTCGCCCGCCTCGGGGGACAGCTCGGCATGCGCGCGCACCGCTCGAAGGACAGTGGCTTCGCGGCTGCGAAGAAAGGGGTTGATCCGGCGTTCGAGGGCCAGCTGCGATGGCAGCGTGGGCTCGCCCTGGGCGCGCAGGCTTTCGCAATGCGCCCGGTACTGAGTCAGGTCGGTGTTGCCGGGTTCCACCGCCTGGGCGAAGCGCAGGTTAGAAAGTGTGTATTCGTGGGCGCAGCATACGCGGGTGTCGCCGGGCAGCGCGGCGAGCGCGTCGAGCGAGGCCAGCATCTGCGCGGGCGTGCCCTCGAACAGGCGCCCGCACCCGCCCGAGAACAGAGTGTCGCCGCAGAACAGCAGCGGTGCACGGCCCTCGGTGGCCGGCAGGAAGTAGGCGATGTGGCCGGCCGTGTGGCCCGGCACGTCGATCACCTCGAAGCGCAGACCCAGCGCCTCGGCCCGGTCGCCCTGCACCAGCGGGGCATAGGGCTCGGGGATGCGCTCGTGCCTCGGACCCCACACCGCGGCGCCGGTGGCGGCGCGCAGCTCGGCCACGCCGCCCGTGTGATCGGCGTGATGGTGCGTGACTAGAATCGCGGCCAGTTGCAGCTTGCCGCTTGCCAGTGCGTCGAGCACCGGCCGGGCATCGCCCGGGTCCACCACGATCGCGTTGGACCCGTCCTGCAGCATCCAGATGTAGTTGTCGGCGAAGGCGGGCAGCGGAACGAGGGTCATGAGCGGTCAAATTATAGGTTTGCAGGAGTGGTTCGCGACCCCCCCCGGACGCTACCTTCTCGCCTGGGAACAAGCCCAGTTCGACCAGGCCGTGGCCGACGTTTTCGGCTACCACGCGCTGCAGCTCGGGGCCGCCCAGGTCGAGGGCCTGCGCGCCAACCGCATGCCGCACCGCTGGCTGGCGCTCGACGACCCGGCGCACCTCGCGCATGCGCCGCAGGCCGTGCTGCTGACCGATTTCGCGGCGCTGCCGTTCGCGGCCAACAGCCTCGACCTCGTGGTGCTGCCGCATGCGCTCGAGCTCAGCCCCGATCCGCACGCCACGCTGCGCGAGGTCGAGCGGGTGCTGGTGCCCGAGGGCCGGGTGGTGATCTGCGGGCTCAACCCGACCAGCCTCTGGGGCATGCGGCAGCGCCGCGCGCACCTGTACCGGCGCCTGGGCTTCGGCGAACTCTTCCTGCCCGAGGGCGGCGAGTTCATCGGCTACTGGCGCATGCGCGACTGGCTGCGCCTGCTGAGCTTCGAGGTCGAGTCGGGCCGCTTCGGCGTCTACCGGCCGTCCGCGCGCAGCGAGGCCTGGCTCGAGCGCAGCCGCTGGATGGACGTGGCCGGCGAGCGCTGGTGGCCGATCTTCGGCGCGGCCTACTTCCTGGTGGCGGTCAAGCGCGTGCGCGGCATGCGCCTCTTGAGCCCCGAGTGGCGCCGCGCCAGTGCCCGCGCCACGGCGCCGGTGCCGATCGCGGGCAAGGTGCACCGGCAGGGACGCCGCGCCGACGGCGAATGACGTGAATGAATATCGACAGTGAAGAAATGAAGGAACAGAGAGCTTGAACGAAGTCGTGATCTACACCGATGGTGCCTGCAAGGGCAATCCCGGCCCCGGGGGCTGGGGCGCCTGGCTCAAGTCGGGCCCCACCGAGAAGGAGCTGTTCGGCGGCGAGCTGAACACCACCAACAACCGCATGGAGCTCACGGCCGTGATCGAGGGCCTGGCCGCGCTCAAGCGGCCCTGCAAGGTCACGCTCTACCTCGACAGCCAGTACGTGCGCCAGGGCATCACCGAGTGGATCCGCGGCTGGAAGGCCAAGGGCTGGCTCACCTCGACCAAGCAGCCGGTGAAGAACGTCGAGCTCTGGCAGCGGCTGGACAAGCTGGTGCAGGAGGGCGGCCACGCCATCGAGTGGCGCTGGGTCAAGGGCCATTCGGGCGACCCGGGCAACGAGCGCGCCGACATGCTGGCCAACAAGGGCGTGGACAAGGCGCTCGGCCGCGGCTGAGCGCGCGGCTGAACACGCGGAGACTACGGGTCAGCCCTCAGAGGGAAGCGGGGCCCGCACGCTAGAGTGCGCGGGCAGGCCTCGGCAAGGGCATGGATGTTGCTTGAGGCGTTGCGATGGCCATCGCGAGATGGTTTCCAACCCTTCGCTCGCAGCATGCACATCGACTACTCCACCGACACGGTCGACGACGCCCAGCGCTTTGCGTACTGGAGCGACGTGGTTTGCCAGCACCTGATCCCGGCCAAGAGCGTGGTGCCCGACCGCCAGCATTTCAACGCGCGCTTCAGGCTGCGCTCGCTCGGCAAGCTCGCGCTGGCCGAGATGTCGTCGCCGCGCCATGTCTGGGAGCGCGATGCCCAGCACCTGCGCAGCGGCCCCAACGAGGACTTCATGCTGAGCCTGATGGTGTCGGGCCACGGCGTGCTTTCGCAGTCGGGGCGGGAAGTGGTGCAGCGCAACGGCGACATCGTGCTCTACGACGCCGCGCGGCCCTTCAGCTTCGACCTCGCGCCCGAGTCCACGCTGCTGGTTCGCATTCCGCGCCGGCAACTGCTGTGCCGCTTTCCCGAGGCCCACAACCTCACGGCGATGCACCTGGCCGAGGGCCATCCCACGGCGCGGCTGCTCGGCCACATGATCCGCGAGGCGGCGAGCCTCGAGCTCTCGGGCAGCGAGGCCATGGAGGCCAGCCTCGCGGGCTCGATGCTCGACATGCTCTCGGCCGTGCTGCAGGTGCAGAGCGACGGCGCCGAGGCCGCGCTGTCCTCGCATGCCCAGCTCTACCAGCGCACGCGCGAGTACATCGCCGCGCATCTCGACGACTGCGAGCTCGACGTGGAGCAGATCGCCGCGGCGCAGCACGTGTCGGCGCGCACGCTGGCGCGCGTGTTCGCCGAGTACGGCAGCACGCCGATCCAGCACCTGTGGAAGCAGCGGCTCGAGGCCAGCCATGCGGCGCTCAGCGAAGGCCGGGTGCGGCAGGTCACGCAGGCCGCGTTCCAGCACGGCTTCAGCGACCTCTCGCATTTCTGCCGCGTGTTCAAGAAGGCCTACGGCGTGACGCCGCAGACCCTGCTGCGCCGCCACTGAGCACGGCCGTCCGCCGCGGCTGGCGGTTCCAGCCCATCGCGATGGCAGGCGCAGCCAAGCCGCGAACCGCGTCGTTGCCTATCGTGAAGCCAGCCCCCAGACGGGCGCTTCACGCAAGGAAACGACGATGCCTTCCCCCTCATCCGCCCCCTCCGATGCCCCGCCGGCGATCGACGCCGCCGCGCTGGCGCGCTGCGCCGGCCTCGACCTGAGCCCCGAGCGGCTGGCCGCGGTCGATGCCGTGCTGCAGGCCTGGATCCCCGCCGCCAATGCGCTCAGCGCGCAGATGAGCGATCCCGCGCGGCAGGCGCTGATGCCGGTCACGGCCTTCACGCATGCGCACGAGCTGCCGGAGGAGGGCGCATGAACGACATCGCGAACCTGGGGCTGGCCGAAGCCGCGCGCCTGGTGCGCGCGCGCAAGGTCTCGCCCGTGGAACTGGTCGAGGCCTCGCTCGCGCGCATCCGCGCCCACGACGGCGTGCTCAAGTCCTTCATCACCGTGTTCGAGGAACAGGCGCTGCAGGTCGCGCGCGCGGCCGAGATGCTGTCGGCCGCGGGCCACGAGCTCGGACCTCTGCATGGCGTGCCGCTGGCGCTCAAGGACAACGTCGCGCTGCGCGGCAGCCGCACCACGGCCGGCAGCAAGCTGCTGGCCGACTGGGTGCCCGAGGCCGACGCCACTGTCGCCACACGGTTGCGCCAGGCCGGTGCGGTCTTCATCGGCAAGACCAACATGCACGAGTTCGCCTGGGGCGGCACTTCGGCCAACCCGCACTACGGCGCGGTGCGCAACCCGTGGGACACCGATCGCTTCCCGGCCGGCTCCAGCGGCGGCTCGGCCGTGGCAGTGGCCGCGCGGCTGTGCTTCGGCGCCATCGGCACCGACACCGGCGGCTCGATCCGGCTGCCCTCGGCCATCAACGGCATCGTCGGGCTGCGGCCCACCTATGGCCGGGTCAGCAACCACGGCGTGATCCCGCTGGCCTGGAGCATGGACACGGTGGGCCCGATGGCCCGCAGCGTGGAGGACTGCGCGCTGATGTTCGGCGCCATCGCGGGCTTCGATCCGAAGGACGCGGCCAGTGCGCCGCGCGCGGTGGACGACTACCTGCAGGACCTCGAGGGTGGCTGCCGCCACCTGCGCATCGGCATCGTGCCGGGCTACTTCTTCGAGCACCTGCAGGCACCGGTGCACGACGCCGTGCAGGCCGCGATCGCGGCCTTCGTCGAACTCGGCGCGCAGGTGGTCGAGGTCGACATCGGCCACATCCACGGCAACATCTCGGCCCAGCTCACCATCGAGTCGGCCGAGCCCAGCACCTACCACCAGCGCAGCCTGCGCGAGCGGCCCGGCGACTACGGCGACGACGTGCGCACCCTGCTCGAGGCCGGCGAGATGCTGCTGGCCACCCACTACCTGCAGGCGCAGCGCTACCGTGCCTTGTTGCGCGCCGAATTCCTCGAGGCCTTCCGCCGCGTCGACGTGTTCGTCTGTCCCTCGCTGCCCTTCGCGGCCACGCGCATCGGCGAAACCAGCGTGGAGATCGAGCCGGGCCGGCCCGAGGACATGCTGTCCGCGATCATGCAGTTCACCGGCGTGGCCAGCCTCACGGGGCTGCCCTCGCTCAACGTGCCCTGCGGCTTCGATCCCGACGGCCTGCCGATCGGCATGCAGCTGATCGGCCGGCCCTTCGCCGAGGCCGCGCTGCTGCGCGCGGGCCATGCATTCCAGCAGGCCACCGATTTCCACCGCCGCGCTCCCGCGCTGGCCTGAAAGCGCCAACCCACCCACCGACTGGCCGCGCCAGCACATCGCGATGGCGCTGCGAGCCAAGCCGCCAAGGCGGCGCTTCTATACCTTCGATGTCGGCGTCTTCCTACAGGCCGACCCCTTTTCCATCCCCAACGAACGGAGCCTCCACACCATGCCGAACACCGATCTGCACTACCTCGAACTGCTCGAAGTCGGCCGCCTGATCCAGTCGAAGGAACTCTCGAGCGTCGAGGTCACGCAGGCCCAGCTCGACCGCATCGGGCAGGTCGACGGCGGCCTGCGCAGCTATGTGCGCGTGATGGCCGACTCGGCGCTGGCCGAGGCCAAGCGCGCCGACGCCGAGATCGCGCGCGGCGAATCGCGCGGCCCGCTGCACGGCGTGCCGGTGGCGGTGAAGGACCTGTGCTGGACCGCGGGCGTGCCCACGGCCGCCGGCATGACGCTCTACCAGGACTTCGTGCCCGAGGTCGACGGCACCGTGGTGCGCAAGCTGCGCGAGGCCGGCGCGCCGATCCTCGGCAAGCTGCAGCTCACCGAGAGCGCCTATGCCGACCACCATCCGAGCGTGTCGCCGCCGGTCAATCCGTGGAACGCGGCGCACTGGCCGGGCGTGTCGTCCAGCGGCTCGGGCGTGGCCACCGCGGCGGGCCTGTGCTACGGCTCGCTGGGCACCGACACGGGAGGATCGATCCGCTTTCCCTCGGCCGCCAACGGCCTCACGGGCCTGAAGCCGACCTGGGGCCGGGTGAGCCGCCACGGCGCCTTCGAGCTCGCCGCCACGCTCGACCACATCGGCCCGATGACGCGCAGCGCGGCCGATGCCGGCGCGATGCTCGGCGCCATCGCGGGCGCCGACGCGAACGATCCCACCGCCAGCCTGCTGCCGGTGCCCGACTACCTGGCCGACATCGGCCGGGGCCTGGCCGGGCTGCGCGTGGGCATCGACCTGCGCTGGGCCACCGAGGGCGTGGACGCGCCGACGCGCGAGGTCTTCGATGCCGCCGTCGCCGCGGTGAAGACGCTGGGCGGCGAACTGCGCGAGGTGCGCTTTCCCGATCCGGCACAGGCGCTGGCCGACTGGTTCCCGCTGTGCGGCATCGAGGCCGCGGTGGTGCACGAGAAGACCTATCCGGCGCGCAAGGAGATGTACGGCCCGGCCGTGGCCGGCCTGATCGAGCTGGGGCTGGCGCAAAGCGGCACCGACTACCAGAAGATCGTGCTGCACCGCCACGACTTCAGCGGCCGCGTGCGCGCGATGTTCGAGGACATCGACCTGCTCTTGATCCCGGCCACCGGCATCGCCTCGCCGACCATGGAGCGCATGGCGCAGATGGGTGTCGACGCCGAGCTGATGGCCGCGATGCTGCGCTACACCTGCCCCTTCGACATGACCGGCAGCCCCACGATCACGCTGCCCGGCGGCTTCACGCCCGCGGGCATGCCGGTGGCCTTCCAGTTCGTGTCGCGCCACTTCGACGAGGCGCTGCTGGTGCGCGCCGGCGCGGCCTTCCAGCAGCTCACCGACTGGCACCGCCGCCATCCCGCGCTGTGAGCGCCGCGGGCTTCCCCTTTCTTCGTTCTCCCTCGTTCTTTTTCTCTTCCCTCGAAAGCACCACCATGACACTACGCAATGCGCTTCTCTCCCTGGGCTGCACGCTGGCGCTGGCCACCTCGGCGATGGCCGCCGATCCGCTGAAGATCGGTCTGATGGAAGACGTCTCGGGCGACCTCGCCGTGCTCGGCAAGCCCAAGCTCAACGGCTCGCTGCTGGCCGTGGAGGAGATCAACAAGGCCGGCGGCATCATGGGCCGCCAGATCGAGCTGATCCATCTCGATCCGCAGGGCGACAACGCGCGCTACCAGGAGTTCACGCGGCGCCTGCTGAGCAAGGACAAGGTCGACCTGCTGATCGGCGGCATCACCTCGGCCTCGCGCGAGGCGGTGCGCCCGATCGTCGACCGCACGCAGACGCCGTACTTCTATACCAACCAGTACGAGGGCGGCGTGTGCGACGCCAACATGATCAGCATGGGCGCGGTGCCCGAGCAGCAGTTCTCCACGCTGATCCCCTACATGGTCCAGACCTTCGGCAAGAAGGTCTACGTGGTGGCGGCCGACTACAACTTCGGCCAGATCTCCGCCGAGTGGAACCGCACCATCCTCAAGGACCTGGGCGGCACCGTGGTGGGCGAGGAGTTCATCCCGCTGGGCGTGTCGCAGTTCGCGCAGACGATCCAGAACATCCAGAAGGCCAAGCCCGACTGGCTGCTGATGCTCAACGTGGGCGCGGCGCAGGACTCCTTCTTCGAGCAGGCCGCGGCCGCCAAGCTGAACCTGCCGATGGGCTCGTCGGTGAAGGTGATGCTGGGCTTCGAGCACAAGCGCTTCGCGCCGCCCGCGCTCAACCGCATGCATGCCACGGCCAACTGGTTCGAGGAGATCGACACGCCCGCGGCCACCGAGTTCAAGAAGCGCTGGCACGCCAAGTTCCCGAACGAGCCCTACATCAACGACATGGGCTACAACGCCTACAACACGCTCTACATGTACAAGACGCTGGTCGAGAAGGCCAAGTCGACCAAGCTGGCCGACCTGCGCAAGGTGATCGCCACCGGCGACGCCTGCATCGAGGCGGCCGAGGGCAAGATCTGCATCGATCCCAAGAGCCAGCACGTGTCGCACCAGATGCGGCTGATCTCGGTCGACGACAAGCATGCGGTGAAGGTGCTCAAGGACTACGGGACCATCCAGCCCTACTGGCTCGGCCAGATCGGCTGCGACCTGACGAAGAAGAACGACCGCAAGCAGTACACGCCCTCGGACCTGCCGAAGAAGTCCTGAGCGCGTTTGCAGCAGCCAGCCACTGACCGGGAGCCGCGGTGTTCGCCGAAATCTTCTCCTTCCTCTACCAGTTCGCCGACGTGTTCGCGTTCCTCATCCTCTCGGCGGCCGGCCTGGCCGTGGTGTTCGGGATGATGGGCGTGATCAACATGGCGCACGGCGAGTTCATCATGTGCGGCGCCTACGTCACCGTGGGCCTGGTGCACGGCGGGCTGCCGCTGCCGCTCGCGCAACTGTGCGGCACGCTCGCGGCCGGCCTGATCGGCATGACCGTGGAGTGGAGCCTGGTGCGCAAGCTCTACAAGCGCCCGCTCGACTCGCTGCTCGCCACCTTCGGCCTGAGCCTGATCGTCACGCAGGGCATGCTGCTGGTGTTCGGCTCCACGCTCGCGGGCGTGGGCACGCCCGAGGGCAGCTTCAGCGTGGGCGGCTACAGCTTCTCGGTCTACCGGCTGGTGCTGTTCGCGGCCGCGGTTGCGGTGCTCGGCGGCATCTACCTGGTCTTCATGCGCACCCGCTTCGGCGTGCATGCGCGCGCCACCATGCAGAACGCCTCGATCGCGCAGGCCACCGGCGTGCGCGTGGGCCGCGTGTACGCGCTGAGCTTCGGCATCGGCGCCGGCCTCGCGGGGCTGTGCGGCGCGCTCTATGCGCCGACCATGACCCTGATCCCGACCATGGGCGCGGCCTTCCTGGTCGAGAGCTTCGTCACGGTGGTGGTGGGCGGCGCCAACGTGCTGCTGGGCACCGCGCCGGCCGGCATCCTGCTCGCGGTCATCCGCACCGGCCTCAACGGCTGGGGCGGCCAGATCGTGGGCCAGATCGGGATGCTGCTGGCGGTGATCGTGGTGATCCGCATCCTGCCCGAAGGGGTGTCGGGCTGGCTGGCCCGGCGCACCCGCTGAACGGCGTCTTCCCCTGCACGGAGTCCTTCTCGCATGTTCCAACTCATCAACGGGCCGCAGACGCTGGGCGCCAGCCGCGTCTTCTGGCTTCCCTTCCTTGCCGTGCTGGTCCTGGTGCTCGCGTACCCGGCTGTCGCCGATTCGTACGACGTCGGCAACATGGCCTACCTGCTGACCTGGACCTTCATGGCCATGGGCCTGTGCCTGGTCTGGGGCTACGGCGGCATGCTGTCCTTCGGCCAGACCTTCTTCTTCGGCGTGGCCGGCTACGGCTACGGCGTGCTGGCGACCAACCTGGGCGGCGAGTCGGGCACCACCTTCCTCGCGCTGGCACTGGCCCTCGGCCTGGCCGCGCTGGCGGCGGCGGTGCTCGGCTACTTCATGATCTGGGGCCGCGTGGGCGGCGTGTTCTTCGGCATCGTCACGCTGTCGGCCACGCTGGTGCTGGCCTTCTTCCTCGGCCAGACGGCCGGGCCCGAATGGCACATCGGCAACGCGCGGCTCAACGGCTTCAACGGCATGAAGGACATGGCGCCGCTGAACATCCCGTGGTTCGGCGGCGAGCCGTTGTTCTTCGAGGGCGTGGCGCTGTACTACCTGGTGGTGGCGCTGATCCTCGTGGTCTACCTGGGCTTGCGCATCCTGCTGAACTCGCGCTTCGGCAACGTGGTGGTGGCGGTGCGCGAGGATCCGCAGCGCGCCGAGCTGCTCGGCTACGACGTGCGCAAGTACCAGCTCGCCACCTTCGTCATCGGCTCCGCGCTGGCGGGCCTCAGCGGCGTGCTCTACACCTCCTGGGGCCAGTTCATCACGCCCGCGAGCATCGGCCTGCCGGCCGCCGCGATGCCGATCGTCTGGGTCGCGTTCTCGGGCCGCGGCGACATCACGGCCACGCTGGTCGGTTCCTTCCTCGTGCTCTGGGCCTTCCAGGCGCTGACGGTCTACAGCCAGCAGGCGGCGCTGCTGCTGATGGGCGCGATGCTGCTGTGCACCGTGATGGTGGCGCCGCAGGGCTTCGTGATCGGCGTGGCGAACGCGGTGCGGCGGCTGTTCGCGCGGCGCGGCGCAACCAAGGCCGCGGCGCCGTCGAAGCTGCCTGAAGCCACGACCGCGGAGGTGCGCGCATGAGCGATGTCTTGTTGCAGACCCACGGCCTGTCGAAGCGCTTCGGCGGCCACTCGGCGGTGTCGGAGGTCGACCTCTCGGTGCGCCGCGGCGAGATCCATTGCCTGATCGGGCCCAACGGCGCGGGCAAGAGCACGCTGTTCAAGCTGATCGTCGGCACCCACGAAGCGAGCGAGGGCCGCATCGAGTTCCAGGGCCGCGAGGTGACGGACGAGCGGCCCTACCAGCGCGTGCAGCAGGGCATGAGCATCAAGATGCAGGCGCCCAGCGTGTTCCGCGAACTGCCGGTGCGGCAGAACATCCACATCGCGCTGCAGCACCACGCGCGGCTGGCCGAGCTGCGGCGCGAGGAGGACCGGCTGCTCGAGCTGCTGGACCTCGCGGCCGATGCCGACAAGCCCGCGGGCGAGCTGGCCCACGGCCAGCAGCAGTGGCTGGAGATCGGCATGGCGCTGGCGCTCAAGCCGGTGCTGCTGCTGATGGACGAGCCCACGGCCGGGCTGTCGCCCGAGGAGACCTTCAAGACCGGCGAGCTGATCCAGAAGCTCAATGCCGAGGGCATGACGGTGCTGGTGGTCGAGCACGACATGGCCTTCATCCGCCAGATCGCGCAGCGCGTGACCGTGCTGCATTTCGGCAAGGTGTTCGCCGAGGGCTCGATCGCCGAGGTGATCGCCGATCCGCGCGTGGCCGAGATCTACCTGGGGAAGACGCATGAACACCACTGAGACCGTGCTCGAGATCCGCGGCCTGCAGGCCGGCTATGGCGCCACGCCGATCCTCCAGGGCGTCGACCTGACAGTGGGCAAGGGCGAGATCGTGGCGCTGATCGGGCGCAACGGCGTGGGCAAGACCACCACCATGCGCTGCCTCATGGGCCTGCTGCGCACGCGCGGCGGCGGCATCCGCTTCCTGGGGCGCGACATCGAGACCCTGACCAGCGATGCACGCGCGCGGCTGGGCATCGGTTACGTGCCGCAGGGGCGCGAGGTGTTCCCGCGCATGACGGTGGCCGAGAACCTGATGGTGGGCGAGCTGATCGGCGGCCCGCGCGGCCGCAAGCAGCCCGAGCTGGTCTACCAGTACTTCCCGCGCCTGGCCGAGCGGCGCGACCAGCTCGCGGGCACCATGTCGGGCGGCGAGCAGCAGCAGCTCGCCATCGGCCGCGCGCTGGTGGGCAACCCGGCGCTGATGCTGCTCGACGAACCCTCGGAAGGCATCCAGCCTTCGATCGTGCAGCTGATCTGCGATGTGCTGCGCGCCATCCGGCGCGACCTCGGCACCACCATCCTCTTCGTCGAGCAGAACCTCGACACCATCCTCGACGTGGGCGAGCGCGCCTATGTGATGGAGAAGGGCCGCATCGTCGGGCGCATCGAGCCCGGCGCCATGAACGCGCAGGCGGTGCGCGAGCACCTCTCGCTGTGAAGCAACCAAGAAGGAGACCCAATCCATGAGCTGGCTCGAACGATCGATCATGCAGACGCGCGGCGAGGGCCGTGCGCGCAGCGTCGCCACCCACGAACTCACCGAGGCGAAGCAGGGCACCTACCACTTCACCATCGGCCCCTACACCCAGCCCGTGCTGACGGTGAAGCCCGGCGACCGCATCGTGGTCGAGACGCGCGATGCCTTCGACGGCAAGGTCAAGACCGAGCAGGACCTGCCTTCGAAGGTGCTGACCATGCCCTTCGTCAATCCGCAGAACGGCCCGATCATGATCGAGGGCGCCGAGCCCGGCGACGCGATCGCGGTGCACATCGAATCGATGGCGCCGCGCGGGCCCAATCCGCGCGGCACCTGCTGCATGATCCCGGACTTCGGCGCGCTGAGCGGCACCGCCTTCACCGCGCTGCTGAACCAGCCGCTGCCCGAGACCGTGCGCAAGATCGACGTGGACGAGGAGGGCGTGTACTGGAGCAAGCGCGTCACCCTGCCGTACCGCCCGCACATCGGCACCCTGAGCTGCTCGCCCGAGCTCGACTCCATCAACAGCCTCACGCCCGACCAGCACGGCGGCAACATGGACCTGCCCGACATGGGCCCGGGAAGCATCACCTACCTGCCGGTGCGCACGCCGGGCGGGCGGCTGTTCATCGGCGACGCCCATGCCTGCCAGGGCGACGGCGAGGTCTGCGGCACCGCGGTCGAGTACCCGAGCCTCACGACCATCCGCGTCGACCTGATCAAGGGCTGGAAGCTCGAGTGGCCGCGGCTGGAGACCGAGGCCATGATCATGGCCATCGGCAGCGCCCGCCCGCTCGAGGACGCGACCCGCATCGCCTACAAGGAACTGGTGCTGTGGATGGAGGCCGAGTACGGCTACGACCGCTGGGACGCCTACATGATGCTGAGCCAGTGCGGCAAGGTGCGGCTGGGCAACTTCGTGGATCCGAAGTACACGGTGGGGGCGGGGATCTCGAAGGAGTATCTGGCGCCCTGAACCGCGCGTTCAGTCCACGGCGACGCCCGGGGTGATCGGCATCGCCGTCTCGCGCATCACGGCCTCGGGCGAGCGGTGGCGCTCGGCCATCGCGCGCTCCTCGGCGGTCTGCAGCTGCGCCTGCATGTAGGCACCGAGCGCGCGGGCATGCGCGACGATGCGCGTGCCCTCGGGCTGGCGCCTGCGCTCGTAGGCCTGCAGCGCTTCGGCGACCGAGGCCGTGCCCGCGAGCGCCTCGGCCAGTGCGCTCGCGTCGTCGGCCGCCTTGCTCACGCCCATGCCGCAATGCGGCCGCGCGACGAAGGCCGCATCGCCGAGCAGCGCGACGCGGCCGAAGGCCAGGCGCGGGCTCTCGAGGTCGAAGATCGGCTGGAAGAACAGGTTGGCGGCCTTGGCGATCACCTCGGCGCACTGCGGCGACAGCACCTCGGCCGCGGCGCGGCGCGCGGCCGCGAGCACCTCGGGCCGCACGCGCGGCGGCGGTATGCCTTCGGGCCAGTGGCGGCCCTCGGCATCGGTCAGCAGGTCGCGCAGCGCGCCGTGCTCGTCGGCCGGGCGATACCAGACGAAGTTGAAGCGACGCCAGCCGGGCGCCACGCTGTTGTCGGCGCCCGCGATCGGGTAGGCGACCAGTTGCTCGTGGGGCGGCAGGTCGAAGACGAAATGCGGGAACACGCGCTCGCGCACCGGCGCGGAGAGCACGGCCTCGTCGACCATGCCGCGCCAGGCGACATAACCCGCGTAGCGCGGCTCGGCACCGGGCAGCAGGCGCTTGCGGATCGCGGAGCGCAGGCCGTCGGCGGCCACCAGCAGGGCGGCTTCCTCCTCGCGGCCGTTCGAGAGGCGGATGCGCACGCACTCGTCGTCCTGCTCGAAACCCACGACTTCGCTGGCCGAGCGATAGCAGTCGTCGGGCAGCGCCGTGCGCAGCAGGTGGAACAGGCGCGACCAAGCCGTCAGCAGCTGCGGCACCTCGCGATGGCCGCGCACGCCGCCGTCGCGCGCCAGCACGATCCGCTGGGCCACGCGCACGCCGAGCGAATCGTCGGCCGGCAGGCCGAGCGCGCGCAGGGCCTCGAGCAGCGCGGGATGGGTCACGATGCCGGCGCCGCGGCCCTGCAGCGCCTGCTCGACGCGCTCGTGCACTTCCACGGTCCAGCCCCGGCGCCGCAGCATGTGGGCCGCGAACAGGCCGCCGAGCGAACCGCCCGCGATCACCGCCTTCATCGCGTCTCCACCGCTTCGGCGGCCTCGTAGTTGAGCTCGATCGTCAGGCCCGACGGGTCGGCCACGAAGAGCTGGTGCAGGCCCATCGCGGGCACGGTGCGTTCGGTGAACGGCAGGCCGGCGCCGCGCAGCCGCGCGCGCATGCCGGCCAGGCCGCTGGCGAGGAAGGCGAGGTGGTCGATCGCGCCCGAGCCGTGCAGCTGCGCCTCGGGTTTGTCGCCGAGGTAGGCGGCCAGGCCCTCGGGATGGTCGCGGTCGATGCCGATCAGGTGGACCACGCCGTAGTCGGCCTGGTCGCCGTCGCGGTAGAGCCAGGCGCCCGGAAAGTCGAACGGCGGCCGGTGGCCCTCGCGCAGGCCGAGGATGTCGACGTAGAAGCGCAGCGAGGCCGCGAGGTCGGGCGTGCGGATCGAGCAGTGGTCGAGCTTGCGGATCGTCATGCGCGGGCCTCCCGCGCGAGGCGGCTCAGGCGCCGCGCTCGGCCTTCAGCACCGCCGGCACGCCCGAGAGGAAGGCACGCACGCGCAGGTCGATCACGCGCTCCACTTCGCGCGGTGTCGGCAACTGGTAGATCCACTTGCGAACGCCGAGATAGAACACGCTCGAATGCATGGCCCAGATCAGCTCGATCTCCTCGTCGAGCGCGGCCTGGTCCTTCGGTTCGGGAATGCCGAAGGTCTGGCGCATTTCGCGCGCGATCAGCACGAAGTGGCGCTCGCGCAGCCGCGCCAGGTACTTCTGGTTGATGCCCTCGCGGCTCAGGCCGGCCTGGATGAAGATGCGCACGAAGTCGCTGCGCAGCACGAAGCGGCCGTAGTCGACCAGGTAGCGCTGAAGCCGCGCCTCGAGCGGCACCGCGCGGTCGGCCAGCCATTCCTCCCATTCGGGGTTCCAGCGCCGCACGAAGATCTCCTCGTACACGCTGTCGATCAGCGACTCCTTGGTCGGGAAGTAGCGGTAGAGCAGCGGCTGGGTAATGCCGATCTCGCTGGCGAGGTCGCGCGTGCTGGCCTCGAAGCCATGGCGCGCGAAGAAGGCGATGGCCGCCTGCAGGATCTGCTCCTGCCGGTCTTCGGGCGCCAGCCGCCGCCGCGGGGCACGCTCGGTCGCGATGGAAGGGGAGGATTTCTCGGGCATGAAAAACGGAAGGGCGGTGCACGCGGCCGACGGGCCGGCGCGTGGCCTGGGTTGCCGGAGTCATCCTACCTCCTTCGCGGCTTCGGGCACGACGGGCAGCAGCAGCCAGGCCGGGTCGGCCGGATCGAGATGCAGCGTGCAGACGGTGTCGAACACGGCCGGCGGCCGGTCGTCGGCATCGTCGTGCACGAAGGGGCCGCAGCCGCGCATCGGGTTCTTCATGTTCGACAGCGCCGCGCTGTCCTGGCCGTGCTCGTAGTCGCGCCCGAGCAGCGTGAGCGCGACGCTCCAGCCCTTGGGCACCACCACCGAGGTGGGCCAGATCTCGACGTCGAGATCGACCGGCTCGCCGGGCGCCAGCGGCTGCAGCTCGTCATGCGTGTGGTAGGGCCTCCAGGGCGTGCTGCGCGCGGCGTCGAGCTTGCGGTGCGAGGCGCGCAGCCAGCCCTGGCCGACCGGCGTCTTGGGATCGAGCGCGCCGTAGAACAGCAGCTCCTTCCCCGCGGGATCGAACACGCGCAGTACGGCGAACAGGTCGGCATCGCGCGTGCGCGAGGACAGGCGCAGGCGCAGCGCGCTCGGTCCGGTGATCTCGGTCTCCTCGGCCATCGGGGCCGAGCGGAAGCTGAGGCCTTCGCCCATCGTGTCGTAGTCGAGCGTGGCGGCGGCGGTGGGCGGCTCGGGGCGCAGCGCCATGCCCTCGGCATGCAGGTACAGGCGGGTCCAGCGGGTGCGCGCAAGCGGCCATTCGTGCTCGGCGCGCTGCACGAAGCCGTCGACCCGGCGCACGTTGAGCAGCACCGGCGGCTCGCGGTCCCAGCCGTTGTCGATGCCCTTGAGGAAGTGGTCGAAGAAGCGCCGCTGCAGCCCGATGCCGTAGTCGGTGTAGTACTCGACCCAGTGCGTGCCGCCATGCACCTCGAGCCATTTGCGCCGCGAGCCGGCCGCGAGGAAGCCCTCGATGTTGCCGCGCAGGTGCAGGCCTTGGCCGCCCCAGTTGGCGGCCGACAGCAGCGGCACCTCGATGCGCTCGGGCAGGCCGCTGCGGTCGCGGTAGTTGTCGTCGTCGAGCGGCCGGTTGATCAGCGAGGGCCAGGCATCGACGCGCAGTTTCGCGAGTTCCTCGTCGGGCACGGTCTCGGGGCCGCACACCAGTTCGCCCGTGACGGCGCTGCGCGCCCCGCGTTCGCCACGGCCATGCTGCAGCGGCTTGACCTGCATCTCGAGCCAGTTCTTCGAGAACGAGCAGGCGATGCCGCCGTGGCGCGAGGCCTCGCGGTAGCGGTCGACCGCGCCTTCCCAGATCATCAACGCCGCCAGGTGGCGCGGCCGCAGCGCGGCCACGCGCCACTGGTTCATCGCGTAGTAGGAGATGCCGCTCAGGCCCACCTTGCCGCTGGACCATGGCTGTTCGCCGGCCCATTCGATGCATTCGCGGAAGTCCTCGGTCTCGCGCAGCGAATGGCAGTCGAGCACGCCCGGCGAGCGGCCCGCGCCGCGCGAGTCGACGCGGATGCAGACGTAGCCGTGCGGCACCCACTTCTCGGGATCGCAGACTTCCCACTGCTGGTACTTGTTGCTGCTGCCCTCGAGCACCTCGGGCTTCTGCGCGGCCATGATGGTCCAGGCAGTCGAATAGCCTTCCTGGAACGCGAGTCCCTTGCCGTAGGGGCCGTAGCTCATGAGCACCGGGTAGCGGCCTTCGCCGACCGGGCGGAACACGTCGGCCCGCAGCACGAGGCCGTCGGACATCTCGATCGGCGCATCCCAGTCGATGCGCATGCCGTCTCTTGTTTCGCTGTGCATGGTGAGGTCTTTCCTCAGTCGAGGCTGATGTGGAGCGGTGCCAGCTGCTGCCTGTAGCGCTGCACCTCGGAACGGATGTAGGCCGCGAACTGCGCGGGCGTGGAGACCACCGGCGTCACGCCCTGGATCTTCATGCTGGCCTGGTAGTCGGGCAGCTTCACGGCGCTGGCCAGGTCCTTCTGCAGGCCGTCGGCCATCGCGGCGGGCATGCCGGCCGGACCGAGCAGGCCCGACCAGGCGGGCACGTCGACGTTGCGGATGCCGAGTTCCTCGAGCGTGGGCACCTCGGGCAGGCTGGCCACTCGAACCGGGTTGGTGATGGCGAGCGCGCGCACCTTGCCTTCCTGCAGCAGCGGCTGCGCCAGCGAGGTGCCGAGGAAGGTGAGCTGCACATGGCCGCCGAGGAAGTCCGTGAGCGGCGAGCCCTTGTAGGGCACGTGCAGCAGGCTGACGTTGGCCGAGCGCGAGAACAGCTCGCCCACCAGGTGCGTGGTGTTGCCGGTGCCCCAGGAGCCGTAGCTCACCGCGCCGGGCTTGGCGCGCGCGGCCTGCAGTACGTCGGCCACGCTCTTGTAGGGCGAGTCGGCGCGCACCAGCAGCACGAAGCCGTCGGCCTTGTGGATCTGGGTGATCGGCGTGAAGTCGGCCAGCGTGTCGTAGGGCAGCTTGTTGTAGAGCACGGCGTTGGTGGTGTGGCCGCCGGTGGTGAACAGCAGCACCGAGCCGTCGGGCTTGGCGCGCGCCACCTCGGCCGTGCCGATCAGGCCGCCGGCGCCGGGCTTGTTGTCGACGATGAACTGCCGTTGCGTGACCTGCGACAGGCTCTGTGCGAGCACGCGCGCCGAGGTGTCGAGCGGGTTGCCGGCGCCGAAGGGCACGACGATGCGCACCACGGCCGGGCCGTCGGCGGCCAGCGCGGCGAGCGGGAACGCGGGCAGCAGCAGGGCGGCCAGCGCGGCGGACAGTCGGTGGAAGGCTCTTCGGTCGGGCTGCATCTTGTCTCCTTTAAATAATCATTTGATCAATAACTGGGCGAAGCATAGCCCGCGAGAAATAGGAATTTCTCGGTGTTAACCCGAAGGGACTAGGAGAGGTGGGGAGAGGAGTTGCAGCTCTTTATTTATCAACTGCAACGATTTGGCGGCAGGCCGCCCGGCGGGCGCGCTAGACGATCCCGTCGAACATCATCACGTCGACTTCGTCGCCCGCGGCCACCGGCCCTTGGTCGTGGTGCAGCACCACGAGGCCGTTGGCCTCGACCATCGAACTGAGCACGCCCGAGCCCTGGTTGCCCGCCACCCGCACCTCGGGCAGCGTGCCGGGCACCGACTGCACGAAGCCGCGCTGGTACTCGGTGCGGCCCGGTTTCTTGCGGATCGGTCCGAGGCTGCGCGCGCGCAGCAGCGGCGGGTGCGCGGCAGCGGCGGCATGGCAGCCCATCATGCGCAGCAGCGCGGGCCGCACGAAGGCGAGGAAGGTGACCATCACGGCGACCGGGTTGCCGGGCAGGCCGAACAGCACGACGGATTCCGAACCCTGGGGCTCGCGCGGGATCAGGCCCACGGCCATGGGCCGGCCCGGGCGCATCGCGACGCGCCAGAAGGCGATGTCGCCGAGCTGCTGCATCACCTCGCGCGTGTGGTCGGCCGCGCCGGCGCTGACGCCGCCACTGGTGACGATGGCATCGGCCTCGCGCGCCGCGCGCTGCACGGCGGCCGCCAGCGAGGCGGGATCGTCGCGCACCAGGCCGAGGTCGATGACCTCGCAGCCCAGCCGCTCGAGCAGGGCGGTGACGGTGTAGCGGTTGCTGTCGTAGACGGCGCCCTCGCGCGGCGCGTCGCCGATCTCGAGGATCTCGTCGCCGGTCGACAGGCAGGCCACGCGCAGCCGCCGCAGCACCGGCACGCCGGTCAGGCCCAGGCTCGCGACCATGCCGAGCGCGGCCGGCGACAGCCGCTGGCCGCGGCGCAGCGCGGGCTGGCCCTGCATCAGGTCCTCGCCCGTGAGGCGGCGGTTGTCGCCGCGGCGCACCACGCGCGCGGGAAAGCTCAGGCGATCGTCCTCGACGCGGCAGAACTCCTGCGGGATCACGGTGTCGAGCCCGGCGGGCATGACGGCGCCGGTCATGATGCGCACCGCGTCGCCCGCGGCCAGCGCGCCGCGCCAGGTGGCGCCGGCCAATGCCGTGCCGACGATGCGCAGCGAGACCGAGGCATCGCTGGGCGCATCGTCGCGCAGCAGCGCGCCGTCGAAGGCGAAGCCGTCCATGGCGGAGTTGTCGTGCGGCGGCACGCTGACCGGCGAGACGATGTCCTCGGCCAGCACCCGGCCGAGCGCCTGGCGCAGGCCGAGCTGCTCGCGCTGCGCGACGACGGCGCCCTCGACCAGCCGCTCGATGAAGCTGCGCACGCCGTCGACGCCGAGGTCCTGGGGGTCGTGGCAGGCGAGGCCGGCGGCGATGTCGGCGATGCGGCCCATCGGTGCGCTCATCCGCCGATGTAGCTCATCTCGACGCGGCGCTGCGCCTTGGCACCGCCATCGTCGGGGCCGCGCAGCGCGCGCAGTTCCGAGTAGCGGTCGGCGCGGCCCTGCCAGACGTGGCCGATGGCCGAGGCGATCTCCTCGTCGCTGGCGGTACCGCGCAGCAACGGGCGCAGGTCGTGGCCGGCGCTCGCGAACAGGCACAGGTAGAGCTTGCCCTCGGTCGACAGCCGCGCGCGGCTGCAGTCGTGGCAGAAGGCCTGCGTGACGCTGCTGATGACGCCGATCTCGCCGCGGCCGTCGGCATAGGCCCAGCGCTGGGCGGTCTCGCCGGCCACGCTGGCCTCGAGCGGGCGGAGCGGGAATTCGGCGCCGATGCGCGCTATCACCTCGGCCGACGGCAGCACCTCGTCCATGCGCCAGCCGTTGGTGGCGCCGACGTCCATGTACTCGATGAAGCGCAGCACGACCTTGCCGTCGAGCTGGTCGCGGAAGTGGCGTGCCATCGGCAGGATCTCCTGCTCGTTGGTGCCGCGCTTGACCACCATGTTGACCTTGATCGGGCCCAGGCCCGCGGCATGCGCGGCCTCGATGCCGGCCAGCACGTCGGCGACGGGAAAGTCGACGTCGTTCATGTGGCGGAACACGGCGTCGTCGAGGCTGTCGAGGCTGACGGTCACGCGCTGCAGGCCGGCGGCCTTGAGCGCGGCGGCCTTGCGCTTGAGCAGCGAGCCGTTGGTGGTGAGGGTGAGCTCGAGGGGCTCGCCCGCGGGCGTGCGCAGCGCGGCCAGCTGCTCGATCAGGCCCTCGATGTTCTTGCGCAGCAGCGGTTCGCCGCCGGTCAGCCGGATCTTGCGCACGCCGTGCGCGGCGAACAGGCGCGCCAGCCGCGTGATCTCCTCGAAGCTCAGCAGCGCGCTGTGCGGCAGGTACTGGTAGTCCTTGTCGAACACGTCCTTCGGCATGCAGTAGCTGCAGCGGAAGTTGCAGCGGTCGGTCACGCTGATGCGCAGGTCGGTCAGCGGCCGGCCCAGGCGGTCGTGCAGCACGCCGGTGGCGGGCACCGCGACGCCGGGCACGGCGAGGGCCGCGCGCGCGCGGCCGATCTCGGCGATCGGGATGACGGTGCTGGAGCTGCTGCGGTTGTTCATGGGGCGAGGGGTCCGATTTTGCGCCATGGCCCAAGGGCCTGTGCCGCGCAGGCTACTGGATCGCGCCGCGGCGGACCTTGCCCGCGGTCAAGCTTCGGCGATACGGGGCCGTTCAACCGCGGCAGAGCTTGAGGTTGGTGCGGGTGGCGCGCACCACCGGCAGGTAGATCTCGGCGTCGGCCGGCGGGTATTCCTCCTGGATCTTCTCGTCGCTCTTGCCCGCGCTCTCGGCCAGCGGCGCCAGGGTCTGCAGGCAGGCGGCGCGGTCGCCGAGCTTGTACTGGGTCAGCGCGAGGTCGTTGCGCATCCAGCCCTTGCTGATCCAGTCGAGGGTCTTGTCGCACTCGCTGAGCACAGGCGCCAGCGTGGTGAGGGCGGCGGCGTAGTCGCGCGCGTCGTAGCGGCGCTTGAAGCCCTGGCGCGAGGCGGCCACGGCCTTGTCGGTGCAGGCCGGGGCCGGGCGGGTGTAGGTGCCCTCGAAGGTGGCGCGCGCGCCGCAGCTGTCGCGGCACTGGTCGGCGCCGTTGCTGCCGACCTTGACCGTGCCGCCGTCGACGGTGAAGTTCACCACGCAGCTCGAGTCGTCGAGCTTCGCCGTACCGCGCGCCACGTTGCCGTCGAGCGCGCAGGTGTGGGCGTTGGCGCCGATGGTCGTGATGTCGAAATGGCCGTTGGGCTTGACGCGCAGCGCGCCGTTGCCGCCCTGGTAGATGTATTCGCCGGGCGGCGGCGAGGCGAACTCGGCGCGGGCGAGGCCGGCGGCGGCGAGCGCCAGCACGGGGAGGAGGCGGACGAAGGGCAGGGGACGTGGAGCGTTCATCGGGCGTTCTTTGCGCGGGCGGCGACGGCCCGGCCAGTGTATCGGCCGCGCCCCGCCTGGCGGGTTCTCGCCATTCCCATGCAGCCTGTCTGGACATAGACAATGCGAACAATTATCATTTGTGCGCCTGAGTACGTAGCGAATGGACGACGCAAAGGGCTTCTTTCAACCAGGAGCTTTGTCATCGTGCCCTACGTTCTTCCCGCCTTGCCCTATGCCTTCGACGCGCTCGAGCCCCACATCGACGCCCAGACGATGGAAATCCACCACGGCAAGCACCACCAGGCCTACGTCAACAACCTCAACGCCGCGCTGAAGGACACGCCGCACGAAGGCCAGCCGGTCGAGGCGCTGATCGCCGGCGTCGAGCAACTGCCCGAAGCCCTGCGCGCGCCGGTGCGCAACAACGGCGGCGGCCATGCCAACCACGGCCTGTTCTGGACCGTGATGGCGCCCGTGGGCCAGGGCGGCGGCGGCCTGCCCGAGGGCGAACTCGCCAAGGCCATCGATGCCGACCTCGGCGGCTTCGAGGCCTTCAAGGAGGCTTTCACCAAGGCCGCGCTCACGCGCTTCGGCAGCGGCTGGGCCTGGCTCACGGTCTCGCCCGCCGGCAAGCTCGCGGTGGAGAGCAGCGGCAACCAGGACAGCCCGCTGATGCGCGGCATCGGCTCGGGCAACGTGCCGATCCTCGGGCTCGACGTGTGGGAGCACGCCTACTACCTCAAGTACCAGAACCGCCGCCCCGAGTACATCGCGGCCTTCTACAACGTCGTGAACTGGGCCGAGGTGGCCCGTCGCCATGCCGCGGCGCTGCGCGGCGGAAATTCCGGCGCATGAACCCCGACAGCTCCGAGCAACCGGCAGCGGCTCCCGCCATGCACGGCCCGCGTCCCGCCCGCAGCGCGCGCGAATGGCTCGGGCTGGCGATCGTGGCGGCCGGCGCGCTCGTCGTGGTGGCGCATTTCTGGCGTTTCGTGACCGCCGACCCGGTGGTGTGGAACGCGTTCCTCGGCGGCTCGGTGGCGGCCTTCGCCACGGCGCTGGGCACCACGCCGGTGATCTTCTCGCAGCGCCTGCCCGACCGCGTGCAGGACACGCTGTTCGGCTTCGGCGCCGGCGTGATGCTCGCGGCCTGCGCCTTCTCGCTGATCATTCCGGGCCTCGAGGCGGCCAAGTCGATCGGCGTGTTCGGCGGCGGCGACTGGGCGGCCGGCGGCGTGATCGGCGGCGCGATCCTGCTCGGCGGCATCGCGCTGATGGTGATGGACCGCGTGCTGCCGCACGAGCATTTCATCAAGGGCCGCGAAGGACAGGCAGCGCGCCAGATCCGGCGCACCTGGCTCTTCGTGTTCGCGATCGCGCTGCACAACGTGCCCGAGGGGCTGGCGATCGGTGTCGGCTACGCGGCCAACAACGGCCTGCGCGCCGACGCGCTGGCCACCGGCATCGCGATCCAGGACGTGCCCGAGGGCCTGGTGGTGGCGGTGGCGCTGCTGGCCGCGGGCTACAGCCGCAGCTTCGCCGTGCTGATCGGCATGGCCTCGGGCCTGGTCGAGCCGTTGGGCGCGGTGCTCGGCGCGGCCGTGGTCGGCCATTCGGCGATGCTGCTGCCCTGGGGGCTCGGTTTCGCGGCGGGCGCGATGCTGTTCGTGATCAGCCACGAGATCATTCCCGAGTCGCACCGCAAGGGGCACGAGGCCTTCGCCACCGGCGGGCTGATGGTCGGCTTCGTGTTGATGATGCTGCTCGACACGGCGCTGGGCTGAGCGGCTTCGGCGCGCAAGAAAAAAACGCGGCGGGCCTTTCGGTCCGCCGCGTTTTTGCTTGAAGGAAGGCGATCTCAGCCGTGCTTCACCGCCACCGTCTTCAGCGTGGTGAAGCCGTACAGCGCCTCGAAGCCCTTCTCGCGGCCATAGCCCGAGGACTTGACGCCGCCGAAGGGCAGCTCGACGCCGCCGCCGGCGCCGTAGTTGTTGATGAACACCTGGCCGCTGCGCACGCGCTTGGCCATGCGGAACTGGCGCGCGCCGTTCTCGGTCCAGATGCCGGCGACCAGGCCGAACTGGGTGGCGTTGGCGAGCGCCACCGCTTCGTCCTCGTCGGCGAAGGCCATGGCGGCGAGCACCGGGCCGAACACCTCCTCCTGCGCGAGGCGATGGTTCACCGGCACGTCGCGCAGCAGCGTGGGCGCCTGGTAGAAGCCGGTCTCGGGTGCTTCGTCGACCACGATGCCCTGGGCCACCATCGGGATGCCGGCCACCTGCGCGTCGCTGAGGAAATCCCACACGCGTTGCTGCTGGGTCTGTCGGATCAGCGGGCCGACATCGAGGTCCATCGCGGCCGGGCCCACGCGCAGCGCCTCGAAGGCGTGGCCCAGGCGTTCGAGCAGCGGCTCGTAGATGGCTCGCTCGACCAGCACGCGCGAGCCGGCCGAGCAGGTCTGGCCAGCGTTCTGCACGATGGCGTTGATCAGCACCGGGATCGCCGCGTCGAGGTTGGCGTCGGCGAAGATGATCTGCGGGCTCTTGCCGCCGAGCTCGAGCGTGACCGGGCAATGGCGCTCGGCCGCCACCTGCTGGATCAGCGTGCCGATCTTCGGGCTGCCGGTGAAGCTGATGTGGTCGATGCCCTCGTGGCGCGCGAGCGCGTCGCCCACCTCGTGGCCGTAGCCCGTGACGATGTTGAGCGCGCCGGCCGGGAAGCCGACCTCGGCCGCGAGTTGCGCCACGCGGATCAGCGACAGGCAGGCGTCCTCGGCCGGCTTGACCACGCAGACGTTGCCGGCCGCGAGCGCGCCGCCCACGCTGCGCCCGAAGATCTGCATCGGGTAGTTCCAGGGGATCACGTGGCCGGTCACGCCGTGCGGCTCGCGCCAGGTGAAGACGCTGTAGCCGTCCTGGTAGGGGATGGTCTCGCCGTGCAGCTTGTCGCAGGCGCCGGCATAGAACTCGAAGTAGCGCACCAGCGCGAGCGCATCGGCGCGCGCCTGCTTCACGGGCTTGCCGCAGTCGCGCTGCTCGATGGCCGCGAGCTCGTCGACGTGCTCGGCGATCTTCAGCGAGAGCTTGAACAGCAGCCGGCCGCGGTCGGCCGCGCTGACCTTGTGCCACACGCCCTCGAAGCAGTCGCGCGCGGCACGCACCGCGCTGTCGATGTCGGCGGCATTGCTGCGCTGGATCTCGTCGTAGGGCTGGCCGTCGGAAGGGTCGATGACGGGGAGGGTGCGGCCGGAGGCCGAGGGAACGTCGGCGTTGGCGATGAAGTTGAGCTGCATGGGCCGGGATTCTGCGCGAAGCGGCGAAACCCCGCGCGGCGCTCAGCGCCCGGCCGCGGCCCTGGGCAATGCCTTCACCGCATTGAGCATGCGCTCGACATGCTTGTCGGGATTGAGGTTCTGGTAGTAGGAGGCGACCTTGCCGTCGGGCGCGATCACGTACGACAGCCGGTTGGCGAAGTCGGGCCGGGTCTGCATCACCGCGTCGAAGGACTGGATCACGGCCTTCGATTCGTCGGAGGCCACCGGAAAGCGGCTCTGGCAGGACTTGACCGAGAACTTCGACAGCGTGTCGATGTCGTCGGCCGAGACGCCGATCACCGTCGCGCCCAGGGCCGCGAACTGGTCGATGGCCTCGGCGAAGGCATGGGCCTCGATCGAGCACTCGTTCGAGTCGGCGGCCGGGAAGAAGTACAGCACCACCGGCCCCTTGGCGAGCGCATCGGCCAGCGAGTAGCGGAAGGTCTTGCCGCCGAGCGCGGCGGTGGCGGTGAAGCGGGGCGCGGGATCGCCGATGTCGAGCGCGGCGCGCGCGGGTGCGCAGAGTGCCGCCGCGGCCAGCACGAGGGTTCCGAATGCCGCGCGCGAGAAGGTCGGAAGTTGCATGGCGGTGTGCTCCGGTCGCTGTGGGGGCGGATTCTAGGACGATGCCGCCGCTGAAACCGGCGCGGCGTGTGCGCCGTACCCGCTGCAGGGGCCGCGCTCGAAAAGAGGGAAGATGCGGCCCCGAGGAGCGCGCCCATCGCGCCGATGGTGGGGAAGGACGGAAATGACGATGAATGCCTGGATCCGGCGCGCACTGCGCCTCGTGTACGCCCTCGGCGTGGCCGCGACGCTCGCCGCCTGCGGTGCGCTGCCGCCCGCGCGCGAACGGCCCGCCGAGCATGCCGCGGCCTTCGATCCCTCGACCCGGCTGGCGAAGATCGCCGAGGCCTCGACGCCGCCCGGCGAGCACTCGGGCTTCCGGCTGATGCCGCTGGGCGTGTATTCGCTCGACGCGCGCATCCAGCTCGCGCAGCGGGCCCAGCGTTCGCTCGTGGTGCAGTACTACCAGCTCGAGAACGACGCCACCGGCCGGCTGCTGCTGCGTTCGCTGCGCGAGGCCGCCGCGCGCGGCGTGCAGGTGCGCCTGCTGGTCGACGACCTCTACACCATGAAGAGCCAGCAACTGCTGCTGGCGCTGGCCGCCGTGCCCAACGTGCAGGTGCGGCTGTTCAACCCCTTCTGCTGCGGGCGCGGCGGCGGGCTGCTGTCGCGCTTCGCGGCCTCGCCGCTGGAAATCGCGCGGCTCAACCACCGCATGCACAACAAGCTGTTCATCGCCGACGGCGCGGTGGCCGTGGTGGGCGGGCGCAACATCGCCGATGAGTACTTCGTGCTCAGCGAGGCGCAGAACTTCATCGACATGGACGCGCTGGTGGTCGGCAAGGTGGTGCCGCAGCTCGAATCGATCTTCGACACCTACTGGAACAGCCAGCAGGTCTGGCCCGTGGCCGACATCGTGACGGGCGAGGGCGGCCACGCGCCGGGCGCGGCCGATTTCGACGCCTGGATCGGCATGGCCGCGCCGCCGCCGAAGATCGTGCTGCCGCCGGTCGACATCCTCGGCTACGGGCCGATCGCCGAGGAGCTCGACGCGGGCCGCATGGGCCTCTTGTGGGGCGAGGCGCGGGCCATCGCCGATCCGCCGACCAAGCCGACCACCATGACCGCCGAGGAGGCCATCGCCAGCAGCGTGACGATGAAGGTCTGGACCCTGATGCTCGATGCGCAGAGCGAGGTCGACCTGACCTCGCCCTACCTGGTGCCGGGCGAGCGCGGCATGGCCGCCTTCGAGGAACTCACGAAGCGCAAGGTCAAGCTCACGCTGCTGACCAACTCGCTGGCCGCCAACGACGAGCCGCTGGTGCACACCGGCTACGCGCGCTACCGCGAGCGGCTGCTGCGCAGCGGTGCCGACGTCTACGAGCTGAGCCCCAAGCGCACCAGCGCGGGCGAGCGCTTCGGCATGTTCGGCAAGTCGCTGGGCCGGCTGCATGCCAAGACCGCGGCCATCGACAAGCGCCGCATCTTCATCGGCTCGATGAACCTCGATCCGCGCTCGGCCAGCCAGAACACCGAGATGGGCGTGGTGGCCGACAGCCCGCAGCTCGCGCGCGAGATGCTGCGCGTGATCAACATCAGCAAGCTGCAGAACTCCTACCGGCTGCGGCTGGCCAAGGGCACGGGCACCCTGGAATGGCTCACGACCGACGGCGAGAAGGAGCTGATCCTCACCGCCGAGCCCGAGTCGGATTTCTTCCAGCGCTTCTACAACATGCTGATCGCCCCGATCGTGCCCGAGATGCTGCTGTAGCCTCGGGGGGATGGCGCAGACCTTCACGTCCCTTTCCGCCCCGCAGGTGATGCTGTGGGGGCTGCTGTTCTTCGGCGGCATCTACCTCGGCTTCGGCGCGCTCAATGCCCTGCTGACCCGCCGCGTGCTGCCGGCGCTGGGCATCGGCCGGGTGCTCGACCCACGGCCGCTGCAGCCCGGGCAACTGCGGCGCGAGCTCACGCAGTCGGGCATCTCGGTGCTGATCTTCGGGCTCGGCATGGTGTTTCCCTGGGGGCTGCTGCAGCTGGGCTGGGCGCGGCTCGATCCCGATGCGGGCTGGCGCCAGGTCGTGGCCGAGATCGTGGTGCTCGCGCTGTGGAACGACGTGCATTTCTGGCTCAACCATCGGCTGCTGCACACGCGCTGGCTGCGGCGCTTCCATGGGCCGCACCATCGCTCCTTCGTGACCACGCCCTGGGCCACCTACAGCTTCCATCCGCTGGAGGCCGCGATGCTCGGCAACGTGATCCTGCTGCCGATGGTGCTGCACGACTTCAGCTTCTGGTCGCTGGCCTCGGTGCCGGTGTTCAGCCTGTTCTTCAACAGCGTCGGGCATTCGAACTACGACTTCTTCCCGCGCGTGTCGTACAGCCACTGGTTCGCGGCCAGCCGCCGCCACCACCTGCACCACGCCTGCCACAACGGCAACTACGGCTTCCAGTTCACCTTCATGGACCGGCTGTTCGGCACCCGCATCGCGGCCGACGCGGCCGAGCCGTTGTTCCGGGGCTTTCGCGACAGGCAGCGCGGCCGTGCGGCCACGCACGATGGCAGGCCGGCCTGAGATGCCGCGGCTGCGTCACTGGCGCGACTGGCAGAGCCTGTTCTACCTGGCGGCCTTGCCGGCGCTCGCCGCCTGGCAATGGGTGCACGGCTTCAGCCTCTGGCTCTATGCGCCGATGCTGTTCCTCACGCTCGGCGTCGGCGTGATCCACCACAACCACGTGCACCTGCGCATGTGGCGCGGCCGGCGCATGAACCGGCTGACCGACTTCTGGATCACGCTGCTGCAGGGCCATCCGACCTTCGTGTTCTGGCCCGCGCACGTGGCGAACCACCACCGCCATCGGCATGGCCCGAAGGACGTGGCGCGCACCTACCGCTTCGGCGGCGACAGCAACCACCTGCGCGGCTACCTGCTGCATCCGTTCCAGGCGGTGTGGGTGCTGTTCCCGCTGTTCATTGCGTGGCTGGGCCGCCTGTATCGCCATCGGCGCGGGGCCTGGCGCTACTGCATGGCGCAGTACGCACTGTGGCTCGCGAGCTGGGCCGTGCTGCTCGCGCTCGACTGGCGCAAGGCGCTGGTGTTCGTGATCCTGCCGCAGCTGCACGGCCTGCACTGGCTGCTGGCCACCAACTACCTGCAGCACGCGCATGCCGACGGTCGCCGGCCCGAACGAGGGGCGCGCGGCGATACCTCGGGTACCCCGCTGAACTACGCGCGCAATTTCGAGGGCTGGGTCAATCCGCTGCTGTTCAACATCGGGCTCCACACGGCGCACCACGAGAACCCGCATGCCCATTGGTCCGAGCTCACGCATCTGCATCGCACGCATTACCGCGCGCGGGTCGATCCGTCGCTCAACGAGGGCGGGCTGGTGCCGTACATGGCGCGCGTGTTCGTGCTCGGCGCGGTCTGGCCGCGATGGCGCAGCCGACCGCTGATGCCGGGCGATTCCTTCACTTCCTGACACATGCCAGTTCCCTTCCAACGCGTCTACCTCGAAAGCGCCGGCTATTTCATGCCGGGCGACCCCGTGCCCAACGAGCGCATGGACGACTTCATCGCGCCGCTCAACCGGATGTCCGAGCGCATCAAGCGCCGCATCCTGGCCGAGAACGGCATCCGCACGCGCCACTACGCGATCGATGCCGAGGGCGCGACGCGCCACACCAATGCGCAGATGGCGGCCGGCGCGATCCGCGACTGCCTGCAACGCGGCGGCGCCGAGCTGTCGCGCGTGTCGCTCTTGGCCAGCGGCTCCTCGGGCGGCGACACGCTGATGCCCGGCTTCGCCAACATGATCCAGGGCGAGCTCGCTGCAGCGCCGATGGAGACGCTCGCGGTGCACGGTATCTGCGCGGCCGGCGTGTCGGCGATCCAGGCCGCCGCGCAGGGCATCGAGCTGGGCGCGCACCGCTCGGCGCTCGCGGTGGCCAGCGAGATGCCCTCGCGGCTGTTCAAGCGCTCGCGCTTCGCGGCGCGCGGCTACGAGACCGACTTCGACTCGCACTTCCTGCGCTGGATGCTGTCGGACGGCGCCGGGGCGCTGCTGCTGTCCGACGGTGCGCCCGCGCTGGCCGGTTCGCCGGGCCTGCGGCTGCGCCTGAAGTGGGTGCACCAGCGCTCGTTCTCGGGCGACTACCCGGTCTGCATGCAGCTGGGCCTGACCGAGGACCGGGCGCGCGGCCACCTCGACTTCGCCTCCTGGTCCGAGGCCGAGGCGGCCGGCGCGCTGTCGCTGCGCCAGGACATTCGGCTGCTGCCGCACCTGTTCGACATCGGCATCCACGAGTACGCGGGGCTGGTGCGCGACGGCTGGGTCGATCCCAAGCGCGTCGACCATTTCCTCTGCCACTACTCGTCGGAGAAGTTCATCCCGGTGGTCGAGGACCTGATGGCCAAGGCCGAGCTGTCGATCCCGCGCGAGCGCTGGTGGAGCAACCTCGCCTGGCGCGGCAACACCGGGGCGGCGTCGATCCTGGTGATGCTGGCCGAGTTCCTCCACACCCGCGCGCTGAAGCCCGGCGAACAGGTCTTCTGCTACGTGCCGGAGTCGGGGCGCTTCATGGCGGCCTACATGCTGTTCGAGGTCGAGGCGGTGGAGGCGCCGCCCGTGATGGTCGCGCCGCGCGCCGCCGCAACTGCAGCAGCTGCAGCCGACGACGAGCTCGTGATCGCGCCGCCGCACGACCCGGCCGCCGCGCCCGCGGGCCTGGGCGCGCTGCTGACCGAACTGGCCGCGATCTGGCACGACTACCGCTCGCGCGTCTGGCGCACGCCGCTCGTGCGGCAGATCCGCGAGCGCCGCTTCGCGGTGCCCGACTACCTGAACTGGATGGAGCAGTGGGTGCCGCAGGTGCGCGAAGGCAGCCTCTGGATGCGCGAGGGCGCGGCCTCGCTGAGCGAGCCGTACCAGGCGCTGTCGTCGCTGATCGGCGTGCACGCGGGCGAGGAGCAGAACGACTTCCAGATCCTGTTCAGCGACTACCGCAAGGCCGGTGGCACCGTCGAGCGCATCGAAGACCTGCGCCGCAACCCGGGCGGCGAGGCGCTCAACGCCTACCTGCATGCGCTGGCCGCCACGCGCGACCCGATCGGCCTGCTGGGCGCGATCTACATCATCGAGGGCACGGGCCAGCGTATCGTGCCGGCGCTGCTGCCGTTGCTCAAGGCCAGCCTGCGGCTGCCGCCCGATGCCTTTCGCTTCCTCGAATACCACGGCCACAACGACGAGAACCACCTGAACCGCTGGCTGCTCGCGGTCGAGATGGTGATGGCCGTCGAAGGCCAGGCCCGCGCCGCGCGCCAGATCGCCGACACCGCGCGCCACACGGCCGCCCTCTACCTGATGCAGTTCCAGCACATCACCGAGCGGATTTCCCATGCGAACGCCTGAATTCCTGGCCCGCGGGCACGACGAGCGCGACCCCAGCCCCTGGCTGGCGCTCTACCTCGACCAGAGCACGCCGCTGCCCGACGAGGTCAAGGCGGCCTGGCTCGCCGATTCGAGCTCGGGCTCGCGGCAGTACCTGCTGCCGTTCCTGCGGCCGATCGCGCGCGCCACCATCGTCCTGATCCAGGTGGTGAAGGTGTTCGTGCCGCGCAACTGGTCGCACTCGCGGCTGCTGCACCGGATCCTGGCCTGGGGGCTCCAGCATTTCGTGTCGCCCGAGGCCAACTGGCTGATCCTGCGGCACTTCCACCTGGGCTCGCAGGTGCTGGCCTTCATCGGGCGCAATTCGCCGGCGCCGGTGGCCACTTCGCCGCTGGAGCCGCCGGACATCGAGGCGCTGAAGGACGACATGTTCCTCAAGCACGACCTGAACCTGTTCAATTTCGTGATCCGGCTGAACCAGGCGCTGCGCGACCGCGGGCTGGCGCTGGGCAGGGCGGAGGCGCCCGATTTCTCGATGATCCGGGAGCCCGCACTGCGCCTGGAGGACATGCCGCACGGGCGGCTCAACTTCCTCGACCTGCAGAGCGCCATCGAGCTGTTCACGCCGCTCTACCAGCTGATGCTGACCGACAACGACTTCTGGCGCGCCGCCAACTCGCTGCAACTGGATGAAACCATCGGCATCTATGCCGCCACCATCCTGGCGGCGCCCGAGCACCTGATCCTGGTCAACAACAAGCACCCGCTGGTGCCGCTGTCGACCCTGCGGGCCGGGCACCGGCTGGTGATCCATGGCCTCTCGACCGAAATGCTGCACAGCCTGCTGCAGCGCATGAAAGCCGCGCGGGCCGGCGAAGGCGGCGAATCCGGCTTCGTCCCGGCCGGGGAAGGGGCTTCGGCCGACACCCCGCCACTTGCATAGGGGTATGCTGTCCCCAGATGCAGACCATGAACACGACCCACACTCCGTCCCCCAAGACCGATCTGTCGGTGACCCATGTGCTGGCCCAGTTGCTCGAGCGGCTGGAGCACAGCAAGGTGCCCGTCGGTGCCGAGCAGTACCGCTCGGTGGTCGCGCACCTGGTGCACGAGTTCGAAGACGTCGAATCGGGCGCCGACCTCAGTCGCCTGCTCGACGCCTATCCGGCCGCCGCCGAGGTGTACGAGAACCTCAACTACCAGCACGCCGGCCTGTGCCGCTCCGCGCTCGACGCCTCGCTGGCGGCCGAGACCCGCGCCAGGGAAGCGATCGCGCGCGCCATGCGCCGCCCCGAACCGAAGAAGAAGGAAGAAACCGATGGCCAAGGCTGAGGTGAAGACTGCCGTCCTGGAGGACGGCTTGCGCTACAAGTCGAAGACGCCGGGGTCTCCGTTCCGCGCCTCCGCGTCGTTCAGCGGCGCCACCATGTCGTGCTTCATGTGCGGCAAGCACCGCGTGCGCTCGCAACTGCGCACCCGCCAGGTGCTCGGCAAGTCCCAGACCGTCTGCGCGCCGTCCTGCAAGGCGCTCGACGAAGCACTGGAAGCCGCCGCGGCCGCGCCGTCGTCGCCCGAATGACGCCGCGCCCGCAAGGGCGTTTTTCCGCGCGCCTCGTCTAGCACGGCGGGGCGACGCCTTGGCGACATGCCCGTGCGGGCATCGCGTCGTCCGACTTCCACAGTGGCCGCAATAGTTATACAGTTAGAAACAATTGATGCATGTAATTGCATTGGTCAAAAAGTTCTAATTTCAGGCCGACATCAGATGATTTGCAGCAAGGCAATGGGTGCTTTTGGCGTAGTGCGGCCGTCCGCGCGCGCAAAAGGAAGCTGCCGTGGCTAAACCGCGTCACGTCGTCATGCAGGTGGTCAAGCGGTCTTCGGGCAGCGCGTCGCACCATGTGGAATTCGTGATGGACGACAACTTCGCCGAGCGTCTGCGGCAGTTGCGTTCGCTGGTGCCGCCGCTGGGCAGCCTCAACAAGCAGCGCGACCTGGTCATCGACAAGGTGCGGGTGCGGCTGCCCAACGCCATCTGGCGCTCGGGCCACGGCACCGACAGCAGCGTGGACGGCTCGTGCATCGTGATCGCGGCCGAGGGCTCGTTCAACTGCGGCGGCAAGGATCGCCTGACGCGCGAGAAGCTGGTGACCTACAACTTCTCGATCGCGCGCCTGGTCGAGCTGCACGGCGAGCGCCCCGAGGGCGAGACCTTCTACATCCGCGACGGCACCTTCGCCAACGACGAGCCGGCCGAGTCGCCGGCCGGCCGCTGGGTGGCTTCGATGCACGAGCTCGAGGCCGTGATGCGCGTGCCCGACGCGCCGTCGGACTTCGACACCCTGCACGAGGTGCCGCTGCGCGTCGACCCGCAGCAGCAGCAGGCCGGCGGCACGGTGCCGCAGCACCGCACCAGTTTCTTCTGAGGGGCCGTGCTCAGGCCGCGGCGGTGTCCGGCTGCGTCGCGGCCGCGCCGACCGGCACATAGGCTGCGCGGTTCTCCACCAGCCAGCGTTCCGACAGGCTGCTGTCCTGCTGCGCCGGATGGAAATCGGCGCGCAGGTAGCGGCGCCACATCGCGTAGTTGCCGCGCAGCAGCCCGTCGCGCGCGAGCAGGATGCGCGCGGCGCTCTTCCAGGTCGACCATTTCCACAGCTGCTTCTCGTGCCGCAGGTTGGCCAGCGTCTGGTGCATCAGGTCGCCGAGGAACATCAGCGTGACGCGGCGGAACCAGCGCGTGCGCCATTCGTCGGAGCCGCCCGCGGCCCGGTAGACGTCGAAGGCCACGCTCTTGTGCTCGAGTTCCTCGGCGCTGTGCCACAGCCACATCGTGCGCAGCCGGGGCTCGGCGCCGTCGAGGATCTGCGGATGCGCGAGCAGCCACTCGGCGAACATGGCCGTGAAATGCTCGGTGGCGGCCGTCACCGCGAGCGCGTGGCGGGGATCGGCGCCTTCCATCAGCGACAGCCGCTTGCTCGCGCGCTCGGTCCAGCGGTCGACCAGGCCCTGCTTCTCGAGGTGGGCATTGAACAGCGAATGGATGCGCCGGTGCGTCGCCTCCTGGCCGATGAAGCCGCGCACTTCGGCGCGGTACTTGTCCTGCGTCTCGGGCGGCAGGGTGGCGACGGCGTCGCGCACCGCGTCGATGAAGAACTGCTCACCGAAGGGAAAACTCATCGACAGGGCGTTGAAGAAGGCGGTGGAGAATGCATCGCCGCCGCACCAGTCGCGGGCAAACGGGGCCTGGAGATCGATCAGAAGGCGGCGGACGACGAGTTCGGTGCTCATGAAGACAATCCTCGTGAATCGGAATGGTGGTGGCAAGGGGCGTGGTACAGATGCGTACCGCGATGCCTGCATGGTGCCTCCGGGTGCTTGGTACTGTCAAGTACCAGTGCGTAGGAAAATGTTCCGTTCATGAGTGCCGTCACCGACAACACCTCCCAGACTCCGGTCGAATCGCGCAACGAGCACTACCACCGGCTGCTCGAGGGCATGGCCCGCGCGGTGGCCGCCAAGGGCTACGCCGACACCACCATCGCCGACATCGTGCGCGAGGCCGCGGTGTCGCGCCGCACCTTCTACGAGCACTTCGCGACCAAGACCGAATGCCTGATCGCCCTCTACGAGGCCGCCAGCCACCTGGCGCTGCAGGCGGTCAGCGAGGCCTTCGATCCCGTGCAGCCCTGGCATGCGCAGGTGGAGCGCGCGATCACGGCCTATTTCGACTACCTCGCGCAGGACCCGGTGCTGCTGCGCACGCTGTTCGTCGAGATCCTCGGCCTGGGCATGCCGGGGCTGGTGGCGCGGCGCCGGGTCAACGACGAGATCGCGAACTTCATCCAGGCCGCGATCAACAGCAGCGGCACGACCGGCCCGGGCCCGCAGGCGCACCTGACGAGCGAGATGGCGATGACGGTGGTCGGCGGCATCAACGAGCTGGTGCTGCAGGCCATCGAGCAGGAACGCGCGGGCGACCTGCGCGAGCTGGTCGCGCCGGCCACGCGGCTGGTGCGCGCGGTGGCGGCGGAGAGCCAGCGCTAGGCGGGTGCCGCGCGCCGTGGCGTCGCCGCGAGCCACAGCGTCAGCAGGCCCGCGATCAGCAAGGCCAGCAGCACGCCCAGGTGCGGCAGCACGTCGTGCAGCGGCGCGCCCATCTGGTTGAGCCGCAGCGAGGCCTGGATGCCGGCCGTGCTCGGGAACAGCCAGCGCAGGGCCTGCAGCGGCGCGGGCAGGGCCTCGACCGGCCACGAGAAGCCCGAGAGAAAAGCCATCGGCAGGGCGGTGAACAGCAGCACCTGCAGCGCCCGTTCGCGGTCGCGGAACCAGCAGCCCAGCAGCAGGCCCAGCGTGCAGATCGCGGGCACGTAGAAGGCCAGCAGCACCAGCGCGCCGAAGGGGTTGCCGCCGCGCGGGTAGTCCTGCAGGAAGAACACCCAGCCGAAATAGAAGATGCCGCTGAGCACGCCGAAGCCCGACAGCGCCGCCAGCCGGCCCAGCCAGGCGCTCATCGAGGCGCGCAGCCGCCGCGCCTCGGCCCAGGTGCCGGCCAGCATGGCGGTGCCCATCAACAGCGTCTGCTGCAGGATCAGCAGCGCCACCGCCGGCACCACGTAGCTGCCGTAGCCTTCGGTGGGATTGAACAGCGCCACCAGTTGCGTGACCAGCGGGCTGCGGCTGCGCGCGGCCTGCACGGCGCTCTGGCCGCCGGCCTGCAGCTTGCGGATCTCGACGCCGGCCGAGACCGTGCCCACCGCCTCCGAGAAGCCGTAGAGCACCGCCTTGTTGAGCAACGCATAGGCGCCGTTGCCCTCGATGCTGACCACCGCCGGCAGGCCGCGCAGCACGCTGCGCTTGAGGTCGGCCGGCAGCAGCGCATAGCCCTCGATCTCGCCGCGCCACAGGGCCTGCTGGGCCTCGTGCACGTCGGCCGTGACCAGGCGCACGTCCAGCCGCGGATTGGCCATCGCGAAGCGTGCGATCTGGCGCGACAGCCCGGTGTGGTCCTGGTCCACCACCGCCACCGGCACGCGGGTCACGGCCTGCGAGCCGTAGGGCCAGGGGTAGAAGAAGCCGTAGATGATCGGCGCCAGCAGCATGATCAGCAGCACGCCCTTGTCGCGCAGCACGGCCAGCGCGGTGTCGCTCCAGGCAGCGCCGAAGCGGGCGAGGGCGCGCTGGCGGTCCATCAGCGGCCGCCCCACGAATCGGGCGCGCGCGCCGCGCGGCCCAGCGCGGCGGCCGTCGCGGCCAGCAGCACGGCGCTGCCCAGCACCATCCACAGCGGCGTCGCGGCCGAATAAGCCAGCGGCGCGCCCATCTGCAGCTGCTCCATCTGCACGCGGATGTAGTGGGTGTAGGGCAGCAGCGCGGCCCACAGCTGCGCCAGCGCGGGCATGGCTACCAGCGGGAAGCCCACGCCGCCGAACGCGAAGGCCGGCGCTGTGATGAAGCCGGTGGCCGACAGCGCGGTGCGCAGCGAGCGCGTGAGTGCCGCCACGAAGCCGCCGAGTGCGATCGACAGCGCGAGGAACACCACCAGCGCGAACAGCGTCCAGCCGAGCGAGCCCACCGGGTGCCAGCCGCGCCCGGCCGTGATCCACAGCATGGCGGCGATGCCGACCAGCGACAGGCTCGCGAACGGCAGCGCCAGCTTGCCCGCGAGCGCGGCCAGCGCCTCGTGCCAGCGCGGCGCGGCGCCCAGCCAGCCGCCGATGCTGCGGTCGCGCAGCTCGCGGCCCACGGCCCAGGCGCCGGCGGTCATCGCGAGGATGTGCAGCAGCGCCGGGATCAGCGCGGCGCCGAGGAACTGCTCGTAGTCGCCCGAGGTGTTGAACAGCGCGACGGTGCCCGCCTTCAGCGGCTCCATGGTCGCGCGCGCGGCGATCATCGATTCGCCGCGCTTGTTGCGCACCGCGAGCTCGACCCCGCCCGAGACCGTGGCGACCACGGTGCGCACGTCGCGCTGGATCAGGCTCGAATGGGTGCCGAGCTGAGCGTTGTGCAGCAGCACGACCTGGCCCGTGCGGCCCTGCTTGACCTCGCGGTTGAGATCGCGCGGCAGCTGCACCGCGGCATCGACCGCGCCGCTGGTGAGCGCGCGCGCCATCGCGCCTTCGTCGTCGAAGCGCTGCACCACGCGCAGGCCCGGCGTGGCATCGAGGAAGCGCACGATCTGGCGCGACAGCGCCGAGCGGTCCTGGTCGAGCACGCCGATCGGCAGCCGCTCGGGCAGGCCGGCCGAGAAGATCCACCAGATCAAGAGCACCGCGAGCAGCGGCACCCAGGTGATCATCGCGAGGTCCCAAGGCCGCGTGCGCAGCAGCGCGAACTCGCGCCGTGCGCTGGCGGTGGAGAAGCCGCGAAGGCCCATGTTCTAGTCGACCAGCACGCTCATGCCCGGCCGCGCGCCCTCGATCGGCTGCAGCGGCCGCGCGCGGACCTCGAAGGTGCGCACGTCGAAGCCGGCGCCGCCGCGGGTGGCGCGCCAGGTCGCGAAGTCGGGCAGCACGCCGCTGTAGTAGACCTTGAAGCGCGCCGTGCGCCGGTCCTCGGCCAGCGCGGGCAGGCGGGCCTCGAACTCGCTGCCCATCGCGAAGCGCGGCAGCCGGTCCTCGCGCACGTTGAGCACCACCCACTGGTCGGCCAGGTCGACCACCGTGACCACCGCCACGCCCTGCGGCGAGAGTTCGCCGACCTTGGCGAGCACCTTGGCCACCTCGCCGGCGACCGGGCTGCGCAGTTCGGTCTCGGCCTTGGCGGCCTCGGCTTCCGCGACCACGCCGGCCACCTGGCGCGCCTGCGCGCTGGCCGCGGCCTGGTCTTCGGGGCGTGCGCCGGCACGTGCCATGTCGTACTGCGCCCTGGCGGCGATGGCCGCGTCGCGCGAGGCCTTCCAGTTGGCCTCGGCCTCGTCGCGCTTCTGGTCGGCCACCAGGCCTTCGCGCGCGAGGCCGTCGACGCGGCGGAACGAGGTCTGCGCGAGCTGTGCCGCGGTCTCGGCGCGCTGCCATTGCATGCGCGCCATCTCGATCTCCTGCGGCCGCGCGCCGTTCTGCGCCTTCTGCGCCACGGCCTGCGCGGCCTGCTCGGCGGCGGTGGCCTGCGCGAGCTTGGCGCGCACCTCGGGGCTGTCCATGCGCACCAGCACCGCGCCGGCCTGGATGCGGTCGCCTTCCTTCACCAGCACCTCGGCCACGCGCGCCGTCACCTTGCCGGCCACGTCGGTCTCGCGTGCCTCCATCTGGCCCTGGAACACCTCGGGCGCGGGCCGCGAGGCGCGCCAGAAGCCCCAGGCCAGCAGCGCCAGCACGAGCAGCGCGGCCAGGATCGCGATCAGTTTGCGGGTCTTGGCACTCATCATTCAATTCACCTTCACGTCGGCACGCGCGATGTAGTCGGAAAAGCGGTCGGACAGGCCCGCGCTCTCGAGCAGCTGGGCCAGCGCCTGCACGTACTCGTTGGCGGCCTGCGCGCGCTCGGTCAGCACCTTGGCCTGGTTGGTCTCGGCATCGATCAGGTCGAGCGTGGTGCTGGTGCCTTCGCGCAGGCCCGAGGTGCGCAGCTTCAGCACCTCGCGCGCCAGTTCCACCGAGGCCTGCATCTCGAGGTACTGGCGGCGCGCGTTGTCGAGCGCGCGCCAGTTGCGTTCCACCAGCAGCGAGATGTCGCTGCGCGCCTGCGCGCCGGTGCGTTCGGCCTGCTCGACCTGCTTTTGCGACGCGGCCGAGAGCGCATCGCGGTCGACCGAGTCGTACAGCGTCCAGCGCACGCCCAGGCCCGCCACCCAGTCGGCATTGCCGCTCTTGAGCTGGCGCGTGCCGAAGGCGATGACCTGCGGGCGCCGCAGCGCTTCCTCGCCCTCGTGCAGCTGTTCGGCCTGCGACTTCTTGGCCGCGACCTTCTCGAGGCCCGGATGGCGGTTGAGCGCCGAATCGATGAACCAGCCCAGCGGCTCGATCGGCGCGCTGATCACGAACAGCGGCGTCTGCGGTGCCACGCGGCCCTCGGCGCGCACCGTGCGCGCCAGCGCCACGGCCGCGAGCGCGGCGTCGTTCTCGGCCTTGCGCGCGTTGCGGCGCGCCTCCTCGTAGGCCGCGCTGGCCTGCAGCCGTTCGACGCGCGAGATCACGCCGGCCGCGAGCATCTTCTGCGCCGCCGCGTCGTGCTGCGCGATGGTGCGTTCGGCCTGCGCGCGCAACTGCGCCGCGCGCTGCGCGAGCTGGGCGCCGAAGTAGCGCTGCACCAGCAGCGTGTCGACCTCGTGGCTCGCCTGTTCGGCGTCGGCTTCGGCCTCGCGCGTCTGCGCCGACACGAAGCCGCGCACCGCGTCGGTGGCGCCGCCCAGGTAGATCGGCCAGACCGCAGACACCGAGGCGTTGGAGCCGGTGTCGTGCCGGTTCAGGGTGTAGCTGTTGGGCAGTTGCGGGATCGGCACCCGCGCGATGAAGCTCTGGATCGAGGGCGGCAGCGCCTGCCCGATCTGGCCGAGCTTCTGGTTGAGCGGATCGAGGTCGAGGTTCAGGTTGGCGTTGTACGCATAGGCCAGGCCCGACACGCTGACCACCGGGCCGCCGAGCCGCTTGAGGCCATCGCTCTGCAGCTGCTTGGCCTCGACCGCGGCGCGCGCGGCGGCCAGCTTGTCGGAGCGGTCGAGCATGCGGGCACGCGCGGCATCGAAGCTCATCGCGGTGGCATCGTCGGCTGGCGCGGGGGCCTGCGCGAAGGCCGCGCCGCCGGTGGCCGCGAGCAGCAGCGGCGCCAGGGCCTGGAGGAGGGCGTTGCGAAGGTGAGGGTGTGTCATCGGATTCGAAATGCCTTGCGCGCAAGCGTAGCGGGCCGGCGCGGCCCGGTCACGCGAAACGTGGCGCGCGCACCTCGCTTCGGTGGCGGGTGTTCCCGAAGGCGCAAGAAAAACGGGGCGACGCCGATGCAGCGTCGCCCCGTGCGGAATGGCGTTTCAGTCGGGCGCGAGCCTCAGGACTTCACTTTCACCTCGACGCGCCGCGCTTCGCCCGCGGGGCCGTCGGCCTGGGTCTGCTCGGGCTTGGCGAGCTCGATCTTGTCCTCGGGCGCGCCCGCGGCCTTGAGCGCATCGCCGACCGCCATCGCGCGCTGCTTGGCGAGCTCGGCATTCTTCGCGGCGTCGCCGGTGGCGTCGTGGTAGCCGCTCACCAGCACCGTGTTGCCGCTCTGCACCGCCTTGATCACGTCGGCCAGCGCTTCCCTGGCATTGGGCGCGACCTCGGCGCTGCCGGTGGCGAAGTAGAACTTGACCACGCCGTTCTCGACCTTGACCGCGGCGGCTTCGGCCGCGGTCACCGCGCCCGAGGCCACGGCGCCGGCCGGCGTGCTGACCGCGGCAGGTGCCGTGGCGGCCACCGGTGCCGGGGGCGGCACGGCCGCCGTCGCATCGCCGGCATGGAACTTCACCACCAGCGGCACGATGAGCAGCGCCACGATGTTGATGATCTTGATCAGCGGGTTCACGGCCGGGCCGGCCGTGTCCTTGTAGGGATCGCCCACGGTGTCGCCGGTGACGGCGGCCTTGTGCGTTTCGCTGCCTTTGCCGCCGAAGTGGCCGTCCTCGATGTACTTCTTGGCGTTGTCCCAGGCACCGCCGCCGGTGCACATGGAGATGGCGACGAACAGGCCCGTGACGATGGTGCCCATCAGCAGGCCGCCCAGGGCCTTCGGTCCGAGCAGCAGGCCGACCACGATCGGCACCAGCACCGGCAGCAGCGAGGGGATCATCATCTCCTTGATGGCCGCGCCGGTCAGCATGCTCACGGCCTTGCCGTATTCGGGCTTGGCGGTGCCTTCCATGATGCCGGGGATGTCGCGGAATTGCCGGCGCACTTCCTCGACCACCGAGCCCGCGGCGCGGCCCACGGCTTCCATCGCCATCGCGCCGAACAGGTAGGGGATCAGGCCGCCGATGAACAGGCCGACGATCACCATCGGATCGCTGAGATTGAAGGTGATGTTCAGGCCGAAGCTCTCGAGCTTGTGCGTGTAGTCGGCGAACAGCACCAGCGCCGCGAGGCCGGCCGAGCCGATCGCGTAGCCCTTGGTCACGGCCTTGGTGGTGTTGCCCACCGCGTCCAGCGGGTCGGTGATGTCGCGCACGCTCGCGGGCAGTTCGCTCATCTCGGCGATGCCGCCGGCGTTGTCGGTGATGGGGCCGTAGGCGTCCAGCGCCACCACGATGCCGGCCATGCTGAGCATGGAGGTCGCGGCCACCGCGATGCCGAACAGGCCGGCCAGCGCGTACGAGGCCAGGATGGCGATGCACACGAAGATCACGGGCCAGGCCGTCGAGCGCATCGACACGCCGAGGCCCGCGATGATGTTGGTGCCGTGGCCCGTGGTCGAGGCCTGCGCGATGTGCTGCACCGGCTTGTACTGCGTGCCCGTGTAGTACTCGGTGATCCACACCAGCGCCGCCGTCAGCGCCAGGCCCACGAAGCAGGCGCCGAACAGCTTGAGCTGGCTGCCGCTGGCCGCGATCGCGTTGTCGGGAATGAGCCAGCTGGTGACGAACCAGAACGCGATCAGCGACAGGATGCCCGCCACCGCCAGGCCCTTGTAGAGCGCCGGCATCACGTTGGTCATGCCCGGCGAGGCCTTGACGAAGAAGCAGCCGATGATCGACGCGATGATCGACACGCCGCCCAGCGCCAGCGGATAGAGCACCGCGTTGACCGGCGCCGCCGTGACCATCAGCGCACCGAGCACCATGGTGGCGATCAGCGTCACCGCGTAGGTCTCGAACAGGTCGGCCGCCATGCCGGCGCAGTCGCCGACGTTGTCGCCCACGTTGTCGGCGATCACCGCGGGGTTGCGCGGATCGTCCTCGGGGATGCCGGCCTCGACCTTGCCCACCAGGTCGGCGCCGACGTCGGCGCCCTTGGTGAAGATGCCGCCGCCCAGCCGCGCGAAGATCGAGATCAGCGAGGAGCCGAAGGCGAAGCCGATCAGCGGATTGAGCAGCGCCGCCAGCGCATGGTTGCCGCTCGGCAGGCCCCTGGAGGCCAGGAACCAGTAGAAGATCGACACGCCCAGCAGTCCCAGCCCGACCACCAGCATGCCGGTGATGGCGCCGCCGCGGAAGGCCACGTCGAGCGCCGGCCCGATGCCTTGGGTGGCGGCCTGCGCGGTGCGCACGTTGGCGCGCACCGAGACGTTCATGCCGATGAAGCCGCAGGCGCCCGAGAGCACCGCGCCGACCACGAAGCCGACCGCGGTCGTGAGGTCGAGGAAGAGGGCGATCAGGATCGCGAGCACCACGCCCACGATGGCGATGGTGCGGTACTGCTTGGCCAGGTAGGCCGCCGCGCCCTGCTGGATCGCCGCCGCGATCTCCTGCATGCGCGCGTTGCCCGCGTCCTTGGCGAGGATCCAACTTCGGGCCCAGATGCCGTAGGCCACGGCCACGAGGCCGCAGACGATGGCGAGGATGAGGGGGGTGTTGCCATTCATGCGTTGCTTCTCCATTCGTTCGTTGTGACGTGGAGACGGAAAGCGCGAGGATCCGTTGCGTGCAACGCGCGGGAGTCGAGATTTCCGCCGCGTTGCTTCCTCGAAGCTCGCTGCATCCCGGGGAGCCGGGGTGCGGAGCCGATTGGCCAACGGCTGCAATTTACAGGCAAAAACGAAATCGCGTGCGACGGGTCCGTGACTCGGAAAGTAAACTTCGGGTTTGTCCGCATCCCCCTCATACTTTTCAACTACTCGAAAAACGTCATGTCCTTCGACAAAGTCTCCCCCGGCAAGAACGTCCCCGATGCCTTCAACGTCGTGATCGAAATCCCGATGAATGCCGACCCGATCAAGTACGAGGTCGACAAGGAATCGGGCGCGATCTTTGTGGATCGCTTCATGACCACGGCCATGTACTACCCGGCCAACTACGGCTACGTGCCGCAGACGCTGTCGGGCGACGGCGACCCGGTCGACGTGCTGGTCATCGCGCCGTACCCGCTGCTGCCGGGCGTGGTCGTGCCCTGCCGCCCGCTGGGCATCCTGATGATGGAAGACGAAGCCGGCGTGGACGGCAAGGTGCTGGCCGTGCCGACCGACAAGGTGCTGCCGATCTACAGCCACTGGAAATCGGTGGACGACGTGAACCCGATGCGCCTGAAGGCCATCAGCCACTTCTTCGAGCACTACAAGGACCTCGAAGCCGGCAAGTGGGTCAAGGTGCTGGGCTGGGAAGGCATCGACGCCGCCCGCAAGGAAATCCTCGACGGTATCGCCGCCTACAAGAAGTGATCGGGCGGGGCGCGCGGGTCGCTCGGGCAGTCACTCCTGCTCGAACGGCGACCGGCGCGCATCGCGCACGAAGGTGCCGGCCGTCGACGGGCTCGCGCATTCCGCGGCGCCCGCGGGCGTGTCGGTCACCACGATGCGGTCAGCGCTGAATTGCAGGGTGCGGGTGCAACGCCCGCCGAACGGCACCACCAGCCGCTGCCGCTCGTCGAGCCGGCCACCGCCCTGCAGCAGCATGTTGCCGCGCGCATCGGGGCAGACGTAGAGCTCGATGTCGAGCGCGCCGTCGTTCGACGGCGTCACGTCCAGGAAACGCCCGTCCTTCGGACAGCGGCCCTCCACGTAGCGGCCGGTCCAGTGCAGCAGCGGCTCCACCAGGTAGCGGATGCGCCGCTCGTAGTCTTCCCGCAGGCATTTCACGTCGGCCTTGCAGTGCCGGTTGCGCACCGCGAGCCAGTCGCGCTGGTCGCGCTTCAGGTAGGTGGCCCATTGGCCGGCATCGGGTATCGCGAGCTGCTTGCGATAGAGCTCGGCCATGCTCTCGTCCTGCAGCGAGAGCGCGGGCGTGGCGCAGATGGTCTTCTCGGTGGGGTTCGAGGCCTTGGCACAGTCGAAGCTGGCGGCATAGGCCGGGACGCAGGCGAGGGCCGCGAGGCCCAGGGCCAGCGCCCAGGGGAAGAGGGGGCGGATCGATGCGGGCATGCGGTGCTCTCCTGCGCGCCGGGCGCGCGCGATGGCCGCATGCTCGTTCCCGCGCCGGCCGCTGTCGATCTGCCGAACGGCAGGGCCGGCTATGCCCTTGGTCGGAGCCTCGACCTCAGCCGCGGGCCGCGTCGCCGGCCAGCCGCATCCATTCGCGGTTGACCGAGCGGGCGTGCGAATTCCAGTGGCGCGCGGCCTGCTGGAGCTCGTCCCACTGACGCTGCGCGGCGGCGCCGTCGCCCTGCTGCGCGAGCCAGGCCACGTAGCGCGCACGGGCCTCGACGGTGTTGTAGAGGCTCAGGGTCGATTCGAAGGCCTGGCGCGCCTCGTCGTTGCGGCCCTCGGCGGCCAGGGCGCGGGCTACCAGCAGCGCGACCTCGTCCTTGCGGTAGTCGTCGCGGGTCGAGCGCAGGCTCTGCAGCGCCTGCATGGCCTCGCCGCCCGCGCCGGGACCGCCCGCGGCCAGCAGTGCGCTCGCGAGGCCGAACTGCAGCTCGGGATCGGAGGCCAGCGGGCCCTTGAGCGCATCGCGGTAGTGCCCGACCGCCTCGCCGGCCTGGCCGCGGTCGAGCGCGGCCTTGGCGAGGCGCAGCTTGTTCTGCGCTGTCGGCGCGAGGTCGTAGGCCTGCTCGGCCGCGCGGTATTCGCGCTCGGGATCGATGAAGCCGATGGCCGCGCTCGCGACCTTGCCCGCGGTGCGCTGCATGCGCGAGGCGGGCAGGTACTCGACCACGAAGTAGACGATGCTGCCCAGCAGCGGAAAGCTGAACAGGATCAAGAGCCAGTACATCTGCTTGCCGTGGCGCATCGCGTGCACCGCGAAGAACAGCGCGATCAGGATGTGCAGACCCAGGCCGACGAATGGCATGACTTTTCCCCTTGTTGTTGGTGATCTGCCGGGGTTTATAGCAGCCGTGTTTGGCCGTGGCCTGACGCGGGCCCGCCGTCGCTTTCAGGCGGCCTTGAACGGGCTGCGCTCGCCCAGGTGGTCCATGTAGTTCTCGATGCCTTCGCCCTCGCGCTCGAGGAAGCGCTCGACCGCGTCGGCGAAGGCCGGATGCGCGAGCCAGTGGGCGCTGGTGGTCTTCACGGGCATGAGGGCGCGCGCCATCTTGTGCTCGCCCTGCGCGCCGCCCTCGAAGCGCTGCACGCCGTGCGCGATGCACCAGGCCAGCGGCTGGTAGTAGCAGGCCTCGAAGTGCAGGCAGTCGACGCGCTCGACCGCGCCCCAGTAGCGGCCGTAGGCCACGAGCGGGCTGCCGGTGCTCTCGTCGGTGGCCAATGCGATCAGGCTGGCGGCGATCGGCTTGCCCTCGCGCTCGGCGACGAACAGCAGCCAGGCCTCGGGCAGCGTGTCGGCCATGCGATGGAAGAAGTCGCGCGTGAGGTAGGGCGGGTTGCCGTGCTCGCGGTAGGTGCGCGCGTAGCAGCGGTAGAAGAAGTCCCAGTCGGCGCGCGAGATGTCGGTCCCGCGCGACCAGCGGAAGCGCACGCCGGCATCGGCGACCTTGCGGCGCTCCTGGCGGATCTTCTTGCGCTTGTCGTGCGAGAGGCTCGCGAGGAAGGCCTCGAAGTCCGCGTAGCCGGGCGCCGGGTTCTGCCAATGGAACTGCACCGTGTGCCGCAGCATCAGCCCGGCCTCCGTGCAGGCCTCGATGTCGGCCTCGGCACCGAACAGCAGGTGCAGCGACGACAGCTCGCTCTCCTTGCACCAGGCCACCAGCGCCTGGGCCAGCAGCGCGCGGCCGGCCGCGTCGCGCGCGAGCAGGCGCGCGCCGGGCACGGGCGTGAACGGCACCGCGACCGTCGCCTTCGGGTAGTAGGCCAGGCCGTGCTGCTGGTAGGCGTTGGCCCAGGCCCAGTCGAACACGTACTCGCCGTAGGAGTGGTCCTTGACGTAGACCGGGCAGGCGGCCTCGAGGGTGTCGCCGCGCCAGAGGGTGAAGAACTGGGCCGTCCAGCCGCTCTCGGGCGTGGCGCTGCCGCTCTGGTGCAGCGCGGCCAGGTACTCGTGGCGCATGAAGGGCGAGGGTTCGGCCTGCGCGGCGAGCAGCGCGTTCCAGGCCTGCGGGTTCACGTCCGACGGCGACGCGACAACCCGAATGACATAATCGTTCAAGCCTGTTTCTTCCTTCCGTATGACGCTCAAGCTCGCCATCGCGCAACTCAATTTCGTGGTGGGCGATCTCCCCGGCAATGCCCGAAAAATCGTGGCGGCCGCGCGCGAGGCCCATGCCCGGGGCGCTCGCCTTCTGCTGACGCCCGAACTCTCGATCGCCGGCTATGCGGCCGAGGACCTGTTCCTGCGGCCGGCCTTCATCGAAGCTTGCGATGATGCCGTGAAAGGCATCGCCGCCGCGCTGGCCGACCTCAAAGACATGGTCGTGGTGGTGGGGCATCCGAGCGGCGGCAGCCTGCGCGGGCGCTCCGTGTCGGTGCAACTGCGCCACAACGCGGCCAGCGTGCTCAAGGAAGGCCGCATCCTCCAGACCTACGCCAAGCGCGAGCTGCCCAACTACCAGGTGTTCGACGAGCGCCGCTACTTCGCGCCGGGGCAGGGCACCTGCGTGTTCGAGGCCGGCGGCGTATCGGTCGGGTTGCTGATCTGCGAGGACGCCTGGTTCGACGCGCCGGCCGAGCTGGCACGCACCGCCGGCGCCGAGGTGCTGGCCGTCATCAATGCCTCGCCCTACCACGTGGGCAAGGAGGGCGAGCGCGTGGCGCGCATGGCCGATCGCGCGCGCGCCGTGGGGCTGCCGCTGGTCTATGCCCACCTCGTGGGCGGGCAGGACGAGGTGGTGTTCGACGGCGCCTCCTTCGCGCTGCAGGCCGACGGCGCGCTCGCGATGCAGGCGCCGGGCTTCGAGGAGAAGCTGGTGCTGGCCGAGCTCGAGCGTGCACCGTCGCAGGGCGTGCGCTTCCTGCCCGAGCCCATCGCCGCGCCGCGCGACGCCGAGGCCCAGCTCTGGGATGCGCTGGTGCTCGGCGTGCGCGACTACGTCGGCAAGAACGGTTTTCCGGGCGCGATCCTCGGGCTGTCGGGCGGCATCGATTCGGCGCTGGTGCTCGCGATCGCGGTCGATGCGCTCGGCAAGGACAAGGTGCGAGCGGTGATGATGCCCTCGCCCTACACGGCCGACATCAGCTGGATCGATGCGCGCGACATGGCGGGTCGCCTGGGCGTGCGCTACGACGAGATCTCGATCCGGCACACCTTCGAGTCGTTCAAGGCGGCGCTGGCCCCCGATTTCGCGGGCCGGGCCGAGGACACGGCCGAAGAGAACATCCAGGCCCGCATCCGCGGCACGCTGCTGATGGGGTTGTCGAACAAGTTCGGCTCGATCGTTCTCACCACGGGCAACAAGAGCGAGATGGCCACCGGCTACTGCACGCTCTACGGCGACATGGCGGGCGGCTTCGCGGTCATCAAGGACCTGCTGAAGACGACAGTGTTCGCGCTCGCGCGCTGGCGCAATGCCCACGATCCCTACGGCACCGGCGCCGAGCCGATCCCCGAACGCATCATCACGCGGCCCCCGAGCGCTGAGCTGCGGCCCGACCAGACCGACCAGGACAGCCTGCCGCCCTACGACATCCTCGACGCGATCCTGGCACGCTACATGCAGGACGACGAGGGCATCGACGAGATCATTGCCGCGGGCTACGACCGCGCGGTGGTCGAGCGGGTGGCACGGCTCATCAAGATCAACGAATACAAGCGGCGCCAGGCGCCGGTAGGCATCCGGGTGACGCACCGCAGTTTTGGCAAGGATTGGCGTTACCCTATCACCAGCAAATTCAACGAAACCGCCGGAGCACGCAAACCATGAAGCAGATCACCGCCATCGTCAAACCCTTCAAGCTCGAGGACGTACGCGAGGCCCTGGCCGAAGTGGGCGTCACCGGACTCACCGTGACCGAGGTCAAGGGCTTCGGCCGCCAGAAGGGCCACACCGAGCTGTACCGCGGCGCCGAGTACGTGGTCGACTTCCTGCCGAAGATGAAGGTCGAGGTCGTCGTCAACGAGGGCGACGTCGAGCGCTGCATCGAGGCCATCGTCAATTCGGCGCGCACCGGCAAGATCGGCGACGGCAAGATTTTCGTGACGGCCGTCGAGCGCATCGTGCGCATCCGCACCGGCGAAGAGAACGAGAACGCGGTCTGAGCTGAACCGCAGGGGCCGGCGCTCGCCGGCCTTTCACAAGAGGTTCAGAGGTTCTCGGCCAGCCGGTCGTCGCGCGGATGGCGCGGCACCTCGGCACGCAGCGCCGCGAGCAGCGGCTCGGCTTCGGTGCCGGTGCGCACCAGGCTCATCTGCCAGTCGCCCATCAGGCCGTCGCGCACGCTCTGGTCGAGGAAGTCGAGCAGCTTGTCGTAGTAGCCGGCGCTGTTGAGGATGCCGACCGGCTTGTCGTGGTAGCCGAGCTGGCGCCAGGTCCAGATCTCGAACAGTTCCTCGAAGGTGCCGATGCCGCCGGCCATGGCCAGGAAGGCGTCGGCGCGCTCGCCCATCATCGCCTTGCGTTCGTGCATGGTGTCGACCACGTGCAGCTCGTCGCACAGCGGGTTGGCCAGTTCCTTGTCGACCAGTGCCTTGGGGATGATGCCGACCACGCGTCCGCCCGCGGCGCGCGTGGCCTCGGCCACCGTGCCCATCAGGCCGGTGCGGCCGCCGCCGTAGACCAGCTGGCCGCGCTGCTGGCCGATCCAGCGGCCGACCGCCATGGCGGCTTCAGTGAACTCGGGACGCTCGCCGGGGCGCGAGCCGCAATACACGCAAATCGAAAATTCAGGGGTCATCCCCCGATCATGCCTCGCGTGGCGGGCCCGCTCATGACACGAAGCGTGTCCACAGGGCGGCGGCCCAGATGCAGGTGCACAGCGACAGCGACAGCAGCACCGCGGCGCTGCCCATGTCCTTGGCGCGCTTGGAGAGGTCGTGCCATTCGGGGCCGATGCGGTCGATGGCCGCTTCCACCGCCGTGTTGAGCAGCTCCACGATCATCACCAGCACCGCGCTGCCCGCGAGCAGGGCGATCTCGACCCAGCTGCGGCCGAGCCAGAAGGCGGCGGGGATCATGACCATCGACAGGATGGCTTCCTGCCGGAAGGCCGGCTCGCCCCAGCCGGCGCGCAGGCCGTGCAGCGAGATCAGCGTGGCGTGCCAGACGCGATCGAAGCCCTTGCGGGCCTTCTGCGGATTGACGGCGGGATCGGGAAGTTCGGGCAGGGCGCTCATCGGCGGCTCATGGGCTTGGAGGTAATGAGCCGGGTGCCGGCCCAGGCGTCATGCCAGAACTGGCGTTGCGGATGGAAGCGTGCCAGCAGGGCCCAGATGGCCACCCAGCCGAAGACGAGCACCGTGACTTCGGGGCCCGACAGCTTGAAGGGCGCGACGGCAGCGAGCGGCGGCAGGAACCAGATCCAGCTCAGCAGGTAGCGCGCGAGCGCGCGGCGCTGGCTGACCGGGTGGCCGTGCGTGTCGACGATGCGGATGTTCCAGGTCTTCATCGCCAGCGTCTGGCCCTTGGCCCAGAACCAGACGAAATAGACGCCGAACACCACGAAGAGGAAGGCTTGAAACAGGTGGCGCCGCGAATCCATGGCGTCGCGCATCTGGCCCAGCGTGCTGAAGAGCCAGCCCGAAACGAACACCACCGCGAACAGCAGCATGCCTTCGTAGAGCCAGCAGGCCATGCGGCGCCAGAGTCCAGGAACCGGGCCCTGTGCCGTGGAAGAAGAAACGTCAGACGCAGGAGGGACGAGCGAAGCAGGCGAATCCGACTCCGAAACCTCGGAAGAGCTGGAAACCATCGAGACCTTGGGTCAGGGGGCGGCCGAGGGTTGCTCGAGCGTGCGCCCCGCAGAAGTGGAAGACGGTGTGGAGGATACCGAAGTCGACGGGCCGGACGATGAAGAGTACGGAGACGGCACCTGGGCTTCGGCCGGCACCGGCTGGGGCGTGAAGGTGGCGGGGGCCGCGGCCGAGGGCGTCACCGGGGCGACGGTGGCCGCAGCCGTGCCGGACGATGCGGCCGGCGGGGTCGCGACGATGGCCGCAGCGGGCACGATGGCCGGCGTCGCGGGCGCCATCGGCGGCGCGAGCTGGATGCGGGGCGTGTGCTGCCCGGGCGGTGTGACCGTGGGCACGGCCACGAGCTTCTGGGACGACACCGGCCGCACCGGGATGGCGGCGCCCTTGGGCTTGGCCGGCGCACGCTCGGCGAGCTTGCGCTTTTCCTCTTCGCTCAGCGCCTGGTACTGCTCCCACTTGGCCTTGCGCTCGTCGGCCGGCACGCGCTTGACCTCGGCGAAGTTCAGGCGCGCCTGGACGCGCTGCTGGTTGCTGAGCGCGGCCCACTCGATCATGCGGCTGCGCAGCGTGATCTGGTCCTCGGCCGGCAGCGAGGCGTAGTTGCGCGACAGCGCGAGCCACTTGCGCTTCTGGCCGACGTTGAGGGTGTTCCAGTGCGGCGCCAGCGGTTGCAGGGCCTGCTGCTGCTCGGCGGTGAGCTCGGCCCACAGCGGCTTGGTGAGGGTGGGCGGCTTGGCGGCGGCGGACGCGGCCATGGTGCCGGTCGGCGCGGCCTTGGGCGTCTCCGCGCGAACGGCTTCCGAACGCACGGGCGTGGTCTGCGCGGCCGCGATCGTCAGTCCCAGTGCCGCGGCGGCCACGGTGCCGGCGCCGGCGAGACGAGCCGCCACGCCTTGCGACCACGAGCGCGAGGAGCGGGGCGAAATCGCGGGGGGCAGGGGGCGGCGTGGCATTCGGATGATCGGTCGGATGGAGGCTTCGGACAGGCGGGAAGGTCTAGGCGGCAGACGGGAGCGGCGAAGCCGGGCGCGGAGCTGACAGGGCGGGTGAGGCCCTCGTCAGTCGGAAGCGCCGTCGGACTTGAGGAACTGCGCGAAGCCCGGGTCGGTGTAGGCCGCCGGCGGCAGGTCGCCGGTGAGCAGCGCGGAATCGACCTCGGCCAGCTCGCTGGCGCGGTCCTCGTCCTGCATCACGCTGATGGTGACCAGGCCGGCCACCAGAGCTACGAGCGGCACCACGGTGCCGATGCGCGTCCACCAGCCCCAGCCACCACCGCCGCCCAACGCGGCGGTGTTGCCCGCCTGTACCACGGCGGGTGCGGCGCGCAACTGCGGGGCTTGCTTGCGCTGGGCCACGGCTTGCGCGCGCGCCACGCGCAGGCGTTCGCCGATGTCGTGCGGCAACGCCTGGTTGCCGGCGGACAGGCGCGCGGCCACGCGTTGACCGAATTCGTTTTCGGCGACAGAAGAAAGAGGAACCTTAGTATTCATAGCGAAATTCCCTTGGCTTTGAGCGCCTTGCTCAGAGCGTGGACGGCGCGCGAGCAGTGGGTTTTGACGCTGCCCTCGGAGCAGCCCATTGCGGCGGCCGTCTCTGCGACGTCCATTTCTTCCCAGTAACGCATCAGGAAAGCCTCGCGTTGACGGCCCGGCAATGCCGCGATCTGTTCTTCGATCTCATGCAGAACCTGTGCCCGGCGCGTGGTGTCCTCGGCGCTCTCGGTTTCTCTGGAGTCGGTCGGCGAGGCGAAGTTCTCGAGCAGGTCGAAATCGCCGTCGTCGTCGGTGGCCTCGAAATCGCTGAGGTTCGAGAACAGGGCGCGGCGGGTCTTCTGGCGGCGGAACCAGTCGAGCGTGCAGTTCGACAGGATGCGCTGGAACAGCATCGGCAGCTCGGCGGCGGGCTTGTCGCCGTAGTGCTGGGCCAGCTTCATCATGCTGTCCTGCACGATGTCGAGCGCCGCTTCCTCGTCTCGCACGTGATAGACCGACCGCTTGAAAGCGCGGCGTTCGACGCTTTTCAGGAAATCGGAGAGTTCTTGTTCGGTGGCCAAGCGTGAGAGGGGCGCCGGGCGCCGCGTGGGAATGGATGTCGGGCGGGAATGCCTCGTTGTTGGCCGCGAATTATGCCCGCCGCTCTTGACGAATCGTGTTGCGGGGCGATACGGGCTCGGCGGAACGCCGCGGCGGTGTCATAATCGCGCTCGCAAGTCAAAAGGCAAACGGGTCACGGTCCGGCGGAACAATCAGTCCGCTCATGGCTTTGGCCTCAAGTCCTGGCGCGGCCCCACAAGGGTTGGCAAGGGGCACCCAAGGTTTTTCGTTCCCGAAAAAACTCCAAAGGTTGATCATGGAAATCTCGAAGGCGGAACTCGCTTCCGCAGCAGCCGCGTCCTCCGGCGCCGGCAATCACACGCAAGAACTCATGGGCGCCGAAGTGCTGGTCAAGGCACTGCAGGCCGAAGGCGTCCAGTACGTCTGGGGCTACCCCGGCGGCGCGGTTCTCTACATCTACGACGCGTTCTACAAGCAGGACACCATCCAGCACGTGCTGGTGCGCCACGAGCAGGCGGCCGTCCACGCCGCCGACGGCTATGCGCGCGCCACCGGCGAGGTGGGCGTGGCGCTGGTCACCTCGGGCCCGGGCCTGACGAACGCGGTCACGGGCATCGCCACGGCCTACATGGACTCGATCCCGATGGTGATCATCTCGGGCCAGGTCCCCACGGCGGCGATCGGCCTGGATGCCTTCCAGGAATGCGACACCGTCGGCATCACGCGCCCGATCGTCAAGCACAACTTCCTCGTCAAGGATCCGAAGGACCTGGCGATGACGATGAAGAAGGCCTTCCACATCGCACGCAGCGGCCGTCCGGGCCCCGTGGTGGTGGACGTGCCCAAGGACGTCTCGTTCAAGAAGGTGGCCTATGCCGGCTATCCCGAGAAGATCGAGATGCGCTCGTACAACCCGGTGCGCAAGGGCCACGGCGGCCAGATCCGCAAGGCGCTGCAGCTGCTGCTCAACGCCAAGCGCCCCTACATCTACACCGGCGGCGGCGTGCTGCTGGGCAATGCCACCAACGAGCTGCGCACGCTGGTCGACATGCTCGGCTACCCGGTCACCAACACGCTGATGGGCCTGGGCGCCTATCCGGCGAGCGATCGCAAGTTCCTCGGCATGCTGGGCATGCACGGCACCATCGAAGCCAACAACGCGATGCAGAACTGCGACGTGCTGCTGGCCGTGGGTGCGCGCTTCGACGACCGCGTGATCGGCAACCCCAAGCACTTCGCGCAGAACGAACGCAAGATCATCCACGTCGACATCGACCCGTCGAGCATCTCCAAGCGCGTGAAGGTCGACATCCCGATCGTGGGCGACGTCAAGGACGTGCTCACCGAGCTGATCTCGATGATCCGCGAGAGCACGACCAAGCCCGATGCCGGCGCGCTCGCCAACTGGTGGACCACCATCGAAGGCTGGCGCTCGCGCGACTGCCTCAAGTACGACCGTGGCAACAAGGACGTGATCAAGCCGCAGTTCGTCGTCGAGACGCTGTGGAACATGACCAAGGACGCCGACGCGTACATCACGTCCGACGTCGGCCAGCACCAGATGTGGGCCGCGCAGTACTACCGCTTCGACGAGCCGCGCCGCTGGATCAACTCCGGCGGCCTGGGCACCATGGGCGTGGGCATTCCCTACGCCATGGGCATCAAGCTCGCGAAGCCGGAATCGGAAGTCTTCACCATCACGGGCGAAGGCTCGGTGCAGATGTGCATCCAGGAACTGTCGACCTGCCTGCAGTACAACACGCCGATCAAGATCTGCTCGCTGAACAACCGCTACCTCGGCATGGTGCGCCAGTGGCAGGAGATCGAGTACTCCGGCCGCTACAGCCACAGCTACATGGATGCGCTGCCCAACTTCGTGAAGCTCGCCGAGGCCTATGGCCACGTCGGCATGCTGATCGAGCGTCCGCAGGACGTGGAGCCCGCGCTGCGCGAAGCACGCAAGCTCAAGGACCGCACCGTGTTCATGGATTTCCGCACCGACCCCACCGAGAACGTGTTCCCGATGGTCAAGGCCGGAATGGGCATCACCGAGATGCTGCTGGGGTCCGAGGATCTCTGATCCCTCGGCCTGTTTTCGACCGTTCGTTCTCAACCTTTCACTGACGAATCTATTGCCCGCCGAGCCCGCGCATTACCGTGCGCGGGGGAGGGCGGCGAAAGCGAAAGCTTCCGCGCTGGCGAAAAGAGGAGTCACGCACACATGAAACACATCATTGCCGTTCTGCTGGAAAACGAGCCCGGTGCTCTTTCCCGCGTGGTGGGCCTGTTCTCGGCCCGTGGCTACAACATCGAGTCGCTGACCGTCGCGCCCACCGAGGATGCGAGCCTGTCGCGCATGACCATCGTCACCGCCGGTTCGGACGACGTGATCGAGCAGATCACCAAGCACCTGAACCGCCTGATCGAGGTGGTCAAGGTGGTCGACCTGACCGAAGGCGCCTACACCGAGCGCGAGCTCATGATGGTGAAGGTGCGCGCGGTCGGCAAGGAGCGCGAGGAGATGATGCGCATGGCCGAGATCTTCCGCGGCCGCATCATCGACGTCACCGACAAGAGCTACACCATCGAGCTCACCGGCGACCATGGCAAGAACGACGCCTTCCTCGAGGCGATCGATCGCAGCGCCATCCTCGAGACCGTGCGCACCGGCGCCAGCGGCATCGGCCGCGGCGAGCGCATCCTGCGGGTCTGACCCGATGAAAACGGAGCTCGGTCGCTGCCCGTTCGGGCCGAGCTTGTCGAAGCCCCCGCGCGAGCGGGGACTGCATTGAGCCCTTCGACAGGCTCAGGACGAACGGCACAACACACTGCAACTCGCATATCTATCTGGAGAACATCATGAAGGTTTATTACGACAAGGACGCGGACCTGAGCCTGATCAAGGGCAAGACGGTGGCCATCATCGGTTACGGCTCGCAAGGTCACGCGCACGCGCAGAACCTCAACGACAGCGGCGTCAAGGTCGTGGTCGGCCTGCGCAAGGGCGGCGCTTCGTGGGACAAGGTCGGCAAGGCCGGCCTGCAGGTCGCCGAAGTGGCCGATGCCGTGAAGTCCGCCGACGTCGTCATGATCCTGCTGCCCGACGAGCAGATCGCCAACGTCTACAAGAACGACGTGGCGCCGAACATCAAGGAAGGCGCTTCGCTGGTCTTCGCGCACGGCTTCAACGTGCACTACGGCTTCGTGCAGCCGCGCGCCGACCTCGACGTGTGGATGGTCGCTCCCAAGGCCCCGGGCCACACCGTGCGCAGCACCTACACCCAAGGCGGCGGCGTGCCCCACCTCGTGGCCGTGCACCAGGACAAGAGCGGCAAGGCGCGTGACCTCGCGCTGAGCTACGCCACCGCCAACGGCGGCGGCAAGGCCGGCATCATCGAGACCAACTTCCGCGAAGAAACCGAGACCGACCTGTTCGGCGAACAAGCGGTTCTGTGCGGCGGCACGGTCGAGCTGATCAAGGCCGGTTTCGAAACGCTGGTGGAAGCCGGCTACGCGCCCGAAATGGCGTACTTCGAATGCCTGCACGAGCTCAAGCTGATCGTCGACCTGATCTATGAAGGCGGCATCGCCAACATGAACTACTCGATCTCGAACAACGCCGAGTACGGCGAGTACGTCACGGGCCCGCGCATCGTGACCGACGAGACCAAGAAGATCATGAAGCAGGTGCTCAAGGACATCCAGACCGGCGAATACGCCAAGAGCTTCGTGCTCGAAGCCGCTGCCGGCCAGCCCACGCTGATCAGCCGCCGTCGTCTGGGTGCAGAGCACCAGATCGAAGTGGTTGGTGAAAAGCTGCGCGCGATGATGCCCTGGATCAAGAAGAACAAGCTGGTCGACCAGACCCGCAACTGATCTCCCGGCGAGCAGGGCGCTGCGGCGCCCGATTCCCCCCAAGGGCCACCCTCGCGGTGGCCCTTTTGCTTGGAGGGGTGGGCGTGCCCCTGAACTACACTCCCGGGGATGCGATCCAGTGACCGAATTGCTATCGAAGAGATAGCTGAGCCGACAATGCCCATGAGGGACGGAGACCTATTCAATGCATGACGACACCGTCCCCGACGAGGTCCAGCCGCGCAAGCGGCGAAAGGGCATCTACGTCCTGCCGAACCTGTTCACGCTGGCCGCGCTGTTCGGCGGCTTCTATTCGGTCGTGATGGCGATGAACGCGCGCTTCGACCTCGCCGCGCTGGGCGTCTTCGCGGCCATGGTGCTCGACAGCCTCGACGGCCGCGTGGCGCGCATGACCAACACGCAGAGCGCGTTCGGCGAGCAGATGGACTCGCTGTCCGACATGGTCTCGTTCGGCGCCGCGCCCGCGCTGATCGCCTACGAGTGGTCGCTCAAGGGCCTGGGCCGCTGGGGCTGGATCGCGGCCTTCGTCTATTGCGCCTGCGCGGCGCTGCGGCTCGCGCGCTTCAACGTCAACACCGGCGTGGTCGACAAGCGCTGGTTCCAGGGCCTGCCGTCGCCCGCGGCGGCGGCGCTGGTGGCCGGCTTCATCTGGCTCATGACCGAGTGGGGCAAGCGCGGCGGCGAGGTGCTGTACCTCTCGTGGACCCAGATCACCTGGATCACCTTCGCCTTCACGCTCTATGCGGGCCTCACGATGGTGACCAACGCGCCGTTCTACAGCTTCAAGGACGTGCAGATGAAGAAGAGCGTGCCCTTCGCCGTGATCGTGCTGATCGCGCTCGGCATCGCGGTCATCAACATCCATCCGCCGACGGTGCTGTTCGGCCTGTTCGTGGTCTACGGCCTGAGCGGCTACGTGGTCTATGCATGGCGCAAGGCCAAGGGACAGCAGACCAGCGTGATCAGCACCTCGACCGAGGAACCCGACGAGCGCGGTTTGCACAACTGAGACAGGCATTGCGGCACTGTCTTCACAAAGTCTCGAAGCCTGTGCTAAATTCGCAACCCTCATGACGAAGATGATTTCGCTGCTGGCCCTACTAGCTCTCCCTCACGGGCGGAGACGGTAGCGCACGCGCAATCCATCACCACGGCCCGTTCGCACCAGCAACGGGCCGTTTGTTTTTGGGGTTGCTGGTTGATCACCAACCATCACAGCAGAGAAATCGACATGTTGAAGCAACCTCAAGCCAAATACCGTGCGTTCGCGCCTATCGGTCTCAAGGACCGCACCTGGCCCGACGCCGTGCTGACCAAGGCGCCGATCTGGCTGTCGACCGATCTGCGTGACGGCAACCAGGCCCTGGTCGAGCCGATGGACATCACGCGCAAGATGCGCATGTTCGAGACCCTCGTGGCCATCGGCTTCAAGGAGATCGAGGTCGGTTTTCCCTCCGCGTCGCAGGTCGAATTCGACTTCGTGCGCAAGCTCATCGAGGAAGACCGCATTCCCGACGACGTGACGATCCAGGTGCTGACGCAGGCGCGCGACCACCTGATCGCCCGCACCTTCGAGGCCTTGCAGGGCGCGCCGCGCGCCATCGTCCATCTCTACAACGCGGTGGCGCCCGTGATGCGCCGCGTGGTGCTCGGCATGGACGAGGACGGCATCGTCGAGCTCGCCGCCTCGCATGCGCGCATGTTCAACGAGATGGCCGCGAAGCAGCCCAACACGCGCTGGACCTTCCAGTACTCGCCCGAGATGTTCTCGGGCACCGACCTCGCGTTCTCCAAGCGCGTGGTCGACGCGGTCACCGCGGTCTGGACACCGACGCCCGAGCGCAAGTGCATCGTCAACCTGCCGTCGACGGTCGAGCATTCCACGCCGAACATCTTTGCCGACATGATCGAGTGGATGCACCGCAACCTCGAACGCCGCGATGCGATCGTGCTCTCGGTGCATCCGCACAACGACCGCGGCACCGGCACCGCCGCCGGCGAGTTCGCGTTGATGGCCGGCGCCGACCGCATCGAAGGCTGCCTGTTCGGCAACGGCGAGCGCACCGGCAACCTCGACCTCGTCAACGTGGCGCTCAACCTCTACACGCAGGGCGTCTCGCCCGAACTCGACTTCTCGAACATCGACGAGATCCGCGCCACGGTCGAGCACTGCAACCAGATTCCCGTGCATCCGCGCCACCCGTACGTGGGCGACCTGGTCTACACCTCGTTCTCGGGCTCGCACCAGGACGCGATCAAGAAGGCCTTCTCCGCGCGCAAGGACGGCGACATCTGGGACATGCCCTACCTCCCGATCGATCCGAAGGACGTCGGCCGCAGCTACGAGGCCGTGATCCGCGTCAACAGCCAGTCGGGCAAGGGCGGCATCGCCTACCTGCTCGAGAGCGAATACGGCATCGAGATGCCGCGCCGCCTGCAGATGGAATTCAGCCAGACGGTGCAGCGCGTGATGGACGTCGCGGGCAAGGAACTCACGGCCGCGGACCTCTGGCAGCTCTTCGTGCGCGAGTACGGCATCGAGTCGGTGCAGGCGCTCCAGCACCGCGTGCTGCAGGAGGAGGGCAAGGACGGCGCCAACGCCTCGGTGCTTCTGCGCGGCGACCTGGCCTGGAACGGCGAGACCGTGGCCATCGAGGGCCGCGGCAACGGTCCCATCGATGCCTTCACGCACGCGCTGAGCGCCGCGACCGGCCATGCGGTGCGCGTCATCGACTACCACCAGCATGCGATCGGCGCCGGTGCCGACGCCAAGGCCGTGGCCTACCTGGAGCTGCGCGTGGACGAGTCGCGCACGCTGTTCGGCGTGGGCATCGACGAGGACACCATCGCCGCCTCGCTGAAGGCGATCGTCTCGGGCGTGGAGCGCGCCAGGGGCAACGGCGCGCACAGCGCACAATCGGAGACCGCGACCGTCTGAGCCTCGATCCGACCGAAGCGCCAGGTGGCCAGAAACGAAGGAGAACCACGATGACCGACCAACTCATAATTTTCGACACCACCTTGCGCGACGGCGAGCAGTCGCCCGGCGCCTCGATGACGCGCGACGAGAAGTTGCGCATCGCCAAGCAGCTCGAGCGGCTGCGGGTCGACGTCATCGAGGCTGGCTTCCCGGCCAGCTCGAACGGCGACTTCGAGGCGGTCAAGGCGATCGCCAACGCGATCAAGGAATCGACGGTGTGCGGCCTGTCGCGCGCCAACGACCGCGACATCGCGCGCGCCGCCGAGGCGCTGAAGGGCGCGGCGCGCGGCCGCATCCACACCTTCATCGCGACCTCGCCACTGCACATGGAGAAGAAGCTGCGCATGTCGCCCGACGAGGTGTACGAGCAGGCCCGACTCGCGGTGCGCTTCGCGCGCAACCAGGTGGGCGACGTGGAATTCAGTCCCGAGGACGGCTACCGCAGCGATCCCGACTTCCTGTGCCGCGTGATCGAGACCGTGATCGCCGAGGGCGCGACCACGATCAACGTGCCCGACACCGTGGGCTACGCGATCCCCGAGCTCTACGGCAATTTCATCAAGACGCTGCGCGAGCGCATTCCCAACAGCGACAAGGCGATCTGGTCGGTGCACTGCCACAACGACCTCGGCATGGCGGTGGCGAACTCGCTGGCCGGCGTGAAGATCGGCGGCGCGCGCCAGATCGAGTGCACCATCAACGGCCTCGGCGAGCGCGCGGGCAACTGCTCGCTCGAAGAGGTGGTGATGGCCGTGAAGACCCGCAAGGACTACTTCGGCCTCACGCTGAACATCGACACCCAGCACATCGTGGCCGCGAGCCGCATGGTCAGCCAGACCACCGGCTTCGTGGTGCAGCCCAACAAGGCGGTGGTGGGCGCCAATGCCTTCGCGCATGCCTCGGGCATCCACCAGGACGGCGTGCTCAAGGCGCGCGACACCTACGAGATCATGCGGGCCGAGGACGTGGGCTGGGCCGCCAACAAGATCGTGCTGGGCAAGCTCAGCGGCCGCAACGCCTTCAAGCAGCGGCTGCAGGAGCTCGGCGTGGCCATGGAGAGCGAGGGCGAGATCAACGCCGCCTTCCTGCGCTTCAAGGAGCTGGCCGACCGCAAGTCCGAAATTTTCGACGAAGACATCCTCGCGCTTGTCAGCGCGGAGGAGGGTGCGAACGTTGGCGAACAGTTTGCTTTCGTTTCTCTCGCGCAGCACAGCGAAACCGGTGAACGCCCCCAGGCGAAGATCGTCTTCACCGTCCATGGCAAGGAAGTCACGGGCGAGTCGGACGGCAATGGCCCGGTCGATGCTTCCCTGAAGGCCATCGAGTCGCACGTCAAGAGCGGCGCCGAGATGGTGCTTTACTCGGTCAATGCCATCAGTGGCTCGACGGAAAGCCAGGGAGAAGTTACAGTCCGGTTACAAAACGCAGGGCGGGTGGTCAACGGCGTCGGGGCGGATCCCGACATCGTGGTGGCGTCAGCAAAGGCTTATTTGAGTGCGCTCAACAAGTTACAGAGCCAAGCTGAGAGAGTGGCGGCACAAGGTTAGGTTTTCAGGCGATCCTTGGTATTCGAATGAAGAAAAGGATGCAAGTAGCTGATATTGCGTGCCTTTTTTGATTTCGATACACTGCGGTCCTTATTCCTGCCGCTGGAGATTTTGTACATGCCCGAAGCCCGTCTCCACCGCGTTTCAAGCCTTCGCACCCTCGCCGTCGCGTTCTGCGCGACGGCTTTTTTGTTGTCCGGCGCCCAAGCCGCCAAGAAAGAGAAGGCGGCCCCTGCCAAGACGGCGGCCGTCTCGAAGAAAGCCCGCGGCGCTGCGCCGGTCGAGGTGAAGCGCAATGCCGCGTCGTCCAAGGTCGCCAAGCGTGGTGGCCGTGCCGAGCGCGACGACAAGGCCGACAAGGTGGTCCGTGGTGGCCGCAACGTGGTGGCCACCCTGCAAAAGAAGAACGGCAAGACCGTGGTGGCCGTGCAGCGCCGCTCGGTGGTCCGTGTCGAGGCGCCGCCGCGCCAGTCCTTCGGCCAGATGGCCGGCCTGCACACCACCGACGACGCGCTCGAGCTCAAGTCGAGCGTCGCGCTGGTGGTCGACCAGGACACGCACGAGGTGCTGTTCAGCAAGAACGACCACGCCGTGCTGCCGATCGCCTCGCTCACCAAGCTCATGACCGGCCTGCTGATCAGCGAGGCCAAGCTGCCGAACGAAGAGCTCATCACCATCACCCAGGACGACGTCGACACCGAGAAGCGCAGCAGCTCGCGCCTGACGGTCGGCACCACGCTCACGCGCGGCGAACTGCTGCACCTGGCGCTGATGTCGAGCGAGAACCGCGCCGCCCACGCGCTGGGCCGCACCTATCCCGGTGGCCTGAGCACCTTCGTGAGCATCATGAACGCCAAGGCGCGCATGCTCGGCATGAAGGACACGCGCTATGTCGAGCCCACCGGCCTGTCGAGCCGCAACCAGTCGAGCGCACAAGACCTGGCGCTGCTGGTGAACGCCGCCTACGCCGACGCCACCGTGCGTTCGCTGTCCACCTCGCCCGAGTACCAGGTCGAGGTCGGCCGCCGCACCTTGCAGTTCAACACCACCAACCGCCTCGTGAAGAGCCCCGACTGGGACATCGGCGTGCAGAAGACCGGCTACATCTCCGAAGCCGGCCAGTGCCTGGTGATGCAGGCCCGGGTCGCGGGCCGCAAGCTGATCATGGTGTTCCTCGATTCGGCCGGCAAGTTCAGCCGCATCGCCGACGCCGAGCGCGTGCGCCGGTGGGTCGAGGCCACGCATGCCGTGCCGGGTTCGCCGGCCGCCTCGCGCGCCGTGGCGTACCAGATCGCGGGCTGAGCGAGCCTGCCCAAAGACGAAAGCCGGCGGTTGCCGGCTTTTTTCATGGTGCGGGGGAAGCGCTTCGGCCCCTGAGGGTCGCCGCAAGGGCCTGAAACGCGCCCAGGCGCGCTCAAGCCCCCACGGAGGGGGAGGGGCCGCCCGGCGACCCCGAAGCGGTTGCCACGGCCCCGGCAGCGGGTGCCACGCCCTGCTTGAAGCCCAGCGCCTCCGAGATTTCGTTCGCCGTTGCCTGCAGCTTGGGCAGCCAGCCTTCGTCGAGCCGGTCGGCCGGCGCCGAGATCGACAGCCCCGCGACCAGCTTGCCCTGGTCGTCGTAGATGCCGGCGGCCATGCAGCGCACGCCCAACTCCAGCTCTTCGTTGTCGCGCGCGATGCCGTACTGGCGCGCCTTCGACAGCTCGCGCTCGAGCGCCGGCAGCTGCGTGATGCTGTTGCGCGTGTGGCCGGCCAGCCCGGTGCGGGTGGCGTAGCTGCGCACCCGCTGCGGATCGTCCGCGGCCAGGAACAGCTTGCCGGTGGAAGTGAGGTGCAGGGCGGCGCGGCCGCCGATGGCGCGCACCACCTGCATGCCCGAGCGCTCGCTGTAGGAGCGCTCGATGTACACGATCTCGTCGCCCTGGCGCATGCTGAGGTTGACCGGCTGCTGCGTGAGCTTGTGCAGCTCGCGCATCGGGCCCAGCGCGGCGTCGCGCACGTTGAGCCGGCCCTTGACCAGGTTGCCGAGCTCCAGCAGGCGCATGCCGAGCCGGTAGCTGCCGGCCTCGGGACGGTCGACGAAGCGGCCGACCGCGAGGTCGTTGAGGATGCGGTGGGTGGTGGAGGGATGAAGCCCCGTCTTTTCGCTGATTTCCTTCAGGGAAATGGCTTCTTCGCGCGAGGCCAGCACGTCGATCAGCGCGAACATGCGTTCGATGACCTGGATGACGGGGGTGGCCGGAATGTCTGAATGGTTTTTTCTCATGGCGCTGTGCGGTGAAGACCGAGCGCCATTTTATCTTGTGAAATCGCTGGCGCGCTGCCAGCGGCCGTCGATCAGCAATTCGTGGGGCGCGAAGCGCGCCTTGTAGTTCATCTTCGGGCTGTGTTCGATCCAGTAGCCCAGGTAGACGTGGGGCAGGCCGAGCTTGCGCGCCTGCTCGATCTGCCAGAGCACGCTGTAGGTGCCGTAGGCCATGCCGTCTTCGGGCTCGTAGAAGGTGTAGACGGCCGAGATGCCGTCGTTGAGCACGTCCAGGATCGACACCATCTTGAGCGCGCCCGCGCTGCCGTCGGGCAGGGTCTCGCGGAACTCCACCAGTCGCGAGTTCACGCGGCTCTGCAGCAGGAACTGGGTGTACTGGTCGATGCTGTCGTGGTCCATGCCGCCGCCGGCGTGGCGGCCGTTCTGGTAGCGCAGGTAGAGCTGGTAGTGCTCGGGCACGAAGCACAGCTTGAGCACGCGGGCCTGCAGGTCGACGTGCTGTTTGGCGGCACGGCGCTGGCTGCGCGAGGCCTTGAAGGCATTGGCCAGCACCCGCAGCGGCACGCAGGCGCGGCAGCCGTCGCAGTACGGGCGGTAGGTGAACATGCCGCTGCGCCGGAAGCCGCTGAGCACCAGGTCCGAGTACGCGTCGTTGTGGATCAGGTGGCTGGGAGTGGCCACCTGCGAGCGGGCCTGGCGGTCCGGCAGGTAGCTGCAGGGATAGGGCGCGGTCGCGTAGAACTGCAGCGTATGGAGCGGGAGATCCTTGAGGTGCGTCACGTCGGGTGAGAGGGTCGCGCAGACAGGAGTTCGGACCAGTATACGGGCTCGAAACGCCAGGCGGGCCCCGTCGCTTCCCGAGCCCGGGCCACGTGTTCGACGAAGCGCGCGCGCGGCATTTCATGCGCGCCCAGGCTCGCGAGGTGGGCCGTGTTCTGCTGGCAGTCGATCATCCGCACGCCGAAGCGCCGGCACAGGCACACCAGCGCCGCCAGCGCGGTCTTCGAGGCGTCGGGGCGGCGCGTGAACATCGACTCGCCGAATACCGCGCCGCCGATCGCCACGCAGTAGAGGCCGCCCGCGAGTTCGCCGTCGATCCAGGTCTCGACGCTGTGGGCATGGCCGGCCCGGTGCAATTCGGTATAGGCGGCGACCATGTCGGGCACGATCCAGGTGCCCGACTGGCCCGGGCGGGCCGAGCCCGAGCAGGCCCGGATGACGGCCCCGAAGTCGTGGTCGATGCGGATCTCGCAGCCCGGCGCCTGCGCGAAGCGCGCCAGCGTCTTGCGCAGCGAGCGGTGGAGCCGGAAATCGGCCACCTGCAGCACCATGCGCGGATCGGGGCTCCACCACAGGATCGGCTGGTCCTCGCTGAACCAGGGGAAGACGCAGCGGCCGTAGGCGCGCAAGAGAGTATCGACGTCGAGCGAGCCGCCGGCCGCCAGCAGCCCGGGCACGGGATCGGCGATCCCCCACGCCGTCGAGGGGTCGGGCAGGGCATCGCCGGGTTCGAGCCAGGGCAGTTGTCGCATGGCCGTAGGTATACACGGCTTGCGGGGCGCATCTTCGTATCAGAGGCGAAAACCCAACGCCGGCCCCGACCCGGGCCCCCTCGGGCATGCCCCTTTCTGGTGCCCTCCCAATGCACTCGTCCAAAGGCGCACACGTTTGCTCCAGCTCACATATAGTGCGGAGCTTCCTTCGAAGAAGCACCCCATGACGGTCTCTGCGCGCCAGCGTTGTGCGCGGGCCCGGTACAAGAGGACCACGTTGACCACAGACCCCAATCCCATGCGTTTCGGCAGCGGCCAGGCCGTGCGCCGGCTCGAAGACCAGAGTCTTCTTTCAGGTGCCGGCCGCTACACGGACGATGTGTCCCTGCCGAGCCAGTCCCACCTGGTCTTCCTGCGTTCTCCCTACCCTCATGCGCGCATCGCCTCGGTCGACGCCTCGGCGGCGCTCGCGTTGCCGGGCGTGCTCGCCGTGATCACCGGCGCCGACCTGGCCGCGGCCGGCGTCAAGCCGATGCCCGGCGCCGCCGGCTTCAAGCGTGCCGACGGCGGCGACAGCGCCAGCCCCGCGCGCCATGCCATCGCGCACGAACGCGTGCGCTTCGTCGGCGAGGCCGTCGCCGTGGTGGTGGCCGACACCGTCCAGCAGGCGCGCGACGCGGCCGAAGCCGTGATGGTCGAGTACGAGGAGCTGCCGATGGTGGTCGACCTCGCGGCCGCCACCGCCGAAGGCGCGCCGCAGCTGTGCGACGAGGCCAGCGGCAACATCGCGGCCGAGATGCGCCACGGCAGCAGCGAGGCCGCCACGGCCGCCTTCGCCAAGGCCGCCCACGTGGTGGCGCTCGACGTGGTCAACCAGCGCGTGGTGGCGCTGACCATCGAGCCGCGCTCGGTGCTCGCCGCGCCCGACGCCGACACCGGCCGCCTCACGATCCGCATGAGCACCCAGATGCCCTCGGGCGTGCGCGATTCGATCTGCGCCGCCATCGGCCTGGCCAAGGACAAGGTCCGCGTGGTGGTCGGCGACGTCGGCGGCGGCTTCGGCATGAAGACCGGCGCCTATCCCGAGGACATCGCGGTGGCCTTCGCGGCGCTGCAGGTGAAGCGCCCCGTGAAATGGGTGGCCGACCGCAGCGAGGAATTCCTCTCGAGCGCCCATGGCCGCGACATCGAGGCCAAGGCCGAGCTCGCGCTCGATGCCAAGGGTCGCATCCTTGCGCTGCGCATCAAGACGCTGGCCAACGTCGGCGCCTATGCCACCGGCACTGGCGTCGCGATCCAGCTGCTGATCGGCCCCTGGGTGCAGACCAGCGTCTACGACATCCAGACCATCGACTTCCACTTCAAGGCGGTGCTCACCAACACCGCGCCCACCGGCGCCTACCGCGGCGCCGGCCGGCCCGAGGCGATCTTCACCATCGAGCGGCTGATGGACGAGGCCGCGCGCCAGACCGGCATCGACCGCATCGAGCTGCGCCGGCGCAACTTCATCCGCCCCGAGCAGATGCCGTACAAGAACCCGATGGCGCAGACCTACGACACCGGCAAGTTCGAATCGGTGATGGACCAGGCGCTGGGCCTGGCCGACTGGAACGGCTTCGAGGGCCGCGCCGCCGAATCGGCGCGCAACGGCCGCCACCGCGGCCTGGGCATCGCCACTTTTCTCGAATGGACCGGCGGCAACGTGTTCGAGGAGCGCGTCACCGTCTCGGTGCAGGCCGATGGCGTGATCGAGGTGTTCTCGGCCGTCAATGCCATGGGGCAGGGCATCGCCACCTCGCTGGCGCAGCTCGCGGTCGACGCCTTCGGCGTGCCGATCGAGAAGGTGCGCGTGGTGCTCGGCGACACCGACCGCGGCGACGGCTTCGGCAGCGCCGGTTCGCGCTCGCTGTTCACCGGCGGCTCGGCCGTGCGCATCGGCGCCGAGCGCACCATCGACAAGGCGCGCGAACTCGCGGCCCAGGAATTCGAGGTGGCGATCGACGACGTGACCTACAGCCGCGGCGCCTTCGCCGTGATCGGCACCGACCTCGAGCTCGACCTGTTCACGCTGGCCGGCAAGCAGCCCGAGCGCGAGATCTTCGTCGACTCCACCAGCACCGTGGCCGGCCCGACCTGGCCCAACGGTTGCCACATCTGCGAGATCGAGATCGATCCGCCCACCGGCGAGATCAGCGTGGTGGCCTACAGCTCGGTCAACGACGTGGGCCGCGTGGTCAACCCGATGATCGTGCGCGGCCAGCTCGAGGGCGGTGCGGTGCAGGGCATCGGCCAGGCGCTCTACGAGCAGGTGGTGTACGACCACGAGACCGGCCAACCCGTCACCGGCAGCCTGATGGACTACGCCGCGCCGCGCGCCGACATCGTCAGCACCATGTTCCACATGGAGATGGACGAGTCGACGCCCTGCAAGAACAACCCGCTGGGCGTCAAGGGCGTGGGCGAACTGGGCACCATCGGTGCCACGCCGGCCATCGTCAATGCCGTGGCCGACGCCTTCGCGCGCAACGGCCTCGCCGCCCGCGCGCCGCGCCTGCACATGCCGCTGAGCCCCTCGCGCGTGTGGCAGGCGATGCAGACGGTCGACTGAGGACCCGCCGCACGGCCGGTACTGCGGGAGAACCACCATGCTCGTGGTCACCGAACTGCAGACCGAGCCGATCCGGGTCTCGAGCTACCGCTGCGACGCGGGCCCCGATGCCCCGCCTTTCGCCGAGATGCACGAGGGCCATTCGGTCTCGTACGTGCGCAAGGGCAGCTTCGGTTACCGCACGCGCGGCCATGCCTACGAGCTCGTGGCCGGCTCGGTGCTCGTCGGCGCGCCGGGCGACGAATACGTCTGCACCCACGACCACCACGTCTGCGGCGACGAGTGCCTGGCCTTCCACCTCTCGCCGGGCTTCGTCGAGCTGATCGGCGGCGGGCGCGGCACCTGGCAGGCCGGCGGCCTGCCGCCGCTGTCCGGGCTGATGGTGCTCGGCGAACTCGCGCAGGCCGCGGTCGAGGGGCGCAGCGATCTCGGCCTCGACGAGGTCGGCATGCAGTTCGCCCATCGCTTCGTCGACCTCGTGGAAGGGCGCGATGCGCCGCGGCCCGGAGCGGCCCCCGCGCGCGACCGGCGCCGCGCCGTCGATGCCGCGATGTGGATCGCCGAGGGTTCGCACGAGGACATCGGCCTCGAGCAGGCCGCGGCCGAGGCCGGGGTCAGCGCCTTCCATTTCCTGCGGCTGTTCTCCCAGGTGCTGGGCGTGACGCCGCACCAGTACCTGGTGCGTTCGCGCCTGCGCCATGCGGCGCGCCTGCTCGCCGACGGCGACCGTCCCGTGACCGAGATCGCGCTCGACGTGGGCTTTGCCGACCTCAGCAATTTCGTGCGCACCTTCCGGCGCGCCGCCGGTGTCTCGCCGGGCGATTTCCGCCGTGCCGCGCGCGGCGACCGCAAGATTCTCCAAGACCGCCTCGCGGCCTTGCTCGACGATGAGCGCCTGATCCATTCATCGAGCAGGAAGCCATCGCCATGCACCACGCCATCGAACTCGAACTGACAGTCCCGGCCCGCGCAGGCCGCCATCCCTGAGCGCGAAGGAGCCCGCCATGGCCACCATCCACCGGGAATTCGAACTCACCGCGAGCGCGGCGCAGGTCTGGGACGCGCTGCGCGACTTCCGCGCCGTGCACCAGCGGCTCGCGCCGGGCTTCCTCACGGCCTGCCGCATCGACGAGGAGGGCGCGCGCATCCTCGACTTCTCCAACGGCAGCGTGGCGCGCGAGCTGCCGGTGTCGATCGACGAGTCGCTGCACCGCATCGCCTACACCGTCACGGGCAGCCGCATGCGGCATCACCATGCGTCGGCGCAGGTGTTCGACGCGGGCGAAGGGCGCTCGCGTTTCGTCTGGATCACCGACGTGCTGCCCGACGAGCTCGCGCCCTACATCGCCGGCATGATGGACGAGGGCGCGGCCGCGATGAAGAAGAAGCTCGAGGCCGAGGCTCAGAAGTCCTCGAGCGGCAGCCCGACGTAGTTCTCGGCCAGCGAGGTCGAGGCCGCGTGCGAATGCACGAGGTAGTCGAGCTCGGCCTCCTGGATCTTCTGGCCGAAGGCGCCGGTCTCGGGGAAGCGGTGCATCAGCGAGGTGAACCACCACGAGAAGCGCTCGGCCTTCCAGACCCGGCGCAGGCACAGGTCGGAATAGCGGTCGAGCGCCGAGGCCGAGCGCTCGCGGTAGAAGATCTCGAATGCGCGCGACAGGTAGCCCACGTCGGCGGTCGCGAGGTTCAGCCCCTTGGCACCGGTCGGCGGCACGATGTGCGCCGCGTCGCCGGCCAGGAACAGCGAGCCGAAGCGCATCGGCTCGGCCACGAAGCTGCGCAGCGGCGCGATGCTCTTCTCGAGCGAAGGGCCGGTCACCAGCCGCTCGCGCGCTTCCGGGTCGAGGCGCGCGCGCAGCTCGTTCCAGAAGGCCTCGTCGCTCCAGTTCTCCACCCGTTCCTCGGTCGGCACCTGCACGTAGTAGCGGCTGCGCGTGGCGCTGCGCATGCTGCACAGCGCGAAGCCGCGTTCGGTGTTGGCGTAGATCAGCTCGTGCGACACCGGCGGCACGTCGGCCAGCACGCCGAGCCAGCCGAAGGGGTAGACCTTCTCGTAGGTCTGGATCGCATCGGCCGGCACGCTCGCGCGGCTCACGCCGTGGTAGCCGTCGCAGCCGGCGATGAAGTCGCACTCGATCTCGTGCGTCTGGCCGTCCTTCTCGTAGCGCACGCGCGGCGAGCGCGAATCGAAGTCGTGCAGGCTCACGTTGGCCGCGCTGTAGACCGTGGCCAGGCCCTCGGCCGCGCGCGCTTCCATCAGGTCGCGCGTCACCTCGGTCTGGCCGTACACCGTGACCTGCTTGCCGCCCGTGAGGCCGTGCATGTCGATGCGGTGGCGCGCGCCCTTGAACAGCAGCTCGATGCCCCCGTGCGGCAGGCCCTCGGCCTTGGCGCGGGCGTCGACGCCGGCACGTTCCAGCAGGTCCATCGTGACCTGCTCGAGCACGCCCGCGCGGATGCGCCCGAGTACATAGTCGCCGCTCTGGCGTTCGACGATGACGTTGTCGATGCCGGCCTTGAACAGAAGCTGGCCGAGCAGAAGGCCGGCCGGGCCGGCGCCGATGATCGCTACCTGGGTGCGCATGTCGTTGTCTCCGAGAAGTTCCGCGAAGCGTAGGGCGCGCGCGCCGCCCTGGCACGCCGGCCGATGCGGCTGTGTGCGATCATGCGAATGGCTGCGCGATGATCGCGCAACTTCCCGCTTCGCCCCACTCATGACCATCGCCAGAGCCGACTTCATCGAGGGCATCGCCAAGGGAATGGCGGTGCTCGAAAGCTTCGACACCGAGCGCCAGCGCCTCAACGCCACCCTGGCGGCCGAGCGCGCCGGTCTCACGCGCGCCGCGGCGCGCCGGCACCTGCTGACCTTGGCGCACCTGGGCTACCTCGAGACCGACGGCAGCTACTTCTGGATGGCGCCCAAGGTACTGCGCTTCTCGGGCAGCTACCTGGCCTCGTCGCGCCTGCCGCGCGCGCTGCAGCCCACCCTGAACCGGCTGGCGGCGCAGACCGGCGAATCCTTCTCGGCCGTGGTGCTCGACGGCGAGGAGGTGGTGATCGTGGCGCGCAGCGGCAGCTACGGCACGCCCACGCGCGTGCTGGCCTATGGCCTGCACCTGGGCGCGCGGCTGCCGGCCCATGCCACCTCCACCGGCCGCGTGCTGCTGGCCGCGCTGCCGCCGGCCGAGTTCACACGCTGGCTCAAGGGGCGCCATCTCGCGCGCCTCACGCCGCAGACCACCACCCAGGCGCGCGCGCTGCGCCAGCTGGTGACGCGCGCGCGCAAGGAAGACCATTGCTTCGCGAGCGAGGAGCACGAGCTCGGCGTGCAGGCGCTCGCCGTGCCGCTGCGCGACATGCAGGGTCACACGGTGGCCGCGCTCAACGTGGTGCTGTCGGGCGCGCGCTACCAGGAGGAGGCCCTGCGGCGCGACATGCTGCCGCTGCTGTTCGAGGCCGCGCGCGAGGTGCGCGCGCTGCTTTGAACTTCGCCCGGTCCCACCGCCTCGAACCGCCAAACCAGAACATCAGGAACCCGCCATGCGACTGCTGCTCCTCGAAGACGACGTGATGATCGGCGAAGCCGTGCTCGACCTGCTGCGTGCCGAGCAGTACGCGGTCGACTGGGTCAAGGACGGCGACAGCGCCGAGTCGGCGCTGCGCACCCAGGATTACGACCTGGTGCTGCTCGACCTCGGCGTGCCGCGCCGCGACGGGCTGGAGGTGCTGCGCAATTTGCGCGCGCGCAAGCAGCGCATGCCGGTGCTGATCGCCACCGCGCGCGACTCGATCCAGCAGCGCATCGAGGGCCTGGACGCCGGCGCCGACGACTACGTGCTCAAGCCCTACGACCTCGACGAGCTGCTGGCGCGCATCCGCGCGCTGCTGCGCCGCGCGGCCGGGCGCGCCGAGCCGGTCTACGAGCACATGGGCGTGAGCATCAATCCCGCCACCCGCGAGGTCAGCGTGGCCGGCCAGCCGGTGGTGCTGTCGGCCCGCGAATGGGCCGTGCTCGAGCCGCTGCTGGCGCGGCCCGGCATGGTGCTCTCGCGCGCGCAGCTCGAGGAGAAGCTCTACAGCTGGAAGGACGAGATCAGCAGCAACGCGGTCGAGGTCTACGTGCACGGCCTGCGCAAGAAGCTCGGCGCGGAGCTGATCCGCAACGTGCGCGGCGTCGGCTACATGGTGCCGAAGGCGTGAGCGGCGTGAGCGGCGTGAGGGGCGTGACGGGACTGGCCGCGCGCATGACCGGCTCGCTGCGCGCGCGCCTGCTGTGGTTCCTGCTCGCGGCCATCGTGCTGGCGGCCGGCGCGCAGGCGCTGGTGGCCTACCGCACGGTGCTCAAGGAGGCCGACGAGATCTTCGACTACCACATGCAGCAGATGGCGTTGTCGCTGCGCGCCGGCCTGCCGCCCAGCGCGGCGGTGGGCGGCCTCGGCGGTGCCGAGCAGAACTTCGATTTCGTGGTGCAGGTCTGGACCGCCGACGGCGTGCGCATCTTCGAGTCGGCCGACCAGGCCGCGCTGCCGCAGCTCGCGGTGCTGGGCTTCGCCGACGTGCGCGCGCGCGGCACCACCTACCGCGTGTTCTCGATGCAGACGCGCGGGCTGGTGATCCAGGTGGCGCAGGACATGGCGGCGCGCCAGCACATGGCCGGCACCCTGGCGCTGCGCACCGTCGCGCCGGTGGCGCTGATGGCGCCGCTGCTGATGCTGGTCGTGTGGTGGGTGGTGAGCCGTTCGCTCGCGCCGGTGGCGCGCGTGCGCACCCAGGTGGCTTCGCGCCAAGCCGACGATCTCTCGCCCGTGAGCGAGGAGAAACTGCCCGACGAGGTACGGCCGCTGGTGCAGGAACTCAACCTGCTGTTCGACCGCGTGCGGCAGGCCTTCGAGGCGCAGAAGCACTTCGTGGCCGACGCCGCGCACGAGCTGCGTTCGCCGCTGGCCGCGCTCAAGCTGCAGGTGCAGGGCCTGCAGCGTGCCACCGACGACGGCGCGCGCGAGCTCGCCATCGGCCGATTGGTGGCGGGCATCGACCGCGCGACGCGGCTGGTCGAGCAGATGCTCGCGCTCGCGCGCCACGAGGCCAGCATGGCCGCGGGCGCGCCGCCCGAGCCGGTAGTGCTCGCGGAGGTGGCGCGGCTGGCGGTGTCGGACGCCGTGGCCGCGGCCCAGGCGCGGCGCATCGACATCGGCATCGCGCGCGCCGACGAGGGCGCCGCGGTGAAGGGCCAGCCCGAGGCGCTGCGCATGCTGCTGCGCAACCTGCTCGAGAACGCCGTGAAGTACACGCCCGAGGACGGCCGCGTCGACATCGCGATCGCGCGCCAGGGCGAGGCGGTCGAGCTCAGCGTCGACGACAGCGGCCCGGGCCTGCCGCCCACCGAGCGCGAGCGCGTGCTCGACCGCTTCTACCGCTCGGGCGAGCCGCAGGCGCCGGGCAGCGGGCTCGGCCTCTCGATCGTCAAGTCGATCGCCGAGCTGCATGGCGCGAGCGTGGCGCTCGATGCCTCGCCGAGCCTGGGCGGGCTGCGGGTGGTGGTGCGCTTTCCGCAGCACGCCTGACACCGCGGCCGAGCCCGGCCGGATCGTTCAAGCGGCGTTTAAGCGGCGCTTAAGCGAGCGCAACGACATTCCTTCCATCGCATCAGCGTCACGACGCAATGAAAGGAACCGATCCATGAACACCCGACTGACTTCGCCCCGTGCCTTGGTCCTGGCCCTGGCCACCGCGGGCGTGATCGGCGCCGTCGGCGCCGGCGCCTACACCAGCGCGCGCGCCGTGGGCACGCCCACCAACGCCACCGCGACCGCGCCGGCCGCCATGGTCACGCTGCCCGACTTCTCGACCATCACCGCGCGCGACGGCGCGGCCGTGGTCAACATCAGCGTCACCGGCACCATGAAGGCCTCGGACGACGAGGAGGCCGCGCAGATCCAGGGCATCGATCCCGACGATCCGATGTTCCAGTTCTTCCGCCGCTTCCAGGGCCAGATCAACCCGCGCGGCCAGCAGCAGCGCGACGTGCCGGTGCGGGCCCAGGGCTCGGGCTTCATCGTCGACGCCAACGGCATCATCCTGACCAACGCCCACGTGGTGAAGGACGCGAAGGAAGTCACCGTCAAGCTCACCGACCGCCGCGAGTACCGCGCCAAGGTGCTGGGCGCCGATGCCAAGACCGACATCGCGGTGCTCAAGATCGACGCCAAGAACCTGCCCGTGCTCGCGCTGGGCAACACCAAGGACCTGAAGGTCGGCGAATGGGTGCTGGCCATCGGCTCGCCGTTCGGCTTCGAGAACACCGTGACGGCCGGCGTGGTCAGCGCCAAGGGCCGCACGCTGCCCGACGACAGCTACGTGCCCTTCATCCAGACCGACGTGGCGGTGAACCCCGGCAACTCGGGCGGCCCGCTGCTCAACACGCGCGGCGAGGTGGTCGGCATCAACTCGCAGATCTACAGCCGCAGCGGCGGCTACCAGGGCGTGTCGTTCTCGATCCCGATCGACGTGGCGGTGCAGGTCAAGGACCAGATCGTCGCCACCGGCAAGGCGGTGCACGGCCGCCTCGGCGTGGCGGTGCAGGAAGTGAACCAGGCCTTCGCCGATTCCTTCAAGCTCGACAAGCCCGAGGGCGCGCTGGTCTCGAACATCGAGAAGGGTGGCCCCGGCGACAAGGCGGGCCTGAAGGCCGGCGACGTGATCCGCAAGGTCGGCGACCAGCCCATCGTGTCCTCGGGCGACCTGCCCGCGGTGATCGGCCAGCAGGCCCCCGGCACCAAGGTCACGCTCGAGGTGTGGCGCCAGGGCGAACGCCAGGAGCTGACGGCGAAGCTCGGCGATGCCAGCGACAAGCCGGCCCAGGTCGCGAAGGCCGACAAGGCCACCGGCCAGGGCAAGCTGGGCCTGGCGCTGCGTCCGCTGCAGCCCGACGAGAAGCGCGAGGCCGCGGTCGAGACCGGCCTGCTGATCGAGGACGCGGCCGGTCCGTCGGCGATGGCCGGCGTACAGGCCGGCGACGTGCTGCTGGCGATCAACGGCACGCCCGCCAAGACCGTGGAGCAGGTGCGCGAGGTGGTCGCGAAGGCCGACAAGTCGGTGGCGCTGCTGATCCAGCGCGGCGACGACAAGATCTTCGTGCCGGTGCGCATCGGCTGACCGCCCCGGGCCGGACCCCGACGCGCGACGACCGATGAAGCCGCCGCACCGACGGACTTCGGCCCCGCAGGCCGAACGCCTCGACCCTGCCGACAGCGCCGCCAACGGGCTGTCGGCCCACATCCTGCCGACCTCCGCCACCATGATCGGCGTGTGCATGACCGTGATGTCCATCGGGCACCTCGGTCCGCGCGACGATCTGCGGCTGGTGATCGATCGGCTGCTCGCGGTCGACGCGCTGGTCTTCCTGGCCAGCGCGTTGCTGTCGTTCATCTCGATGCGCATGCGGCGCTCGGGTGCGCGGCTCGAGGCCTGGGGCGAGGTGGTGTTCATCGCGGGACTGGCGCTGCTGGCGCTCGGCGCGGTGGCGCTGACTTTCGCCTTGCGCTGAGTCCAGCGCCCGCGTTCAGTGCTGCGGGCAGTCGATCGCGCCCGGCCACTCGAGCGTGATGCGCGTGCCGCTGGCGGTGTTCTCTTCCTGCTCGACCGCCGCGATCTCCAGCCGCGCGCCGATGCTCAGCGCGCGCGCCCGCATGTTCGCGATGCCGTGGCCCTTCGTCTTCGGCGCTGCGCCCGCGGGCTGCAAGCCGACGCCGTCGTCCGTCAGCACGATGTGCACGCGCGGCGGCTGTGCCTCGGCCTGCCAGCGCGCATGCAACACGATGCGCGTGGCGCGCGCGTGCTTGAGCACGTTGGTGAAGGCCTCGAGCAGGATGCGCTGCAATTGCAGCGCGGCCTGGGCCGAGAACGGCGCCACCGGCGGGATCACGCCCACGTCCCACACCAGCGCGATGCCGGCCGCGTCCAGCCGCGGCTGCAGCCGGTAGCGCAGGGTGGCGAGCACGGTGGCGAGGTCGTCGTGCGTGGGCTGCAGCGAGTCGACCGCCATGCGCATCTCGTCGAGCGCGAGCTTCACGTGCTCCTCGACCACGGCGCGGTCGGGCGCGGGCTGGGTCACGACGTTGAGCAGGCCCACGAGCTGCGAGCCGACGCCGTCGTGGATCTCGCGCATGATGCGCTGGCGTTCGAGCAGCACGGCCTGTTCCTGCTGCTGCAGCCGCAGCGCGTCGAAGGCCACGCGCAGTTGCCCTTCGCGCTCGGCCACGCGTTCGGCCAGGGTGGCGTTGAGCGCGCCGTAGTCGGCCACGGTGCGGCTGTAGCGGTCGACCACCAGGCCCGCGAGGATCAGCACGAAGAAGAACATCGCGCGCGGCGTCTGCGAGGTGTCGGAGCCGCCGAAGAAGCCCATGCGCACCAGCAGCAGGTCGTGCATGCCCGCGAGGATCGCGAGCACGCCTGCCAGCAGCAGCAGCATGGCGATCGTGCGGCGCTCGACCCAGGCGCTGCGCGCCACCACCGGCAGGCAGGCCACGCCCGTGAGGTTCAGCAGCACCAGGCCGGCGGTCCACAGCGCCGGCCAGGCCAGCACGAAGGAGGCGATGGCGCTCGCGACCGCGATGCCCATGGCCGCGTAGAGCGCGCGCACCAGCCCCGCCGGGCCGCGCTGCAGCACCAGCAGCACGAAGCGCGTGATGAGCCCGATGTGCAGCGCATAGCACACCGCGATCACCACGCCCCAGAGCGGCCAGGGCAGGTTCATGTCGGGCCGCACCCGGTCGACGTTGTGCGGCAGGCCCGAGAGCGCGGCGAGCGCGAAGCAGCCATAGAGCGCCTCGCGCTGGCGCAGCCAGAGCGCGCCCGACAGGCAGCCCATCAGCGCGAGGATGGCCGCGTTGGCGATCACCGAGGTGTGGCGCCAGCGCTGGTAGACGCGGTAGCGCGGCAGCAGCTCGCGCTCGGTGCCGTACTGCAGCGTGGCCAGCGCCGCGCCGCGCTGGCGTTGCACGGTGGTGCGGATCACCAGTTCCTGCGCCGCGCCGGTGCGCTGCAGCGAGGCGGCCACCGGCACGAAGGGCGTGCCCTTGGTGTCGTAGGACGGATCGCCCAGCGTGCCGAAGCCCGCGAGCGGCGTGCCGTTGAACTCGATCGCGACCTGGTTGCCCACGCCCGCGAACAGCAGCGCGGCCGGTTCGCTCGCGGGCGCCGCCGCCGCGGGCAGGGCGATGCGGTAGGTGGCCTTGCCGCCGCGGCCCGGAAAGGCCTGGTCCCAGCGGAACGGCAGCTGCACGCGGCGCTCCTCGGCGGGCAGGCCGTCGGGCTCGAGGCGGGCCTCGGCGCTGGTGACGGTGTAGGGCGTGGCGGTGCCGCCGCCGGTACTGCTGGCGGCGGCCGGGCCGGCGATCAGCAGCAGCGCGGCGACCAGGACGAACAGGAAGCGCAGATCGGACGAAGAGGCGGCGGAAGGATGCTCAGGGCAGCCAGCCCAGGTTGCGCGCCTCGAACACGGCTTCGGACTTGTTGTGGACATCCAGCTTGCCGTAGATATTGCGGATATGGGTTTGGACGGTCGAAGCCGAGACTCCCATCTGCGCGCCGACTTCGGCATAGGTGAAACCACGGGAAACGAGGTCCAGCACCTCCGATTCGCGCGGCGACAACCGCACCGGCGGCGTGCGCGGGAGCGCCGAGGATGCCATGGCCGAGCCGATCGTGCCCTGGGCCAGCCCGACCAGCGCGCTGGCGCCGGCATGCAGGGGCGCATCGGTGCGCGCCTGCCAGCGGCGCAGCAGCTGCCGCGCGATCACCGGCGACATCGGCGAGCCGCCCGCGCGCAGGTGGCGGATGTGGGCCGCGAGCTCGCTCTCGGTGCCGTCCTTGAGCAGGTAGCCGCTGGCGCCGGCCTCGAAGGCGCGCAGCATGTTGGCCTCGTCGCCGAAGATCGACAGCACCATCACCGCGCAGGCCGGCTGCATGCTGCGGCAGCGGTCGATCACCTGCAGGCCCGGCAGGTCGGGCAGGCCCAGGTCGACCAGCAGCACGTCGACCGCGTTGTCCTCAAGCCAGGCCAGCAGCTCGGTCGCGGTCGAGGCGCTGTGGGCCAGGGTCAGCGAGGGATCGGCATCGACCACGCGGGCCAGGCGTTCGCGCATGCCGGTGTCGTCCTCGACCAGCGCGACCTGCGTGGTCGAGAGAAGGGGTGCGGCTGCGGTGTCGATGGCCATGGCGCGGGGGCGGCGGTCCTCGGGTGGGTGGAGTCCGCAGCGTAGGGGCCGGCGCGCACCGTGCCCATCCTATATACGTGGGATACGTGGAGGAGCGGACCGCCGCGCTCAGCGGCCCGACATGCGCGCCAGCCGCGATGCCACCCGCTGCAGGTGCGCGCCGAGTTCGGGCGGCGACTCGACTTCGAAGTCGTGCCCGAGGCAACCGAGCCAGACCGCCAGCGCATCGAGCGAGTTGGCCGCGGTCTGGATGCGCGTGCGATCGGGCGCCACGGCCTCGGGCACGCCACCGACCCATGACAGCTGCCCGTCGAGCGCGGCCACGGGCGCGTGCACCAGCACGCGCGCATGGTGCAGGTAGGGCGAGATCTGCAGCGCGTGCTGCATGTAGGCCGCGATGTCGCCGTGCGGCAGCCGCCGCGGCGTGAAGTGCGCGCCGGTGGGCTCGGGGTCGACGATGCGGTCGAGCCGGAAGGTGCGCCAGTCCTCGCGGTCCGTATCCCAGGCCAGCAAGTACCAGCGCTGGCCGGTCTGCACCACGCGGTGCGGCTCCACGCGGCGGCTGCTGACGACCTCGTAGTGATCGTGGTAGCCGAAGCGCAGCAGCGCGCGGTCGGCGCAGGCCTCGGCGAACAGCGACACCGCCTTGAGCCGGATGTCCGAGCGCTTCTGCAGCACCGGCACCACCGTGGCGCGCAGCTTGTCGAGCCGGCGGCGCAGCCGCGGCGGCATCAGCTGCTCGAGCTTGGCCAGCGCGCGCATCGAGGCGTTCTCGATGTCGTTGCCGCCGTCGCTGGAGGCCGGGCCCACGCCCAGGCCGACCGCCACCGCGATCGCTTCCTCGTCCTCGAGCAGCAGCGGCGGCAGGCTGTTGCCCGCGCCCAGCCGGTAGCCGCCGGCCACGCCCGAGGTGGAGTCGACCGTGTAGCCGAGGCTGCGCAGCCGGTCGACGTCGCGGCGCAGGGTGCGCTCGGTGATCTCGAGGCGGCGCGCGAGCTCGGCGCCGGTCCAGGCGCGCTGGGCCTGGAACAGCGACAACAGGCGGATGAGGCGGGCGGTGGCGGAGAGCATGGACGCGATGATGCCTGCGATCGAGGACAGGATCTGTCCGCAATGGACCTTAGTCTTCGGGCCTTCCAACACCTCAGACCCCCAGGAGAAAAGCCCATGCTCAAGACCTACAACGGCAGCTGCCACTGCGGCAAGGTCCGCTTCCAGGCCGACATCGACCTCGCGGCCGGCACCGGCCGCTGCAACTGCTCGATCTGCGCCAAGGCGCGCAACTGGGGCGCGATCGTGCGGCCCGAGGCCTTCCGGATGGTCAGTGGCGAGGAGGAGCTGTCGAGCTACCAGTTCGGCTCGTACAGCGCGCACCACCTGTTCTGCCGCCATTGCGGCGTGCGGCCCTTCGGCCGCGGCGACGTGGCCGAGGTCGGCGGCAAGTACGTCAGCATCAACGTCAGCTGCCTCGACGACGCCACGCCCGACGAGCTGGTGGCCGCGCCCGTGATGTACATGGACGGGCGCAACAACAACTGGTTCAACCCGCCGGCCGAGACGCGGCACCTGTGAGGGGCGGGCGAGAAAAAGCCCCGCGGCCTGGCGGCGGCGGGGCTCGCGCGACGTTGTTCGTCGCTCGCCGCGCTTACTTGCGGCGGCGCGCCGGCTGCTCGGCCGGCACGTAGGTCTGCGACGGCGCCGCGCCGCCATCCACGCCGAGGCGGCCACCGCCACCGAGGCCCTGGCCGCGCACCGTCTGCGCCTTGTAGTTGCGCAGCGAACGGACCATCTGGTTGAAGGCGTCCATGAAGGCCGCCGCGATCACCTTGCCCTGCGGCGTGCGCGTGTAGCCGCCGATGCCACCGGCCGCGCGGCCGCCGGCGAGGTCGGCGAAGCCCGCGAAGTCGGTCTTCGAGGCGCTGCCTTCCGCGGCCGCGACCTGCACGCCCGAACGGTTGTCGATCAGCGTCAGCAGCGCCGAGGCTTCCTTGGTCTGCAGGTTCGCGCCCAGGCTCGCGATGGCACGGCCGCGGCCGCCGCCGACCAGCCCGCCGATGGCGCCGCCGAGGCCGCCCGCGTCGTTGTTGCTGAACACGATCTCGGGCGACAGGCCGTAGTCCGACGCCACCATCTGGCCGCGACCGAAGTTGCTGCCGCCGCGCATCTCGCCCGACTGCTGCAGCGCGCGTTCGCGCGTCATCGCGTTCATGCCGGCCGCGCCGCGCTCGACCACCACGAAGCAGTTCGATTGCTGCACCAGCAGGCGCAGCAGGTTGGCGGTGGGCGGCAGCTTGTATTCGCCGGTCAGCACCGTGTACCAGCCGGCATTGACGTTCTCGATCAGCGAGACGGTGCCCAGCGGCGAGTCGCAGCGCTCGAGCGCGCTGCTTTCGCCCGAGGTGGCCGAGCCGGCCGCGCTGCCCGTGGCCACGGTCTTGGCCGATTGGCTGCCCATCTGCATGTCCATGGTCTGGCAACCCGAGAGGGCCAGCAGGCCGGCCAGTGCGCTTGCGAGAGAAAGTTTGGAAAAAGCCATGTCCCGATCTATCAAGTGAAACAACACGGCGCCTGCGCGGCAGGCGCCCCTATCGAACAGCCGAAGGTGGGACCGCGTGGCCAATACGAGCTCCCGATTCGATACCGCGTCGCAAGCGACCGCGCGACGATACGGACCGGTCACCCGGCACGCCAGTGTCGAAAGTCATGTGCGCATGCGCGTCGTCCGCGGCGCGGATTCCGGCATGGCCTGGAGTGGAAAAACGGTTCCTCGACCTCGGTTCGAACGGGGGCTCTTGGAAGGTGGCCCATCTTCGAAACGCGCCGCCTGATGCGATGCGCGAACGGCAAGGCCCGAGGGCTTGCGCGATGCGCCGGCTGGCGGAGCGAGGCGCGATTATCCATCTTGAAATCTTCAGGAAAGATGAGCACGGCGAGGGCGTTTTCGCTGCGCGCTTTCGATGAAAACCTTCGTCGTATTTTTGACCTCCAGTTAACATTTAATCGTTGGCGGAGGGTTGTGGCGCGTGAGGGATCTCACGCGACCTGCAGTCGGCTGGCGTTGTTTTGTTTTTTCCTCACTTCCAGAATCAGGAGTTTTCAGATGGCAACCACCAAGAAGAACGTCGTTGGAGAAGCGGCAGCCGAACTCACCCGCCAGCAGGTGCAGCAGGCCCTGGCCATCGCGGGCGCTTCGGATTTCAGCGGCTCGACCGACCCGGCCTTCGTCGGCTCCGTGCTCGTGGCGCTGGCCATCAACACCAGCTCGGTCAGCGCGACCATCGACAACGCGAAGACCCGCCGCGACGCGACCGGCGGAGGCGGTCTCACGGCGCACTGATCGGACCGTCGGAAATGAAAAGGCCGGCAAGCGCAATGCTTGCCGGCCGGAGTGGATCGAGTGTCGCGGGATCGGTGCGAGCCCGACGATGCCTGTGTTTGCAAGGCCGCGGCTCAGCGCGCGGCCTGTCTCATCGCATCAATCGCAGCGGAACAGCACGCCGCTCTCGGCCGGTGCCTTGCCGAGCCAACGCGGGGTCTGGCTCCTGTTGTCGCAGTACAGCTGCGCCTGCGTATAGGTGGTGGCGCGCAGGACGCCTTCGCGGAACTGCATCACTTCGTTCGGGGGCGTCGAGCAGCCGGCGATGGCCAGCGCGCAGGGGATCGACAGGAGGGCCAGGAGGGACGGTGCATGCCAGTTCATCGCACGATTCTCCGACATTCCCGCGTCTGCCAAGACATGCACCTTCGCGCCCGACGCTTCATCCCTGATTGGCCGCGGCCGCCGCACCCGGGTACAGGTACCTGAAGTAGGGCCCCGAGCTGCCGAACAGTCGTGCCGCGAGCTGCACCGGATCTTCGGCGCTGTGCTTCTCGTAGAGCACCGGTCCCCAGATGATGAAGCCGTCGATGCTGAGCGTGGCGGGCGCGGGCTCGATCGCCTTCCAGGCATGGGCGAATTTCGAGATCCACGCGAGGGCGTCGGTCAGCGCGTAGTTGGGCACGACCACGGGTTGTTCGATGCGGGGCATGGCAGTACTCCTGGGTTGAGAAGACTGTACAAATATACAGTAAACTCCATCCCATGGCAGGCGCGCGGCGCACCACTTTCCATTCTCCTTGACGGGTTGCCCGTCCCTTTGATGCTTGACTGCAAGAAGGCTTGAGCCCGGTCCGATGCCGGGCTTTTTTTTGTCCGCGCGATTCATCGATGGCGGCGTCATCGCGCTACGCGTGGGCGATGAAGAAAGAGCGGATGCGACGCGTGCGATCGGCCATCGATCGTGCCGCTGCGTTCGCTCACGCTGTCGACCTTGATGACCTCCTTCCCCGAGAGCGACATCTCGACCGTCACCTCGATCTCGTCGCGATGGGCACGATCTCGTCGGCCAGCACGTCGGCCCGGTCCTCCCTTGCGCGCGCGTACATCTCGGAGCGCTGCGAGTCGACGGCGATCCACGTCAGCATCGTCGTGTAGGGAATCCCGCGTTCCTTCACGAATCCCGCTAGGTGGCCGCCGCCGGCGATGTAGCCCACGAACTCTTCGAACGAAGCGGGCATGCTGGCCTTAAACGTCTCCCACGGCGTCAGCGGCTCGGGCTGCGGGATCACCATGAGCGCACGGGATTCGGGCCGTGTCGGCTCGGTGGTCGCCACAGACCCGTCAGCCCCTTCGGCGGGGGATGCGGTCTCGGTCGAAGCGATGCGCCACTTCCTTGCGGGAGGCGTCGGGGGCGGTGGCGCTGCCTTCTTACGGGGCGCCTTCCTCGCGGGGGTGGGAGCCTTGGTGGGCGTCTTGAGGGTCGGCGCTGCCTTGGCCTTCGGGGGCTTCTTGGCGTTTTCTGCAGGCGACGGCTTCTTCTGGGGCAAAGAAAGCCCGCCGGGGGTTAGCCGGCGGGTGGAAACGATCCTTGGGGATCGGGAGACAAGCAACGGGGATCAGCCCGCGCGCTCATTGCATCAATTCGGGGTGTGGGGGTGCAAGGGGGGCGGGTGCTGGTCCCTCCCGCGTCGCAGCTGCAGGCCGTCGGTGGTCGGCCAGGGCACAGAGGGGGATGCCCGGGCCCGGCGGCCTGCAGTGCGATGCCCTCGCTCTGGCGCGAGGATGGCCAGATCACCATCTGGCTCCGTAGGCTCGCCCAGACCCGCGCCGTGCAGTTAAAGACCTCCACCATTTAGCCCTGGTGGACCGCGCTGGAGTCGCGGTATGTCGGGCACGCGATAAATGCGGGGCGCCGGGCGCAAGCGGGTGCGACATATCGCCTCGGCCGGGCCGCCTTGCGCAGCCTCCCGGCACCATGCCTTCCGGCCCGTGCTCAGATCACGGTTGAGCCCCTTCGGGGGTGGTATCTGGTTGCGATGGCCCGATTCGAACGGGCGACCTGCGGGTTATGAGCGCCGCCGCGCTACCTGGCTGCGCTACATCACGGTGTCATTGCAGCGGATGACGGAGCCAGATTCAAGGGGGGTCGGTACCCCCGGGGTGGCAGTGGGCATGGCAAACTCCCAATTCAACAAGAAAGGCAGACAAGCAATGGCTACTTTTTCGCAGCGAATGGGCATCATTCCCATGGAAAAGGCAATTCAGAGCGAATCGATCGATGAGGCACTGCGAAATGCCATCTGGAATGCCATCGATATTTCAATCATTGCGCAGTATTACATTAGAGACCTTAAATCCTACAACCTTACGGTCGAAATTAGAGATCTCTTCGTAAAATCTTGGATCGAATTACTAAAAAATACTTTCGACACTGCACCGCCAGTCCAACATCTGAAAACAGCGGGTGCGTGGGGCGTCTGGCGGCGCATAGTGACGGACGGCGATTGGAACAAAGTCTATGATTTAGTAGACTTTATCGTTAGAGCGTCGCCCGATGAAATTAAGGCAAATTTCCAATCAGAACTCAATGATGCTCTCAAACGCGAGAACTCAGCGTATAGATGCATCGACTATCAACTAGTTCGAGTTACAGATCCGATTGAGATCGAGGCAATCGAGACGGCCATATCAAAAGGATCGGTCGAAATGCGCGAGCATTTCAACCAAGCCCTCCGCTTGTTATCTGACAGAAACTCACCGGACTACAGAAATTCGATAAAAGAATCCATCTCCGCGGTCGAGAGTGTTTGCAAGGCGATTTCTAAGTCGCCGAGCGCCACACTTAATGACGCTCTAAGGCTTATTAAGAAATCTGGAGAAATACACCCTGCGTTTGAACAATCAATAATTAAGCTATTCGCATACACGAGCGATGCTGGGGGAATTCGACACGGCCTCGCGGAAGGAGCTACACCGCCTTCCTACGCCGATGCAAAATTTATGCTGGTCTCGTGTTCGGCGTTCTGTAGCTATCTCTTGACCCAAGCTGCCTGAGACCCGTTGAGCGCGCTCATTGCCCATTCCACTGCGCGTCGATCTTGCAAAGTACGCGTGGTGTCCGTTGACACGCGCCGCCATTCGATGACCTGCAGCAAGTGAGCGGCAAGGAACGCGGCCTCCTTCACCAGCGCATCGGCCGGGCCCCGGTCCAGCCACCAATGGCAGGCGCTGCACCCCCAGCAGGACCAGCAATCGTCCGCCTTTCGCGCGCCGGCCTTGCCGTGGATGGAGAGGTTGCTGTGGCAGGCCACCGTCGTGTCGGTGCGACCGTTGCAGACCCCCTCGATGCGCAGCAGGCACGGCATGCCGCAGGCCAGGTCGAGGAGACGGCGGTTGCGGTGCGCCACCGACTTCGGTGCGGCGAACAGCGGCTCGTTGGCCGGCTGGGCGTAGCGCACGGGGCGCTCGAGAGGCTTGGCCACGGGCTTGACGCGCGCCGGCGCGGTGCCGGGCGCCGGCTGCCCGCGGCGCGGCCAGGGCGTGCGCTTCATCGGAGCGCTGCGCTTCATGGCATGACCCGATCGACCCAGTGCTCGTGCACGCCGGGCCACACCCTGCCGTCCATGGCATCGCACGCTGCCTTGAAGTCGATGCCCATCTCATGCGCGATGGTCGGCACGGCCTGGTTGCGCTCGAAGTAGCGACGGAACACCTCCATCGCCTGCGCGTGCGTGATGCCCCCTTCAAGGCACGCCGCTGTTGCCCGCGGGAACTGCACCACCGTCATGGCTTCTCGAACTCCTCGCGCCACTGCTCGACCACGTAGAACGTGCGCTCGTCGCCCAGGTGCGGCCACAGCACGCGGCGCGCGCGCGGCTCCCAGACGAAGGCGTCGACGCGCTGGTGCACGTCCACGAAGTCGCCCTCCTCGAGCGTGGCCCAGTCCATGGACTGCGGCACCGCCACCAGCTGGCCGTCGGTGCCCGGCAGGAAAGTGCAGTAGCCCGCGCCCACCAGCAGCCACATGCGCAGGTCCTCCTCGGTGTTGAAGGTCTCCTGCCGGTCGTGCAGCGCGCGGACCTTCGCGAAGAAGAGCCGATGGTGCTTAGGGCTGCGCGGCAGCCGGTAGTCGAACTGCAGCGTGGCGCTGATGGGCAGCGCCTCGATCGCGCGCTTGAACTTCGAGAAGGCGCGATGGCCGCCGTCACCGAGGCCGGCCAGCTTGCCGTCCTCCCCACGGGTCAGCACGACGCGGCTCATGGCGTCGGCACCACGTGGATCTCGCAGGCCCACTAGCCCGCGGCGTCGACGCGGTGGCCGTAGTCCCAGGTGATGGAGGCGTCGGCGCCGTCGCCTCCGAGCTAGGCGGCGACCTGGTCGCGCACGCCCTTGAGGCTGCCTTGCAGGTTGTCGCTGTCGAGCCAGCGGTTGCGCCCGCAGCGCACCGGCCTCCTGCGCGGCGCGTACCGAACTACTGGATATTTGGCAATTGCCAAATAAATGGCCAAAAAGGAAAATGCCCCGCTACCTTGTGAGTAGCGGGGCATCCAGTAGCCTTGCGGCTTGTTTTGGCTCCTCGACCTGGGCTCGAACCAGGGACCTACGGATTAACAGTCCGGCGCTCTACCGACTGAGCTATCGAGGAACAAGCCTCAGATTATAGCGTCGTTTTTGAGGGTCTGGCAAACCGACGCAACTTTTCGCTAAAAAAGTTCAGAGCGCGATGCTCACGCCCAATCGCAGCGTGCGCGGCGCGCCCGGGAACAGGTAGACATGGCTGAACTGATAGGGCGATTCCTTCCAGTAGCGGCGATCGAAGACGTTGTCGACGGCCAGCGACCAACTGGTGTTCACGCCGTTGAGCTTGGTTTCGTAGCGCAGCACCGCATCGAGGCGCGTCCACGACGGCAGTCGGATCGAACCATCGGGCAGCACGTTGCGCCGGCCTTCGTACGACAGCTGTCCCGCGATCTCGAGGCCCGCCACCGCGGGCACGCGGTAGGCGACCTGCGCGCGCAGCACCTGCTTGGGCACGTTGGTCGGCGACTGTCCGTTGAGCGCGGGATCGGCCGTGCTGCCGCGGCGCTTCGCATCGATGACCGACACGCTGCCGCCGAGGCGCCAGGGCCCCTGGTTCCATTGCGCGCCGGCCTCGAGTCCGCGATGCACGGCGCGGCCGTCGTTGCGCACCGTGCACGCTTCGCCGCAGGCATCGAGGTTGGTCAGCGGCCGCGAGATGTCGAACCACGCAAGCTGCCAGTTGAAGGCCTCGTTGCCGCCCTTGAGGCCCAGCTCCCATTGCCGCGACGCGAGTGCTGCGAGCGCCTGCCCCGCATTGCCGTAGAGGTCGGGCCGGTTCGGCACCACCTGCGATTCCACGCCCTTGCCCCAGCTCGCATAGGCCAGCAGCTCGGGCCGCAGCACGTAGCTCACGGCCACCCACGGCGTGGTCACGTCCTGCTTGTAGCCGGTCGGGTTCGAGCCGTCGTTGCCGATGCTGCTGCGGTCGAGCCGCGTGTGGCGCACGCCGACCCAGGTGGTGAAGCGCTCGTTCCAGCGGATCGCGTCCTGCAAGGTGAGCTCGGTCGAGCGCTCGTCGCGGTTGGTCTGCGGCGTGGTGGCGTCGGGCGCGGGCGGCACGAAGGAGGTCGCCCAGATGTTGCCGGTGCCCGCGTAGTTGTAGGCCTGGTTCTGGAAGCGGTTGCGCACGCGGCTTTGCAGCAGGCCGATGCCGAGCTCGTGCCGCACGCTGCCGGTCGTCACGTTGCCCTTGAGGTTGAGGCTGCCCGCGGTCTGCGTGCGGCGCTCGTTCTCGCTGCGGAAGTCGTAGACGTCGAAGGTGCCGTCGCTGCAGTAGCGGTCGTAGTTGCCCTCGGCGCCGCAGCCGAAGGCATAGGCCAGGCGGTCGTCGGTGCGCAGCCGCTGGCGGCCGATCTGCGCGCTCCAGCGCCAGTCGGCGTTGATGGCCTGGCTGAAGCGCAGCGTGCCGGTCAGCGCATCGAATTCCGAGGGTTGTGACCAGGGCTGGTTGTTGAGGTTGATGCGCGGATCGACCGGCGCCGGCAACCGGGCGCCCAGCAGGCTGTAGCCGTTCTGGCTCGGCTGCGTCTTGCGGCTCTTCTCGATCTCGAACTCGAGCACCGAGTCGCGCGTGATGCGCCAGTCGGCCGCGAGCGAGAACAGGTTGCGGTTGCCGTCGAGGTCGTGCACCAGCGGCTTGAGGTTCTCGGCCGCGACGTTGATCCGGTAGCCGAACTCGCGCTGCGCGCCGAAGCGCCCGCCGAGGTCGACCGCGCCGAGCAGGCTGCCGCGGCTCGTGGTCTCGATGCGCATGTTGCGCAGATCGTGTTCGGTCGGCCGCTTGACCACGTAGTTGACGAGTCCGCCCGGCGCACTGGTGCCGGCCTGGATGCCGCTGGTGCCGCGCAGGATCTCGACGCGCTCCTTGTTGTCGAGCGGGATCGAGGTCTCGGCGCTGATCGGCAGGCCCTCGCGCCGGTAGTTGAAGCGGTTGTCGAGCACGAAGCCGCGCACCGTGAGGTAGTCCCAGTAGCCGGCCGAGTTGTAGGCATCGGTCACCGAGGCATCGAACTGCGTGAGGTCCGCGAGGCGTCGCGCACCGCTCGCGCGCAGCTGGTTGCTGTCGATCACGGTGGCCGACAGCGGCAGCTCGCGCAGCGGCACGTCGCCGAAGCCGCTGATCTCGGCCGGCGGCGCGAGGGCGGCCGGGTTCACGGTCACGGCGGGCAGTGCGGTGGTGTCCTGTGCCTGGGCGAAGGCACCGTGAGCAGCGAGCAGGGCGGCCATCGCACAGGCGATGGGGGTGCGGGAAAGAAGAGGAGAGGGATGCGTCATTCGGTCGGATTTCAGGGCTTCGCAGCCGATGCGGTGTGGTGGGCGTCGATGGCGGCCATCCATTGCGCGGCCGTGCCTTCAGGGTCCTCGGCGGCGACCAGCGCGCGCACCACAGCGACGGAACCGACGCCGGTGGCGAGCACCTCGGGCAGGCGCAACGCGTCGATGCCGCCGATGCCCACCTGCGGATAGCCACGCACCAGGCGCGCATAGGCCGCGAGCCGCGCCACGCCCTGCGGCGCGGTCGCCATCTTCTTGAGCGTGGTCGGATAGACCGCCCCCATCGCGATGTAGCTCGGGCCGACCGCGTCGGCGCGCACCATCTCCGCATAGCCGTGCGTGCTGACGCCCAGCCGAAGGCCGGCGGCGCGGATCCGTTGCAGCTCCTCGGGCGCGAGCGCATCGAGGTCTTCCTGGCCCAGGTGCACGCCGTAGGCGCGTGCCTCGATCGCCACGCGCCAGTGGTCGTTGATGAACAGCAGCGCGCCGGTGCCTTGCACGGCCGCCACGGCCGCGTGAACCTCGCGCGCCACGGCCGCCGCCTCGTCCGACTTGAAGCGCAGCTGCACCGTCGGCACGCCCGCGCGCGCCATGCGGCCGACCCAGGCGGCATCGGGCAGCACGGCATAGAGGCCGAGCTGCTCGGGGCAGGGCGCGAAGGCGTTGTCGCGCGCCGCCGGCGGAAATTCGTGCAGGCCGAAATCGACGGGCGCGTCGGGCCAGCGCTGCGCATCGAAGCCGCCGAGGCGTTCGCTCTGCGCGCGCCAGGCGCGTGCGATGCATTCGGCGTCGATGTCGATGAAGCCGAGCGCGCCGCAGGCCTGCCGCGCGCCGCGGTAGATGGCGTCGTCGGCGCTGTAGGCGATGGCGGCCGCGGGGGCCGAGGTGGCGGCGCCGAAGCGCAGGCCATGCGCCGCGACGATCTCCTGCGCGACGCGCGCGCGGTCCAGATGAAGGCTGTCGTTCATGGTGCCGCTCATCCCGCGTGATGCCAGAACGGCGTGCCCAGCACCGGCGTGCTCGCCTGCGCCGTATCCTGCGCGGCCATGGCGCCGGCGCGGCGCGCGGCCCGGCCGGCCTGCACCGCATCGGCGAAGGCACCGGCCATCGCGACCGGGTCCTGCGCCAGTGCGACGGCGGTGTTCAGCAGCACGCCGTCGAAGCCCCACTCCATCACCTGGCAGGCATGCGAGGGCAGGCCCAGGCCCGCGTCGACCAGCATCGGCACCTCGAGCCGGTCGCGCAGCACCTGCAGCGCATAGGGGTTGACCGGCCCGCGGCCGGTGCCGATCGGCGCGGCCCACGGCATCACGGCCTGGCAGCCGACGTCGACCAGCCGCTGGCACAGCACCAGGTCCTCGGTGCAGTAGGGCAGCACCTTGAAGCCGTCGCGGATCAGCTGCGAGGCGGCATCGACCAGGTTCAGCGTGTCGGGCTGCAGCGTGTAGTCGTCGCCGATCAGCTCGAGCTTGATCCACGGCGTGTCGAACAGCTCGCGCGCCATCTGCGCGGTGGCGACCACTTCCTGCACGCTGTGGCAGCCCGCGGTGTTGGGCAGCACCGGCACCTCGAGCCGGCGCAGCAGTTCCCAGAAGCCGTTGCCGAGCTCGCTGTTGCCCGAGCCCTGGTTGGCGGTCTGGCGCCGCAGCGAGGCCGTGAGCATCGCGGGCTTCGCGCGCTTCACGGCGGCCTCGAGCAGGTCGGGCGAGGGGTAGCGCGCGGTGCCCAGCAGCAGGCGGCTGTGGAAGGTCTCGCCGTAGAGCACCAGCGGGTCGTTCGGGGTCGTGGTCATCGGTCTTGTCTCCATCAAGTCGTTCAGCCGCCCGTCACGGGGCGGATCACTTCGACGCGGTCTTCGGGCTGCAGCGCGCGCGCGGCATAGGCCGAGCGCGGCACGAACTCGCGGTTCACGGCCACCGCGAAGGGCGGCGTGGCATTCAGCGCGGCGAGTGCGTCGGTCAGCGTGGCGTGCTCGGGCAGCGCGAAGGGCTTGTCGTTGATCAGGATGTTCATCGTCGTCATGGAGTCTCCAGGCCGAAGCCTTGCGCGAGCGGCGAGCGGCCCTGCGCGAGCCACTCCATCGCGGCATCGAGCAGGGCGGGCGCGATCATGAAACCGTGGCGGTACAGGCCGTTGATCTGCAGCACGCGCGGCCGCGGCTGGCGCAGCGCGGGCAGGTTGTCGGGCAGGGTGGGGCGGCACTGCGTCGCGATCTCGACGATGCGCGCCTCGGCGAAGCCGCTGTGCACTGCGTACGCGGCACTCAGCAGTTCGAGCGTGGAGCGCACGCTCGCGGGCGACATGTCGTCCGACTCGATCTCGGTCGCGCCGATCACGAACAGGCCCTCGGGCTTGGGCGCGATGTAGAGCGGATAGCGCGGATGCACGAGCCGCGTGGGCCGCGCCAGCGTCACGTCGGGCGCATGCACGCGGATCACCTCGCCGCGCACGCCGCGCAGCGCGTTCCATTGCGGCCGGGCGCCGAGGCCGCGGCAGTCGATCAGCCAGTCGGGCTGGCCCGGCGCGCCGGGCGCGAAGTCCTCGGGCGCGCGCGGCGACTGCCAGTGCAGCGTGACCTTGTCGTCGGCCTGCAGCGTCGCGAGCAGCGCGGCCAGCAGCGCGCGGTTGTCGAGCTGGCCTTCGCCGGGCAGGAACAGGCCGCTGGCGAAACGCCGGCCCAGCGAGGGCTCGAGCGCCTCGATGCCCGCGCCATCGAGCGTGCGCATCGGCGCCAGCTCGGGCACCTGCGTGCCGGTGTGGGCCAGCACGCGCGCGAGCCGCGCGGCCTCGTTCGCATCCTGCCGGTGCCACAGCACCAGCGTGCCTTCGCGCTGGAAGAACACCGGCCGCGCCAGCGGCGCGAGCAGCTCGGGCCAGCGCGACAGCGCGTGGTGGCCCATGCGCACCAGCGGCACCGGCGCCACCGCCGACTCGGCCAGCGGCGCGAGCATGGCCGCGGCCACGCGCGCGGCCGCGCCTTCGGCCTCGGCGCTGCCCGCTTCATACAGGTCGACGCGGCAGCCGGCCCGCGCCAGGGTCACGGCCATCAGCCGGCCCATGAGGCCCGCGCCGAGGATCGCCACCGATCGGAAGGGCGGGTTCATCGCCATGCTCCTTGTGCCTTCGAATCGCGTCGATAATTTTCGGCATGACCCAAGGACCCACCCAGCGCTATGCGCGCGTGCTCTCGATCGCCGGCTCCGACAGCGGCGGCGGCGCCGGCATCCAGGCCGATCTCAAGACCTTCGCGGCCCTCGGCTGCTACGGCATGACGGCCATCACGGCGCTCACCGCGCAGAACACGCTCGGCGTCACGGGCATCCACGGCGTGCCGCCGGCCTTCCTCAAGGCGCAGATCCAGGCCGTGGTCGAGGACATCGGCGTCGACGCGGTCAAGCTCGGCATGCTGCATGCGCCCGAGGTGGTCGAGGTCGTGGCCTGGGCCATCGACCACTACCGCCTGCCGAACGTGGTGCTCGACCCGGTGATGGTCGCCACCAGCGGCGACCGCCTGATCGCGGCCGAGACGGTGCAGGTGCTGGTGCGCGAACTGTTCCCGCGCGCCGCGGTGATCACGCCCAACCTCGACGAGGCGGCCCTGCTGATCGGCCATGCGATCGACGGCATCGGCGCGCTCGACGGCGCGGCCGACGAACTGCTGGCGCTGGGCGCGCGCGCGGTGCTGCTCAAGGGCGGCCACCTGCCGGGCAGCGAGGTGGTCGATGTGCTGTTGCAATCCAGTGGCGAACGCACGCGCCTGGCCTCGCGCCGCATCGAGAGCCGCAACCTGCACGGCACCGGCTGCACGCTGTCGTCGGCCATCGCCGCGCACCTGGCACTGGGCGCTGCGCTGCCCGAGGCGGTGGAGCGCGCGCGCGCCTACATCCTCGGCGCGATGGCGGCCGCTGTCGACGTGCAGGTCGGTGCCGGTCATGGCCCGCTCAACCACGGCTTTGCGCCAGTGCCGACGCAGCGCCTGCCGCTGCGATCTTCGGCCGGCTGAGCCAGGCCAGCACGAAGGTCAGCGCCAGCGTCGGCAGCGCCGAGCCGAACTGCGGCGCCCATTTCGCGAGCGCGTGGTAGGCCGCGATGCCCGCGATCCAGATCAGCGCCGCCGCCAGGTCGACCTTGGGGCGCGCGCCGGCCGGCGCCACCGCGCGGCCGCCGCCCAGCCGCCCGAGGATCACGCCGTAGAGCGGCACGAACACCGAGCTCAGCAACAGCAGGAAGGGCTCGAGCGTGTGCATCGGCAGCACCAGCGCGAGCGCGATGCACAGCACGGCCAGCAGCAGGCCCCAGCGCTTCACGCTCCAGCGCGGCAGCAGGCTGTGGGTGGAGACCGAGCCCGAGTAGACGTCGCCATAGGCGTTGTCGAGCTCGTCGATCAGGATCAGGCCCAGCGCCACCAGCCCGCCCTGCGCCAGCAGCAGCGCCGTGACCAGGCTGGTGCCGGGCTCGGCCACGCTCACCACCATCACGCCCAGCGCATAGCACCAGATGTTGGCCAGCGCATAGCCGATCCAGGTGCCGCTGAAGGCGCTGCCGAGTCCGCCCGCGCTGCGCTTGCCGTGCCGCGCATAATCGGCCACCAGCGGCAGCCACGACACCGGCATCGCGATCACGAGGTCCAGGGCGCCGAACATGCCCATGCTGCCGTCGCCCGGGCGCGACCAGAAGGCATCGAAGCCCTTGGCATGCAACTGGGTTGCGAACTGCCAGCTCAGCCACAACAGCGACAGCACCACCAGCGGCAGCCCGAAGCGGCTCACGAAGCGCCGCACCAGTTTCACCATCGAGCCCGCGAGCAGCGCCAGCAGCACGGCGCCCCACAGCAGCGTGGTCGCCACGCCGCCCCAGGCGCTGCCGAGCCATGGCCCGGCCACCGACTGGCCGATGGCCTGCGTGCCCTCGCGCATGATCACCAGCTCGAAGGTGGTCCAGCCCACCAGCTGCACGATGTTGAGCAGCACTGGCAGCCGTGCGAAGGCGCTGCCGTAGGTGGCATGCATCAGGCCCGCGCTGGCCAGGCCGCTCTCGCAGCCGAGGCGCGCGGTCCAGGCCAGCAGCGCGGCGCCGAGGCAGGAACCCAGCGCGATCGCGATCGCCGCGTCGCGCGTGCCCACGGCCGGCACCAGGTAGGCGCCGATCTGCATCACCAGCAGGCCCACGCCCAGGCTGAACCAGAGCGAGGCATGGTCGTGCCAGCCGAAGACGCGCTGCGACGCCGGCAGCGGTGTCAGCGCCTCGTTGGCGAGAGGGTTCGATGTGTCGTCGTGTGCCATCCGTTTTGCTCCGGGCAAAAGGTTTGGCAGGTGGGCGAGGCTCCAGCGGCACGGCTGGCACGCGAGAGAACGTGACAGGCCGCCGGACCAGCTTCCCTGCGCGAGGATTACCTCAATCAGGTTCAAAGGGACTTTCTCAGCCGGGACGGCAAGCCGACCCAACACCCCTAGCGAACCGCCATTTTAGGCCCGTCGCGGCGTACCGGGGGCATTCCGAGAAGTCCGGGACAATCCGCGCCATAACGAACGAGGCCGCGCACGAGCGCGCGAAAGGGAACGACATGGCAGACGCTGCTGCATCCGCGGCCCCCACGGAGGCCGTCTGGCCACCCCCGGCGGCCACCCGCCTGCGCCACTTCCGGGTCGACGTCGGCACGATCATCTGCGCCGTCGCGCTGGTCCAGTCGCTGCTGCTGGTGGCGCTGGGCTACTGGGGCGCGCAGCGGCTGGTGTCGCGCGTCGGCGAGTCGGCGCACAAGGTCCACCACGACCGCATCGAGGACAACGTGCTGGCCTTCCTCGCCAAGACCCAGGCGGTGGTGCACGCCATCGGCGATTCGCCGAGCCTGCATCCGCTGGGCGAGGACGGCGAGCGCAGCGCCGAGATGCTGTGGACCCTGCTCGAGGAAGCGACCGAGCTCGACAGCCTCGGCGTGGCCAGCGACGACGGCCATCTGCTGATGGCCGAGCGCTACCCGGTGTCGGCGATTCGCCAGGTGGTGCGCGACCCGGCCTTCAGCACCGAGACCTGGGAATACAAGCGCTCGGTCGACGTCGAGGGCGGCGATCCGCGCCAGCGCTTCGCGACCACGCGCATCGAGTCCTTCCGCAGCGACCACGACGCCACCGAGCGCGACTGGTACCGCGAGGCGCTGGCGCGGAAGGCGCCGGTGTGGACGCCGCCGTTCCACCTGGCCGACGGTGAGGAACTCGGCGTGAGCTACGCCCAGCCGGCCGAGCGGCTCGACGACGAAGGGCGGCACCTGCAGTCGATGGTGGTGGTCGGCCATCTGTCGCTGGGCCACCTGTCGACGCTGGTGCGCCAGTTCGGCAGCCGCGGTCCTGGCGAGAGCGTGCTGCTGAGCGACGACCACCACGTGCTCGCGCGCAGCGACCATCCCGATCCGGTGCGCGCGCTGCAATGGCCCGAGGGCGGCGTGCTCGGCGCGGTGCATGCCTACATGCTGGCCCACGGCATCTCGGAGAACGTGGAGGACGAGAGCTTCGTCGTCACCCACGCGGGCGAGCGCTACCGGGTCGAGTCCTCGCGCATCGGCCCCACGGGCTGGGAGCTGATCAGCTGGGAGCCCGAGGCCGCGCTGCTCGCCGGCGTGGAGCGCCTGGTGCGCTGGGGCCTGCTGCTGACCCTGGCCTTCCTGGCGTTCGCGCTCTTCATCTCGCTGCGGCTGTCGAAGCTGGTGACCGCGCCGATCGAGAAGCTGTCGCAGACCGCGCGCCGCATCGGCCGGCTCGAGCTCGACGACCTGCCGCAGCAGCCCAGCCGCGTGCTCGAGATCCAGCACCTGAACCAGGCGCTCGACGACTCCGCGCGCAGCCTGCGGGCCTTCAGCAAGTTCGTGCCGGTGCACCTGATCCGCCAGCTCGTGGCCGAGGGCCATGCGCTGGCACCCGGCGGTTCGCCGCGCCGCATCACGGCGATGTTCACCGACGTCGAGGGCTTCACCAGCATCGCCGAATCGCTGGAAGCCGGCGTGCTGGTGCGCCAGCTCACCGAGTACTTCAACCTCGCGCAGCGCGTGTTCGCGCGCCATGGCGGCGTGGTCGACAAGTACATGGGCGACGGCATCATGGTGCTGTGGGGCGCGCCGCTCGACCTGCCCGATGCCGAGTACCGCGCCTGCCTCGCGGCACGCGAGCTGCATGCCGAGATGGCCGAGCTGAACCGCCGCTGGCAGGCCGAGGGGCTGCAGCCCTTCCACACGCGCATCGGCATGCACACGGGCGTGGTGATCGCCGGCGTGCTCGGGTCCAGCGACCGGCTCTCCTACACCGCGCTCGGCGACGTGATCAACGCCGCGAGCCGCATCGAGGGCAGCAACAAGGAACTGGGCACGCGCACGTTGATGTCCGAAGCCACCCACGCGGGCCTGAACGGGCGGCTGCCCACGCGGCGCATCGAGGAGCAGGTGGCGCTGCGCGGCCGGCAGACGCGCATGGTGCTCTACGAACTGCTCGAGGAGAACGAGGCGCCCTAGAGATCGAGCACCAGCCGCGGCGAGCTCGCACGCGAGCAGCAGGGCAGGAACTGGTCGTTGGCCGCTTGCTCGGCGCGCGTGAGAAAGAGGTCGTGGTGCGCGACCTCGCCCTCGAGCACGCGCGTGAGGCAGGTGCCGCAGACGCCTTGGGCGCAGGACACAGGGATTTCGATGCCCTCGGCCGCGAGCGCGTCCACCACGCTGAGCGCGGCCGGCACGCGCACCACGCGGCCGCTGCTGCGCAGCTGCACCTCGAAGCTGCCGGCCTCTCCGACGGGCGGCGGCGCACCCGTGAAGCATTCGAAATGCACGCGCTCTTCGGGCCAGCCGAGCGCGCGGGCGGCGGCGCGCACCGCTTCGATGAATCCGTTCGGCCCGCAGACGTAGAGATGGCGCCCGGGCGCCGGCGCGCCGATGGTGGCGGCCAGGTCGATGCGCTGCGCGGGCGGGCCGTCGTCGTCGTGGAAGAAGACCCGGTCGGCGAAGGCCTCCGCCCGCAGCCGCGCGCGATACGCCGCGCGCGCCGCACTGCGGCTGCAGCAGTGCAGCGCGAAGTCGCGGCCCAGCGCGGCGAGGCGGTGCGCCATCGCCAGCAGCGGCGTGATGCCGATGCCACCGGCCAGCAGCAGGCTGTGATCGGCCCCCTCATCGAGCGTGAACAGATTGCGCGGCGCACCGACCTGCAGCAGCGTGCCCTCGGCCACCGCCTCGTGCAGCGCGCGCGAGCCGCCGCGCGATGCCGCCTCGCGCAGCACGCCGATCTCGTAGTGGCCGGGCGCCCGCGCGGGCGGGTTGCACAGCGAGTAGGGCCGCACCAGGCCGCCGGGCAGCAGCAGCTCGATGTGCGCGCCGGCCTCGAAGGGCGGCAGCGCGCCGCCGTCGGCCGCCTCGAGCCGGAAACCCGCGATGCCCTCGGCCTCGATCGTCTTGCGCGCGACGCGCACCGCGATGCGTTCGACGGCCGCGCTCATTCGCCCTGCAGGAAGTTGCCGGCCTCGAAGCGCACCGGCGGCGCGTCGGCGTCGAAGCTCACGCCGGCCGGGTCGCGGCCCTCGCGCAGCGCGTCGAGCTGGCGCTGCAGCAGCCGGCGCAGCATCACGATGCCGCGGTCGGAGCTCGCCAGGTGCTCCTCCGAATGCGCGGTGATCGCGCCCTGGCTCACCTGCGCCTCGTAGTCGCCGGGAAAGCGGCGGTGCTCCTCCTCGCTGAGTTCCTCCCACAGCTTGCCGTTGAGGCGCGAGCGCACGCGCGCGAGGTCGCCGGGCTCCTTCACCCGGCCCACGGTGTAGATGCGGAAGCTGTGGTCGTCGATCGGCAGCACCCAGCCGATCGACTCGACCCGGCCATAGGCCGCCACGCGCGGGTTCGGCACCACGCGCAGGGTCGGCAGCACCGGCCCGGCCACGCGGCGGAACACGCGGCCGTCCTCGAGGCGGCGGATCGAGGTGATCATCACGCCGGTCTCGGTGCTCTCGAAGTTCACCTCGGGCATCTGGCCCATCAGCGCCACGAACTGGGTGCCGCTGAAGCTGCCGTGCAGCACCGGCACGTGGAAGGGGTCGGCCACGTTCTCGTAGTGCTGCAGCCAGTTGCAGGGAACGATCCGCGGCCCGCCGCCGCCGATGCTGTTATCGTCGGCCTCGAGCGTCTCGCCCTCGTCGAGCACCTCCAGGCAGTCGTAGCGCGGCAGCACCGGCTTCTTCTCGGCCGGGCCGAGGTAGGCCCAGACCAGGCCGTAGCGCTCCTCGACCGGGTACCAGGGCTGGCGCACGCGGCCGCGGGTGCGCGCGCCGTTCTCGGGCTCGCAGGGCTGGTCGACGCAGTGGCCCTGCACGTCGAACATCCAGCCGTGGTAGCAGCAGCGGATGCCGCCTTCCTCCACGCGGCCGTAGTAGAGCGAGGCGCCGCGGTGGGCGCAGCGCCAGTGCACCAGGCCGGGCCGGCCGCCCTTGTCGCGGAACAGGATCAGGTCCTCGCCGAGCACGCGCACCTGGCGCGGCGTGTCGGTGGCATCGGCGGCCAGCCCGATCGGATGCCAGTAGCGCCGCAGCAGCTCGCCCATCGGCGTGCCGGCGCCGACCTCGGTCAGCTCGGCCTTGTGGCTCGGCGGCTTGCGGCCGTAGGCGGTGCCGGTGTCGAAGGCGACCGGCTGCCATTCGGCGGCGCCAGGAGAAGAGGAGGAGGGAAGGACGGTGCTCATTCGGGGGTGACTCCTGCGGCCTTGATCAGGTCCGCGACACGGGGGAAATCGGCTTTCTGGCCGGCGCGAAACTCGGCCGGCGTGCTGCCCAGCGGCTCGAAGCCGAAGCCGGCGAGCCGCTCCTGCACCTCGGGCTGGCGCGTGACCGCCTGCAGCGCGGCGACCCATTCGTCGATCACGGGCTGCGGCGTTTTCGCGGGCGCGTAGACGCCGATCCAGCTGTCGAGGTCGAAGCCCGCGAAGCCCTGCTCGGCGAAGGTCGGCACCTCGGGCATCGAGCGCACGCGGCGCCGGCCCGTGATGCCCAGCACCTTGATGCGGCCGGCCTGCGCCAGCCCGCGCGCGGTGGCCGGGTTGGCCCAGGCCACGCCCAGCGCCTCGCCGAACAGGTCGTTGTGCGCGGCCGCCTCGGCCTTGTAGGGCACGTGGATCAGGTCGATGCCAGCCTGGCGCGCGAGCAGTTCGCCGAACAGGTGGGCGTTCGAGCCGTTGCCCCAGGTGCCGTAGCTGATGCCGCGGTGCGCCTTGGCGTAGGCGACGAACTCGCGCACGTTCGAGAACGGCGCCGAGGCACGCGCGATCAGCATCGGCCCGCCGGTCGCGAGCTGCGACAGCGGCTCGAAGTCCTTCACCGGGTCGTAGGGCAGCCGCGGCTGCAGCACCACGTTGTTGATGTGCGTGAGCGGCAGCGTCAGCAGCACCGTGTAGCCATCGGGCGCCGCCTTGGCGACCGCGTCGGCCGCGATGGTGCCGCTGGCGCCGGGCCGGGGCTCGACGATCACCGGCTGGTTCCAGCGTGCCTTGAGCTTCTCGGCGTAGATGCGCGCGATCGAGTCCATCGGCCCGCCGCCCGAGCCGAAGGGGATGATGCGCACCACGCGGGTGGGAAAACTGGGTGGGCTCGCCTGCGCGAAGGCCGGGCCGGCGGCGCCGGCCATGACGGCGCCGAGAAGGCCGAGCGCGCGTCGGCGCGTCGGCTGGGGTCGCAACGGATTCATCGTGTCTCCAGGTCGTGCTGTACTTGTGGACCCGACGATAAGTACCGCCCGTGCCCCGGGCAATTCGAAGCTTTGGATATGAGATATGGCCCGACGTGATATCCGCAGCCTCGACGTCGGCATGCTGCGGACCTTCGATGCGCTGATGCGCGAGCGCAGCGTGTCGCGCGCGGCGACGCGCCTGTTCCTGAGTCAGCCCGCGGTGAGCGCGTCGCTCAACCGGCTGCGCGAGACCTTCGACGACCCGCTGTTCACGCGCACCGCGCACGGCGTGCAGCCGACCGCGCGCGCCACGGCGCTGGCGGGCCAGGTCGAGCGCGTGCTGGCCGACCTGTCGGCCATGCTCGAGCCCGACGACCGCTTCCAGCCCGAGCATTCGCAGCGCATCTTCCGCATCTCGGGCGGCGACTATGCCAGCCACCTGCTGTTGCCGCGGCTGGCCAACGAGCTCGTGGCCTGCGGCTCGCGCGTGCGGCTGTACTGGGAGACCAGCTCCTTCCTCACGCTGACCGAGCGGCTGCGCAAGGGCGATTTCGACGTCGCCGTGCTGCCGCGGCTGCAGCCGCCGAGCGACTGCGAATCGGCGCTGCTCTACGAGGACCGCTACGTGGTCGCGGTGCGCCGCGGCCATCCGACCATGGGCGAGGCCGCCTCGCTCGACGACTTCTGCGCCGCGCCACACGTGTTCCTGGGCTACGGCAGCTCGGCGCTCGACGACCTGATCGACCAGGTACTGGCGCGCCAGGGCCGCCAGCGCAGCATGAGCGTGGCCATGACCAGCTTCGGCCAGATCGTCGACCTGCTGGCGCAGACCGACCACGTGGCGGTGATGCCGCTGCGCGTGGCCGCGCGCTTCGACGCGCTGCTCGCGGTGCATCCGCTGCCCTTCGAGCTGCAGGGCTACCGCTCGGTCGTGTGCTGGAACCGGCGCTCGAATTCCGACGCCGGCGTGCTGTGGCTCAAGGACGCGCTGCTGCGCATCGGGCGCGAGGCCGATGCGGTGCCGATGCCCGTGCCTACGTCGGCCTGACGCGCCGCGCGAAGGCCTCGAGGCCGTCGATGGTCATCTGGACGTGGCGCTCGAAGCTGCTGTCCAGCGGCACCGTGCTGCCGTTGTCCCAGCGCACGATGAAGGCGCGGTTGGCCAGCAGCGGCAGGTTGCGCGAGAGCACCGGGTGGTCGAGCGGGCGGATGGTGTGGACGCGTTCGCGCAACTCTTCCGCCCAGGTCTGCGTGTTGTCCGAAGGCAGCGGCGAGAACTCCATCGTGAGGAAGCCCAGCATCGCCGCGATCGTGCAGTTGTAGGCCTCGCGCAGCGGCTCGCCCTCGAATCCGGCCTCGGTCAGCGCCGTCAGCACGCCCTCGACCAGCGCGGTCGGCAGGCTGCCGTTGGACACCAGCTGCGCGCCCAGCAGCTGCGCGACGTTGGGATGGCGCCGCACGGCCGCGCGGCAGCGGCGGAACAGCTCGGCGATCCAGGCCTGCCAGCCCGGCTGCACGGCATCGGCGGGCGGCGCCACGTCGGCCATGACCGTGGCCGCGACCTCGGCCAGCAGCGCCTCGCGCGAGCTCACGTGCCAGTGCACCGTGGCCGGGTAGACGCCGAGCCGTGCCGCCACCTCGCGCAGGCTGAAGGCGCCGAGGCCGGCCTCGTCGATCAGCGCCAGCGCGACCTCGGCGATCCGGCTCTTGGTCAGCGCGGCGCCGCCCGCGGGTCGGCCGGCGGTGCGGGGCGGGGGAGCGGCTTTCTTGCGCGCGGTGGTCATCGGGTGGGTGCCATTGTTCGGTCGGTGAATTGATTGTATAAACATCGAAAAATTGAGCATCGAACAATTAACGCTGAGCCAAGCGCCAATTCCAGCCGTCCAACCCCTTCCAGGAGCAGCCATGACCCTTGCCCCCATCGACCATGCCCTGGCCGAGGCGCACCGCCGCTTCACCGAGGCCAACCCCGCCAGCCGGCGCCAGTTCGAGGCCAATGCCGAATCCATGCCCGGCGGCAACACGCGCTCGGTGCTGTTCTACGCGCCGTTCCCGCTGACCATCGCGCGCGGCGAGGGGGCCGCGCTGTGGGATGCCGACGGCCACCGCTACGCCGATTTCATCGCCGAGTACACGGCCGGCGTCTACGGCCACTCGGCGCCCGAGATCCGCGAGGCCGTGATCGAGGCGATGCATGGCGGCGTCAACCTCACGGGCCACAACCTGCTCGAGGGCCGGCTGGCGCGGACCATCCGCGAGCGCTTCCCGCAGGTCGAGCGACTGCGCTTCACCAACTCGGGCACCGAGGCCAACCTGATGGCGCTCACGGCCGCGCTGCACTTCACGGGGCGGCGCCGCATCGTGGTGTTCTCGGGCGGCTACCACGGCGGCGTGCTGGGCTTCGGCGACCAGCCCTTGCCCACCACCGTGCCCTTCGACTTCCTCGTGCTGCCCTACAACGACGCCGAGACGGCGCGCGCCCGCATCGCCGAGCAGGCCTCGGAGATCGCGGCCCTGCTGGTCGAGCCGATGCAGGGCGCGGCCGGCTGCATCCCGGGGCAGCCCGATTTCCTGCGGGCGCTGCGCGAGGCGGCCACGGCGGCCGGCGCGCTGCTGATCTTCGACGAGGTCATGACCTCGCGCCTGGGCCCGCGCGGCCTGGCCAACGAGCTGGGCATCCGCGCCGACCTCACGACCCTGGGCAAGTACATCGGCGGCGGCATGTCCTTCGGCGCCTTCGGCGGCCGCGCCGACGTGATGGCGCAGTTCGACCCGCGCACCGGCGCGCTCGCGCACTCGGGCACCTTCAACAACAACGTGATGACCATGGCGGCCGGGCAGGCGGGCCTGACCCGGCTCTTCACGCCCGAGGCAGCCGGCGCGCTGGCCGAGCGCGGCGAGGCGATGCGCGCGCGGCTCAACGCGCTGGGCGCGAAGGAGGGCGTGGCGCTGCAGTTCACGGGCGTGGGCTCGCTGATGAACGCGCATTTTTTGCAGGGCGAGGTGCGGCGCGTGGCCGATCTCGCGGCGGTCGATGGGCGGCTGCGCCAGCTGCTGTTCTTCCATCTGCTGAACGCGGGCATCTACACCTCGCCGCGCGGCTTCGTGGTGCTGTCGCTGCCGCTCGGCGACGTCGACATCGAGCGCTACGTGGCCGCCATCGGCGGCTTCATCGCCGAGTACCGCGCGTTGCTGCCCGCGCTGGGCTGAGCGCGGCTCAGGCCTTGCCGGCCACGCCCAGCAGCTCGTGCAGCCGGGTGCTGGTGGTCGTGTACTGCAGCGGGATCGCCTTGCCGGGGAACACGATCGCCGCGGCGCCCCAGGCGGCCAGCGTGGCCTCGTGGAAGCCGCAGACGATCAGCTTCTTCTTGCCCGGGTAGGTGTTGATGTCGCCGACCGCGAACACGCCCGCTTCGCGCGTCTGGTACTTCTCGGTGTCGACCGGCACCTGCTTGCGTTCGAGCTCGAAGCCCCAGTCGGCGATCGGACCGAGGCGCGGCGAGATGCCGAGGCAGGCGACCAGCGCATCGAGCGGCAGCTCGACCGTGCTGGCATCGGGCGTGGCGATGCGCAGCGTCTGGCCGTCGAAGCCGCTGGGCTGGCCGACCTGGAAGCCCAGCCGGCCCTCGGCCACCAGCGCGCGCATCGCGGCCACCGTGGCCTCGTCGGCCTGGAAGCCGTCGCGCCGGTGCACCAGCGTGACCTGCCTGGCGATGGCGGTCAGCGCGATCGCGATCTCGAGCGCCGTGTCGTCGCCGCCATTGACCACCACGGCCTGGCCCGCGAAGCGGTCGAGCGAGTCGGGGTGATAGAACAGCGATTGGCCTTCGAAGCGGCCGATGTCCTCGAGCGCGATGCGCTTGGGCACGAAGGCGCCGACGCCGGCCGCGATGAACACCGTCTTCGCGAGGAAGTGGCGGCCGGCCGAGGTGCCCAGCAGCAGCCGCTGGTCGGCCTGGCGCTCGAGCGTGGCGACCTGCTCGCCGAAATGGAAGACCGGCTTGAACGGCGCCACCTGCGCCAGCAGCGACTGCGCGAGCTCGCGCCCGCTGGTCACCGGGGTGCCGGGAATGTCGTAGATCGGCTTGTGGCCGTACAGCGCCACGCACTGGCCGCCCGCGGCGGGCAGCGCATCGACGATGTGGCAGGAGATCTCGAGCAGGCCGAGCTGGAAGGCCTGGAACAGCCCCACCGGGCCGGCGCCGATGATCAGGGCGTCGGTCTCGATGGGGGCGGGGGCCTGGCTCAGCGCACCAGCTCCGAGATCTTGCCCGTCTTGTCCTTCCACTCGTCGGCGTCGGGCAGGGCGGGCTTGCGCTTGGTGATGCTCTTCCAGCCGTCGGCCTGGGCCAGCTCGGCATTGAGCTTGATGAAGGCGATCTGGTCGGCCGGCAGGTCTTCCTCGGCGAAGATCGCGTTGGCCGGGCACTCGGGAATGCAGACCGCGCAGTCGATGCATTCGTCCGGGTCGATCACCAGCATGTTGGGACCTTCGCGGAAGCAGTCGACGGGGCAAACGTCCACGCAGTCGGTGTATTTGCAACGGATGCAGGCTTCGGAGACGACGTGGGTCATTTGGCGTTGTATGCGGTCTGTGGTCGGGAAAAACCCTTGATTTTAGGCCTTTGCGGCGCTCGGCTGCACGAGCACGGCCGCCGAGGTGCGATGCGAGGCCGTATCGACCAGCACCAGCGAGCCCAGCGTGCGCGAGCGCGTGAACGGCAGCACGGCCAGCGGCTGCTGCAGCGCGAGCACCACGTCGCCGATGGCATTGGCCTCGAGCTGGGTCGCGGGCTCGGATTCGAGCGTCGTGATGTTGACCCGGTCGACGATGCGCGCGACCTTGGCCTTGACCCAGCGATGCCCCTGCAGCGCCCAGTAGACGCGGCCCGCGACCAGCGGCTCGTCGTCGAGCCAGGCCACGGTGGCGGTGATCTCGCGCACCGGCTCGAAGGCCTCGGGTGCCAGCAGCCAGTCGCCGCGCGACACGTCGACCTCGCGGTCGAGCACGATGCCGGCGCTGTGGCCCGCATGCACGGTCTTCGGCTGGCGCGCGTGGCTCAGCACCTGGGCCACGGTGGCGGTCTGGTTGCTCGGCAGCACGGTCACGCGCTGGCCCGGCTCGACATGGCCCGAGGCCACGCGGCCCCAGAACACGCGGCGGCCCTGCGAGGTGTCGGCCGAGGACGAGAACTTCTCGACCCACTGCACCGGGAAGGCGAAGGGCACCGATTCGTCCTGCGCCGTCACCGGCAGCTGTTCGAGCAGCTCGAGCAGGCTCGGGCCCTCGTAGCCGACCCAGTCGGCATGGCGCGTGGCCACGTTCCAGCCCTCGAGCGCCGAGATCGGCACGATCGCGGCCACCTGCACGCCCGCGGCCTCGGCGAAGGCGTTGAGCGCGGCCGAGATGCGTTCGAAGGCCAGGCCGGCATCGGCGATGGCATCGAGCTTGTTGACCGCGAACACGATCGACTGCACGCGCAGCAGGTGCGTCAGCAGCGTGTGGCGGCGCGTCTGCGGCAGCAGCTCGCGCTTGACCACGGTGCCGTCTTCCACCTCGGCGGCCCAGGCCAGCTTGGTGGCATCGACCAGCACCACGGCGGCGTCGGCGGCCGAGGCGGCCGTCACCATGTTGCGCGTGTACTGCTCGTGGCCCGGCGCGTCGCCGATGATGAACTTGCGCCTGGCGGTCGAGAAGTAGCGGTAAGCCACGTCGATCGTGATGCCTTGCTCGCGCTCGGCCGACAGGCCGTCGGTCAGCAGCGCGAGGTCGGTCTCGCCGCCGCGCTGCACGCCGGCCAGTTGGTCCTGCAGCACGGTCTTGCTGTCGACCAGCAGGCGGCCGATCAACGTGCTCTTGCCGTCGTCGACCGAGCCGCAGGTGATGAAGCGCAGCGCGGTGCCGGTGTCGCCCTGGACATCGGCGGTGACAGGGGTTGCAGTGGTCGTCGCGCTCATCAGAAGTAACCGTCTTTCTTGCGTTTTTCCATCGAAGCTTCGGAGGTCATGTCGTCCATCCGGGTGGCGCCGCGTTCGCTGACGTCGACCGACAGCGTCTCGAGCACCACGTCGCCCGCGTCGGCCGCGAGGCTCTCGACCGGGCAGGTGGTCGTGATGTCGCCCACGGTGCGGAAGCGCACGTCGCGCACCTGCATGGTTTCGCCGTCGCGCGGCGGGGTCAGTTCGGTCACCGGCACCAGCAGGCCGCGGCGCTCGACCACCTCGCGCTTGTGCGTGTAGTAGATCGAGGGCAGGCCGACGTGCTCGCGCTCGATGTACTGCCAGACGTCGAGTTCGGTCCAGTTCGAGATCGGGAACACGCGGAAGTGCTCGCCCGGTGCCAGGCGGGTGTTGAACAGGGTCCAGAGCTCGGGGCGCTGGTCCTTGGGCTGCCATTGGCCGAAGCTGTCGCGGTGCGAGAAGATGCGCTCCTTGGCGCGTGCCTTCTCTTCGTCGCGGCGCGCGCCGCCGATCAGCGCGTCGAAGCGGAATTCCTCGATCGCCTCGAGCAGCGTCACCGACTGGTGCGCGTTGCGCGATTCGCCCGGGTGCGCGAGGCGCACCGTGCCGCGCTTCATCGAGTCCTCGACGCTGCGCACGATCAGCTCGGCGCCCAGTTCCTTGGCGCGCTGGTCGCGGTAGTCGGTCACTTCGGGGAAGTTGTGGCCGGTGTCGATCATCAGCAGCGGATAGGGCAGGCGGCCGATGCCGAAGGCCTTCTCGGCGCACTTCAGCAGCACCAGCGAGTCCTTGCCGCCCGAGAACAGCAGCGCGGGGCGCTCGAAGGCCGCGGCCACTTCGCGCAGGATGAAGATGGTCTCTTCTTCCAGCGCATCGAGGTGCGTGTTGGACAGGTGCGCGGGCGGCAGCAGCAGATCGGATTCGGTACGGGCGTTCATCGGGTGGGGCGCTGGAGATTCGGAGTCGGTGGAGCGTGCGTTCAATGCGAGAGGTGCAGGCCGCATTCGCGGTTGTCCTCGCCCTTGGTCGGGTCCACGTAGTCGAAGTTGTTCGGCAGGCCGTGCGCCTCGCAGTAGGTGTAGAGGTCCTTGGACGACCAGTGCAAGAGCGGCGCGACCTTGATCAGGCCGTCGGGGTTGATGCTGACCGGCTCCATCTGCGCGCGCACGGCCGTGTCGGTGGCGCGCAGCGCGGTGAACCAGACCTTGGGCGCCGTCTCGCGCAGGGCACGCGCGAACGGCTCGAGCTTCACCTCCTCGGTGAAGGCGGCGTGGCGCGGATCGTCGAGCGCCGGCGTCGGGCCGTCGACCGCCTCGCGGTGCGCGCGCGAGCGGCGCGGCAGGTAGATGTGCAGGTCCAGGCCCAGCTGCTTGGTCACCTCGTCGGCGAAGCGGTAGGTGGCCTCGGTGTTGTAGCCGTTGTCCATCCAGATCACCGGCACGTCGCGCTTCGCGCGCGTCACCATGTGCAGGATCACGGCCTCGAAGGGCCGGAAATTGGTGGTGACGATCGCGTTCTGGCCCAGGCCGATGGCCCAGTCCACCAGGCCTTCGGCGTTGCGGCCGAGTTCGGTGTTGATGCGTGCGAGGTCGATGCTCATGGATGAATCAAGCGTTGCTGTGGGAACTCAGTTGCCGGCCGCGAAGTGCGGCGCGGTCTGCACCGCGTCGCCCTGGTAGAAGGCCGAGAAGCGGTCGAACTGGCGCTGCGCGTCGGAGGCGTCCACGCCTTCCTTGAGCACGGCGCTCGAGAAGCCGGTGCGTTCCATCTGCACCAGCTGGTCGATCAGCACGTCGCCGGTGGCGCGGATGTCGCCCTTGAAGCCCAGGCGGCGGCGCAGCAGGAAGGCCTGGCTGTAGGCGCGGCCGTCGGTGAATTTCGGGAAGTGCAGGTCGATGCGCTCGATGTCCGACAGGCAGACCTCGATCGCGAGCGGATCGGCGTCGTTCGCCAGTTGCAGCACCTTCGGGTCGCCGTCGTCCACGTGTTCCTCGGCCGCCAGGATGTTCAGGGTCTTGTTCATGCTGCTTCCTCCACCTTGAAACGCGCACCGTTGGCCGCGGCCTTGAACGGGTCGGGTCCCACGCGGCGCAGCGTGTCGATGAAGTTCTCGCCGTTCTCGCGCGTGTCGCGGTAGGTCGTGAGCACGGCCTCGATCACGCCCGGCACTTCGGCCGCCGAGAACGAGGGGCCGACCACCTTGCCGGCCTGCGGCGTGCCGCTGAGGGCCGAGCCGTCGGAGCCGCCGAGCGTGACCTGGTACCACTCCTTGCCGTCCTTGTCGACGCCCAGGATGCCGATGTGGCCGCTGTGGTGGTGGCCGCAGGAGTTGATGCAGCCGCTGATGTGCAGGTCGATCTCGCCGATGTCGTCGAGCTCGTCGAGGTCCTGGTAGCGCTCGGTGATCGCCTCGGCGATCGGGATCGAGCGCGCATTGGCCAGCGCGCAGAAGTCGCCGCCGGGGCAGGCGATCATGTCGGTCAGCAGGTGCACGTTGGCGCTCGCGAAGCCGGCCGCGCGGGCTGCGAGCCACAGCGCATGCAGGTCTTCGGCGTGCACCCAGGGCAGCACCACGTTCTGGTCGTGCGTCACGCGGGCTTCGCCGGCCGAGAAGCGGTCGGCCAGCTGCGCGAGCGTGTCGAGCTGGTCGGCCGAGGCATCGCCGGGCGCCTGCTTCAGGCGCTTGAACGACAGCGTGACCGCGCGCAGGGCCGGGTTCTTGTGCGGCGCCACGTTGCGCGCGAGCCAGCGTGCGAACTGCACGTCGTCGGCGGCATGGGCGCGCAGCTCGGCGTCGGTCTTCTCGGCGCCCTGCAGCACGCGGGTGGCCAGTTCCGGCGGCACGAAGGAGGCGGCCACGCGGTCGAACTCTTCCTGCGTGATCGTGTGCGGCGCGCCGTCGTGCTCGAGGATCTGCTTGTATTCGGCATCGACGTCGTCGATGTAGCGCTGGCCTTCGGCCTTCACCAGGATCTTGATGCGCGCCTTGTAGATGTTGTCGCGGCGGCCGTAGCGGTTGTAAACCCGGATCACGGCCTCGAGGTAGTTCATGATCTGCTGCCACGGCAGGAACTCGCGCAGCACCGTGCCCACGATCGGCGTGCGGCCCATGCCGCCACCGACCTGCACGCGGAAGCCGATCTCGCCGGCTTCGTTCTTCACCAGCTTCAGGCCCACGTCGTGCCAGCCCGTGGCGGCACGGTCCTCGTCGGCGCCCGTGATCGCGATCTTGAACTTGCGTGGCAGGAACGCGAACTCGGGATGCAGCGTGCTCCACTGGCGCATGATTTCGGCGTAGGGGCGCGGATCGGCCACCTCGTCGATGGCGATGCCGGCGCGCTCGTCGCTCGTGATGTTGCGGATGCAGTTGCCGCTGGTCTGGATGCCGTGCATGTCGACCGAGGCCAGCAGGTCCATCACGTCGGCCGACTTGGCGAGCGGGATCCAGTTGAACTGGACGTTCTGGCGGGTCGAGAAGTGGGCGTAGTGGGTGGGCAGCTTCTGGCTGCCGAGCTGACCCTGGGTCTCGATGGCCTTCTTGTAGACCTCGGCCTCGGGCTCGTCGTACTCGCGGGCGATCTTCGCGAGCACGCGCACCTGCCGGCTCGAGAGTTCGCCGTAGGGCACGGCCACGCGCAGCATCGGGGCGTAGCGCTGCACGTACCAGCCGTTCTGCAGGCGCAGGGGACGGAACTCGTCTTCGTGGAGGCGGCCCTTTTGCCAGCGCTCGAGCTGGTCGCGGAATTGGGCGGCTCGTTGATGAACGAACTGGCGGTCGAAGTCTGTGTATTGGTACATCGTGCGTGAGTCTTGTCTTGAAGTGCGGTGCGTCCAGCGCGCCAGCAAGAAGCCGGGATTCTGAAAGCGTGCCTTATGGAACCAAACTATTTTTTGGTTCGCGCCTTATGCGGATAAGCTTATTCGCCAGTGTTCATGCGGGTTTGCGGGCGGTTGGATGCTTATTCTGGATAAGGGCGGGTGCGGGGGGAGGGGGGATTTTAGGAAGCCTTTGGGGTGGAGGTTGGGTTGGGGGTGTGTTCTGTTTTTGGGCTGTTGGCCGGGTCTCGCCCCGGCGGGCGAGTCACTTTCTTTTGCTTCGCCAAAAGAAAGTAACCAAAGAAAAGG
>NZ_JBWKPQ010000005.1:102319-461204 GCF_059418345.1 Variovorax sp. GW821-FHT09B01 | reverse complement strand
CTTCTGCATCCAACCCGCAGGTCGGCCCATAGAAACCTCCTTGATTGAAGGTGTTGCGACGACCGGTTGAATCCACCTTGGCTTCCCTGGTCAGAGTGATGCAGCAACGCGACCGGCTTGCCCCGGCGCCACACTGCCATCATCAGCGCATCGGCAACGAGCTGCGTGGTCATGCTGTCCTGCATCGACCAGTCGACGATGCGACGCGAGTACAGGTCGAGTACCGCAGCGGCATATAGCCAGCCCTCGGCCGTCCGGATGTACGTGAAGTCGGCCACCCACTTCTGGTTGGGCGCACCAGCCTGGACTGGCGGTCCAACACGTTGTCGGCGATAGCGCTGCGCTGGCCTCGGTCCTGCGGCAAGCCTCGACGTCGCGGCCTCGCGCGCAGGGCCTGCTCACGCATGAGCCGCTCAATGCGGTGCAATCCGCATCGCTGACCCAGTGCCAGCACGTCATGCCACACGCGCCGAGACCATAGGTGCGGTCGCTGCTCAGGAAGCTCTGACGCACCAGGCTGCCGAGCACCTCGTCTTCCAGACTGCGTTGGCCTCGGGGCCTGCTGAGCCACGCATAGAAGCCGCTTCGCGAGACACCGAGCGCCTCACACATCATTGCCAACGGCCACGTCCCTCGGTGTTTCGCAACGAAGCCGAACTTCACATCGACTCCTTGGCGAAGTAGGCCACCGCTTTTTTCGACAGGTCACGCTCCATGCGCAGCTTGACGTTCTCCTTCCTCAAATGCTCCAGCTCAGCCTGTTCGGGTTTCATCGCGCCCTGACCAGGAAACGCCTGCTGCGGGTCCGCTGTCGCCTCACGTACCCATTTGCGCAGCACGTTCTCATGCACATCGAGGTCGGGTGCAGCCTGCGCCACCGACTCGCCTCGCTCCTTCACCAGCTTGACTGCCTCAAGCTTGAACTCTCGGCTGATTGCCTTCTCATTCCCATGAGCCACCTCCGGTTTCATCTTCCACCTTAACAAGGTGTCTTTGAAACGGCAGCAGCCTAGTTCGAGGAAATCAATGCGCACCTCGCCGAGCAAGGGTGCTGATGCGCGCCCGCACGATCGTGGCCGCGACCATCTTCACTGCGCCCAGCTCGACGAAGAATGAGGGCAAGACGCGCGACCCGGAGATGCAGCAGGCCAAGAAGGCCAAACGCCTGGCAGTTTGGCATGAAGAGCGATATCGGCGTGGACGCCGACTCGGGGCTGGTGCGTTCGGTGATCGGCACGGCTGCCAACGCGGCCGACGCTAGCCAGGCCGGCGCGCTGCTGCGCGACGACGAGCAGCATGCTCTCGGCGATGCGGGCTACCGCGGCGAGGACGGGCGCGAAGAAGCCCGAGGCCCGCGCTGGCATGTGGCGATGCAGCCGGGCAAGCGGCGAAGGTTGGACCTCACGCGCAAGTGGCACGGATGCCGGAGCAGGCCGAGCAGTTGAAGGCCAGCGGGCGTGCGAAGGCCGAGCCTCCGTTCCATGTCGTGAAGAACTTGTTCCGGCACAGAAGGTGCGATACAAGGGTCTGGCAAAGAACGAGGCGCATCTCATCAGCCTGTTCGGGCTGACCAACCCGGTCATCGCAAAGAGACGATTGCTGGCCTTGCATACCCGAGGTGTGTCTTGAAAGCGACAACAGCCTCGAAAGAGGCTCCAGACGTTGCGACAAGGGCCCTTGCGGTGCTTTGGAGCGCGTCGAAGTCGCCGCAGCGTTGCAGGCCGTTCTCAGCGTGCACGATGCGGCTCATAGATCAATGTGTACCTAGAAGCGGTCGGTGTCCGGGAGACATCTCTTCGGAACCCAGATCTCGGTTCCGATCGGAACCTCCGCACTTGATGCGCTTGGAAGGACGCAGGTCCACCGAGGCTCCAAAGGCGCTGGAGAGAAAAAGGCACGTTCGATTCTGAGCGTTGCGATCGAGACTTCCCCGTTGGGCAAACGCAGCTCGACCTGAGGCGCCTCCGGCCCTGCGTACTCGTCGATTCTCGGACAAGGAACGACAACCAACCCGCGCCAGAAATCTGAAAAGAATCTTTAATCGTCAAGAGTTTGCGCATCGCTGGCACCCCGATTTAAGGTATCGATGGCTTCCTTGCGCCGATCATAGCGGGCCCACCCGTCGACCACTCGTCTCGATCGTCCAGCGCTGCGGTACGTTCAGATCCCAGCGCATCACGGGCGCCCTTGAGCTGCGCTCGTGAGCGCCGGTACTTGTCTTAGATTCGCAGGTTTATTTCAAGTTTCGAAGCCTCTGAGCGGTTCTCCGCATTGACAACGACACCCTCTTTTCCAATGCGCTCGAAGTGCAGGTCTATGCAGCTCTCGCCGACTTTCAGCTCCAGCAGGTGCAACTGATCGATGTCGGTCGGAAGGCGTGGATGAACGATTTCCAACGTGTTGCGGATTGCGTCCACTCTCAAACCGAGGCAAGCTTGCAGCAACATGAAGACCGCGCCCGCAGCCCAGGCCTGCGGCAAACAGGCAACCGGATAAGCCACGGGCGCTTGCCCCGGTTGCCTCTCGAACCCGCAGAACAACTCAGGCAGCCGCATTCCGAAATGCGAGGCCGCTTCGAACAGGTTGTCCACAATGCGAGCCACACCCACGCGCTCGCCGTAGCGCGCCATGCCCGCCGCGCATAGAGCCAGGTCGTGTGGCCACACCGAGCCGTTGTGATACGACATCGGATTGAAGCGCACGGCTTCCAGCGGCAGGGTTCGAATGCCCCAACCGCACTCGAACGCCGGCGACAGCAAGCCTCGCGTGATTGCAGCAGCCCGATCGGGCGTCGGCACGCCGGCAAACAGCAGGTGCCCAACGTTCGACGATCGCACTGCGCATGGCCGATTGCCACTGTCGATCGCCAGCGCGTAGAACTGCTGAGTCGGCAGCCAGAATTCGCGCTCGATGGCCGACGCGATCTGGACCGATCGTTGACGCCAATGGCTGGCGCGCGGATCTGCGCGCAGTTCCGCCAGGGTAGCCATCGCGAGGAAAGCGGCATAGGCGTAGCCCTGCACCTCCACCAGAGCGATGGGGCCTTCTGGCGAGCTGCCATCCGCATGGAAGATCGAATCATGGCTGTCCTTCCAGCCTTGATTCGACAAGCCGCTGCTTTCGCCGCGCTGGTAGGCGAGCAATCCTGCGGGGTGCCGCGCCATGCTGCGCTCCATCCATTCGCTGGCCGCTATCAACGCAGGCCATATCCCATCAATGGCTTGTGCGTCGCCGGTGCGCTGCATGTAAGCACCCGCCAATGCAACAAAGAGCGGGGTGGTATCGACGCCGCCGTAGTATTGGCCGAAAGGCAGCTCTTCGACCGCCGCCATTTCGCCCCTGCGCGTCTCGTGCATTATTTTTCCTGGCTCAGCGTCGCGAAAACTGGAGGTCTGTTGTGCCTGACGCGCGGCAAGAAACCTTAGTACTCCTAGCGCCAGTGCAGGATCGATCCATAGTGTCTGAAAGGCTGTGACGATGGCGTCGCGCCCAAACGGCGTGGAGAACCATGGGATGCCTGCATAGGGATAGGGCCCCGTCGCCATGTCGGTCGTGAGCAGAGCGAGGTCTGCACGCGACCTGTCGAGCCAACTCTGGAAAAGACGCCCGGACGCGTGCAGGCGTGATCCACGGCGCTGGCGCGCACGCATCCGCCAGCGAGCCTGCACCCCGGCCTTCCGGAAACGGTCGGCGCTCACCAGCGCCGGTTCGGTACCCACTTCGATATACAGCGTCCACGCGCCGCGCGCAGACAGGTTGGCCTCGAACATCGCAGACTGTGCGTCCAGATGCTGCGCCGGTTCTGAGAAATCGATGCACGCGCGGCGCAGCACCGCGTCCAGGCCGCGGTACTCAAGCATGATGCCCCGGGCGCCGATCTCAGGCGGGCCGAATTCGCCGCGCTGTGCACGCACCTGCCCGCGCACCTCGAACATGTCCCGGAAATCTGCCGCAATGCGCAAGGCCAGCGGCACGCGCGCGGGCTGGTCGCTGTAGTTGACGAGGCGCAGGCGCTCGAACATCCTCGCTCCCCACAGAAAGCGCTTGCGCTCCAAGTGGATCACACCTTGCGGCGTCGAGGTGGACCCGAGCACGGGCAGCGGCCGATTGGTGAGGTTGGCGGTGAAGTAAACGTTGTCGCTGCTCACGCCACTGGACAGCAGCGACGGGCGAGTTCCGTCCAGCCTTAGCGCGAAAGCCGATAGCATCCGGGTGTCGTGATGGAACAGGCCGTCGACGCCGCCACCTATATCGCCATGGGCGTCCATCACGAGGTAGGTGTCAGCTTCCTTCAGGACAAAGGCATGCTGCACCGCGCGCTCGGGCGCGGCCTCGACCTGATCGTTGGCGAATGTCTCACTGCTCATGGATCATGCGAACTCGCTGCAAAGCGCGGTCTCTTGCGCGATGGCGCCGCCGCTGCTGTGTTTCTGGTCCGTGAGGCGGCGGTACTGCGCCACATAGGCGCTGGCCATCGCGCGGGCCGAGAAGCGAACGTCGAAGGCTTCGCGCACGAGGCGCCGGTCGAGCCGGTCGACCGCATGCACCGCGGCCACGGCCTGGTCCAGGTCCTCCACAATGAGGCCGCTGGTGCCGTCATCGATGACCTCGGGCACCGACCCGCAGCGCCAGCCGATCACCGGGGTGCCGCAGGCCATGGCCTCGATCATCACCAGCCCGAAGGGTTCAGGCCAGTCGATGGGGAACAGCAGCGCGCGGGCGCCGCCGAGAAACGCCGACTTCTCGGCATCGCCAATCTCGCCCACGAACTCGACCCAGGGGTTGTCGCGCAGCAGCGGCTGGATGACTTGCTCGAAATAGGTCGCATCGGCCGCATCCACCTTGGCCGCAATCTTCAACGGCAGCCCTGCCCTGCGGGCAATCTCGATGGCGCGGTCGGGCCGCTTTTCCGGCGAGATGCGGCCAAGGAACGCCAGGTAGTCACCGCTTCGGGGCTCGAAGCGGTAGGTCGACGCATCAAGTCCGTGGGGCACGGTGGCCAGCCAGTTGGCGAACGGCAGCGGCTTGCGCTGGTGTCGCGAGATTGATACCAGCGGATAGCGGTTCCAGCGACGATAGACCACCGGCAGGTCGACGATGTCGAGGCGCCCGTGCAACGTAGTGATCGTGCGCTGTGCCATGTCCTCGAAGAAGGGAAAGTGCAGCAGGTCGACATGGAAGTGCAACACATCGAACTCGCGTGCGCGCTGCCGCAGTTCGCCCAGCATGTGCAGATGGCTTGCGAGATCCGACTTCAGCGGGGCCGGATCGAGGCGCAGTGCCTGCGCACGCATCGGCGCGAGTTCGGCGCGTGTGCAAGTGTCGGCGGAAGCAAAGAGGGTGACCTCGTGGCCGAGGTCCACCAAGGCGTTGACCAGGTGGCAGACGACACGTTCGGTCCCGCCATAGAGCCGCGGAGGCACGGCTTCGTAGAGAGGCGCGATCTGCGCGATCTTCATCGTCAAGACAATCTCCTCGAAAGGGAATGAATAAACAAGGATGAGGGCGAAGATGGAAGGCACGCTTCCGGAGCGGAATATGGCCGCAGGAGCCGCACTTTTCAAGAGCCCCGTGTTGTGGAAACCTCGGCGCTGCCGGACATTCAAAAGCGGTCCGGTTGTTGGATTCGTTGTTGTTTTTGTGGAGGTACGGATGAACCTTTTCGAAACCGTCACAGCGCATTCGGCTGCAATGCGCCTGCCGCTTTATGCGGTGACGGTCACGAGCGTCGCGCGGCACCCTGACGCAGCCTTGCTGTCGCTGCACTGGCATGGCTTCCTGCGGCAAACGCCGCTGAAGATGCCAGGTGTGGAACTGCCGCGGCGGCCGGTGCCCCTGTCGATCGCCAGGCTCGATATATCCGGCGAGCGCCCCGACACGCTTGAGCAGGCGCTGCTCGAAGCCGCCTGGCAACTCGGCGCATGGGACCTGGAGCGCATAGTACGGCCGCCCTGGTGGCGGCTGGGCGCGCCGGCAACCGAAGTCAGCGAGGCCCTGCGTGCCTTCGGCTATGCCGACGAGGAGGATGCCGCAGCGGGCAACGGTGGCGCGGGCGAGCACGCGGTGGCGCAGGCGTCCGACCGCGACCAGATGCTGCGCGAGGCCAGCCGCCGCGGCTATGTGCGCTGGCTGTTCAGACCGCGTAAGGGCGGCATCTGGTCCGCCATTCCGGAAGACGCCGACGACACGCTCGACAGCTCGGGCGGGCGCACGCTGCCGTGCCCTGTGGTCCCCGGCCTCGCAAGCGGCCCGGGGCCGCAGCGAATCGTGTACCGCCTCGGGCACGCGAACGTACCGGTCCTGGGGTCCGGCTGAAAACAATAGTCACAAAAAAACCGCGGCCGCGACCTCTTGAACACGCGCGCCGAAGCCCATAGCTCTCGCACGCCGGCGCCTGCACGCCGGCGAGAGAAGCGGAATCATCGCGCCGCCCCCGGGTGGCGTGTGTTCCATTGATGACCTTTATCGCTTAGGAGATCGAACATGAAACTTCATCCTCTTTACGACCGAGTGATCGTCAAACGAATCGAGCAGCAGCGGCAGACAGCCTCCGGCATCGTGATCCCGGATTCGGCCGCCGAGAAGCCCGAGCAAGGCGAAGTGGTCGGCGTGGGCCAGGGGAGGCTGCTTGCTGACGGCACGCTTCGTCCGTTGCATCTGAAGGCCGGCGATCGAGTGCTTTTTGGCAAGTACTCAGGCCAGACCGTCAAGATCGACGACGAGGAACTGCTGGTGCTGCGGGAGGACGATGTCCTTGCCGTCGTTGAGGCGCCGGAACGCAGCAGCCTCAAACGCGTGGCCTGAAAAAGCCGCGAGTGCGAGTCTATTTCATGAACAGTTGAGTCAAGAAGGAGCAATCGAAAAATGACTGCCAAAGACGTTCAGTTTCACGACAATGCCCGCCAGCGCATCGTCGCGGGCGTGAACATCCTTGCCGACGCCGTGAAAGTCACGTTGGGGCCGAAGGGCCGCAACGTGCTGCTCGAGCGCAGCTACGGCGCGCCGGTCATCACGAAAGACGGGGTGTCGGTCGCCAAGGAAATCGAGCTTGCCGACAAGTTCGAGAACATGGGCGCGCAGATCGTCAAGCAGGTCGCCTCCAAGACCGCCGACGTGGCGGGCGACGGCACCACTACTGCTACGGTGCTAGCGCAAGCCATCGTCCAGGAGGGCATGAAGCACGTGGCCTCGGGCATGAACCCGATGGACCTGAAGCGCGGCATCGACAAGGCCACGGCCGCAGTGCTCGACGAGCTGCACAACCTCTCCAAGCCCATCTCTACCGGCAAGGAAATCGCGCAAGTGGCAGCACTGTCCGCCAATTCGGACGAAGCCATCGGCAAGATCATTGCCGACGCGATGGAGAAGGTCGGCAAGGAAGGCGTGATCACCGTGGAAGACGGCAAGTCGCTCGACAACGAACTCGACGTGGTCGAGGGCATGCAGTTCGACCGCGGATACCTGAGCCCTTACTTCATCAACGATCCCGAGAAGCAGGTCGCGCACCTCGAAGATCCGTTCGTGCTGCTGCACGACAAGAAAATCTCCAACATCCGCGAGCTGTTGCCGGTGCTCGAAGCCGCCGCCAAGGCTAGCAAGCCGCTGATGATCATCGCCGAGGAGGTTGAGGGAGAGGCGCTCGCGACGCTGGTGGTCAACTCGATGCGCGGCGTGCTGAAGGTGGCGGCCGTGAAGGCGCCAGGTTTTGGCGATCGCCGCAAGGCAATGCTCGAGGATATCGCGGTGCTCACCGGTGCCACGGTGATATCCGAGGAAACCGGCAAGCAACTCGACAAAGCTACGCTAGAAGACCTCGGTCGTGCCAAGCGCATCGAGGTGCAAAAGGAGAACACCATCATCATCGACGGCGGCGGCGATCAGCAGCGCATCGATGCGCGCGTGAAGTCGATTCAGGCCCAGATCGAGCAGGCCACGAGCGACTACGACCGCGAGAAACTGCAGGAGCGTGTTGCCAAGCTCGCGGGCGGCGTGGCGGTAATTCGCGTGGGCGCGGCCACCGAGGTCGAGATGAAGGAGAAGAAAGACCGCGTCGACGACGCGCTGCACGCCACGCGAGCGGCGGTGGCCGAGGGGATCGTGCCTGGGGGCGGCGTCGCGCTGCTGCGCGCGCGCGCCGCGATCTCCGGGCTCAAGGGCGCCAACAGCGACCAGGACGCCGGTATCCGCATCGCGCTGCGCGCGCTTGAAGCACCGCTGCGTGCCATCGTCGCGAATGCAGGTGTGGAACCCTCGGTGGTGGTGGCCAAGGTGCTCGAAGGCAAGGGAAATCACGGGTACGACGCCGCGACCGGCGAATACGGCGACTTGGTTGAACTCGGCGTGGTCGATCCGACCAAAGTCACGCGAACAGCGCTGCAGAACGCGGCGTCGATCGCTGGGTTGATTCTCACGACCGACGCAACGGTCGCGGAAATGCCCAAGCCGCAAAAGGCGTCCGCTGCGCCTCCCGGTGGCATGGACCTCTAAGTCCGTTCAGGGTAAGCCACGGCGCAGCGAATTCGATGCGCCGTGTGCCGCCGACGTCTGGGAAGAAGCGCGACGATTGGTAACCAACAAGAGCATGTTCTTTCGCGCAGGCTCGCCAGCGTCGCAGGCGCGTGCGGCTGCGCAGCGCCGATCCGACGGCCACTTTCTGCCTATCAAGGGCCGAGAAGCTCTTGACGCAAGAGAACGCCACGGGCAACTCATAAGTCCCGAGATTGCATCGCCGGATAGCGGAACAATGCGGACGCGATCGCCGAATCGGCGCGCGAGATCGCCCAGCATCGCTTGGTGCGCCACGAGGTATCAACGCATCCGGCTCCCATGGCCGGTGCGACGGCAACACCTGCGCCGCCGACAGTGCCAGTGGCTGCTTCAAAGCCGTGACAGCCCCGATCGTCTGCGACCATGGCGACGACGGCAGTGTGAAGCGCGTCTTCGAGCGTGTGCACGATGAGCAAAACGCAGCGATCGGCATCCTGGTGAACAACGTGTTTGCGGCCCCGTCTCATATGCCAACGTCCCCTTCTGCGAACTCGAAGACGGCCTTTGGGAAGACCTGCTGCGCGTGGGACAGCGCTCGCACTACATTGCCAGCCGCAAGGGACTGATCGTCAATACCTCTTCGGGCGGCGCTGTGCGCTACACGTTCGGCGTGCCCTTTGGTGTCCAGAAGGCCGGCGTCGACAAGATGGCCAAGGACATGGCTCACGACCTCAAGCCCTTCAACGTCGCCGCGGTCGTGATCTGGCCCGGCTTTGTCAATAGCGAGAAGTTCCTCGCTCAGCCGGATCGGGTCCCAGCACCACTGGCCAAGCGGATCATGGAAAGCGTCAAGTCGTCCGAGTTCGCGAGGCGGGCAGTGGTCGGCCTGGCGGCCGATCCAGCGATCATGGAAAAGAGCGGTCGACTGCAATTGGTTGCAGAACTGGCGCAGGAGTACGGGTTCACGGACACCGACGGCAGGATGCCCTCCGCGCCCTCGCGGGTCTGATCATCGGGGGAGGCGTGATGGACGGCTCGGGCTGGGCCAAACCGCAGAACGCCTTCGAGAGCCAGTCAGGCCAGATTTTAGGGCAGGCTTGGCTGTCTATCAGCTGATCGCTGGATCGCGCAGAGCTGAGGTGGACGGCGGCGGAAATCGGCACGAGGCTCGCTCGTCCGAGAGGCTCAAGCGGGTGGGTTCCATCGGATCGACGATCAGCCGGTCATGGGAGCGTGAGCGATGCGCAGTCAAGCCACGCTGGCGTCGCGATTTTGGTGTGATGCTATGGCCCGCCTCATGCGGCTTTCAGCGCGCGACTGCCTGGAACCTGTGGGCCGCATTCAAGCCGTGCTAAGGCCCTCTCGCGATCTACGCCGGAGATGCCGACCACTGGCACCCCGGTGGGTGGATAGATCGTGAGGAGAAGCTATGGTCGGCCGGCCAGTCCTTTGGCAGGATCATGTCTAGACCAACCACGGAGAAACATCTTGCGTCTCATCCTGGCCATCCTTCTTCCCTTCGTCGCCTTCTTCACGATCGGCCGTCCGATCGCCGGCATCATCTGTTTGATCTTGCAGATCACCCTAATCGGCTGGCTTCCGGCTGCGATCTGGGCGGTGTATGCGCTGAGTCAGTACAAAACGGATCGCAAGATTGAGAAGGCTCTGAGCACGCGCCGGAACTTCTGAGAAGCGACTGCTAGGCGCGCCTCAAAGCGAGGCCGCTCTTGCCCACCAGACGCCTGAGCTACAACAACCCGACTTCGCGCGCTGGTCTACAGGCGGCGGACTTTTTGTTTTGCGCTTCGCATGACTTCAGTAACGCTGTCGCCGGCTCGGGACCTACAGTTCGGCATGCCGAACTGTCACAAGCGATGCGAAGACTGGATAAGGACCACGCCCACAGGCTTGAAAGAGTTCCGCTGCGCCTGCACTAGCGATCGTCAGCGAGCAAAGAGCCGCGGGCAGGCGGTTGTCGAGCGGAGTGCAGGAGCTCTTGACCACGGACGCCTCAGAAGCCGCAGCGATTTTCTGACGAGACGTACCTTGAGCGTCGGACTGCGCGATCAATGACTTAATTTCAGTCGCGCAGAGCTAGCAGCACAGACAGGTATGACACCGGGCCGCTGTCGACTGCTTCGATACCATGCGGCGAAGTTGCGTCGAACAGCAGGGAGTCTCCAGCTCCCACCGACACCGTTTTATTGCCACAACGATACGCAATCCGACCAGAGAGGAAAAACAGGAACTTCACACCTGGATGCTGAAGCGTAATGCAGGGCTCGGCATCGGGTAAGAGAGTGACAAGGTAGGGCTCGGCGAACAGATTACCCGACAAGAGGTGACCAAGCAGCTCATACCTATAGTTTGAATCGGCACCAATCCGTTCAACCGCAAGGCCGCGCCCAGCTGGCACGTGGCAGAAGTCCATGCGGCGACCTTGGTCACTCAGCAAGCGTGACACCGGCACGCGCAAGCCCTCGGCAATCCGATCTAAGGTCTCTACCGAAGGCGAAACCAAACCACGTTCCACGCGCGAGAGCAACGAAGCTGAGATTCCCGCCAGCTTCGCCAGACTGCTCGCGGGCGTGCCTGATGCCATGCGCAGCGTCTTCACGTGGGCCCCTATACGCGATGCGGACAGGCTGCGCTCAGCGGGTACGGACTCTCGCTTGGTGACGCTCGTCACCGAAGCAGGAAGCCGCACGGCTCGTTCGCTAGGAAAAGGAGAGTTCATCGCCCGGCTTTTCATGTTACGTATTCGTCTTGGAAAACTTCATTGCATCAAGCCGTCAGTCTAGTCTGTTTACGACTATTCCGAAAAGGACTTAACGATTGATGAATGTCGGTTTCTCTCTACGATGCCAAATATGAAAAGCTTCGAGTTCTCATGCGCGCCTTGCGCGTAGATGCTGGCCTTACGCAAGAGCAATTGGCAGCTTCTTTGCGCACTGGACAGTCATATATTTCGAAGATTGAGCGTGGCGAAAATTTTGTGGATGTATTGTTGTTTTCGCGCTGGTGCTCCGTCTGCGGAGTTAAGCCCGGGGATACTTTGGACAGATTTCTCGCCAGCTGAGCTGCAGATTCACCTAGGGAAGGTCTGAACAAGAGCACGTTTCTTGCATGAGGGACTGAACCCTGCAAAGGAGCACGAGCGATGAGCCAGATCAGTTTTGCGGATGCGGAGCATGCGGGCAAGAGGAAGAAGACAAGGCGCGAAGTCTTCCTTGCCGAAATGGAACTGGTGGTGCCATGGAAAGCGCTGCTCAAAGTCATCGTGCCCACTTTCCAGTGGCAGGCCGAGGCCGTCGGCCCTACCCGTTGCAAGCCATGCTGCGCGTGCACCTGATGCAGAACTGGTTCGCCCCTGAGCGACCCGGCGATGGAAGAAGCGCTATATGAGATCGCCTCGCTGCGCACGCTCGCCGGACTCGGCCTGGAGGCGATCCCCGATGAGACGACCATCCTGAGCTTCTGCCACCGGCTGGAAGCCAGCGATCTGGCCGAAGACATCTTCAAGCAGGTCAACGCCCACCTGGCCAGAAGCCCTCTACCCGGTCCTCAAGGCACGATCTCCCCAAGAAGTCGCGCGGGAGCACTACGAGCAGCCCGAAGCCTGAGCTGCCTCACACGCCGGCACCGCAGACTTGGCTAGCCTTCGAAGAAGATGTGCCGTTCTAACCATGAAAGACGTCGAATACTTCACCTTCATGCTGCCGCCGGACATCTGGCGGAGAAAGTCGCGGCCGTCGGATCGAAAGATGACCTTGGAAGAAGGCCCGCGGTACTACCCTGGCGCTACGCCCATGCTCGAAACCCGCGAGGTGCGCCGCCTACCCGAGACTGCGGAAGAGATGGAGCGCAACCAGCTAAGGCACAAGGGCAGGACAAAGACACCTGAAGAAGGGAAGTTGCAAGCATGGCTCGTCTCCCGCATCGGCATGAAGAGCGAAAAGCTCGGATAGTGCGACCCTCGAGAATCGAACCATGCAAGCTGAATTCTTTTCCTCCGAGACCACCATCCTCCGCACGCCGATCTGGTACAGCACCGAAGCCCACGACGAAACCGAGCTGCCGCTGGCGCCCGGCGACTACAAGGTGACGCCCGGCCCGCGCTGGACTGTGACTTCGCTCAAGGACGCCGCCATCGTCTACGAAGGCATCGGCCCGGTGGAGATCCGCCGCAGCGCGAGGTGAGCGGCATGGCGTCCCTGTACCTCTCGATGACCGAGAAACTCGTGGCGCACTGGAGGGCTAAGAGCAACACCTACCCGAAGAAATTCATCCTCACGCCGGCACAGCACAAGGAGTACGAGCGGCTGCGCGTCATCGGCAGCTTTCCGCCGACCGACAGCATGGTGCACATGGGTGTGCCAATCGAGCTTGCCGAGGGCACGCCCGGCGTAATGGTGGCAGCCGACGGCGACGAGGTTTCGCTACTCGGCACCTCCGACACATGAAGACTGATGAGCTCGCCGGCGTAGCCCTCAATGCTTGGATCGCCGAAGCCCTGGGCGAGATAGCCGGCACCGACTACGTCAACGAGTGGCCGGCCTTCGAGCGCTTGCTCGAACGCGAGGCCATCCACGTCGCACCCATGCCTGGAAGGAACTGGCAGTGGTGCGCGATCGTGGTCGGAAAGCCTGGTGGGCGGCTGCCCGAGGGCCGAGGCCCCTGGCTTGAGGGCGTGACGCCGCGGGCTGCCGTTGGCCGCGCCGTCGTGGCCGCTCGCTACGGAGCGGAAGTGCCCGATTGACGTGCGCGCCGCGCTTCGTCCGCGCCAACCCTAGCACGAGCCGCCTGCTCCTGGCGCTCTACGATCGGGGGCAGCCCCGCCTCGAGAGTGGGTCAACTGCCGAACATCAGCGCTCGTCGCGCGCGTCCCGGATACCGCCCGCGGACTTGAGCGCCTGGCGATCTCGCCCTTGGCCTCCTTTACTGTTGTCAGCCGCGGCGGCAGTAACATGCCTTGTACATGCCCAAGGCCACGCGCACCGCCAAGCAACTGCAACAGATGCTGATTCAACGAATCGAGGCTCAGCCTGGCCTTCGCGGCCGGCAAACCGACGTCTACCGCGACGGAGTGATCGGCGTCCCGTCGGAGGATGGCGGCCCAAACTGGACGGTTCGAGTTATCACCGACCGCGGCAACCATCGCGGCGATATCGCGCAAATCATCCGCAGGCTGCAGGGGCAGTACGACCTTAAAGACTGACACGCAACAGAAAGACGATATGACGGAAGACGATCAGAGCCCTACCCTGCGCCTCGATCCCGACGTGCTGGCCGCGCTGGAGGCCACCGGTCCGGGCTGGCAGGCGCTCGCGAACACCGCCCTCCGCAAGGCCTTCATCGAGAGGGTTGCTAACGACCCAGGGAGCGGGCTGGACTTGTTCGAGATCCCGGCCTGGGTGCGACCGAAGCCGGCCGACAAGTAGCCCGCGCGGCGCGCTCACAGAAGATTTCGGCCAATGAGCGAAAGACGCCCCGTCCGGACGGGCGACAGGCATGACCTCAAGTTGCCGGACGGCATGCGTGAGCGGTTCAAGCGTTCCGCGACCCTGTCTGGGCGAACCCTCAACGCCGAACTGATACATCGCCTTCAGGCTACGCTTGACGGCACTTACGGTCTTCCCCTCCCCTCCGAGATCCTCGAGATGCTTAAAGCCGCAGCCCGGGAGACCGGCCGCTCCCTTGAAGACGAGGGCTACGTTCGCCTGTTAGACAGCCTAAACGGTTGGTCCGAAGTGCAGACGCTGAGACGCGACCTTGACGAAGCGCATGCGGCCCTAGCGCGCTTGAACGCCCTGAACCGTGAGAACAGGCGATAGAGCTTCTACGCGCAGCCGGGGCTAGACGTAGAGGGGCCTCGCGGACGGACGAGGCCTGTTATGGCAGATAGGTCACAACTTGATAAAATTGATCTTCGTCATGTTTGTCGCGAAACAATTGATGTAACGTTCGCGCTACTGCCGCGGAAATGACCATTTTTCAGGCTTAAATTACACCATAGACTATCTCGGTCGTGTCGAGGGGCGTGGGTGGATGCGCTTGTTTCCTGATCGTCGGCTGTACCAATGCGTGAACTGCCAGAAGCTCCAACTTCTGCCTGAGGAGGCAGTCAACAAGGCGAAGGCAGAATATGCCGCACGCAGATCCGTGCTGTGCCGACGCGCGCGCCCACGGCCCACCTAATCCCTGTCTACGGCGCAGCCGGCTCGCTCGCGGCGATGCCCGCCGTGTATGCGGCGTCAGCGAAGCGCCCAACTCGACAAGAGCCGCTTCACTCCCACTGAACAGGTCGACGAGCAAATCGAAGGCGGCTGTGGCTGGGTCCGTCAGACGCCGGCGCTTGATGGAGGCTCGCCGCCGTGCCCCAACCGCCGGGATAGACCTTCACGGTAGAGCAACCCCGCCGAACTCGCGCGCGGATCCTGAGCGGGAGGGGGCCCTGCAGGACAGAGCTCGACATCGCCCAACTCGGTTCGGCAATCCCCTCCTCCTGACGGAAGGTCGAAATCACTCGGCCGAACCATCTCGATCTGTCCCATCTGTGTCTCATCGACACGCCTGAGCCACTCCTCGGGCGTTGGCTGACGCAACCGCTCCTCAGCGGATAAACGCTGGACCCTTGCGATCTTCGCTTGCGGGGAGGGCATGCACATTGTTTTACCGCCCTGAGACGACAGCTTTTGTAGTCAAAATTCGACAAAGCGCGATGTTGGCTCTGCGCATGGCTCAGCGCCGACGTCCTCAATGGGCTCCTGTAAGCCGGTGGATTCCCTCAGGCGCATCGAAGCAGTCCATTCCCGATGGAGGTTCGCGACCTGCTGATCTTCGGAGTGCTGCAGTGCCGGTAGCGGCAGAGTTGATTGGGGCCGACCTGACGCCGCCAGAGGATGGAGGTGTGGAACGGCCCGGTAATGTCCTTCGCATCACGCCGTTGCCGAGTTAGCGCTTCCCCCCGACGTAGCGATGAAGTCACCGCTCGACTAACGTGCGGGCGGCTGGTCGAGCTTGATAAACCCTCGCACTGGGTCGCCGTCGCCCCACAATTCGAACAGCAGTCCGTCCGCTCGTTTGCGCAGTGCCTCGATGTCTCGGACTTGAGGGAGTCCAGTGCGCGTCATCGCGGCGTGAACGGCGGCTTCTGCAACTGCCCACGCTTCGTAGCGTCGCTCAAATTCTTCTGCGTCCACGTGATGCCCTCCGCGCTGGAATGCGCCGACATATCCTGCATGGAGCGAAAGACTTGTGCGAGCGGGCATACCCTCCCGCCCTTTTGGGGGAGCCCCTGGAAACATAACGAAGAGAAACGCGGAGGACGACTAACAGAATCCCGGCGCTGGCACGAGGAAGCCCCTCTCGCGGCCGTGGCCCGGGGAGCGCTGGGACCGCATGGCAGGCCCCAGAAATCTAGGCGGCCGGCGGTGTGGTGGCACGCGCATCGGCCAAACCTCAACATGTGCCAGCCATAGCAAACACGTTGTGGCTGGAACCATTATCTACGCAGCCACCTCGACACCTTGGCCGACACGCAAGCATTTAGGCTGAACCTTCCGCAACGCCGACGGGAGGTGACTGAGAACTATTCCACCAAATTTTGCAAAAAAACTGCGGCGATCATCGCGGCCGCTCGCCTGTCTTTCAGCACATCGGCGACGCACATTTGCGGCTGGTCGTCATATGAGAGGTCGCGGAGTTCGACCAAGTAGTGCAGGACCAATTCTTTGTCTGTCTTGACGCTCTCACCTGGGGCAAGCAGCCAGTTCTCCACCTCGCGGCGATACGCTGGGCGAAATGCCGCTTGGACGGGGCGCTTCACGCGGCCGGTATCTCCGGTTTGAACCGCCAGGTCGAACTGACGGGATATGTTCCCCAAGAGCTGCGGCCGCCCGAAGGGCGACGAAAGATTTTTCACACCGTCTCTCGTTGGTTCTCCGACGAGCCAGATTCACTTAACGCTCGTCTTCCTGCGTCGGTGATTCGGAAGATCACTACGGGTCGCGTACCCATAGCATCTACCGTCGGCAGGTGCGCCTTGATCATGGCTGCTGCCTCCAACACGATCGCATTCCGAACGTCTTTCTCGTCTTGGATGACAAGCGGGAGGGAGGCACGCTCGATACGACGAAGCAAATCTATCGGCATTCTTTGTTACTCCCGAGTTGCACAGCGCGAAGTCTCGAAGTCCAGAATGTGACTTCAAAGTTTCGAAACAGACTGTACGACCAGGATTTAACAGTGTGGAGACGAAAGTCAAAAACCCACCAGCATCAGTGGGGTTAACCACTAGCTTCCGAGCCACACAGCATGACCGTCCTGACACCCTGCGCATGCACTAACGACCACCTTAGTCGCGTCGAGACGCTGCGTTGGACGGTCCAAAATACACTCGGCAGGTAACTCACTGGTGACTTCTTACTTCGTCGAGGTCCAAGGTGAGCCATGTTCCTGTACGTCGGCCACGTCACGCCGCGAAAGATTCAGAGCGCCTTGATGGTGACCAAACCCGACCGACAAGCAGCAAGCGCCGTCTTCAACGCGACCATGCGGGGAAACTTGCCCAAGACGCCTTGACCGTCTGCAGGCGGCGGCGGATTCAACCGGTCAACGCAACACAATAACCACGGCTGAGGCAGAAGGAGTGTTGCAGATGAAGTATTGGACGCGAACCCACTACACGGACGCCCAGAAGGCATTGATGTGGGAGCGCTGGAAGGAAGGCTGGACTCTGCATCAGATCGGCCATCTGTTCGACCGACCTCACACCTCGATCCACACCATCCTGTCGAAGACCGGTGGCATTCGACCACTGGACCGGCGGCGCAGCGCGAAGGCGCTGACCCTGGCGGAGCGAGAAGAGATCTCTCGTGCTCTAGTTGCGAAGGCCCCATAGGTGTTTCGGGTGTTCACCCGGAGAAGTTTTGAGAGACTGGAAATCGCCAAACCCCCAATCCACTCAAGACCCCGACCCGGATGAACACCCATAAGAATGCCCGATTGACGTACCTGCGGCGCCTGGAGATGGTTCAGGACATCACTGAACGTGGCGTCAGCGCATCAGATGCTGCCGCCTCGCACGGCGTCAGCGCCGTCACGGCCCGTAAATGGCTGGCGCGCTACCTGGTCGATGGTGCGGCAGGCCTGCTGGACAAGTCTTCGCGCCCCGAGAATTCGCCCCGCTCCATCGAACCTCATGTCGCTCTGGCCATTGTCGAGTTGCGGCGCAAGTTCTTCTTGCAGGCACGCATCGCTTCCTAAATGGGCGTATCCCGAGCCACCGTCAGTCGCGTGCTGCGTCGTGCCGGACTGTCGAGATTGAGTGACCTGCGCCCGGACGAGCCTGTGCAACGCTACGAGCGAGACAACCCTTGTGAGCTGCTGCACATCGACATCAAGAAGCTGGGGCGCTTCGACAAGGTCGGCCACCGCATCACCGGTAACCGCACTCAGCGTGCGCGCAGCGTTGGCTGGGACTTCGTCTTCGTTGCCGTGGACGACCACAGCCGCTTGGCCTTTACGCAGGTGCATCCCGACGAGACCAAGTTCAGCGCCGAAGCGTTCCTGCGGGCCGCGGTAGGCTACTTCGCAAGCATGGGTGTGCAGATCCAGCGGGTGTTGACCGACAACGGCATGTCGTTTCGCTCTGGGCTGTTCGCCGAAGCGTGCCTCGAGTTGGGCATCGGGCAGAAGTTCACCGGGGCGTATCGCCCGCAGACCAACGGCAAGGCCGAGCGCTTCATCCAGTCGGCCCTGCGCGAGTGGGCCTACGGGCACGCCTACGCGAACTCAGCCCAGCGCTGTGAGGCTCTGCCTGTGTGGAACCACTTCTATAACTGGCACCGGCCGCACCACGGCATCAACCTCGCCGTGCCCGTCTCACGTCTCTCGATGTCTTGAAAGAACCTCTTGATACTTCACAGGATCAAAATTCCAAGTCAAGCTTTCCAACCCGATGGACAAGCTTAGTCGGCGGCCTTCGCCACGGATGTCGGAAAGGATGCCGACAGGCGCAGCCCGGATCTTGAACAGGAGACCCCTTGTGCTGTACTCGGAGGCACACGTAAACCGAAGCGCGAGCCTTAGATTCCCTCAGGACTCGCGCATACGCCAAAAGCGGTCGTGGTGAACCGCCCCGGCGCCAGCAGCGCCGTGGGAGCGCGCTACGTCGCTCAGGCCAAGACCTGCCCGAACTGGCGAAGCTGTCGCACGAAAGGCCCTACAGCCTGAGCTTCTGCACGACGGGCGTCAGCGGGCTGAACCACCTCCAGCTCGAGATGTTCAAGAGCCTGGTGGTCAAGATGAAGACCGGGACCGCGCTCAACGTGATTCACTTTCCCTACCAACGGCGCGGCACAAGCCCTCACCGCGCTGAAGGCCGGCGAGGTGCAGGGCTGCGCGCTGCCCTACAGCACCTTTGAACTGCATGTTCTTTCATCCGTAAGTCCTTTTCGTTTGCTCACAAGTGAGTGGGAGGTGAACGGCAATGGTTGCCCAGAAATGCGCGAAGGATCGCAAACACCGCAGCAGGGCCTCGCGGCGCAGTGACATTTGGGAACGTTCTTCACCGTCGCGATGTGCGCAGTATCGGGTCGCCGTCCGTTGGAAGCGCATCACGGCGATTCCCGCCCTCTGGAGTTGAAACAAATGATTCTCTCGCGAACCGTCTTCAAGCTTGCCGCCGCAGGCCTCGTTGCCGCTGGCGCCCTGACCGTCGCCGCAACGGCCAACGCCGACACCAGCTGGTCCGTCGGCATCAACGTCCCCGGCGTGGTCGTGAACGAGCCGGCCCCCGTCTACACCTATCCGGCGCCGACCTACTACCAGGCTCCGCGCCCGGTCTACTCCGTTCCGCCGCCCGTCTACTACGAGCCGGCCGCGCGCTGGGAGGAACGTCGCGCCGAACGCTGGGAAGAGCGCCGTGCCGAGCGTCGCGAATGGCGCCGCCGCCAGTGGGAGCGCGAGCAGTACCACCGCTACTACGAGAATCGCGACTGAGGTCGGCGGCCTCGCGTGCAGGGCCGCCTCCTCCGCACCTGCGCTTCAGCCCTGCGCGGGCAATGGCTTCGTGAGCGCTGCGGGCGCGACCTGTCGACCGACCAGCCCGCCCACCGCCAGCAGCGCGAGCACGTAGGGCAAGGCGATCAGCAGGGCGCTGGGCACCTCGATGCCCATCGCAGGAAGCTGGAACTGCAGCGCAGTGGCGGCTCCGAAGAGACAGCAGGCCATCACGGTCCGGCCGAGGCGCCAGTTGCCGAAGATCACCGCCGCGATCGCCAGGTAGCCGGCGCCGCCGGTCATGCCTTCCGTGAAGGTGTGGATGTCACCGATCGACAGGAAGCAGCCCGCCAGCGCGGACATGAAGCCGGTGAACAGCACAGCGCCGTACCGGATGCGGCTCACCTTCAACCCCGAATGGCTCGCCGCCTGCGGCGACGTGCCCGCGGCATGGATCGCCAGGCCGAGCGCAGTGGCGCGCATCACCCAGCCCACCAACACGATCAGCACGATGGCGGCATAGAGCAGCCATGCCTGCCGGAAGACCTGCTCGCCCAGGTGCGGAATCTCCGACAGGCCGGGTGGCGCCCACTTGTCCAGGCCCGGGATCTCGGCGCGCGAGCGGCTGCCGAAGATCGCCCGGTAACCCAGGGTGGTCGCGCCGAGCACCAGGATGTTGATGCCGATGCCGGTGACGATCTGGTTGGCGCGCAGCGTGATGCTCAGAAAGGCCTGCAGCCACGCGATGGGCAGCACGCACAGCACGCCGCAGAGCAGGCCGAGCAACGGCGAGCCGGTGGCCCATGATGCGGTGGCGCCTGCAAAGGCGCCGGCCAGCATGAGGCCCTCCACGCTCATGTTGAGCACGCCGGCCCGTTCGCTCATGAGCTCGCCGGTGGCGGCGAGCAGCAGCGGCGCGGCGAGCCGGATGCTCGAGCCGACGAAGACGGCGGCCAGTTCGGGATCGATCATTTGCGTCGCGCCTCCATGCGCTGGATGCCGATGGCTGCCCCGGCGAGCGTCACGATGATGAGACCCTGGATCACCACGACCAGGGCGGTAGGCACTTGCGCCACCATTTCCATGTTGATCCCGCCCGAACGCAGGAAGCCGAAGAGCAGCGAGCCCGCAACCACGCCGGTCGCGCTGCCGCGTGCGAGCAGGCCCACCACCAGGCCGTCGAAGCCGTAGCCCGACGAGAAACCGGCCTTGAGCGTGTACTGCTCGCCCTGCAGCATCAAGGCGCCGGCAAGTCCGCCGAAGGCGCCGGCTGCGCAGAGCGCGCCGATGGCGAGGCGGTCGATGGGCATGCCGGCGCGGCGAGCCGCGCGCGGGTTCAGGCCGGTTGCGCGCAGCTGCAGTCCCGTCACCGTGCGGTTGAGCAGCAGCGCCACCGCCACCGCCAGCACCACCCCGATCAGCAGGCCGACGTGCAGCGGCGTACCCGCATCGCCGGTGAGTAGCGGCAGCTGGGTCGCCGCCGGAATCTCCAGCGACTCGGGCAGCGTCGCGCTGCTCGTCATCGGCCGGCGCAGCAGGTGCTCGGACTGCACGCTGCCGTACACCATCCAGATGGCGATGAAGGAAAGCAGCAAGGTCGCGATGACCTCGTTGGTGCCCATCTTGACGCGCAGGACGCCGGCGATGCCGCCCCAGAACGCGCCCGCCGCGCAGGCGCCGAGCATAGGAACGATGAAGGCCAGCCCCCACGGCAGCTGCGCCACTGGTGGCCACAGCGCGAGCGCCGTGGCCGTGATGCCGCCAACGGCAATCTGCCCTTCTCCGCCCACGTTCGTGAGGTTTGCGCGCTCGGCCAGGATGAAACCCAGGCCGACCAGCATGAGCACCAGCGCACGGTTGATCGAGGCAGCCAGCGCATAGGACGAGCCCCAGGCGCCGTCCGCGAACGCGGCGACCGCATCGCCCACGGGCACGCCGAGCGCGGCGATCAGCAAGGCACCGACGCCAAAGGCCAGCAGCACGGCGGCTGCGGAGACCTGCAGCGCAGGGGTCGGCCTGAGCCGCGACCAGGCAAGTACAGGACCGCTCATGGGGCGACCTCCTCTGCAACATCTTCCTTGTCACGGTGCCCGGCCATCCAGGCACCGATGCGCGCGCGGTCCGCGCCCGCCGTGGGGCATGTGCCCATCACCCGGCCCCGGTAGAGCACCAGCACGCGGTCGGCGACGCTCAGCAATTCGTCGAGCTCCGACGAGATGAGCAGCACGCCGACCCCGCGGTCCGCGGCGGCCCGGATGTGGCCGTAGACGGCCTCGACCGCGCCGACATCCAGGCCGCGCGTGGGCTGCGCCGCCAGCAGGAAGCGCAGGCCCTCGAGCGTGAGCTCGCGCGCGAGCACCGCCTTCTGCTGGTTGCCGCCGGAAAGGCCTCCGAACGGCACGTCGGGGCTGGCGGCGCGCACGTCGTAGCACTGCATGAGGTCCAGCGCCTCGCGGCGCATGGCCGCGCGGTCGAGGAGGCCGAAGCGCCGGAACCGGTCCAGGCGGTCGAGCATGATGTTCTCTGCGACGTTCATGCCTGTCACGCAGGCCAGCGCGTGCCGGTCTTCGGGCACCACGCCGCAGCCCGCGGCGCTGAGCTGGCGCGGCGTGGCGCGCGTCATGTCCTCGCCGCAAACGAAATAGCGCCCCTCGGTGGGACGCAGCATTCCCGAAAGCACCGCGCCCAGCTCGCCCTGGCCATTGCCCTCGACGCCGGCGATGGCCACGATCTCGCCCGGCTCCACCACCAGGGTGAAGTTGTCCAGGCGCACCACGCCATCGACGTCGCGCACGGTGAGGCCGTCGGCCAGCAGCGCTGCCTCGCGCGTCGGGCTGCCCGGTGCCGGCCGGGACGCACGAGACGCCCGTACCGGCGCGACGGCAGGCGCCTGCAGGTCGCGCTGGATCATCGCGCGCACCAGCGCGTCGATATCCTGTGCGGGCGCGTCCGAGCGCGCCACCACGCGGCCGCCGCGCAGGACGGTCGCACGCCGCGCAACGCGCTGGATCTCGGCCAGCTTGTGGGTGACCAGCACCACGCCGCAGCCCTGCTGCGCCACGCGCGTACACACCGAGAGCAATGCCTCGATCTCCTGCGGCAGCAACACGGCGGTGGGTTCGTCGAGCACCAGCAGGCGCGGCTCGCGCACCAGGCACTTCACGATTTCCACGCGCTGGCGCTCGCCCACCGACAGGTCCTGCACCTTCGCATGCGGATCGAGCGCGAGCCCGTAGCGCTCCCGCATCGCGGCGATACGCGCCGCGCCGGCCTTGCGGTCGAGCACGCCGCGCACCTGGCCGAGCAGCAGGTTGTCGAGCACCGTCATGTCGGGCACGAGGCTGAAATGCTGGTGGACCATCGCGATGCCGTGCGAAAGGGCATCCGCCGGCGAGCGCGGGCGAAACGCCTCGCCGGCCAGCGTCATCTCGCCCGCGTCCGCGGCGTGCACGCCGAAGACGAGATTGCACAGCGTGGACTTGCCGGCGCCGTTCTCGCCCAGCAGGCAGTGGACCTCGCCGGGATGGAGCGCCAGCGAGACGTCCTGCAGCGCCTGCAGCGCACCGAAGCGCTTGGACAGCCCCTCCAGCTTCAGCAGCGGCGCGGCGGCCGGCGTTGCGGCGAACCCCGGGCCGCCGTCGCTGATGCCGTCACCGAGGCCGTCACCGAGGTCGATGGCGTGGCGCTCGCGCATCAACCCTCCAGCACCTTGATCTTGCCGGACAGGATGTCCTTCTTGATCTGCTCGAGCTTGGCCTTCTGTTCGTCGGTCGCCCCGCAGATGACCATGTCCGATGCGTTCGGCCCCATGGCCAGTCCGAAGGGCTTGTAGCCGGCCTTCCAGGTACCGCCGACGGCCTCCTTGATGGCGTACTGCACCTGATAGCCGACGCCGGTGATGCTGTAGGCGGGATAGAGCGGATCGGTGCCGCAGCGGTTGGTGTAGCTGCCGATGATCTTCGTGCCCTTCTCCTTGGCCGCCTGCTCCATGCCGCGCAGGCCGAGGTTCAGGATGTGATAGTGCATGTCGGCGCCCTGCGCGATGGCCGCCAGCGTGGCTTCCTTGGCCTTGGCCACGTTGTCGAAGTCGCCGGTGTAGTTCTCGAAGTACTTGATGCCGGGCTTGATGTACCTGGCGCCGTTGCCGAACTCCTTGCCGGCATTGACGATGGAAGGGATCTCCATGCCGCCCACATAGCTCACGGCCCCGTTCTTCGAGAGCATCGCGGCGGCGGCGCCCGCGACGAAGGCGATCTCGGCCTGCTTGACGTCGTAGCCGGCCACGTTGGCCGTCTCCTCGGCCTTGTTGCCGCCGACGATCGAGAAGTGCGTTTTGGGGAAGCGCTTGGCCACCTTGAGCACGGCGGCCTGGGTCTGGCCGCCGACGCCGATCACGAGCGCGTTCTTGCTGGCCAGGTTGGTCAGGGCCTGCTCCATGTCGGCGTAGTTGATGTTCTCGATCATCTGCACCTTGATCCTGGCGCCGTACTCCTTCTGTGCGGCCACGAGTCCGTCGTAGCCGGACTCCATCCATCCCTTGTCCGACTTGGACCCGGGAATGAGGATGCCGACCGCGAGCGGATCCGCGGCCGAGGCCGGCAGGCTCAGCACGAGGGCGGTGAAGGCGCTGACGCCTGCGAGGACGGCGGCGCGGCGGGAGGGAGACGGAATCTGCATGGCATGCCTTTCGCTAGTTGGAGGGTTAAGTAACTAATCAATTACTTACCGACAACGCATCGCAATAACAGTGCCAGTGAATTCGCCGACTTTTTGCCGCATATCGGTGCGGCGACCACAACGAATGCACCAGCCTGCGGCGATGCGCCCTTCGCCCGCACACCACCGGAGCCTTTGATGAAACGCCACCCCTATCTTCCCGATGCCCGGCCCGACGGCGCCCTGGGCCTGGGCCAGCAGTACTACTGGGTCGCCAGCGAGCGCGAGGTCGATATGTCCGTGGAGCCGCCCGCGCCGCTGCGCGCTCGGGTGCAGGCGCAGCCGCAGAACGTGGTGCTCGACCTGCGCCGCACGGCCATCGTCATCATCGACCTGCAGAACGACTTCTGCACCGAGGGCGGATGGGTCGACCACATCGGCGGCAACTATGCGGCGGACCGCACGCCGATCGCCCCGCTGCAGAAGCTGCTGCCCGGGCTGCGCCGCGCCGGCGTGCCGGTCGTCTGGGTCAACTGGGGCAACCGCCCGGACCTGGCCAACATGCCACCCAACCAGATCCATCTGTACAAGAACAGCGGCACGGGCGTCGGCCTGGGCGACCCGCTGCCCGGCGGCAAGGGCCACGTGCTGCAGAAGGACTCGTGGGCCGCGGCCATCGTGGACGAGCTCGCACCGCACGAAGGCGACTTTCTGGTCGACAAGCACCGCATCAGCGGCTTCTGGGACACGCCGCTGGACAGCATCCTGCGCAACCTCGGGGTGCGCAGCATCCTCTTCGCGGGCTGCAACACCGACCAGTGCGTGCTGCACACGCTCACCGACGCCAACTTCCTGGGCTACGGCTGCGTGATGCTGAGCGACTGCTGCGCCACGAGCTCGCCGGACTTCTGCACCGAGGCGACGATCTGGAACGTCAAGAAGTGCTTCGGCTTCGTGACCGACTCGGCCGCCGTGCTCGCGGCGCTGCCCGCCTGATGCACACGGAGACAGCGCACGGATCGGGCGGCTGGATGCCCGGCCCCCGCTGCGAGCGGCCCGCCACCGGCGTCGGCGCGCTGAACGGGGTGCGCCTGGGCGTGAAGGACCTCATCGACATCGCAGGCGCCGTCACCGGCGGCGGTAACCCGGACTGGGCCGCCAGCCACGCGCCGGCCGTGCACGACGCGCCCTGCGTGGCCGCGCTGCGTGACGCAGGCGCGCGGGTCGTCGGCAAGACGATCAGCGACGAACTCGCCTTCAGCCTGGAGGGCGAGAACGCCCACTACGGCGCGCCGCGCCATCCGCGCGACCCCGATCGGCTGCCCGGTGGGTCGTCCAGCGGCAGCGCCGCCGCGGTCGCATGGGCGGAGGTCGACCTGGCGCTGGGCACCGACACGGGCGGCTCGGTGCGCGTACCGGCGGCGTTCTGCGGGGTAGCCGCGATGCGGCCCACGCACGGCCGGATCCCGCTCGACGGGGTCCTGCCCTTCGCACCGAGCTACGACACGGTGGGGTGGTTCGCGCGCGATGCCGACCTGCTGCGCCGCGCCGGGCATGCGCTGCTCGGCACCGAAGCCCGCATCGGCAGCGACCGGCCCGCGCCGCCCCTGCGCCTGTGCGTGGCCACGGACGCGCTGGCGCTGGCGGAGCCCGCGGTGCGCGAGCCGCTGGCCGCGTGGGCCCGCCTGATGCGCATCGACAGCGAGCGCAGCGCCTATGGCGGCAGCGACTGGCGCGACTGGTTCGAAGCCTATGCCGTGCTCCAGGGCCTGGAGATCCAGGCCCACGTCGGCCCGTGGATCCGGCGACAGCGGCCGCGCTTCGGCGCCGCCATCGCGCCGCGCTTCGAGGCGGCGCTGGCGCTCGATGCCGCACAGGGAACGCGCTGGAGCGACTGGCGCGCGCAGGCCGCCGCGCGGCTGGCGCAGAGGATGGGCCCCGACGAGGCGTGGCTGATTCCCGCCGCACCCTGCTTCGCGCTGTCGCGCCGCGCCGATGCGGCTCAGCGCGGCGCCTTCTACGAACGCGCACTGGCGCTCGGCGCAGTGGCCGGCCATGCGGGGCTGCCGCAGGTGGTGTTTGCGCTGCCGGCTGCCGAGGGCCTGCCGCCTTACGCATCCTTCATCTCGGCCAGGGGCAATGACGAACGGCTGCTCGAACTTGCCGCGACACTAGCGCCTGCATTCCCATCCACACCATGAGCAAACTTTCCCCACGGCAGGCGCCAGCCCAGGAGACGATCGCGCGGCGCGACGCCGCACTCACGCGCGCGAAGCTCCTGGAAGCGGCGATCGATGAGTTCTCGAACGAGGGCTACAGCGGCGCGCGCACCGAACGCATCGCACGGCTCGCCGGCACGAACATCCGCATGCTGTACCACTACTTCGGGAGCAAGGACGACCTGTACGTCGCCGTGCTCGAGGCGGTGATGGCCGACCTGCGGCACGAAGAACTCCGGCTGGACCCGGAGGCCGAGGAGCCGCTGACCGGCCTGCTGCACATCGCCGATTTCGTGGACCACCACTTCGCGACGCACCCGCGGCTGCGCAAGCTGCTGGCCTTCGAGAACCTCAACGAGGCGCGGCATCTCGCGCGCTCGAACCGGATCCCGGAGATGTCTTCGCCGGTGATCGCGCTGATCCGCCGCCTGCTGGTGCGCGGGGTGGCGGCAGGCGTCGTGCGCAGTGGCATCGATGCGCTGCACCTGTATGTGGCGATGGTGAGCCTGTCGTACTACGGCCGCGCCCATGCGTTCACGCTGTCACGCATCTTCAACAAGGACCTACAGGCCGCGGCCTGGCAGAAGGCGCACCAGAAGATGACCCGCCAGATGGTGGCGGCCTTCCTGACGCAGGCGCCATGAACGAACTTCCGCATGACTGCTTCCATGTCTGCTGAGCCCACACACCAGCCCGCCGCACCTGCTTCGGGCACCTCCCGGCGAGGCATGGTGACGAGCCCCCATCCGCTGGCCAGTGCGGCGGGCCTGGAGGTGCTGGCCGATGGCGGCAATGCCATCGAGGCCGCCATCGCCATGGCGGCCGTGTTGTGCGTCGTATGCCCGCACTTCACCGGGCTCGGAGGCGACGGTTTCTGGCTCATCGCGCAGCCCGGTGCGCCCGTGCGCGGCATCTCCGGCGTCGGGCAGGCCGCCGCAGCGCTCCCGCCGCTGTCGGGGCCAGTCCCGCTGCGCGGCGGCGCGTCGGCATTGACCACGGCCGCGGCGGTGGACAGCTGGGCCCGGGCCTTCGACATCTCGGCGCGCGACTGGCAGGGCCGCCAGCGCTGGGCGTCGCTGCTGTCTCGCGCGATCGAGCATGCGCAGGAGGGCTTCGCCGTGTCGGCCTCGCAGCGCTTCTGGCACGAGATGCGGGCCGCGGAGGCGCAGCACTGGCACGGCTTCGACGCGGCGTTTCCCGTCGGGCCTTCGCACCAGCACCAGCACCAGCACCAGCGCCAGCCCGGGCTGGCGCACACGCTGTCGCGGCTCGCGGCGCAGGGCCCGCGCGAGTTCTACGAAGGCGAAGTCGCGCACCGCCTCGCGGCCGGCCTGCAGGCCGCGGGTTCGCCGCTCACGCTGGACGACATGCGCAGCACCCGCGCTCGGGAAGTGACGCCGCTGGCCGTGCCCTACCGCGGCGGCACGCTGCTGAGCCTGCCGCCGCCGACGCAGGGCTTCGCCACGCTGGAAGCCATGGCCATCCTCGGCGAGCAGGATTTCTCGGGCATCGCCGAAGGCAGCGCCGAGCACTTCCACCGGATGGTCGAGGCGATCAAGCTGGCCTTCGTCGACCGCGACCGCTTCCTGGCCGACCCCGATTTCACCGAGGTGCCCGTGCAGCGGCTGCTCGACGCCGCCTACATCCAACAGCAGGCGGCGCGGGCGCAGGCCGGCGCACGGGCGATGCCCTGGCCCCAGCGATTCCGCCACGGCGACACCGTGTTCTTCGCGGCCGCGGACGCCTCCGGCCGCGGTGCGGGCGTGCTCCAGAGCATCTACTACGACTGGGGCAGCGGTGTCGTGGCCGGCGACACCGGTGTGCTGTGGCACAACCGCGGCGCGGCCTTCCACCACGATGCGAACCATCCCAACGGGCTGCGCGGCGGCAAGCGGCCCTTCCATACGCTGAACCCCGTCGCTTTCATGCGCGACGGTCGGCCCGAGCTGCTGCTGGGCACGCAGGGCGCGGACGGGCAGCCGCAGACCCTGGTGGCGCTGCTCACCCGGCTGATCGACTTCGGCCTGGACCCCGCGCAGGCACTGGCAAGGCCGCGCTTCCTGCTCGGACGGACCTTCTCCGACAGCCGCGACAGCCTGAAGCTGGAGCAGGACGTGGGCCCCGAGGTGATGGCATCGTTGACCGCGCGCGGCCACGAGGTCGCGCCCATCGCCGCGCACAGCCCACTGGCAGGGCTGCCCGGCGTGATCCGCTTCGAAGCCGACGGCAGCCTGGGGGGCGCGCACGACCCTCGCGGTGATGGGGTCGCACTGGGTCTTTGAATGCCGGGCTGCCGGCAGCCCGGCCCTCAGGCCTTCTTCGCCCAGGCGCTGCACCACCCCCCTGGCGTTGACCTGCTTGCCGGAGAACAGCGCGCAGTTGCCCTGCGGTTCGGTCGGCTTCGATTGCCACAGTGCGCAGCCGTTGCACAGCTGGGCGTTGACTTGCTTCGGGGATTTCTTCGTATCGGCCCTGGCCGAATCTGCGACATAGCCGAGCGCCACGGCTTGCGGCTCTCTCTCGCCGAGCTGGGCCTGCGCGAACGCATCGGAGGCGCAGGCGGCAGCGCCCGTCGCGGCGAGGGTCAGGATGAAGATGCGGCGGCTGGACGTCATCGCAAGGCCCCTGCAACACCGATCAACAACAACGCCCGGTCGCGCGTCGCGTTCAAGGGCTTCTGTCGGTTGACCAGAACCAACATCTCCAGAAGGTCTGCCTTCACTAGCGCCTTCACGCGACGCGGTACCACGCCGAAGGTGCGCCGGATGCCCTTCATGGTGCGCTTGATCAGCCAGTCCATGCCGGGCGATTTCAGTCCCCGCTCAGTGTGTGCCTGATGAATGGCAAATCAACAGCTGACCTCCACTGCCGGTCGGTTGCCTAAGACAGCAACATCCGATTGGCTCGCGATCGATGAGCACGATGATCGAGGCTTGGCACTAGTACGCAGAGCCGGGATGTTCGTGGTTGGCGAAGTGGCCGAGCAACGCACGGTTGTGAAAATCAGCTTGGTGCAGTCAGCAAACATGCACAGCCGCGAGCCTTGGGTCTACCTGTGCGATGTTCTGCAGCGGCTGCCGACGCAACGGGCTCCGGCAGCCTGCGTAATGTTGAGTCAATGCGCCTGCCTAGCATGAGGCCGACGCGTAACTCTCCAGGCCTTGGAGTTCCGCACCTAACGGTTTGCCGCGCCACGCCGTGTCCTCTCCGTCGCTTCGCAGACTCCGCCACCCATCGATACCCCCTGGACTTGTCATGCCACCTCTCTCACCATCGCAAACATGGTCGATCGCGCCCAAGGCAAGGTTGATCCCCGCCGCCACTCATCGGCTCGAACTCATCGAGGCCCTGCGTGGCTTTGCGCTGTTCGGCGTGCTGCTGGTGAACCTGCGCAGTTTCTCGCTCTTCGAATTCATGGGCAGCGCCGACGGCGCCCTGCTGCCGACGGCCGAGCGCCGCGATGGACCGTTTTCTCGCGCGTTGCAGCCGATGCGGCTCCTGCCCCGCAGACTCCTAGGCATCGCCCGCGGCGTTGCACGCCCGCCACCGGGATGCGGTACAGCCGAAGGACTGCTGGAACCAGCGGCTGAAAGTGCTGAGGCTCTCGAAGCCGGTCTCGTCCGCGATCATCGACAGTGGTGAGTCGGAGCCGGCCAGGGCGCGGCAGGCGACCTCCATCCGGATGCGTTGCAGGATGCCGGAGAACGTCTCCCCATCGTTCGCCAGCCTGCGGCTCAAGGTCCGGCGATCGATCTGGAAGTAGTCGGCCACGGACTGCGAATCGCAGTTCCCATCGTCGAGCAGGGTCCGCAGCAGACGCTCGACCCGCGTCGAGAATCCGCCCGGCGAGCGCTTGATCAGAGGCTCGAGCTGCTGCCGCGCGAGCTTTCGCAGGAAGGGCGCCGATGTGACGGGCCGCCGTTGCAACACGCTTCGGTTGAGCACCAATCCGGATATGAGCTGCCTGAACTGGACCGGGCATTTGAAGAAGCGCTCGACCGTCGGCATTCTTTGAGGCTTGGCGAACGAAAAGGACACCAGGTCCGGCTGAAAGGCCTCCCCGATCAGCCATCGAATCTGCATGGTGATTCCCACCAGGCAGAACTGGGTGGCCTGGAAGGACTCCTCCCTGGTCCGGGCCTGGAGCTCCGTGACGATCAGCGGCGACTGGAATCGCTGGTCCAGCTGGATCAGCGTTCCATCGGCATGCAAGGCAAGGTGCGTGGTGTAGAAATGGATGGCCTCTTCCACCGTTTCCGCCTCGCGCATCAGCAGGCTGACCGCCCCCAGGTTGGGCACGCCACGCTCGATGGCGGCGCGCATGCCGAAGTCGGGACAGTTCCCCAGTCGAGCCGACTCGGACAGCAGGCGCCAGAAGGAATCCAGCGAGATCTGCGTCTCGAGATCGTCCATGCAGGAAGGGTCTAATCCCACACGGCACAGCATCCGTTCGGGATCGAGCCCCGCCGCGCGAGCCGCCTCGAAGTAACCGATGAGCGTCGCGCTCCGGATCGATCTGGGTGCTGGCTTCCCTCTCATGGGCTGCGATCTCCAATGGACATGGGCAGAAGGCTCGTGCGTGCCTACTTCAGCGTCTCGAATGCGGTTTCCCTGATCGCGAACGTGAAGAGGGCCGAAAGTATCGCGCCGAAGATCAGGTAGTAGACCGGTGCGATCGGGTTCTGGAACGTCTGGATCAACCACACCGCGATGAATGGCGCGAAGCCGCCGAACACCGAAGCGGTCAACCCGTAGCCTATGCTCATCCAGGTCGTCCGGTTGCGCGTGGGAAACATCTCCACGATGGTCGTGGGCTGCACCCCATAGATCGACGCGAGGATGATCGCGAAGATGCACTGGACCAGGACGACGTCCTTCAAGGTCGCCGATTCGAGTGCGAGAAGATGACCAAAGGCCGGATAGGCCACCAGAAGAACGGCCGCGCACGAGAACAGCAGCACCTTCTTCCTGCCGATCAGGTCGGAGAGAAGACCGAAGCAGGGCGTGAGCACGAAAACGCAGACAAGGCCGACGGTGTTGGCCCACAGCGCATCGGCCATGGACAGCTTCAGGTTCGTCGTGACCCATGTCGGCATGTACAGCAACATCACATAGAAGCTGATGTTGGAGAGCACGGAGACACCACCGGCCTTGATCGCCAGCTTGCAACCTTCCTTGTCCTCGAGCATGGGAATGGGCGCCACGCGTTCAGCCACGGCCTTCTCGAACGCCGGTGTTTCGGCCACCGCGCGCCGCATCCACAGAGCGACGGGCCCGATCAGGCAACCGATGACGAAGGGCACTCTCCAGCCCCAATCCGCCATCTCCTGCGCGCTCAGCACCGAGTTGACGAGCGCAGCCACGCCCGACCCCAGCAGGAACCCGCCGATCACGCCGAACACATGCAGGCTGCCGAACAGCCCCCGCCGGCGCTCCGGCGACCATTCGACGATGTAGCTGACCGATCCACCCCACTCTCCGCCGGCCGAGAAGCCTTGAAGCAGGCGCGCGACCACGAGCAGGGCCGGGGCAATGACCCCCGCCGTCGCGTAGGTCGGCAGGATCGCGAGCAGCAGCGTGCCTGCCGTCATCAGGTACATCGTGAGCAGCAATGCGCTCCTTCGGCCACGCACATCGCCGATGCGGCCGATCACGAGGCTGCCGAGGGGACGTGCCAGAAAGCCGACGCCAAACACCGCGAACGAACTCAACAGCGCCGTTGCGGGCGCCGAGGTCGGAAAGAAGTTCTTGGCGATGTATGCCGCGATGAAAGCGTAGACGGCGAAGTCATACCACTCCAGAACGTTTCCCATCAGCGGCGCGGCCACTGCTCTGAACCTCGCCAGCCTGGAGCGGGGCCCTTTTGCGGGAAGCGAATGCCCTGGCGCGGCAACTGCGATGAAGGGGGGCGTGGACATCTTGTCTTTCCGCCAGATTGAATCTGGTCATGCTTGTGGTGGGTCGGGACGAGCGCCTCTTGCAAGGCGGTCGCCGTCTCTTGTCTCGACATCGAAGCGGCCGATCGGCCGATCGACAGCAGCGAGATTGCTCGCTTTGCCAGCTTTCGATTGACCTTTTGGGGCGTCGATTTTGCTGAATGGGGCATGTTCGGGGAACCTTCGATCCGCGGCGCCGTGCGATCGCATGCCGCATCCACCGCCATCCCCAGCGAGATCGGCTCGTTGTTGGCGAAGAAGAAGCGCCATGCCCCAAAGCGCACATTCGCCGCCTCAAATGGCCAAGCACCGCCGGTGCGACTGGCTACCTTCCGTGTATCCCCCCAGCAGCGTCACACGCAAAGGAAGCAGATATGCCGATCGATCAGGAAGAGATGCAGCCATGGCAATGGCCGGAAGAGGAATGGCGCCGCCGCGTTTATCGCGTGCGCGCCGGCCGGCGCCTTCGCCCCCGCGCATGGAAAGACGGTGCCAGGTTCGCCGTGGCGCTGGCATTCGATTCCGATCACGAGACCAACGAACTGCGCGACGGCGCCAAGTCGGTCAACCGCCTGGCGTGGGGCCAGTATGGCAATCGTGTCGGCGTGCCGCGCATCCTGTCGATGCTCGAACGGCATGGCGTCCCCGCGAGCTTCTATGTGCCGGCCGTCAGCGCGCTCCTCTATCCGGACGAGCAGCGAACCATCGTGAAAGCGGGACACGAGATCGGCGTGCACGGCTGGATCCACGAGCTCAATTCCGGCCTTGCCTTGCCGGACGAGCGTGATCTGATTCAGCGCTCGCTCGATGCCCTCGAGCGCATCACGGGCGTTCGGCCCACGGGCTACCGCTCGCCATCGGGAGACTTCTCCCCGAACACGCTGCAGTTGCTGCGCGAGCTCGGGTTCGCCTACGACTCGTCGATGGCCGCGGACGACGATTGCTACGAACTCATGATGGACGGCGAACCGACCGGCCTGGTCGAGCTGCCGTTCGATTGGGTGCGCGACGACGCGGTCTACTTTCTGATGCATCGCTTCCAGGGCCTGCGTCCGTACACCCCGCCCTCGGATGTCTTCGACATCTTCAGGCGAGAACTCGAGGGAGCGCACGCCGAAGGCGGCCTCTTCGAACTCACCATGCACCCGCACGTGATCACCAACCGTTCCCGGCTCTGGATCGTGGAAGAGATCATCAAGCATGCCAGGACACTTCCCGGCGGCGTGTGGTTCGCCCGGCATGACGAGATCGCACGCTTCGCCTTGGAACACACCCGCACGGAGGTCGAATGACAACCGCTGAATTCGATCCCGCACGGCGCGGCGTGGCCCGGCTCTTCTGCACCGAGTCCGGCGAAGGCTCGAATGTCCTGCTCCTGCACGGATGGACTTGCGACTCCCACGACTGGAGCTGGCAGTTGCCCGCGCTCGAAGCCCGGCATCGGGTCGTCGCCGTGGACCTGCGGGGACACGGCCGGTCCGAAGTACCGGCCTCCGGTGGCTACAGTCCCGACCACTACGTGAGCGACCTGGAATCCTTGATCGCCACGCGCCATGCCGGCCAGACCTTCGTGGTCATCGGCCACTCGATGGGCGCGCAGATCGCGGCGCGGCTTGCCGCGAAGAGACCCGACCTGGTCACCGCCGTGGTGTCGGTCGATGGCGCGCTCGGCTTCTCCCCGGAAGCGGCTGCTTTCTTCCTGAAGACCGCCGAGGCACTGGAGTCCGGAGATCCCGCGACGATAGTGCCGCCTTTCTTCGAAGCAGCCTACCAACCGTCGACCGCGCCCGCGTTCAGGCGATGGCACGCCAGACGCGTGCAAGGAATGGCCGCGCATGTCATCCGGGAGTCGTTCGCGCCGCTCTTCTTCGGCGCGGGCCAGGTCGGCGCAGGCGATGCGAGCGAAATCTTTCTGCGCGGTATACGACAGCCTTTCTTTCACCTCTGCCGAGACCCCGAGCAGGGATCGCGCATGAGCTCTTGGTTCTCGAACCCCAGGTCCAGGGTCGAGACCTGGCCGGAGGTCGGCCACTGGATCATGCAGGACCGCCCGGACGCCTTGAACGCCGCAATCACCGACTGGATCGCCGCGCTCTAGCGGCCTCTCGCCGCGACGGGCGGGTGCTCCGCCTTCTTTTTCTTTGCCCCCTTCCCTACAGAACCCTCTCGTGAGTCATCTTTTTTCTCCTTGGCAGATCGGACAGCTCGATCTGGACAACCGGGTCGTCATCGCGCCCATGGCCCAGTACGCGGCCAGGGATGGCAGCGCCGGCGACTGGCATGCCCTGCATCTGGGCCGGCTCGCGCTGGCGGGCGCGGGCCTCCTGATACTCGAAGCCACCGCGGTGCTGCCGGAGGGCCGCGTCACCCCGGCGGACCTTGGCCTCTACTGCGACGACAACGAAGCAGCGCTGGGCCGCGTGCTCAAGATGGCGCGCGCCTATTCGCCGGTCAAGGTCGCCATCCAGCTGGGACATGGCGGGCGCAAGGCGTCGAGCCAGGTGCCCTGGCAGGGCGGCCAACAGATTCGGTCGAACCAGCCCGAAGGCTGGCGCGGCGTGGCGCCCTCGCCCTTGCCGCACGGGCCCGAAGAAGAAACTCCGATCGAACTGGACGGCCAGGGCATGGCGCGTGTGATCGACGGCTTCGTCGCAGCGGCCCGGCGCGCGGCTCGTCTCGGCATCGATGGCATCGAGATTCACGCGGCGCATGGCTACCTGCTGCATGAGTACCTGTCCCCGCTGTCGAACCACCGCACCGATGCGTACGGGGCCAGCCTGGAGAATCGAATGCGCTTCCCGCTCGAAGTCTTCGATGCCGTGCGCGCCACGTTCCCCAAGGAGCGCCCGGTCTGGGTTCGCGTTTCGGCCACGGACTGGGTCGACGGCGGCTGGAACATCGAATCCACGATTCGATTCGCCCAGGCCCTGAAGGCACGCGGTTGCGCCGCCATTCATGTCTCCACGGGAGGCGTGTCGCCCTTGCAGAAGATCGCGCCCGCCCCGGGCTACCAGGTCGAGTTCGCCGAGAAGATCCGGGCCGAGTCGGGCTTGCCGACCATTGCCGTCGGGCTGATCACCGAGCCCGAACAGGCCGAGGCCATCGTGGCCCAGGGACAGGCCGATGCGGTGGCACTGGGCCGCGGCGTGCTCTACGACCCGCACTGGCCGTGGCATGCGGCGGCCGTCCTCGGTGCCCAGGTCGACGCGCCGCCCCAGTACTGGCGCTCCCAGCCATCGCGCTACAAGGCCCTCTTCCGGGGCGCCCGGATCGGCATGCGCTGACAGGCCGACGCTGCCGCCCCACATCTCCACCTCGACTTGAACCCAACCATGACCCGTCCCTACGCACCCAGAAATCCCGAACTCTTCGACCAAGGGCTCGCCACGCGCCGCGCCGTCCTCGGGGCCGACTATGTCGACACGGCCCTCCAGAACGCCACCGACTTCAACATCGACATGCAGGAGCTGGTCACCCAGTACTGCTGGGGCGATGTCTGGAACCGGCCCGGGCTGGACCGCCGCGCGCGTTCGCTTCTCAACCTCGCGATGATCACGGCGCTCAACAGACCGCACGAGCTGCGACTCCATGTGCGAGGCGCGATCAACAACGGCTTGAGCAGGAGCGAGATCAAGGAGGTCTTCCTGCAAGCGGCCATCTACTGCGGCGTTCCGGCCGCGATCGATTCCTTCCGCGTCGCCGCCGATGTCTTCAAGGAGATGGACAGCTCGGGGCAGCAGCCATGACGCGCGTCGGATTCATTGGCCTCGGCATGATGGGCACCCCGATGGCCCAGCGCCTGCTCGCCGCCGGCTGCTCGCTGACGATCCAGGATGCGAACCCTGCACGGGAAGAGGCCTTGCTCGCGCTGCAGCCCGCCGTTCGACGCGCGGGCGGTCCGGGCGATTTCTCCGGATGTTCCTGCATCTTCACGATGCTCCCCGACTCGGACATCGTCGATCGGGTCGTCCTGGCGTTGCTGCCACACCTCGCACCGGGGTCGACGGTGGTCGACATGAGTTCCGCCGATCCAGCCCGAACACGGCTTCTCGGCGAAAGGCTGAAAGACGCGCACATCGATCTGCTCGACGCACCGGTCTCCGGAGGCGTGAAGAAGGCCACGGTCGGCAAGCTCGCGATCATGGTCGGAGGAGCAGCCGATGTGCTGGCGCGCGTGAAGCCCTTGCTAAAGGCGATGGGCGAAGCCATCACGCACGTGGGCCCGATCGGCGCCGGACATGCCGCCAAGGCGCTGAACAACTACGTGTCGGCCGCCGCGCTCATTGCCACCGCGGAGGCCATCCATGTCGCCGCCGCATTCGGCATCGATCGCGAAGTCCTGGTCGAAGTCCTCGACGCATCGACAGGCAGGAACAACACCACGCAGAACAAGGCGCGCCAGTTCATGCTGAACGGTGCCTTCGACTCGGGGTTCTCGCTGGCCTTGCAGGCCAAGGACGTGGCCATCGCGGCATCGCTCGGGCGCCGGCTGGAGATGCCGATGCGCCTGGCGGAACAGGTCGACGAGATCACCCGGGCCGCGGCCCGGAGCCTGGGGCCGACCGCGGACCACACCGAGCTCTATCGCCATCTGGGCCAGCGATAAGGCCCCTCATGGGCCTCGGATTCATCCTCTCTTCGGACCAACCGGTCCATCCGTCCTCATCGGGAACTTGAAAGAAAGCCATGCGCGTACTGTCAGCAGGGTTCAAGCACGAAACCAACAGCTTTGCCTCTCACCGCGCCGATTGGCCGGCGTTCGAGCGCGGTGACGCGTTCCCGAAGGCCGTTCGTGGCAAGGCGATGCTGGACATGATTTCCTCGGTGGACGTGTCCGCCACCGGTTTCGCGAGCTACGCCAGCAAAAAGGGGTGGGAACTCGTTCCAAGTCTGTGGTGCGGGGCGGTTCCGTCGTCGTACGTGACGGACGACGCCTTCGAGAAGATATGCGAAGCCATCACCGCCGATGCGCGCAAGCTCGATTTCGACGCGATCTATCTCGAACTGCACGGGGCAGCCATGTCCGAGAGCTGCGACGACGCGGAAGGCGAACTGCTCGAGCGGCTGCGCACGATCGTCGGACCGTCGATGCCGATCGTCGCGAGCCTCGATCTCCATGCCAACGTCACGCGCGCCATGCTGGCCCATGCGGATGCTTTGGTCGCCTTTCGGACCTATCCGCACATCGACTACGTCAAGACCGGCGAACGCGCCGCGATCCTGCTCGACCGATTGCTGCTCGGCGGTGGAAGGGAGCCCCAGGCTTCGAGCCGGCTGCCGTTCCTCATCTCGATCAATGTTCAGGGAACGGCAAGCGAGCCGGCCAGGGGGTGCTACAGGCTGATCGAAGAAGTCGATGCGCGTCTTGGCACGGTCTCCAGCTTCTGCATGGGATTTCCGGCCTCGGACTTCGAGGAATGCGGACCGGTCGTGTGGTCCCATGGAGCGCGCGCACAGGAGGCCGTCTCGCTCCTCGTCGATTCGATCGCCGAACCTTCGCAGTGGCGGCTCTCCGCCAGATCGGCGCGCGAGACGGTGGACACGGCATTGACCCGGGCGACGTCGAGCCAACGGGCCATCGTCATCGCGGACACGCAAGACAACCCCGGCGTCGGTGGAACGAGTTCCACGACCGGCGTGCTGCACGCCTTGCTTCAAGCCGGCGCGGGGCGCGCTTTTCCCGAACGGGTGGCGCTGGGCGTGCTCTATGACCCGAAGGCCGCGGCATCCGCTCACCGCGCGGGTGTCGGGAAAACCATCCGATCCACCCTCGGCGAGTCGGTGCACACGCCCACGGGTCCCAGCGAACCGCCTGTCGTCGGCGACTTCAAGGTTCTTGCCCTGTCCGACGGCATCACCACCTTCAAGGGCCCGAAGATGACGGGCTTCCGGACCCGTCTCGGTCCCACCGCATGCCTCGAGGTCGATGGCGTCCTGGTCGTCGTCTCGAGTGCCAGGATCGGCGCTCAGGATCGCGAGCTGTTCCGGATGGTTGGTATCGATCCGGAGACCATGAAGATCATCGTCGTCAAGAGTTCGCACCACTTCCGCGCGGATTTCGAGTGTGTCGTGGAGAGTCCCGAAGAAGACATTCTTTTCGCGATCGCACCGGGCATGTTCCCCATCGATCCGGCCGATCTTCCGTGGAAGAAGTTGGCCGCTGCCACCCGGCTTTCTCCCTGAAGATCGATGGCTGCCACACGCTCGCGCCGGCGCCGAAGGATGGATGGTGCTCCCGTGCGAAGGGGCGGCAGCCCGCGCCCTGGGTTCACGGCTGGCTATCTGAACGCACTCAAGGCCTTCGAGGCCGCGGCGCGCCACCAGAGCTTTTCGGCGGCCGCCGAAGAACTCAGCATCACGCCGGCGGCGGTCGGCCAGCTGGTGCGCAGCCTCGAGTCGTGGCTGGGAGGCCGCTCTTCATCCGGGCGACCAGCGGCACCGCCCGCCTGGTGCTCACCGATGCAGTCCGCCGCGCGCTGCTCGACATTCGCGAGGGCTTCGACCGCCTGGGCCTAGCATTGCGCGGCTGAAAGACGCGTCGCCGAATCTCACGCTCACCGTGACGATCAGTCCGGCATTCGCAGCGAAGTGGCTGCTGCCGCGCATCGATCGGTTCGAGGGCCGATATCCGGAGGTGAATCTGCTGCTGGGCACCAAGACGCGGACCATCGGTTTCCTCGCCGAGCGCATCGACATCGGCGTGCGCTACGGAGGGAGACGCTGGGCGGGGCTTGCGGCCATCAAGCTCATGGACGAGCGCGTCTACCCCGTCTGCTCGCCGGCATTGAAGGGCTTGCGCAAGCCCGCGGATCTGGCGAAATGCAGTTGATCCACGATCTCTTGATGCCCGCACGCTCGAGATTTCCCACCTGGCGCAGCTGGCTTGACGGCACGTCGCTCGATGGGGCACAGACAACGCATGGCGTGCGCAACACTTTTTTTCGCGACTACTGCCCCCCCATGCAAGCAGGATTGATCGTAAGTACGGTTGGCAACAAGAAGGCTGGAAGCCGTTCCTTGTCAGCCTCGTCTTCGACTACACGCCACAGCTTTTGAGGGTGAGTGGCAGCATTTCCGGCGACGAGATTGAACTCTACATTCTGAAGGCGACGCTAAACGGCTCCAGTGGCGCGCGCGACTTCGTCCTGGGCTCCGTCATTCAGTCCAGAAAAACGCCTCGTGGGGACTTCGAGATTTCCATGTTCAGCCCGAACCTGCGACCCAACTATCTCATTGGCTATCTGTCCTCGATCGGTGCGCTTGACGCCGCTTCAATTCGAGCTTCCCTGAGACCGCGGGGATGACGGTTTCGGTCTCCGAGGGCCGGCTAGGCGCCCCCTAGACCCGAGAGTCATCTCTATAACCCGCTCTGGGCGATCAGCATCTGCGATACCTGGAGAGGCACGTCGCTCTTGTGCGCGAACGTCGTTAGCTCGGCCATACGAACGAGTGCCTAGCCAGTTCCTGTGTTGGGCAGTCCATCTCGTTTCAGATTCAGCGCGCAAGTGCTTTCAAGGTGATCTGCCACATTGGCTCGCGGCACGCAACCTCCTAATGGCGGGCGACGACGGCCAATCACGCCACCACGAAGCTCCTCGCTCAGAGCAGACCACCCTCCACTATCTCGTTTTTCAATACTGCAAATCCGCCAACTCGTTTGTGCCGATAAACCTCTCTCAGAACAATCCCGGCGAGAGCTGATTGACCAGCCTAGATGTCCGACATGAAGGCCAGCTCGACCATCGGCATGCCCGCTTCTCGGCACCGATGGTCGATGGTCGATGGCACCCAGTACCGCGATCGGCTTGTGAGTTCGCTTCCGAGTCTGGGTGGAGATCCTGGCTGCTTGCGCCCTGAATCTCCAGAACATTCAACCTGGAAATTCAAAACAAAACTGCTCAACGATCAAAGAGAGAGCAAGAGAAATTAAAGATCTTCAACTCGATTAACAAGTTTTTCGGGCATAGGGCATCTGCCCTATATCGAACAGAAAAGCCATGACGCATAGTTGCGAAAGTCTGGTGTGACAGACAAACAGCGGCGCAAGGCACGCATTAAAAAATCGGGAGAGCCATGAGTCAAGACAACGCTGCCTCAATCGCGGAATTCCTTCTGAAGCTTTATAGCTCAGCGCAAGGAAAAAGCGTTGCCCTCTTCCCCGAGTTCGCCATCGAGGAGCTCAAGCAATTTGTAGATTTTGACATGGCGCTTTTCGGTCTCATTCGCCCAGCGCCCGCAATCCCTGCCGGCGTGCATTGCTCATGGACGCACATACACCGCGAGCCAACCAACATGGTGGAAGAGTGGCTGACCCTCTGCTCCGAAGACCACGTTCTTCAGAACATGATGAAGGAGCTCGGCCGTGTTCGCTCTTATCACGTCCCCACAGTTTTCAGCAAAAGTGAAGATGCCAAGATTCTGGATTTCGCCCTCAGAACCCGCCACATTAATCTTGCCGCCGTGGCGAACAGCTATGGCGCTGAGGGGCTTTGCGGAGCGTTTTCCATCCGTCGCGCCGATACCACCTGGAAGTTCTCCGACGGGGAAAACTCGCTCGTGCAGTTGCTCTCCCCGCACATTTGGGAAGCCATCAGGATCAATCGAACGATCATGGCCGGCAAGGTTCAAGGTCTCGGCTCGGAGCCCGTTCGAGGGCTTTGCGTATCTGACGACAAGGGGACGATAGTTTTTCAGGACAACTCCTTTGAGCGCTTGAGACAAATCATGTTTCGAGACTCAAGCACCTATCGACTACCCGAGGTTCTTGCGAAATCTCTCTTGCACGAAAAAAAGCAAATCCTGGAAGATGGCCGAATGCTCTTTACCTGCAAAAGCGTCGCAAATCTCCGATTCATCACTGCAACCTTGATGTCCAGCCTCCACAAGCTCTCCATTCGAGAGAAAGAGATAGCCAAATTCTTCGGGACCGGACTTACACATGCAGAAATAGCAGACGAGTTAAGAATCTCTGGCTCTACGGTACGACGCCACATAGAAGCCGTCTACAAGAAGCTGGAGATACGAAGTAAGTCCGATCTTTCGTTTCTTATTCATACTTCACAGGACAGGTGTGTTGAGCACGTGTTGTCGGCGTTGGAAGCTGCCGTCATTTGAATGAATTGATCGAAACCCCGAACCAAGAATTCCGATCCACTAAAAAGAAGGCAAATGAAACTTCGAATCCTTGCGCTCTCCCTGATCCTCGTCGCTGCTGCAAACAATTCGTTTGCAAAAGATTGGGAATGGAATTACGAGATGGGCCGCGGCGGCACCAGTCCTGCGAGTGGCACCCAGCGCCCCACCAGCGGCAAGAATGTGGCAGAGCTGGCGCAGCAGAAGGATGGCAGCTACGAGTTCCGTATTCGCGGCAACACGGCGCCTGCCTGCTACAAGAGCTTCAAGACGGCCCAAGTGGAGGAGACGGATTCTGCCCTCACGATCACCCCCGAACCCCTCTTCGGCAACTGTGAGCGTATTCGCCTCGTGGTGAAGAAGGATGGGACTGGCGGGGTTCAACAGCAGCTCATGGGCAAGAAGCCAAATCAAGCTTGGCAGGACGAAGAAGTCCAAGCCTACGACCTGACGGCCAGGTGAAAGACAAGGAGACAGTATGTACGTCGTTCGCGGGAGCATTGATTCGCTTGGCGCCATGCGCGCACTGGGCGACGGTACGATCGTCTACGAATGGGTGCGCTTCAGGACCGTGGGTGATGTGCGCATCTGGCGCAACCGGGAGCGCGGCAACTTCGACGCCAGCGAAATCGATATCCTGAAGTTGGTCGAGCCAGCCATTACCGCAGCCCTGTCGCGCCTTAACTGGCACGACGCTTCGCCGGTCATCGAGCAAAGAGAATCTGCCGAGTCCACGCTGCAGCGCGAAGGGCGTCTCAGCAGGCGCGAGGCTCAGGTCGCCTGGCTGGTGAGCTGCGGCTACCCCGACAAGGAGATTCAAAACCGGCTCGGCCTTGAGTATCCAACCGTTCGCTTCCATCTCAGCAACGCGTTCAAGAAGCTGCGCGTCACGAATCGGGCAACGTTGGTCGGGCGAGTCCGAGCACTTTTGGCGCATCAAGCCCACGGCGGCCTGGAAGCGGCAGATGCATCGCCCGCCACGCATTCAGAAGATGCGCTCACTCCTTCTGCGTTCGCGACCAAAGTCCTCAGGCAGCGTTCTGCACCATAGCCGGCGCCTCCCAACTGAAATCCACGCCGAACGCGGCATCGAGCATGGCGCGGGCCTTTTCATTGTTGACTGGATGGGGCCTGCACCGGATTCGCCAGTCCATGCGTTCGAAGCAGCGTGCGCTCGGGCGGATTGCGACGCGGCCCGAACGGCGAATCGGAAGCGTTCAGGATGGAGGGCGCGCTTCTCGCCAGGAAATCGCTTCAGGGGCTCACGTAAGAGTTGCTTGGCGAGTTGCACAGTTCCACGTTTCTGTTCGAGAGGGCTGCGGATGAGTGAAGCATGTTCCGTGCTGCGGCCACAATGGTCCGCCACCAACACTTGCCAACGTGTCCTTGCGATTTAACCGTCCAGCACTAAAGGGCAGAATGGGGCCAAACCGGACCTCCCTCGTAGCGTCTAGCTTTGCAAATGGCGGGATCGCGAACCCCATGGTGTCGCAGGGCTCTGGTTGGCGCCGAAATCGACGCCTCGACGCACCTTGGAGGCAAGGCTCAACAGTTCCTCTGCATCCCAGTGGTCGTTCGCCTGGAAGGAGTTCTCATGCACGGCGACGGTCGGAGAAGGGCTGTTCATGAACGCCGATTCGCTAGGGCCTGTCAACCGGTCCTAGTCCGCGGAGAAGAAGCAGCGGAACGCGGCGCTCTTGTCGCCCATCTCCTCCGCGACGTCGAGGATCTCTTGGCACAGGACGTACTGAGCCCGGGTGGGAAGATGTTCAAGGACCACGACGAAGCCCGTGTCCGCCGAGCGCGGGACCGAGCGCACGATGCTGGCGCCGAGCTCGGTCAGGCTCTTCTGCGCGCCCAGGCCGAAGTCCTCGACGATCTTCGCCACGGCGTCGGCCTTGGTGGCCATGTCGCGCAGCGACGTGCGTCAGAAGACGTTTCGCTCGCGCTGTGCGGCTTCCTGCAGGTCGCAGATGCGCAGCGCGCGGATGGACTTTAGCAAGTTCGGGGCGCATGTCGCCCAACTTGAGCATCTCGTCCAAAACCAATTCCATTCAATCTCTCTCTGTCGTTGATCGGGGCGGTGGTCGGTCGGATGACCCCTGCAGTGGGACTTCACGTGGGAGACCGCCCTGACGGGAAAACCCTCGAGTTTCGAACTTCGGCCCTCTCGACGGAAGCCACGGCGAAACATGCTGCACCTGTCGGCACTGGCGCGCCATGCGGGCATTCCTTGATTCCGGTGCCGCAGGAGCAGCGCACCATCGGCCTTACCATCGCCTATCCCGCACCGGGGCGCCCACGCACCACGCCTGGTCTTCCTGCTCCAGTTCGGGGCGAGTTCGGCCGAGCCAGAAGGTGCACGCTGGCCCAAAGCATGCAAGCGCGTGAGGACCAGGAGATTTCCATGCTGACTTACTTTGATGCGTCGACGGTTCGGGAGGGTGAGCGCTTCGCCTACTGGCACGAGGAGATCTGCCGCAACTTCTGCCGCGCGGAGTCGACGCCCGTCGCCGCCGAGCGCTTCGACGCCAGCCTCTCGCGCGCCGAACTCGGCACGGTCCAGATCAGCCAGATCGAATGCGCGCCGCTGCGCTATCAGCGCGCGCCCAGCGACGTCCGCTCGGCCCCGAGCGACGATTTCCTGCTGAGCCTGCTGCTCGATGGCGAGGGCCATCTCGAGCAGCATGGCCACCACGCGCTCCAGCAGGTCGGCGACGTGGCGATCTACGACACCGCCCAGCCTTTCGTCTACCAGTTCCCCGACCGCTACCGCATGGCGCTGCTCAAGGTTCCGCGGCGCGCCATGCTGGCGCGGGTGCCGACGGCCGAGAAACTGCCCTCGCTGCTGATCAGCGGCCAGACGGCCCTGGGCGCGCTGGCCGGCAACATGATCCGCAACGCCGCCGCACTCGACCTTGATGGTCCGGCGGCGGCCAAGGTCGGCGCCTCGATCGTCGACGTCATCGCCGCCGCCATGGACGTCGAATTCGGCGGCATGGCACCCGTGAACGGTCGCCACGCGTCGCTGCTGGCGCGCGCGCAGTCACACATCCGCAGCCACCTCGACGATCCCGAGCTGGACGTGGAATCCATCGCCGCCGCGCTCTCGGTATCGACCAGCACGCTGGCACGGCTGTTCGCGGGTGCCGGAACGACCGTCATGCGCTGGCTGTGGGACGAACGCCTCGCCACCAGCCACCGTGCCCTCGTCGAAGGCCGCGCGCGGCAGGTCACCGAAGTGGCGCTGAGCTGCGGCTTCAGCAGCTTCTCGCACTTCAGCCGCAGCTTCAAGGCGCGCTATGGCCAGTCGCCCAACACGCTCATGAAGTCAGGGCGCTCCGCGGCGCATTGACGCTTGCGCCTGCACGTTTCGGGCAAGCGCGATTGACGCTCCGGGACCAGCGTCGGCGCGGTCGGATCCCTAAAGTCGTCTCCAAGGCAACCGCTGTGGTTGCCGGAGACGACGATGACCTTCACCAGCCTTTCCCGCGCGGCCGCCCAGGCCCCTGCATCCATCAGCGTTCGCATTGCCGCTGCCCGGCGCAGCACCAGCCTCCGGCGAGGCCGCGCCGGCCTGGCCCTGGCGGCCACGCTGTCCTTCATCGGCCAGGCCGGCGTCGTGCAAGCGCAGGAGTCGGTGGTGCTCGGCAAGGGCATCGACATCGCCTCGCTGTGCGGCACCAAGCCGACCATCGTCGGACTGACCGACGGCTTCGGCGGCGACACCTGGCGCAAGATCGCCGAGGCTGAATTCCGCGACGAGGCATCGAAGTGCAGGAACATCACCAAGATCCTCTACGCCAACGCCAATGGCGACCAGCAGAAGTCCAACAGCGACATCAACAGCATGGTGGCGCAGGGCGTGAACGTGCTGATCTCGTTCACCGATTTCGGAGATGCCATGCTGCCGGCGCTGCGCAAGGCGCAGCGCGCGGGCGTCACCGTCATCCCCTACTTCTCGAAAATGCCCGGCACACCGGGCAAGGACTATGCGGCCAACGTCTACCAGGACCAGGTGCGCATCGGCCAGATCTGGGCCGACTGGCTCGGCGACACGCTGAAGAAGGGCAACATCGTGCTGCTGGGCGGCACGCCGGGGGCGACATCGTCGCAGCGCTTCATGGATGGCTTCAAGGCTCAGCTCTCCAAGTACCCCGAGCTCAAGCTGCTCGACGACAACTACATCGTCACGAACTGGAATCCGGCCGACGCCCAGAAGGCGGTGGCGGGCCTGATCGCCAAGTACGGCGCCGGCAAGATCGACGCCATCGCATCCGACTACGGCGTGACCACGTTGGCGGCGATCAAGGCCTACGAGCAGGCCGGCCTGAAGGTCCCCGCGCAGGTCACGCTGGCGAGCAACAACGACATCAACTGCAAGTATCTGCAGGCGAAGAAGGCCAACAAGGCCTGGCCGTACTACTCGCTCGACGGCACCACGACCATCGTGCGGTACGCGTTGCGTCGCGGCATGGCCGAGTACCAGGGCACGAAAAACCTGGAACCCACGGGCGTGGTGCCCTTCCTCTACGTGGACAGCGCGAAGAACGTCGACCCGAAGTGCGACCCGGCCGCGCCGCCCGACGCGGACCTGTCCTCCGGACTGCCGGGCGACAAGCTCGGCGCCCTCTTCCGCAAGTGACATGGGCACCGCGGCAATCGATCCCGTCGTGCTGCAACTCGACGGCGTTACCAAGCGCTTTCCGGGCGTGCGCGCACTCGACCGGATGAGCTTCACCGTGCGGGCCGGCGAAGTGCACGGCCTGGTCGGCGAGAACGGCGCCGGCAAGTCCACCCTGATGGCGGTGGCCTCGGGTGCGCTGGCGGCCGACGAAGGCACGGTCATGCTGTGCGGGCAGGCCGTGCGCGGCGACCCCGAGCGGGCGCGCGAGCTCGGCCTGGCCATCGTGCGCCAGGAGCCGGCGCTGATGCCCGACCTCAGCGTGACCGAGAACCTCTACCTCGGGGTACCGCGGCGCTGCCGCCCTCCGATCGGGCGCGCGGCCCAGTGGGCGGCGACGCTGCTGGCGCGCTGGAACGACGAGGTGCGCATCGACCCGCGCGAGCGCGTCGCCACCCTCGGCCCCGAGCACCGCTTCATCGTCGAGATCGTCAAGGCACTGGCCGCCGAGCCGCGCCTGCTGGTGCTCGACGAGCCCACCGAACACCTGCTGGGCGACGACGTGGCGCGGCTGTTCGCGCGCATCCGCGAAGTCACGGCACGCGGCGCCGCGGTGGTCTACATCTCGCACCGGATTCGCGAGGTGCAGCAGATCGCCGACCAGCTGACGGTGCTGCGAACGGGACAGGGCCAGGGAAGCTACGCGGCGCGCAGCCTGAGCGAACAGCAGATCGTGGAGCTGATCGTGGGCGGCCAGCTCGATCGCGAGTTTCCGGCGAAGCGCGAGGCACGAGCACCCAGCGTCGACGCGCTGCGCCTCGAAGGCCTCGCCGGGCCGGGCTTCTCGGGCGTCGACCTGCGCGTGGCCTCCGGCGAGATCGTCGGCCTCGCCGGCATCGACGGAAACGGCCAGCGAGAGCTGCTGCGCGCGCTGGCCGGCATGGCGCCCTCGCGCGGGCGCGTGTGCGTCGGTGCGAAGGAAGTGGCGCTGCGCAACCCCGGCCGGGCGGCGGAGGCCGGCATCCGGCTGTTGCCCGGCGACCGCCACCGCGAAGGCATCTTCGGCGAACTCAGCGTGCGCGAGAACTTCTCGCTGCGCAGCCTGTCGCGCGACCTGCGCGCGGGCCTGCTCGCGCGCGGCAGCGAGCTGCGGCGCACCGAGGAAGCGGTCCGCCAGTTCGCGGTCAAGACACCGGACACCGAGACGCCGATCGCGTCCCTCTCCGGCGGCAACCAGCAGAAACTGGTGCTCGCCAGCGTGCTCGCGAGCAGGCCCGCCGTGCTGCTGGTGGACGAGCCCACCCAGGGCGTGGACATCGGGGCACGCATGGAGATCTACCGCAGCCTGCGCGCCACCGCCGCCTCGGGCGTGGGCCTGCTGGTGGTGTCCTCCGACGCGCACGAGGTCGCGGGCCTGTGCGACCGGGTGCTGATCTTCTCGCGCGGACAGGTCGCCGCCGAACTCGCTGGAGACGCGGTCACCGAGCACGGCATCACCGCGGCGGTCCTGACCGCCACCACGGTGCGCGAGCGGGCGCACGGCGGCGTTTCCGGGTTCTGGAAGTGGGCTGCGGGCGACGTCGCACCCATTGCCATGCTCCTGCTGGCGGTGCTGCTGCTCGGCGCCTATGCCGCCTCGGTCAACGAGTTCTACCTGACGGGGCGCAACTGGGGCGGGGTCCTGCCGCTGATCGCCACGCTGGCGCTGGTGGCCTTCGGACAGCAGGTGCTGATGCTCGTGGGCGGCATCGATCTGTCGGTCGGGCCGCTGATGGGGTTGATCGTCGTCGTCCAGTCCTTCTTCCTGGTGGCCGACGCGAGCGCGGGACAGCAGGCGCTCGGCTGGGCGCTGGTGCTGGTCATCTCGCTGGCGATCGGCTTCCTGAACTGGCTGCTCGTGGACCCGGCCGGCCTGCATCCGATGGTCGCCACGCTGGCGACCTACATGGTGGTGCAGGCCGTGTCGCTGCTGCTGCGGCCCGTGCCCGGCGGGCTGATCGCCGACGAGATCATGGAGGGCATCGGCGCGGGCATCGGCTTCGTGCCGCTGGCCATCCTGGCCGTGGCGGCGCTCGCGCTGGCGCTGGAGTTCGGCCTGTTCCGCACCCGTCTGGGCCTCGCGCTGCGCGGCTTCGGCTCGCAGCCCGAGGCTGCGCGCGTAGCCGGCGTGCATCCGCGCCGCACGCGCATGGCGGCCTACATGGCCTGCTCCTTCTTCGCCGGCCTGGCCGCCATCCTGATGATGGCGCAGACCGGCTCGGGCGATGCCAGCGCCGGCCTGAACTACACGCTCGCGAGCATCGCGGCGGTGGTCATCGGTGGCGCGAGCCTGTTCGGCGGGCGCGGCTCCTTCGTCGGCGCGCTGCTCGGTGCGCTGCTGATCACGCAGGTCAACGTCGTGACCGCATTCCTCGGCCTGAGCGATGCCTGGCAGTCCTACCTGCTGGGCGCCATGATCGTGGCATCGGTCGCGCTCTACTCCAAGAGCCGCGACATGGCGGTGGCGCGATGAGCCCGCAAGTCCTCGGCGCCGCGCGGCCAGGCGCCGCCCCGGCCGAACCCGCGCTCGCGCGCGGCCCGCGCGTCGGCGAATTCGGCTGGATCTGGATCGGCACCGCGCTGCTGTTCGCCTTCAGCGCGCTCGTCGCGCCCGGCACCGTCGGGGCCGGCTCGCTGCTTGCGATGCTGCCCTTCGCCAGCATCCTGGCGTTGGTGGCTACCGGCCAGACGGTGGTGATCCAGCAGCGCGGCCTCGACATGTCGGCCGCGGGCATGGTGTCGCTGGCCGGCGTGCTGGCCGCGGTGCTGGGCTACGCCACCCAGTCGATGGCGCTGTCGATCGCCGGCGCGCTGGCCTGCGGCGTGCTGGTCGGGCTGCTCAACGGCTTCCTGTCGGCGCGGCTCGCGATCTCCCCGCTGATCGCCACCCTGGCGGTCAACGCGCTGCTGCTGGGCGCGGTGCGCAGCCTCAGCGGCAACGCGCCGATTTCGGCGCCGCAAAGCATGCAGGCCTTCTCGCACGCCAGCCTGATGGGGCTGCCCAACAGCCTGTGGCTGGCCGTCCTGTTCGTGGCGGCGGTGGCGCTGATCACGCGACGCACGCTGCTGGGCCGGCGCTTCGTCGCGGTCGGCGTGAATCCGCGCGCGGCGGCCGCCGCCGGCATCGCGCCGATGCGCTACCAGGTCGGCGCGTACGTGGTGTCGGCCGTGTGTTTCTCGGTGGCGGGCCTGCTGCTGGCGGGCTACATCGGCAACGCCTCGCATACCGCGGGCAACGACTACCTGATGCCGGCCATCGCGGCGGTGGTGGTCGGCGGCACGCCGTTTTCCGGCGGTCGCGGCAGCGTGATCGCCAGCGGTGTGGCCGCGCTGTTCATGGCCCAGCTCGGCCAGCTGGTCCTGGCGCTCGGCGCCGGCGCGGCCGTGCAGCTGCTGGTGCAGGCACTGGCGATCCTGGCCGCGACCTCGATCCGCCTGCTGCCCCGACTCCTTTCCCGTTCCTCACCATGAGACCATTCGATACCTCCACCGAACCCCTGGCCTCGACCGAGATCTCGACCAGACCTGCCCGCGGCGCCGCGCTGCACTTCCAGTCGCTGACGGAAGTCTCGGGCCTGATCCAGCGCGGCGCGCTGTCTCCGCTCGAACTCACCCGCGCCATGCTCGCGCGCATGGACGAGCTCGATCCACGCCTGCATGCCTTCGCGCTGCCGATGGCCGAATCGGCGCTGCAGGACGCGCGCCGGGCGGAAGCCGAGATCGCGGCCGGGCACCATCGCGGCCCGCTCCATGGCGTGCCGCTGGCGATCAAGGACATCTTCTGGACCGCGGGCGCACCCACCGCCGCGGGTATGGCGATCCACCGCGATTTCGTTGCGCACGAGGACGCCACGGCGGTGCGCCGGCTCAAGGACGCCGGCGCGGTCATCCTCGGCAAGCTCACCTTGACCGAGGGTGTCTACGCCGAACACCGCCCGCCCTATGCGCAGCCGACGAACCCGTGGCAGGCCTCGCTGTGGTCGGGCGCCTCCTCCAGCGGCAGCGCGGTGGCGGTGGCCGCCGGCCTGTGCTTCGGCGCACTGGCCTCCGAGACCGGCGGTTCGATCAAGCTGCCGAGCGCGGCCAATGGCGTCACCGGCATCAAGCCGAGCTGGGGCCGGGTCAGCCGGCACGGCGTGTTCGAGCTCGCGGCGAGCCTGGACCATGTCGGCGCGATGGCGCGCAGCGCGGCCGACGCGGCGCTGATCCTGGGTGCCATCGCCGGCGCCGACCCGTGCGATCCCACCAGCGCGCCCGGGCCGGCCCCCGACTACCGCGCCGCGCTCGAGCGCGGAGTCCGTGGCCTGCGCATCGGCATCGACCCGGCCTGGACACGGCACGAGGTGGACCCCGCCACCGCGCTCGCGCTGGAGGCCGCGGTCGAGGTGCTGGTCGGCGAAGGCGCGCTCGCGCAGTCGGTGCGGCTGCCCGATGGCAGCGACATGATCTGGGACTGGTTCGGCGTCTGCGCGGTCGAGACCGCGCTGGCGCACGAAGCCACCTACCCCGCGCGCGCGGCCGAGTACGGGCCCGCCCTCGACAGCCTGTTGAAGACCGGCCATGCGATGACCGGCATGGAGCACCAACGGCTGCTGCGCCGGCGCGATGCCTTCGCGCGCGCGCTCGACGCGGTGCTTGAGCGGGTCGACGTGATCGCGCTGCCGGTGCTCTCGTTCCAGGTCCCGACGCTGGAACGCATGGCCCGGGTGGACGACGACCTGATCGCCGGCCTGCACCGCTTCACCTGCGCCTTCAACATGTCGGGCCATCCCGGCATCGTCCTGCCCTGCGGCAGCGGGCCGGCGCGCGCGCCGATCGTGTTCCAGCTCGTGGGCCGGCGCTTCGCCGAAGACCAGCTGTTCGCCGCCGCCCATGCATTCCAGCGCGTGACCGGCTGGCACCAGGTGCGGCCCATGGACTGAGACCGCAGTCCCCGTCACCATCGACGACAACGAGACGTACGAGGAAAGCCCATGACCGAACCCTCCTGCCCCCACGCCACTGCCGCCGCCGCCGCCGCCGCCGCCGAGCCTGGTCCCGACCCACGCCAGGCCAGCGCCAGCGAGGCGCTGCCCGACGACTATCCGGGACGCATCGTCGCCTTTCCCGAGGACGTGACCCACATGGTCAGCGCGATGTACGGCTTCCAGTCGAGAACGGCGGGCGCGGCCGATGCGCAGCGCCAGGCACTGCAGGCGTTGTTCGCGCTTCCCGACGGCCCCGGCTGGGTGGAGCGCGCGCACTATGTCGATCCCCAGGGCCATGCCTGCGACATCCTGCTGGCCTACTGGGTCGGACGCGACGCCTACCTGCGCTGGAGCGCGAGCGAGGCACCCGCGCGCTGGTGGCGCGAGTTGCCGGCCGATCCAGCCAGCGGCAGCGGCTTCTGGCGCGAGGTGATGAGCGCCCACAAGGACCGTTTCCAGTACGCAGCCGGCACGGACGAACCCGCCAGCGCCGCGGCGCTGCTGCCGATGGTGGGCTCGAAGAAGTTCGGCTACTGGGGCAGCTACCGCGATCGCTTCGCCGCCTCCCGTGGCGACAACTTCGCCAGCCCCCACAAGGAGATGCCGGACGCGGTGGCGCGCGACACGCTCGGCCGCCGGATCCGCATCACCACGCCCGACAACATCTGCTTCATTCGCGAGGGCCAGGGCTGGGAGCGTGCGCTCGAGGCCGAGCGCGCGATCTGGACCGACAAGATGGAGCAGGTGGTCGCGCAATGGGTCGCGGCACTGCAGCAGGATCCGAAGGTCACGGGCGGCCTGAGCATCCGGTTCTGCCGCGAGCAGGACGTCGCCAGCGGCGCCGAGCGCGAGAAGCAGTCGCAGTTCGGTTTCCTGCTGTCGCTGGGCCATATCGAAAAGGCGGCGCGCACCCACGCCACCCACCTGTGCGTGCGCAGCAGCTTCATCGACATGTACACCGAGCCGAAGTTCGCGCCGCAGATGCACATCTGGGTCGAGGCGCAGATCCTCAAGCGCGACGAGCTCGATGCCCAGTACATCAACTGCCACCCGCGCACGGGGCTGCTGCCCTACTTCGAGGCCAGCGAGGTGCCGGCGGGCTGCGCGGTGCGCTTCGCGGCGGATTGACAGCCCGCGGCCGGGCAGCCCGGCCGCCCGGCAGCCGTCTATCGCGGCACGTAGTTGTAGACGCCCACGCCCTGCAGGATGAGCAATTCGCAGGGCTGGCCGGCGTTGCCCGAGACCATGTGCGGCACGCCCGCGGGCACGGTGTACACCTCGCCGGGCGCCAGCACGCGCGCGCCCTCTTCGGGGTCGCGCACCGCCACCCGCGCAACGCCGCTCACGCAGTAGAAGGTATCGGCGATCCGGTCGTGCGAGTGCCAGGGCACGCACTCGTCGACGCCGTGGCCCTGCACGATCAGGCGCAACTCGGGCGGCGATGCGATCACGTCCATGCGCGCCAGGCCGGGCACCAGGCGCGCCGTGTCGGCCTGAGTGTGGGCCGTGGCCGCGGGCTCCACGCGCGCCCGGCGCGTGCGTTCGCCCACATGCGCCAGCGTGGGCGCGGCGCTGGCACGGCGCTCCAGCCCCTCTCCGTGCTCGAACACGGTGAAATCGATCGGCGCGCCGTCGACAGCATACACCGACAGGTCCACGCCGGGCGGCACCGAATAGAACTCGCCCGCCTCCAGCACGCAGCGAAACGGCGGGCGCTGGATCTGCACCGCCAGCCCCGACCGGTGCGCGAAGAACAGCGCGGTTGCACGCAGGCTGCGGAACCAGGCCACCGGCTGGTCCGCAGCCAGCGCGACCCGCCGCACCCACAGGCCGGGCACCCGAGCCACCGAGGTGCAGTGCGCCGCCGAGAACGGATCGACGGCGGTATCGGTCGTTGCGTCGTCCATGTCAGGAGTCCACCTTGAAACCGATGGATTTGACCACGGGGCCCCATTGCGCGGTATCGCCGCGCAGGCGTGCCGCCAGGTCCTCGGCGCTGGACCAGCGCGCTTCGATGCCGACATTGGCCACCCCCTCGATCAACGAGGGCACGGCCAGGGCCTTGCGCAACTCGGCATTGAGCCTGCCCACCAGCTCGGGCGAAGCCTTGGGAGGGAGGAACACCGCGAACCATTCCGCGAACTCCAGGCCCTTGAACCCTTGTTCCGCGAAGGTGGGCACGTCGGGCGTGAACTTGCCGCGGCGCGCCGTCGCGGTGGCGAGCACGCGCAGCTTGCCGAGTTCGGCCTGCTGCCGGAACTCTCCGACCGGCGCCGCCACCGCCGCCACCTGCGCGCCCACCGTGTCCATCACCGCCGGCTGCGAGCCGCGGTAGGGAACATGGACCAGCGGAACCCCGCCGGCGCGCGAGAGCAACTCGATCATGAAGTGCTGCGGCGTCCCGGCCGCCGGCGAACCGCAGCTTGCGCGCGCGGGATTGGCCTTGGCCCAGGCCAGGAAGTCGGGCACGTTCTTCACCTCGCGCGGCACCATGGGGCCCACCGCCAGGCCGGTATCGAACACGCCGGCCAGCGACACGGGCGTGAGGTCCTTGAACGGGTCGTAAGGCAGCGAGCCGTAGATGAAGGGATAGATGGCCAGCCCCGCCATCGGCACCACCAGCATGGTGCGACCGTCGGGCGCGGCCTGCTTGGTGGCCGAGATCGCCAGTTGCCCGGCCGCGCCGGTGCGGTTCTCGACCACCACCGAGGGGGCGTAGCCGCCCTGGATCTGCTGCGCGATGTGGCGGCTGAGCACATCGTTGGTTCCCCCGGGCGCGAAGCCCGCGAGGATGCGCGCTACATCGGGGACCTGCGCACGCGCGGCCGGGAACGGCAGGCTGCCCAGCGAACCGGCCGCCGACAGGGCGGCAGCGGTCTTGAGGAACGCTCTTCTCTCGATCGTCATGGAAACTCTCTGCGTTGGTGAATGAAAGCCGCCCGCGCCATACAGGCGCGGCGCGGCACCGAAGCTGAAAGTTAGCGTCGAGGGGACCCGGGCGCTTGTCCGGGAGCGCCATTCGCAGTTGCCCGCCAAGGGCAGGCGGCCATTGGGTGCCGTGGGCAAGAACGATTGCATGGCACAGGCAAGCGCCGCGTCGGCGGCCGGTGCATATTGGCGGACGTCATGACTCTCGCCCCGGAAGGCCATCCCCATGCTCCACCCCCATCCCCCCACGCGTTTCGCCCCCGCGGCAGACCAGGCACGCGCCCTGAAGGAAGCGCTGCAGGCCAACGGCGTCATGCCCGAAGGCTATGTCGAGCAGTGGAAAGACACCTTCGACCACTGGGTCCCGGAGAACGGAGCGCGCATCGTCGCGCGTGCGTGGAGCGATCCGGCCTATCGCGCCCTGCTGCTGCGCGACGGCACCGAGGCCTGCCGCGAACTGGGCTATGGCGGCCCGGAGGGCGGCTTCATCGTCGCGCTGGAGAACACGCCTGTGCTGCAGAACGTCATCGTCTGCACCCTGTGCTCGTGCACCGCCTGGCCGGTGCTGGGGCTGCCGCCGGACTGGTACAAGAGCTTCGAGTACCGCTCGCGGGTGGTGCGCGAGGCGCGCCAGGTGCTGCGCGAACTCGGCCTCGCGCTGCCCGACAGCGTGAAGATCCAGGTCTGGGACACCACGGCCGAGACGCGCTACATGGTGCTGCCGATGCGCCCGTCGGGCACCGAGGGCTGGAGCGAGGAGAAGCTCGCCTCGATCGTCACCAAGGACTGCCTGATCGGCGTGGCCCAGCCCGACCCCGCTTCCGCGCGCGCCTGAAACGAACCACCGAACAAGGAACCAAGGACCATGGACGGACTTCAGGATCTGGGCGGCATGCAGGGCTTCGGCCCGATGCCCGCGCACGAGGACGAGCGCCCTTTCCACGCCAGCTGGGAACCCGTGAGCTATGCCGTGGCGCTACTGGCCGCCGAGAAGGGCTTGTGGACCTTCGACGCCGGCCGCCACGCGATCGAGCGCATGCCGGCCCGCCAGTACCTCGGCATGAGCTACTTCGAGCGCGTGCTCGCCGGCATGACGACGCTGGCGATCGAGTCGGGCGCGGTGACGCGCGAGGACCTCGAGGCGCGCGCGGGAGGCGCGATACCCGTGGCCGCGCCGATGGGCGCCGGCGAAGCGGCGCGGCGCGACCACCCCGGCTTCGAGATCGGTGCGCGCGTTCGGGTGCGCGACCACCACACGTCGGGCCACACGCGCGCGCCCCGCTACATCCAGGGCCGCGAGGGCACGGTGCTGCGCGTGGCGCCCAAGGCGCGCTTTCCCGGCGAGGCCGGCCACAGGCAGGAGGCCTTCCACGAGCCCACGTACCACGTGCGCTTCCAGGCCACCGACCTGTGGGGCGATGCGGAGCCCGGCGCCTCGGTGGTGGTCGACGTCTATCAGAGCTATCTCGTTCCGGTGCGCTGATAGAGCGACTGCCGCGCGTCAGTGCGCCATCGTGCAGGTCACGCCACCGTCGATTGGGAGCGCCGCGCCCTGATGTACTTCGATTCATCGCAGGCCAGGAAGACCGCGGCGTTAGCGTGAATCCGCATCTCCCTAGGGTCAGAGATCGGCGGAATTCAACACTCCATCATCTTGAACAGCTCGATCGCCCATTTGAGGGTCTTCCAGGCGCTAGCGTGTACAGCGCTAGCAAGGCTGCCGTGCGAGCTTTCGCGAGGGGCTGGACGGTGGAATTGAAGGATCGGAACACTAGAGTGAACGTCATAAGCCCTGGTCCGATTGATACACCATTCACGAAGCCAGCGCCTCAGGCTTGGAAGGACACGATGAACGCCGCCATACCGATGGGGCGCTTCGGGCGACCCCAGGAGATTGCCACGGCGGTGCTCTTCCTCGCCTCGAGCGATTCGAGCTTTATCACCGGAGCTGACCTATGTGTAGACGGGGCCTATCCAGATTTAGTCGTCGCAGCGCCTGGCCCACCTTGGCCCGTTCGAGAGGCGACTGCTCGAGTTGTCGACGTCAGGCCCCACAGCGCGAAAACGGACAGCCAGGTCATGCGACTCAAGCGCAACCCGCCATCGCCATGACCGTGCCTCGTTTGCACGTACATCAAGTCATGTAGCCAAGAGGCTGCGCTCTTTTGTGATTGAGGCGAGGTATCCGTTTGCCGAGTGAATTCGCACGCGGTTGTTGAAGCCCTCGATCCAGTCCACGATGTACAGGCGAGCCTGGGCCCGAGTGTCATAGCGTACCTGGTAGATGCGCTCGACCTTCAAGGTTTTGAAGAAGCTTTCCATCGCCGCGTGGTCCCAGGCGTTTCCCTTCCTGCTCATCGACATCGTCATCCCGAAGTCCGCCGTCAGCCGGCGGTACTCATGACTGGCGTACTGGGCGAACCCCTGTCGAAATGGTGGAGCGGCGCGTTGACGGCGGGCCGACGTTCGTTCAGGGCTTGCTCCAGTGCACCGAGCACGAAGTCGGTCTGCATGGGGCGGCTGACGCGCCAGCCCACAATGCGCAGGGCAAACATATCGATGACGGAGACCACGTATGGCCAGCCTTGCCAGATCGAAACGAAGGTGAAGTCCGAGACCCACAACTCATTGGCGTTCTAGACCTTGAACGTTCGGTTGACTCGGTCCAGCGGGGCATGGAGCTGCAGTGTCTGGCGTGGTCGCGCGAATACGCTTGCCTCGGCGCGCGCCCTACAGTGCCAGGCGCTTCATCAGCCGCTCGACCGTGCAGCGCGCGATCCTTGCGCACGGCCAGGGTGCGCTTGGGCTCGGCCAGCATCCGCCCGATGACGGCGCTAAGTTGGAGCAACTCCAGGCCGCTGGCCCGCCCCAGCACCTCCAGCAGCCGAGAGTCGACGCTAGGCAAGCTCACGCAGCCATCCTCTGCGGCTGATCTGGCTGCCCGATGTTCCAGGACAACAACTCCTCGACACGGTTGATCGGGTGCTCGGCGATGCGTGTTAGCACCTCGCGCAGGTATGCTTCGGGATCGATGCCATTGAGCTTGGCGCTTTCCACCAGGCTGTACAGCGCCGCGGCCGGCTCGCCACCGTCGTTGGAGCCCATGAACAGGTAGTTGCACCTTCCCACGGCCACGCCACGCAGGGCCCGCTCTGCGGCCGATTGTCGATCTCGATGCGCCCATCATCGACGTAGCGCGTCAGCGCCTGCCAGCGCGTTGGTGCGCGCCGAGCCGCGTAGGGCCAACTCGGTACCGCAAAGCATCAGCGACCGGGTACCTTCACCTAAGTACCAAGGACTTCCGGCCGCATGGCCTTGGTCTGGTAGGGGGAATCCTGTCCTGCGAGCAGCATGCCGGCGAGCACCCTGTGCTTGGATTGCTCGATGTGAGACATCATGTGAGCGAGTGCCGCATCAAAGTCGCGCGCGGCCAGCGCATGCAGAAACTCCAGGTGCTCACGCATCGCCGGCACCACTTGCACAGGACGCATAGAGTCAGCGTCATAGCGAATCAAACGCACGTGAAGGCTGTTTACCCGATAGATCTCCGAGAGGATCTCATTGCCGATGGCGTCCACCATGAGATCGTGCAGCCCCCAGTCGACGACCTGCGCGTCGCGCTCCAGCGCTTCGTCGGGTTGCGGCTGCAAGGCTCGCTGCAAGATGGCCTCATGGCTCTCGATCAGTCGGCTGAGCGTTTCCGTACTGGCAGCACGGGCGAAGTTGATCACCGCCTCGCGCTCAACCATCGCCCGCACCTGCCATGCGTTGCGAATCAGCTTCATGTTGACGGACGCTATCTGCAAACCGCGCTTAGGCACGGTCTTGATCAGTCCGGCGGCCTCCAGCCGAGGTACCAACTCACGCACCGCCGCTAGTGGCATCTCAAGCAACTCCATCAACTCCCGCTGCGAGACGAACTGCCCGGGTCGGATCCGGGCATCAATGATCTGCTGACGAAAACCTTGGTAGGCGCGGCTGCGCTGGTTCACCGGCTCAGCCTCGGCCACTTGCGAAGGCGAGCGCCGGGAAGAGTCGGACAAAGCGACGGCGGGGGTGTTCATGGAAGTCATCGTAAGGGGCGCGCGAGGCGCTGGAGCGCATTGTCCCCGATCTAGGGTTAATACTAACATTCATCTGACATGTTAGTCAGCGTATAGTTTCACCTCAGCGCGACAATGTCGTGTCCCCAGTCAATTCACAGTTCAGAACGGAGCAGTTCCATGGGTCTCGATCTCACCGGCGTCATCCCTCCTCTCGTCACTCCTTTCACCGCCGACGGCAGCATCGACGAGGCGGCCTACCGCAAGGTCATCCGCTTCAATCTCGACAAGAAGGTCCACGGCGTATGCCCGGGCGGCAGCACCGGCGAAGGCCACACCTTCACCGTCGACGAGTTCAAGCGCGTCATGGAAATCACCGCCGCCGAAGTGGCAGGCCAGGTGCCGATCGTGGCCGGCATCATCTCCAACAGCACCCGCGACGCGATCAACCGCGCCAAGGCGATCGCGCATCTGCCGGTCGCCGCCCTGCAGGTCACGCCCGTGCACTATCTCTTCAAGCCGGACGAGCAGGCCACCCACAACCACTTCAAGGCCCTGACTGAGGCGGTCGACACGCCGGTGGTGATCTACAACGTGGTGCCTTGGAACTACCTGAACCCGGCCCAGATGATCCGCCTGATGAAGGAGCTGCCCGGCGTGCAGGGCATCAAGCAAAGCCAGGGCGACCTCAAGCTCATGGCCGACCTGCTGCTCGGCGTTCCCGAAGGCTGCAAGGTGTTCTCCGCCGTCGATGCCCTGCTGTACTCGTCGTTCGCGCTCGGCGCCCACGGCACCATCGCCGCCACACCCGCGGCCCTGCCCGGCGTCTGCGTGAACCTGTGGAACACGGTCCAGGCCGGCGACCACGTCAAGGCGCTGGAAATGCACAAGTCGATGCTGGCATTCTGGAACGCGCTGGTCGGCGACAACCTGCCTGCCAACATCAAGACCTCGATCACGCTGCAGGGCTGCGAAGCCGGCCTGCCGCGCGCGCCGATGCCGGCCACCGGCGAGGAGCAGCGCAGGAAGATCGAGGCCGCGATGGAAGACGTCCTGCGCTTCGACGCCTGAAGCGGGCCCCGCAAACAAGAAAGACAGGAGACATGAACATGAGAATCCAGCGTCGGCAGATCCTCGGCATGGGCGCCGCTGCAGCCTTGGGAACCACGCTGCTGCCGGCCGCGTGGGCACAGGGCTTTCCGGCCAAGCCGATCACGCTCGTGGTGCCCTTCGCGCCGGGCGGCAACACGGACATCGTGGCGCGCACGGTCGCCGTCGCCCTTGGCAAGGTGCTGGGCCAATCGGTGATCGTGGACAACCGCGCAGGCGCAGGCGGCTCGATCGGCGCGATGCAGGTCTCGCGCTCGCCGGCCGACGGCTACACGCTGCTGCTGTGCGGGGCCGGCGTCATCGTCACGGTGCCGGAGATGGTCAAGACCAGCTACAGCCGTGCAAGCTTCGCACCGCTGGGGCTGGTCAACAAGAGTTCCATGGTGCTGCTCGCGCGCAAAAACGAGACCCGCTTCAAGAACTTCAAGGAGTTCGCCGCCTATGCGCGCTCCGGCGACGGCAAGGTCACGGCGGCGCACTCCGGGCCCGGCACGCCCAACCACCTGGCGCTGCTCCAACTCGAGAGCCTGCTGAAGGCGAAGTTCACGACGGTCAGCTACAAGGGCTCCGGACCCGCGCTGGTGGACGTCATCGGTGGCCAGGTCGACGTGCATTTCGACCAGGTCACCAGCTCGCTGCAGCACATCAAGGGCGGCGCGCTGCAGGCGCTGGCGGTGCTGGGTCCGGTGCAGGACCCTTCCCTGCCCGGGGTTCAGACGGTCGCGGAGCTCGGGTTCGGCGACATCGACGGCACCACCTACGTGGGCGTGCTCGCACCGGCGGGAACACCGAAGGACATCCAGGACAAGCTGGCCGCGGCGCTCGCGCAGGCCGTGAAAGACCCGCAGACCGTGGCGAGCGCACGCGAACTCGGCAGCGTCGCGCTCTCGAGCACGCCGCAGGAATTCGCGCGGATCCTCGATGCCGAATACGCGCTGGCCACGCAGGCCACGCGGGACGGCCGCCTCAAGGTCGACTGAAGACCGCGCTTCCTGCGCATCGCGGGCCGGGTGCCCGCCAATGCGCCGGAAGCCCTCGCAGATTCATCCATTCGCACGGTGCGGCCCGGCCGCCACCGGCGCACGGACGCGCCCGCACGCAGGGGCGCTCCACAGAGCAAGGCAGACAGCAACGTGAAGAAGATCCTCAACGACCCTCAGGCCTACGTCGACGAAATGCTCGACGGACTTTGTCTGGCGCATCCGGAGCTGGTGCGACGCGGCGAAGGCGGCCGCGTGGTGGTCAGGCGCGGCGGCGCCGTCGCTGGCAAGGTCGGCATCGTCACCGGCGGCGGTTCGGGCCACCTGCCCGTCTTCCTCGGCTACGTGGGCGAAGGCCTGCTGGACAGCTGCGCCGTCGGCAATGTGTTCGCCGGACCACGCATGGACGACTGCATCGAGGCGATGCGCGCGGCCGACGGCGGTGCCGGCGTGCTGCAGCTGTACGGGAACTACGGCGGCGACCGCATGAACTTCGAGATGGCCGCCGAGATGCTCGAACTTGAGGGCATGAAGACGGCATCGGTGCGCGTGTCAGACGACGTCGCGAGCGCACCGCCCGAGCAGCGCGAGAAGCGCCGCGGGGTGGCAGGCCTCGTGCTGGTCTACAAAGCCGCCGGCGCCAGGGCGGCCGCGGGCGCGACGCTCGATGAGGTGGCCGCCACGGCGCGCAAGGCCGACGCCGCCTGCCGCACGATCGGCGTCGCGCTCACGCCTTGCGTGGTGCCGGAGTCCGGCAAGCCCTCGTTCGAGATCGCCGACGACGAAGTGGAGTTCGGCATGGGCATCCACGGCGAGCCGGGCATCTGGCGCGGTCCGCTCAAGACCGCCGACGCCCTGGCCGACGAGATGCTCGCGCGGGTGCTGCCCGAACTGGCGGTCTCGCGCGGCGACCATCTGGCACTGCTGGTCAACAGCCTGGGCGCCACACCGTCCGAGGAGCTCTACATCCTCTATCGCCGCATCGCGACCGTGCTCGCCGGGCGCGGCGTCGACATCGCCTTCTCGCTTGTCGGCCGCTACGCCACGTCGATGGAAATGGCCGGTGCCTCCCTCAGCGTGATGAAGCTGGACCGCGACCTCGAGGCACTGCTGGCGGCGCCCGCAACCTGCCCGTTCTGGAGCGTGCGCTGATGCTCGATGCCATCGTCCTGGCCCGCGCGGTGCCGCGCTGGTGCGCCGCCATGCATGCCGCCGCCCCGGAACTCAACGCCCTCGACGGCCGCCTCGGCGACGCCGACCTGGGCGCCACGCTCGACAAGTGCGCCACGCTGATGGAGCAGGCGCTGCCCGGGCTGCCCGACTCGCTCGAAGGCATCTTCAAGCGCTGCGCGCAGGCCTCGGCGAAGGCCTCCGGCTCGAGCTTCGGCACGCTGCTGACCGTCGCGCTCATGACGGCCGGCAAGCACTGTGCCGGCAGAGAGTCGCTCTCGACGCAGGACGTCGCGGCGCTGCTGTCCGAAGTGATCGCGACGCTGTCCGCGCGCGGCGGCGCCGCCCTCGGCGACAAGACCGTGCTCGACGGGCTGGATGCGATCCAGCGCGCCCTGTCCGGTGCCGCGGCCGACGCTCCCGCCCTCGCGCTCGCCGGCGCGGCGGTGCGCGAATCGCTCGATGCATTCCGCGACAAGCCCAACCGCATGGGCCGTGCCCGCATGTTCGCGGACAAGACCATCGGCCTGGACGACCCCGGCATGGTCGCGCTGCAGCGCATGGTCGACACGCTCTGACGGCACCCACCCGCGCCCCTCACCAAAGAAAAACGAACACGGAGACAGAACGAAATGCTCGGACAAGTGATCGTCAGCGGCCTCGCCATGGGTTGCATCTACGCGCTGATCGCGCTCGGCTACGCCTACGTCTGGAACACGATGGCGATCGTGAACTTCGCAGCCGGCGAGTTCCTGACCTTTTCCGCGTTCGTCTTCGTCGCCACCTTCACGACGAGCATGCACCTGCCCTTCTGGCTCGCCGCGCTGCTGACTGCCGCGGTGATGGCGTTGCTGGGGGCACTGTTCTCGCGGCTCGTGTTCGCCCGGCTGCAGCGCCAGAAGGCGCTGGTGGCCATCATCGCGACCGTGGGCTTCGGCATCTTTCTCAAGGAGATGGCCCGCATCATCTACGGACCCGAGCCGCTGCTGTACGCCAGCCCGTTCGGCGATGGCGTGATCGACGTGGGCGGCCTGCGCATTCCGGTGCAGCAGCTCGTGATCATGGTCGTCGTGGTGCTGGTGATGGTGCTGCAGTACCTGGCCCTGCGCTACACCACCATCGGCAAGGTCATGCGCGCCACCGCGCTGGATCGCGAGACCGCCCAGCTCATGGGCATTCCAGTCAACCGCGTGCTGGCCGGCACGTTCGCGTTCTCCTCGGTGCTGGCCGCGCTCGCGGGCATCCTGCTTGCGCCGCTGTTCTACGTGACGACCGAGATGGGCACGCTCGTGGGGCTGAAGGGATTCGTCGCGATGATCATCGGCGGCTTCGGCAGCGTGCCGGGTGCCATCCTCGGCGGCGTCCTGCTCGGGGTGATCGAGAACGTCGGCGCGTTCACCATCTCCTCCACCTACAAGGACGCGATCGCGTTCGGCGTGCTGCTGATCTTCCTGCTGCTGCGCCCGCAGGGGATCCTTCCGGAACGCAACGCCGACCGCGCCTGAGGAGTCCATCATGCACAACAACACCTGGATGCGCTCCCTGGCGTGGGTCGCCGTGCTCGCCGCGCTGGCGCTGCCGATCGCACTCGATCTCAACATCTACTACCTGCACGTGCTCAACCTGGCGTGGATCTTCGCGATCGCCGCGCTGGGCCTGCAAGTGGCAACCGGCATCACCGGGCAGATCGTGCTCGGGCAGGCCGCGCTCGTGGGCTTCGGCGCGTATGCCACGGCGCTGCTCATGATGCGCGTGTCGCTGCCCTGGTTCGTGGCGCTTCCCGCCGCCATGCTGCTGAGCGCCGCCGTGGGCGTGTTGCTGGGCGCGGTGAGCACGCGCATCAAGGGCCATTACCTCGCCATCGTGACGCTCGCGCTCAACGAGATCTTCCGCATGGTCGCGCTCAACGAAGAAGCCCTCACCGGCGGGCCGATGGGCATGCGCGACATCCCGACGTTGAACATCCCCGCGCTGGGCGATCACATCGACAAGCAGCTCTACTTTCCGCTGCTCTTGCTGAGCCTGGCGGCCTACGCCGCGATGGTCTGGCTCCAGCGCTCGCGCATCGGCCGCGACATGCGTGCGGTGCGCGACGACGAGATCGCCGCCGAGGCCATGGGCGTCGATTCGCGCCGCGTGAAGACCATCGCCTTCGCGGTGTGCAGCGTCTGGGCCTCGCTGGCTGGCGGCCTCTACGTCCTGCTGGTCGGGTTCGCGGCACCAAACAACTTCACGGTCTTCGAGAGCATCAAGATGATGTTGATGGTGGTGCTCGGCGGCCTGGGCTCGATCGCCGGCACCTTCCTTGGCGCGGTGGTGATCACCGTGCTGCCCGAGGCACTGCGCGGCCTCCAGACCTATTACCTGGCCGCGTTCGGCATCGGCGTGGTGGCGATCCTGCTGCTTGCGCCGCGCGGCCTCGGCGTGGTCGGCGACTGGCTGCTCGGCGCGTTCCTGACGGGCCGGCGCGATCCGGTGGGCGAAGCACCCGCCGCGCCGCTGAACCTCGGTGCGGCCGCCTGCGCCGCGAGCGCAGCCTTGGCCGGCCGCACGCCGGTTCCCGTGAGCGGCGAGCCCCTGCTCCAAGTGCGCCGCGTGTCGCGCAGCTTCGGCGGCGTCAAAGCCCTCGACGACGTCGCGTTCGACGTGCGCCGCGGCGAGATCCTCGGGCTGATCGGCCCGAACGGATCGGGCAAGTCGACCATGATCAACGCCTGCTCGGGCACCGTGGGCGTGGAAGGTGGCATCGAACTGGCAGGCGAGCGCATCGACAACCATGCGCCATGGTCGATCCACGCGAAGGGCGTGGCCCGCATCTTTCAGAACGTGCGGCTCTGGGAATCGATGACGGTGCTGGAGAACGTCATGGTCGCGTGGCGGCCGCCGGAGGGCGCGTCCGGCCAACGCGAAGCGCTCTGCCGCACGGCGGCGCTCGAGGCCCTGAACAGCATGGGCGTCGCGCACCTCGCATACCGGCGCGGCGGCGACCTGTCCTTCGGCCAGAGCCGGCTGGTGGAGATGGCGCGCGCGATCGTCAACAGGCCCCGCCTGCTGCTGCTCGACGAGCCTGCGGCGGGACTGCGCGGCGGGCTGATCCTGGAACTCGCGCAGATCCTGCAGCACCTGCGCGCGCAGGGCATGTCGATCCTCGTGGTGGAGCACCGCATCAAGCTGGTCATGAACATGTGCGATCGCGTCGTGGTGCTCAACCTGGGCCACAAGATCGCGGATGGCGCGCCGGCCGAGGTCATGAACACGCCGGCGGTGATCGAGGCCTACCTGGGCGAACGCGTGCCCGAAGAGGCCGCGCCCCCGCTCACCGCCCAGCCGGTGGCGGGCTGAGCCGCCGGCTATGCGCCCTCCCCGTTTTCGTTCCCTCTTAGATCAATGCGCACCGCGCCATCCACTGGAGATAAAAGCATGAAGAAGACTACCGTTCCCTCGTCACGCCGCGCATGGATCGCCGCAGCGTCGCTCGCGCTCTCGCTGCCCGCGATGGCCGATGCGCTCATCGGCGTCTCGCTGCCGCAGACGGGCCCCAAAGCGCTCGTCGGACGCAACTTCAAGCAGGGCGTGGAGCTCGCGGTCACGGAGATCAACGCCGCGGGCGGCGTGCTGGGCAAGCCGCTGGAGGTCGTGTTCGAGGATGACCAGGGCGACAACCCGAACGGCGCGATCAACGCGGTGAACAAGCTGATGCAGGTCAGCAAGGTGCCGGTGATGATCGGCCCGCACTACTCGGTCACCCAGATGGCCACGCAGAAGACCTACTGCAACGGCAAGGTGGTGTCGCTCACCGGCGGTACCTCGGTGGCCATCACGCACAGCGGCTGCAACTACGTGATCCGCACGCGCTCCGACGACGACGTGCAGGCCAAGGCGCTGATCGCCTATGCCCAGAAGGAACTCAAGGCCGGGGAGAAGACGGCCATCTTCTATGCCAACGACGACTTCGGAAAGTCGGGGCAGGCGCGCGTGGTCGCCCAGATGGCTTCGCTGGGGCTGAAGCCCGTCGCCGTGGAAAGCCACAACCCCAGCGACAAGGACTACTCGGCGCAGCTCGCCAAGCTGCAGAAGGCCGGTGCGGAGCTGGTCATCCTGTGGGCGCACGACACGGATGCGGCGCTGATCCTGCGCCAGGCCAAGCAGTTCGGCCTGCCCTTCAAGTTCGCGGGCGCCGTGCTGTCCGAGGAAGCGTTCCTCAAACTGGCCGGCAGTGCCGCGGAAGGCTCGATGAGCGCCTCCTACTTCGTGCCGACGGATCCCAACCCCGCCGTACAGGCCTTCGTGAAGAAGTACGAGGCGAAGTACAGGATGGCGCCCGACGTGTGGTCCGCCACCTACTTCGACGCGACCATCCTCGCCGCCAGGGCCATCAACGAAGCACGGTCCCCCGACGTGGAGAAGATCCGCGAGGCGTTCTCCAGGGTGAGCTACAGCGGCCTGCTCGCGGACTACAAGTGCGACAAGGCCGGCGACTGCAACCGGCAGGTCAACATCGTGGAGATCAAAGGCGGTCAGCCGGTCGTTCGCTCGGCGGTGAAGTTCTGAGCCCCGGCGCAGCGAGGAACCCCATGATGCAAGCAGACCTGCCGCGTGCCATGGTCGCCGAGCGGCCCGAACTCGAGCTCTCGCACGTCGACGTGTTCTACGGCAAGGTGCAGATCCTGTTCGACCTGTCGATCAGCGCCTATGCGGGCCAGATCGTCGCGGTCATCGGCGCGAACGGCGCGGGCAAGTCGACCACCCTGAACCTGATCGTGGGCCGGCTGAAGGCCGGCGCGGGGCGCGTGGAGTTTGGAGGCCGTGACATCGGCGCGCTTTCCGTGGAGCAGATCGTCGCATCGGGCATTGCCTGCGTGCCCCAGCGGCGGCGGATCTTCTCGACACTGAGCGTCAAGGAGAACTTGGAGGTCGGCGCTTATGTGCGTCGGCGCGACAAGGGCGCGGTCAGCGCCACGCTGGACGAGATCTACGAGCTTTTCCCGGTGCTCAAGCACAAGGCTGGGGAAATGGGCGGGGTGCTGTCCGGCGGCGAACAGCAGATGCTGGCGATCGCACGCGGCCTGATGGCCGGTCCCCGCATCCTGCTGCTGGACGAACCGTCGATGGGCCTGTCGCCCAAGCTCACGACCGAGATGTTCCTCGACATCCGCCGCATCGCGCGCGCCGGGCGCACTGTCGTGATCGTCGAGCAGAACGCATTCGCTGCGCTGAGCGTTGCCGACCACGGCTATGTGCTCGAAGGCGGGCGAATCGCACTCGAAGGCTCCGCCGCGCAGCTGCTGCACGACGACCATGTGCGGGACGCTTACCTCGGGGCCTGATGCGCCCCCCACAACAGACCATGTCCTTCCACCAGACACTTGCCCAGACCGCTGCCGCGGTCGAATCCCTCATGCCCGAGTTCCGGGCGATCCTTGAAAATCGCGCCGTCACGTCCGCGGCGGTACGCGCACACCACAGCCATGGTGAGGGCCTACCGGACCCCGGCCAGCCCGACGTGGTCCTGTTCCCCCTGAACAACGAGGAAGTGGCGGCCGCCCTGAAGCTGTGCCACCGTGAGGCGGTCCCGGTCATCGCCTTCGGCAGCGGCACATCGATGGAGGGCCATGTCGCGGCGATCCACGGCGGCGTCTGCATCGACGTCTCGCGCATGGACCGCGTGCTCGAAGTCTCCACCGAATCAATGGACTGCCGCGTGCAGGCGGGCGTGACGCGCGAGCAGCTCAACGAGCACCTGCGCGCCAGCGGACTTTTCTTCGCGGTGGACCCCGGCGCCAACGCATCGCTGGGCGGCATGGCCTCGACGCGGGCCTCCGGCACTGCCGCGGTGCGCTACGGCACCATGCGTGAAACCGTCATGGGCCTGACGGTAGTCACACCCGACGGACGCATCGTGCGTACTGGCACGCGCGCGCGCAAGTCGGCATCGGGCCTCGACCTGACACGGCTGTACGTCGGAAGCGAAGGCTTGCTGGGAATCATCACCGAGGTGCAGCTGCGCCTTTTCGGCCTGCCGGAGCACGTCACAGCGGCCGTGTGCCAGTTCGACAGCCTGCGCGCCGCCATGGACACCGTGATCGCCACGCTGCAGCTGGGCGTGCCGGTCGCGCGCATCGAGCTTCTCAACGAAGTACAGATGGACGCCTGCATCCGCTACTCGAAGCTCGACGAGTTCGAGCCCCGCCCCACCCTGTTTATCGAGTTCCACGGCAGCGAAAGCGCCGTGGCGGAACAGGTCGCGACAGTGGAATCACTTGCGCTCGACAATGGCGGCAGCGGGTTTCGTTACGCCCACCGACCCGAAGACCGCTCCAGGCTGTGGAAGGCGCGGCACTCCTGTTACCACGCCAACCTCGCGATGCACCCCGGCTGGAGCTCCATGGGTACGGACGCATGCGTACCCATCTCTGCGCTGGTGGAATGCATCACCGAAACCGAGGCCGCCATCCGTGAAAGCGGCCTGTACGCGCCCATCGTCGGCCACGTGGGCGATGGCAACTTCCATCTGGGCATCATCTACGACGACAACGATCCTGCGGCACGGGGCAAGGCGGAGGCCCTGGCCGAGGACGTGGCGCTGCGCGCGATCCGCCTCGGCGGCACCTGCACCGGCGAGCACGGCGTCGGCCTGCACCGCATCGGGCAAATCGAGATCGAGCATGGCGAAGCCATCGATCTCATGCGCGACATCAAGCGCGCACTCGATCCGCTCGGCATCATGAACCCGGGGAAGATGCTGAGGATGTAGCCACCTTGCGAACGTCCAACCACGGCTAGTGTGCTCTCCCTCTGGTAGGCCAGCAAAGTCGATGCGGTTCCTTAAGGATCGAGTCACCTGTGGCAGTCCATGCAAAGGGCCCGGACGATGCGGCGCAGGATGGCTTCTGGATAGCACATGGAATGGGCTGCTGCCGGTCTCATAGACACCGACCTAAGCTTTTTGAGCTTTCTCGAACTGTATCGGGCTGACGTAGCCGAGCGTCGAATGACGACGCGTCGGGTTGTAGAGCCGCTCGATGTAGTCGAACACATCGGCGCAGGCCTGTTCCCTGGACCGATACACCTTTCTGGCTGTGCGCTCGGTCTTCAATGAACTGAAGAAGCTCTCCATGGCCGAGTTGTCCCAGACCTCGCCCCGCGCGGCTCATGCTGCAGGTGATGCCTTCCGCCGAAGTTGCGCACTTCGGCGGCCAGAGGGTGCGAGAAATCAGCAGGAGGACACCGTATCCATTGAATGCACAGCGCGTGTCGAATCCTTCCCGCGCCACCCAGAACGGGCGACGCGCGTTCTCTTCGTGAATGCCTTCACAGATCAGCCTATGCCAACACTGCTGCGTACACAGCGCCACTAAGCCTAGCTAGGTGACGTGCAGGTGAAGCTGGACGCCGCGTCGGGATCGCCGGTGCCGTTGTATTTTGGAAACTGCGGGTGCCTGCACATCGGCCGCTGCATGCCCTTGCCCGGCTCGACGCTGCGCGTGGCCACGATCTCGTGGGCGCTGGGATGGGTGCCGGTTTCGATCCAGTCGAACATCGGGGTGATGAGGTCGACGCTGTCCGGGCCCTTGCCGCCTGCCGGCGTGGCGGCGCAGTGGTCGTTGCCTGCCAGCACGTAGTACTCGACGAACCGGTCGGCCGCGGCCTGCCCGCCCGCTGCGGCGACGACCTTGCGGTAGTAGTCCGTGGTGTTGTTGTGCGTGATCAGCCAGTCGGTGGTGCCGTGCATGAGCAGCATCTTGCCGTTGCGGGCCCGGAACCCGCTCAGGTCGGGGTTGACTGCATCGATCAATCGGGCGAGGTGGTCGAGTCGGTTCGTGTACTGCAGCGGGTCGACGTTCAGCGGGTCTGCGGACGGGTCTTGCGCCACGAAGTACTTCATGTAGTCGCCGCCGAGAATCTGAAGCGTGGTGCCTCCGATGGCCTGCCACGATGCGTCGTCGGCGGTCTCGCCGCCGACATAGGGAAAGGCCGGCCATGTGTAGCGACCACCCGCCACGTCGGTGGGCTCGTACAGGACCTTGGCGGACGCCAGCTGCGCATCGGTCAGGCAAGAGTCTGCGTCGGCGCCCGTGCATCGGAGCTTGGCCAGATCGGGCTTGCAGGCCTCGGGGTGGCTGATGATGCCGTCCTTCAGGCCGTCGAGTGCATCGCATTGGGACTGCATGAAGTTCGCGAGGGTCTTGACCTTCGGGATGCTCAGGCCCGCCTCGGGCTGGGCCAGCTGCTTGAGTATTTTTTGATACCAGAGGAACTGGCCCGTGTAGGCATTGGCCGGGGCGCGCGCGATCACGCCGTCGAACAGATCGGGATGCCGTTGCGCCTGGATCAACGCCTGACGCCCACCGCCCGAACAGCCCTCGTAGACAAACTTCGAGCGGCCGACCGATTCGCCATAGCGCGAGCGGAGCACGGCCTTCGCCGATGCAAGCACTTTGGGCACGGCACCGTCCGCGTAGTCCTGAAGCAACTGGGGGTCCATAGCGAAGGAGCCATTGGGATGCTTGGCCGCATCGTGTCCATGGTTCGTCGCGATGGTCGCGTAGCCGCTTTCCGCGACGCCAGGGCTGTAGGCGCTGGGGTAGATGGCGCCGTCGAAGCCGCCGCCGCCGATAAACAGGACACGCTGGTTCCAGCTGCTGGGCAGCTTGACTTCGAAAGCGAGTTCCGGCGGCATCTCGCCGCGCACGGTGCAGGTCTCCGGCGTGGTGTCTGTCTGGGGCGTCAGCGTCGCCTGCGTGATCGTGGCGCCTTCGAAGGCCCGGCTCAGGAAGCTGTTGCACGCAGCCTGCGCGCTTCCGGCACCGGACGGGAACAGCGCGGGTGGCGAGTTGCCACCACCGCTGCCGCTGCCGCCGCAGGAAGCAAGCAGCGCCGCAGCAGCCACCACGGACCACGAGGTGATGCGCCGGTGGGTGTCGCGTCGGCATGTGAGAGGGGCCATCTTCATTCTTTGTCTCCTTGTTGGGGCAATGCCCCCGTGAACGCGCACGCTGGCGCGGAAGGCACTCATGCGGCGGGCGTGAAAAGCACCGTGCCCTGCGCGAGCACGCTGGTCCTGTCGTCTGCGCTCTTGATCGCACCTTGCAATTCGAGAACGCAGCCGCCCTTCGAATGCGCGGCCATCGACGTCACGCGCCACTCGATGAGTACCGTCTCGCTCGCCCGTACGGGACGCAGCAGGTCGACCGAGAAGTTCATGCCCAGCACCTTGCCCCTCGTGGCGAAGTGACTGGCGGTCAGCCCCATCAGCAGCGAGGTGGTGTGGGTCGCACTAGCGATCAAGCCGCCGAAGCGCGTGCCCTGTGCAAACGCGGCATCGTGGTGCAGCGGGTTCTCGTCTCCCGCGGCCAGCGCGAAGGCACGCACTTGCGCTTCGTCGAAGGTGTGGGGTCGCGAGAAGCGATAGCCGGGCCCGACAGGCCCCAGGGCCGCGGCCGCTTCGCACTCAACCATGGCTCGCGAGCCGGGTGATGGCGTCCTGGCTTCCGGCCTGCTGGCGCAAGCGGAACTTCTGGATCTTTCCCGTGGCCGTCTTCGGCAAGGGGATGAAGATCACGCGGCGCGGACACTTGAAGTGCGCCAGCCGCTCGCGGCAGAACGCAATGATCTCCTGCTCGGTGGGCGCGGCGACACCGGCCTTCAGCTCGATGAACACGCACGGCACCTCGCCCCACTTGGGGTCGGGCTGCGCCACCACGGCGGCATGCAGCACCGCCGGGTGTCCATGGATGACGTCTTCGACTTCGACCGACGAGATGTTCTCGCCGCCCGAGATGATCACGTCCTTCGACCGATCGGTGATCTGCGCATACCCGTTGGCATGCAGGACCGCGACGTCGCCGGTGCGGAACCAGCCCTCGGCGAGCGCCTTGCGCGTTGCCGCCTCGTTCTTGAAGTAGCCCATCATCACGGTGTTGCCGCGCAGCATGAGTTCCCCAGCCGACATGCCGTCGGGCACGACGGGCTCGAGGGTGTCGGCGTCGCCGACCATGAGGCCTTCGAACATGGCGGCGCGCACGCCCTGGCGCACGCGCAGCGCACCCTGCTCGGCGGGCGCCAGATCGTCCCAGCCGTCCTGCCACACGCAACTCACCGGCGTACCCGAAACCTCCGTGATGCCGAAGACGTGCTCCACGTCGAAGCCCATCGCCAGCACCGCATTCAGCACGGCGAGCGGCGGTGGCGAGCCGGCCGTGAGCACGCGCACGGGGCGCGGCAGCCGGGTGTCTTTCGCCGCGTCCGCGAGCATTGCCATCACGACTGGCGCTGCGCAGAGGTGATCGATCTGATGGCGCTCGATGGCCTCCAGCACGACGTCGGCAGACACCCGGCGCAGGCAGACATGGGTGCCCGCCGCCGCAGTCACGGCCCAAGTGAAGCACCATCCGTTCGCGTGGAACATGGGCAAGGTCCACAGGTACTTCGGCGCCCGTGGCATTGCCCAGTTCGTGATCTGCAGCAGGCTCATGAGGTAGGTGCCGCGATGGCTGGCGACCACGCCCTTGGGGTCTCCGGTCGTGCCGGAGGTGTAGTTCAGGGCGATGGGTTGCCACTCGTCGCTGGGCCAACGACCAGCAAAGTCCGGGTCTCCGATCGCCAGCAGCGATTCGTAGTCGGTCTCGCCGATGGGTTCGCCGGGTGGTGCGAGGTGGTCGTTGATGTCGATGACCGCAGGCGCACGGTCGAGCAGCTTTAGCGCTGCGGCCACCGTGGCGGCGAACTCGCGATCGACCATCAGCAATTTGCACTCGCCGTGGCGCAGGATGAACGCGATGCCTTCGGCATCCAGGCGATGGTTGATTGCGTTGAGCACCGCGCCGGCCAGCGGAATGCCGAAGTGGGCCTCCAGCATGGCCGGCGTGTTGGGCGCGAGCACCGAGACGGTGTCGCCCGGTTCGATGCCTCGCATCGCCAGCGCGGACGCCAGGCGATGGCAGCGCTCGCGCGTCTGCGTCCAGGTTCGCCTCAACTCGCCGTGCACCACCGCCACGCGGTTCGGATGCGCGAGCGCCGCGCGGTCGAGAAAGCCCAGCGGCGTGAGCGGCACATGATTTGCCGCGCAGCGTTCGAGGCCCCGTGCATAGGATGGCGCGCTCATGCGGAGGTCTCCTTGGAGGTGTCGTGGAAGGTCGTAAACGCGGAGACTGGCTCGCGCTCGGTAACGAGCGAGTTCTCGACCGACGAGGTGTCGGCGTAGCCCAGGCTCATGCCGCAGACCAGCATCTGGCCGGCGGGAATGTCCAGCAGGTCCGCGATCTGGCGATGGAATTTCAGGAACGCGGCCTGCGGGCAGGTGTGGAGGTTGCGGCCGCGCGCGGCCACCATCACGCTCTGCAGGAACATGCCGTAGTCCAGCAGGCTGCCCTCCTCGAGTTCGCGGTCCACCGTGAAGAACAGGCCCACGGGCGCATCGAAGAAGCGGTAGTTGCGACCGTGCTGCAGGTGCATGCGCTGCTTGTCGCCCTTGGCGATGCCGAGCAATCCGTAGAGGTCCCAGCCGACCTTGCGGCGTCGTTCCAGGTAGGGAGAACACCATTCGCGCGGGTAGTAGTCGTAGGGCTCGAGCAGCTCGCCCGACCGGCCGGGATCGTCGTCGAGCGCGGCAATCGCCGCCGACAGACGGGTCTTGGCAGGCCCCGTCAGCACATGCACATGCCAGGGCTGCATGTTCATGCCGGAGGCGCTGTAGCGCGCCGTCGAGAGGATCGCCTCAACCTCTTCCCGGGGCACCGGCCGGGGCAAGAACGCCCTGACGCTGCGCCGGGTGGCAATGGCCCAGTCGACCGCTCCTTGCAGCGCGTGTGCCTCCAGCGGTGGCGCCATCATTCGGTTCATTGGGGTTTCCTTGCTATTTCGAAGCCGGACGAATCGCCCCGCCCACACGGCCCACTTCGCCGGGGGCCGCGCGCGCGGCCTTGGCCTGGGTCGACGCGGCGCGCGACTGGTTCACGAACGACACCGCTGCCGCGCCGATGACGCCGGCCAGGGCGATCGCCATGAAGTTCTGCTCGATGGGCAGGCTCAGCGACACGAGCCAGCCGATCAGGATCGGCGCGGCAATGGCGCCGATGCGGCCGACACCCGAGGCAAAGCCGACACCCGTCGAACGCACGGCCGGTGGATAGAAATCGCCGGCGTAGGCATAGGCCAGCAGTTGCGTTCCGAGCGTGGACGCACCCACCACGAACACGGCAAAGAACAGCAGCTCGGTCGATTTCGTGTATGCGAGCGCGGCCAGCGACGCAGCCCCGACCACGTAGAACGCCACCAGTACATGTTTGATGTTGAACTTGTCGCTCAGCAGGCCGCCGCCGATTGCGCCCACGATCGCACCGACGTTGAAGACGATCACGAAGTTCAGGGCCGAGCCCAGGCTGTATCCCGCCATGGCCATGAGCTTGGTCAGCCAGGAGTTCAGCGCGTAGACCATGAACAGCCCCGTCATGAAGGCCACCCAGATCATCACGGTGCTGAACGCGCGCCCGGCGTCGAACAGGGTGCGCACCGGCGCGTCGTGCAGGCGGTCGCTGGACGCGCCTACATACACGGTGCCGGCTGCGTTCGGCTGCTCCGGCGCGAGCTTGGCCGCGATCTCGCCGAGCTGCCGCTGGTCACCCTTCTTGAGGAGAAACGACAGCGATTCGGGCATCGTTTTCAGAATGAGTGGAATCAGCAGCACGGGCAAGCCGGCCACATAGAACACCCATTGCCATCCATGGCTCTCGATGAGCTGCTTGGCGGTGAGCGCGACCAGAATGCCGCCAACGGAGTAGCCCGCGAAAACCATCGTCACCAGGCGCGTACGCAGCTTCGCCGGTGCGAACTCGCCCATCTGCGCGGTCACGATGGGCAACACCCCGCCGATGCCGAGGCCCGCGATGAAGCGGGCGACGCTGAAGCCGATGGGTTCGGTGGCCAGCCCAGTCAGCGCCGTGAAGACACTGAAGAGCGCCACGCACACCGCGATCATGCGAGGGCGGCCGATGCGGTCGGCCAGGGTGCCCAGGAAGATCGCGCCCAGCATGGTTCCGAACAACGCCGACCCGGCCATGACGCCGGCGCTCGTGGCGTCGACGCCCATGTCTTTCATGATCGATGGCAGCGCGGCGCCCACGACCGCCAGGTCATAGCCGTCGATGACCAGGATCAACACGCACCACCAGAGCACGAGCCCGTGAAAGCCGTTGAACCGGGATTGCCCCGCCAACGCGTGAATATCGACCTGCTTGCCGGCCTGCCGCATGTTTTTGTCTCCTGTCGTTTGATCTGTCGCGGGATGCGATGTCGACGGGAGGTTAGTTCTGCAGGCGGCTCGCTTCCATGCCCGCGCGTCTCGATCTGGATGGGGCGTTCGGACATGTCGGCGTCCCCGGCGAGCGCCGAAGGTTCGGCTTATTCCGGCGCGGGCGCGGACGAGCGATAGGCGCCCGGGCTGACGCCTGTCCATTTCTTGAAGGCGCGATGGAAGGCGCTGGTTTCCTGGAAGCCGGTGCGCGCGGCGACTTCGGCCACCGTCAGCGACGCGCTCGACAAGAGGTCGATGGCGATGTCCCGCCGCAGGTCGTCCTTCACGCGCTGGTAGCTCACGCCCTCCTGCTGCAAGCGGCGTTGCAGCGTGGTGCCGGAAACGCAGAGTTCCTGTGCGAGCTTTTCGAGTTCGGGCCACGCCTCGGGCATCTGGCTTCGCAACCTGTTGCGCACCTGGGCGCTGGTGCTGGCGTCGTTGCGGTACTTGACCAGCAGGTTGGCCGGCGCTTCCCTCAGGAAGTTGTCGACCGTTGCGGGCGACTCCGCAATCTTCAGGTCCAGCAGATCGCTGGCGAAACTGATGTGCGTGGTCTCGCCATTGAATTTCACGCTCTCGCAAAAGCGCGTTCGGTAGTGGCTGTCGTCGCCGGGCGGCGGGCATCGGAACTGCATCTCGCGCAGGGGAATGCGCCGGTGCACGAGCCAGCACGCCAGCCCATGGACGAGGATGAACCAGGTGCCGTAGCCGAACAACCGGCGCAGCACGCCGCCGTCATGCAGCACGACGCGCGCCTCGTCGCCGTCGCAGACCAGCTCGCCGCGGAAATCGTCCAATGTGGCGTGGAGGAACCTCAGGATGCGGCGCAGCGCATGCGCCAGGTTGTCGGCGTTGACGGCGGCGCGCGTCATCAGCGCATAGCTGCCGCGGCGAAGCCCGTGGCTGTCGAGGCCGAAGAACTCGTCGTCCATCAGGTCGGCCAGCGCCACCCACATCTGCGAATACGCCGCCGCCGAGATGCGCGCACGCGGCGCGTTCAACAGCTCACGATCAATCTTGGCGCTTTCGAGGACGCTGCTGATGTCCATGTTCCTCAGCGCCGCGGCGTGGATCGCCTCGTGCACCAGTTCAATGGACACGGTTCCCTTCAAGCCAGCAGACTTCATACGCACTCGCTCAAGAATCAGTGGTGGGGCGAGCTCTTTATAAGCGCGTTTCGCGCTGAGCAGGATGCGACCTCAGGGGACCCGCAGCGTCTGCATCAATGAGATGCCGCCGACCTCTGTCGTGGGCTGTCGCGGAAGTTGTGCGACTAGCTGATCTGGGAATCGGAAGCGCCAGGTGCCGTCGACGAAAGCCTCGACAGGACGGCGCTGCGGCAGACATCCAGAATTTCATCGGCCAGTGGCGAGTCGTCAGGACACGCCCGCGACAGCACGATGGCACCGACTGCCTGCGCAATGAGGTCGATCCGCCTGGCGCGTGCGTCGCCGCCCTGATCGTCCTCCTCTGGCGCGTCGAACTGGTTTCCCAGGGTCACCAGCAGGTTTTCAATGCCGGTCGCAAACGCCGTCTTGATCGACTCCGGTTGGCGCGCAGCATCTGCGCACAGGGCGGCCATCGTGCAACCGTCACCCGGTGCATCTCGGTGTTCACGGGACAGATAGTGATGGACAAATGCCATCGCATCGACGCCTTCGGCCTTGGCGGCCGTCTGCGCAAAACCACAAGTCGCGGCTTGCGCCATCAGGTCGGCTTTGGATTCGAAGTGCTTATAGAACCCGCCGTGGGTAAAGCCTGCGAACGCCATCAAGTCCGCAATCCCCACCCCGTCGTAACCACGCTCGCGAAACAGCGTGGAGGCCGTCTCGACGATGTGCGCCCGGTTCGCCTGTGCCTGCGCCTTGGTGACCTTCATGTCCAGGACCTCTCTAGATGTGCCATCGGTGAAGCCATGAATATACATTGATGTCGATCATCATCAAAGTCCTTGACATCAAAGATGATGATCGACATCATTAAGCCAACTTACCTTGGAAGGCTCCCGAAAATGAGCGATACCCACCTGACCGCACCCACCCGCTTCGTCGAAGTGGATGGCGACAAATTCGCCTATCGCCGCTGGGGCAACACCTCCAGCGGACAGCCCCCTCTGTTCTTCGTCCAACATTTCCGCGGCGGCATGGACCACTGGGATCCCCTGTTGACCGATGGTCTGGCCGCAGGCCGCGAGGTCATCCTTTACAACGGTCGCGGCATTGCCTCCTCGACCGGCACGCCCCGCAACCGGATCGAAGACATGGCGGACGACATCGCCCTGGTGATCCGGGCGCTGGGTCTGTCCCAGGTCGATCTACTTGGTTTCTCGATCGGGGGCTTCCAGGTGCAGGAGGTCGTGCTGCGTCACCCGCAACTGGTTCGAAAGCTCGTCCTGCTCGGCACCGGACTGCGCGGCGGCGATCCGAAGATGGAGCCCAGGGTGCTGGAGGTCGCGCCGAACCCCGTGCCGACCGCGGATGACTTTCTCTACCTGTTCTTCGGCCGCTCGGAAGCTGCCAAGCAGGCGGGTCTGGCCTTCTGGGAGCGCCGCCACCAGCGCGCCGACCAGGACCCGCCCAGCTCGATGGCCGTCGCTCAAGCCCAAGCCGAGGCGCACGCCGCCTACCTGCAGCCGTTGCCGGGTGCGAACCCCTATGCCTTCCTGAACGCCGTCACGCAGCCGACCCTGGTGCTCAACGGCGTCGACGACATCATGATTCCCACGATCAACTCCTGGCATCTGTCGCAGAACATTCCCAACGCGCAGCTGTTGATCTATCCCGACGCCGGACACGGCGCGCAGTTCCAGTATCCCGAGCGCTTCCTGCAACACGCGATCCAGTTCCTCGAGGAGTGATGCCGTAGCGCATCCCGTCCCCGCCCGATCAACGACGACACAGCAAACAAGCATGACTGACAAGACGCTCTTCGAGCCCTACACACTTGGCTCACTCCAACTGTCCAACCGCATCGTAATGGCGCCGCTGACGCGCAATCGGGCAGGCGCTGGTCTGGTGCCCAGCGAGTACGCCGCCACCTACTACGGTCAGCGCGCCTCGGCGGGCCTGATCATCACCGAGGCCACCCAGATCTCGGCCGATGCCCAGGGCTACCAGGACACCCCGGGCCTGTACACGCCGCAGCAGATCGACGGCTGGCGCAAGGTGACCGACGCCGTTCACGCCAAGGGCGGGCGGATCTTCGTGCAGTTGTGGCACGTGGGCCGTATCTCCCACGTCGACCTGCGCCCTGGTGGCACCGCGCCGGTGGCCCCCTCCCCCATCCGCGCCGCGACCAAGACCTTCGTCAACAACGGTTTTCATGACGTCTCCGAGCCACGTGCCCTGACCCTGGATGAGATTCCAGGCATCGTCGAGGATTTCCGCCAGGCTGCGGCCCATGCGATCACTGCGGGGTTCGACGGCGTCGAGGTCCACGGTGCCAACGGCTACCTGCTGGAGCAGTTCATCAAGGACGGTGCCAACACCCGGACGGACGCGTACGGCGGCTCCATCGAGAACCGCGCGCGCCTGTTGCTCGAAGTCACGGCCGCCGTGGCGAAGGAAATCGGTGCCGAACGCACCGGTGTGCGCCTCTCGCCGGTGTCGTCGGCCGGCGCCATTTCGTCCAGCGATCCGCAGTCGCAGTACGACTACATCGCCGAGCAACTCAATGCGATGGGCATCGTCTACCTGCATGTGGTCGAAGGCGCCACCGGGGGGCCGCGCGATGCCGCACCGTTCGATTTCGACGCCTTGCGCACTGGCTTCAAGAACACCTACCTGGCCAACAACGGGTATGACCTCGAACTGGCCAACGCCCGCCTGATCGAGGACAAGGCCGACCTGTTCGTCTTCGGCCGCCCCTTCATCAGCAACCCCGATCTGGTCGAAAGGCTGGAGATCGGCGCACCCCTCGCCGCGCTGGACCCCACCACGCTGTATGGCGGTGGCGCCAAAGGCTACATCGACTATCCGACCCTCGCTGATTCCAGCGTCCGGTAGTCGTTTTTCCACGCTGCATATCGCGGCATGGACTCACCCTTTCGATCACCAGCAAAACACATGACCTCTCATTCCACTGTTCTCATCACGGGCGCCTCGACCGGCATTGGCGCCATCTATGCCGACCGCTTCGCACGCCGCGGCCACGACCTCGTGCTGGTGGCGCGCGACAAGGCGCGGCTGGAAGAGCTTGCGGCGCGCTTGCGTGAGGAAACCGGCGCTGCCGTCGATATCCTTTCGGCCGACCTGACCCAACCCGGCGATCTGGCCGCAATCGAGGCGCGCCTGCGCGAGGACGCCAGGATCGAAACCCTGATCAACAACGCCGGGGCCGCGCTGTCCGGCCAATTCATCGATCAACCGACAGACGACATCGCTCGCCTGGTCAGCCTCAACACCACCGCGCTGGTCAGGCTGGCCAGTGCCATCGCCCCGCGCCTGGTGCAGGCCGGCAAAGGTGCGATCGTCAACATCGGCTCGGTGGTCGGCCTGGCGCCCGAGTTCGGCATGTCGGTCTACGGCGCGACCAAGGCCTTCGTTCTGTTCCTGTCCCAGGGGCTGAACCTGGAGCTCGCGCCCCAGGGTATCTACGTGCAGGCGGTGTTGCCGGCCGGAACCCGTACCGAGATCTGGGAGCGCGCGGGCATCGATAGCCGTGCGATGCCTGACCTGATGGGAGTAGAAGAGCTGGTGGATGCCGCGCTGGCCGGATTCGACCGCCGTGAACTCGTGACCATCCCGCCGTTGCACGATGCCGCGCGCTGGGAAACGCTGAACACGGCACGTCAGGCCCTGGTCGCGGACATCCGGCAGGCGCATGTGGCAGAGCGCTATCGAAACGCCGCCTGATACGGAAAGAAGCGCCAGAACGGAAGGAACATCACATGACATTCAAGGCACTGCTCGCCAGCAAGACCGGCGACACCATATCAAGCACCCTGGTCGGCTTCAAGGAAGAGGACCTGATGCCGGGCGACGTCACCGTCGCGGTCGAGTACTCGACGGTGAACTACAAGGACGCGATGGCGCTCAGTGGCCGGTCACCGGTCATTCGCCAGTTTCCGCTGATTCCGGGCATCGACTTTGCCGGCGTCGTCGAGGCATCGACTTATCCCGGCATCGCAGCCGGCGACCGTGTGCTGGCCAACGGCTGGGGACTGAGCCAGACGCACCACGGCGGCTTTGCGCAGAAGGCGCGGGTGAGTGGTGATTGGCTGGTCAAGGTTCCCGAGGTGTTTTCGACCCGGGATGCCATGGCCATCGGCACCGCCGGGTACACCGCCATGCTGTCGGTGCTCGCGCTCGAGCATGGTGGCCTGACGCCCGAGCACGGCGACATCCTGGTGACGGGCGCCAATGGCGGCGCCGGCTCCGTGGCGATCGCGCTGCTGTCGAGCCTGGGCTATCGCGTGATCGCGTCGACCGGGCGTCTCGAGGAATCCGAATACCTGCGTGCGCTGGGCGCGGCGGACATCATCGACCGTCACACCCTGTCCGAAGCGGGCGCACCGATCGCCAAGGAGCGATGGGCCGGGGCCATCGATTCGGTCGGCAGCCATACCTTGGCAAACGTCCTGGCGCAGACCCGCTATCGCGGCGTGGTCGCGGCCTTCGGGCTCGCACAGGGCGCGGACCTGCCGGCATCTGTCCTGCCCTTCATCCTGCGCAACATCACCCTCGCCGGTATCGACTCGGTCAATGCGCCGCAGCCTGCGCGGCTGCAGGCGTGGTCGCGTCTGGCCAGCGACCTGGACCTGGACAAGCTGGCACGGACCACCAAGGTGATCGGATTGGCAGAGGTTCCTGACGTTGCCAGCCAGGTACTCGCAGGGAAGGTCCAGGGGCGCACCATCGTGGATGTAAACGCCTGACCGGATCGCGCATGCCCTACATCGATGCTCCCAACCTCTCGATCGATGTCGACGGGACTGCATTCGCGTACCGCGACCTGGGGCCGCGCGATGGCGTGCCTCTGGTCCTGCTCAACCACTGGGGCGCGGTCCTCGACAATTTCGACCCGCGGATCGTCGATGGACTTGCCCGCAGGCATCGCATCATCGCCCTCGACTACCGAGGGATCGGCGCTTCAGGCGGAACAGCGCCTGTGACCATCGATGCGATGGCGCGGGATGCGATCGCGCTGGTCCACGCACTGGGCTTCGAGAAGATTGATCTGCTTGGCTTCTCCCTCGGAGGATTCGTGGCGCAGGACATCGTGCTGAAAGCCCCCGGCCTGGTGCGCCGACTCATCCTGACCGGCACAGGGCCGGCAGGAGGCACAGGCATCGAACGGGTCGGAGCGGTCTCCTGGCCGCTGATAGTCAAAGGCCTGCTGACGCTGCGGGATCCGAAGACCTTTCTGTTCTTCACCTCCACGGGCAACGGTCGTCGAGCCGCGAAAGCCTTCCTGGAGCGACTGAAGGAGCGCAAGGCGGATCGGGACAAGGGGCCGACGCCCCTACCTTCCTGCGACAGCTGAAGGCCATCAAGGCCTGGGGCCGGCAGGTGCCCCAGGATCTGGGCGGCATCCGCATCCCTGTGCTGATTGCGAATGGCGACAACGACATCATGGTGCCCACTGTGAACAGCCATGACATGGCGCGTCGCATCCCAGGCTCGCAACTGGTCATCTACAAAGACGCTGGGCATGGCGGGATTTTCCAGTACCACGGCGAATTCGTGCCCAAGGCGATGGCCTTTCTCAATGACTGAACGACGGCATCTTTTGCAACCGGCTTCAGGCCGACTTTCCCGACCGCCCCCTGTGGGGCGGGGCTGCCCGAAGCGCATTCAACGAAACACTCTGGAAAAAAGTCGCCCATGAAAGCGTTCATCATCGATCGTTACGGAAAGAATGAGGTTGGCCGCATCGGCGAAACGCCCGAACCCGAGGTGCGGGACGATGACGTCCTGATCCAGATCCACGCGGCGAGCATCAATGCCCTGGACTCGAAGATCAAGAACGGCGAATTCAAATTGATTCTTCCCTACCACTTTCCCCTGATCCTGGGCAACGACCTGGCCGGTACGGTTGAGTGGGTCGGCGCTCGCGTTCGCAGCTTCAAACCTGGCGACGAGGTCTATGCGCGCCCCGACGACGATCGCATCGGCACCTTCGCCGAGTTCATCGCCGTCAAGGAATCGTCGCTGGCGCTGAAGCCCAACAATCTCAGCATGGTCGAGGCCGCATCCGTTCCTCTGGTGGCCCTGACCGCCTGGCAGGTGCTGGTCGAAACCGCCAAGCTGAAAAAAGGACAGAAGGTTCTGATCCATGCCGGCTCCGGCGGCGTCGGCACCATTGCCATCCAGCTTGCCAAGCATCTCGGGGCATTCGTGGCCACGACCACTAGCACGGCCAACGTCGCCTGGGTGAAGGCCTTGGGCGCGGACGTCGTCATCGATTACAAGCAGCAGGATTTCGCCACGGTGCTCCGCGACTACGACGTGGTGTTGAACAGCCTCGGCAACGGCGAGCTGAACAAATCCCTCCAGGTTCTCAAGCCGGGCGGGCATCTCATCTCCATCTCGGGGCCGCCCACCCCGGCGTTCGCCATCGCGCGAGGACTGGCCTGGCCGCTCAGGCAAGTGCTGCGCCTGTTGAGTTTCGGCATCAGGAACAAGGCAAAGAAGAACGGGGGCCACTACACCTTCGTCTTCATGCGGGCCGATGGGGCGCAGTTGCGAGAGATCACCGCCCTCATCGAGTCAGGCGCCATCCGCCCGGTCGTCGACAAAGTGTTCCCATTTCAGGACACACACAAAGCACTGGCCTACGTCGACAGTGGGCGCGCCAAGGGCAAGGTCGTGGTGCAAGTGGTGTAGCTGCCGCCTGCCTGCGCTAGCGTCTTTGATCAGGCCCTTGCCCCGCCGACTCAGGCCATCGCACGGCCGACGCGCAAGCCTCCGGTGGCCTTGGCGCTCTGTACCCGCTCTGCATGACCAGGAGATCGACCTTGAGTTCATACACAACCGCCCGCATCGGCAAGCGCGCACTGGTGACCGGCGCATCTAGCGGCATCGGTGCGGCCATCGACGCGTGGACCCACATTTTCGCTGACGCTTGAACCGCCTGTATTCCAACGCGCACGCCTGTGGTTCTGCGCATCGGTGCGCAGAAGCGGGTCAGCGTTCGATGGAAAAGTGGGGCTAAGACGTTCCTTGGCTCTGGAAAGCGTACGCGAAATCTGCTTCACGGCATGCGAACCCGTATGCTGCCAGGAGATGAGCTCTGGGAATTTGACTACAGAGAAGAGGCCAAGGTGAGGCCTCGGGCTTTTACGGTTGGGCGCTCTTGCGGGACGGTCGTGTCGTGGGGTACTCGGCCGACGAGTGACTGCTCGGGACGTTTTTGCGACCGCTGTGCGCCCGGATACGTCGGCCATAACCTGTCATTTGGGGTGAGAATGGCCACCGCGTATTTGGCACTAAGGTTCACTGGCGTCCCGCAGCTGGTTTGGCGGCTCTTCTTCCCAATGGGGGCGATCCTGACCGCCACGCGGCCGCACGGACGCAGCTTCAAGTGAATATTCCATGGCAACACCACGCCGCAGGACTCCAACAAGCTGATCGAGCAGTGGGTGCAGTTCGCCGCCGCGGGCTTTCGTGCGCCGGCGCTTCGGTGATTCAGTGCATGTAGCCCGACACGCCGTCCCATAGCAGCTTGATGGCCGTGATCACGAGCAGGCCATAGCAGACCCGGTACATCTGCCGCTGGTCGAGCCGGGCGTGCAGGCGCCAGCCCAGCCAGACGCCCGAGGGAATGGCGAGAAGGCAGATGGCCATCAGCGTCCACACGCTGCCCGCGGGCCGGGCCAGGGCCAGCCACGGTACGGCCTTGAGGATGTTGCCGACCGTGAAGAACATGCTCGTGGTTCCGGCATAGACCTGCTTGCTAAGGCCGAGCGGCAGCAGGTACATGGCCAGCGGCGGTCCGCCCGAGTGCGCCACCATCGTGGTGATGCCCGAGGTCAAGCCTGCGGCGATCGCCTTGGGCGACGAGCGCGGCCGCATCACCACCTCGCCACCGCGCACGAACCACACCCCGACGAAGACCAGCGTGATCGCCGCCATCACGATGGCGATCGCACGGTGGTCGAGCACGCGGAACAGCACATAGCCCGCGCCGATGCCGACCACGAGCCCGGGCACCAGCAGCAGCAGGTCGGGCCTGGACCACGTGGAGGGCTTCCAGTAGCGCAGGCTGAACAGGTCCATCGCGATGAACAGCGGCGCGAGCAGGCCGCCGGCCGTCACTGGGTCCATCACCAGCGACAGCAGCGGAATGCCGATGATCGCGAAGCCGCCGCCGAAGGCACCCTTCATGAAGCAGATCAGGAACACACCGGCGAAGGTGACGAGGATGGTGGTGAGCGTCAGTTCCATGCGGCGGAAACGGGTGGATCGGTGGAAGGCCCGGATCGTAGTTCCCCGATGCAAGACAATCAAATTATTGTCATGAATACAATGGCGCATGCCCCAGGCTCGCTACAAGCAATTGGTTGACCGGCTCTCGGAGGACATCCGCCAGGGCCGCCTGAAACCCGGAACGGCGCTGCCCACGCATCGCCGGCTGGCCACGCGCGAGGGCATCTCGCTGGCCACGGCCACGCGCACCTACGCGGAGCTGCAGGCCATGGGGCTGGTCTCCGGCGAGGTCGGCCGCGGCACCTTCGTGCGCGAGCCCATCCCCTTCGGCGACGGCGTGGAGATGCACGTGGCCAGCGGCGACCTGCTGGACCTGAGCTTCAACTATCCGGCGCTGCCGATGCAGACGGACCTGCTGCGCACTGCGCTCCGGCAACTGGCCTCGGCGGGCGAGCTCGAGTCCGTGCTGCGCTACCAGCCGCATGGCGGCCGTCCGCACGAGAAAGCCATCGTGGCGGCGCACCTGAAGAGCCGGGGCCTGTCGGTCGCCGCCGACGAGGTGCTGATCACCAGCGGCGCGATCCATGGGCTCGCTTGTGCCGCCATGTCCCTGCTGCGGCCCGGCGATGCGGTGGCGGTGGACGCCCTGAGCTACCCGGGCATCCAGGTGGTGGCCGAGCTGTGCGGGCTGGAACTGGTGGCGCTGCCCGCGTCCGGCCCGGGGCTCGATCCGGACGCGCTCGACGCGCTATGCCGCCGGCGAAAGGTCCGCGCCGTCTACTGCATGCCCACGCTGCACAACCCGCTCGGCTGGGTGATGCCGCTGGCGCAGCGCGTGGCCTTGATCGCGGTGGCGCGCCGCCGCGGCCTGCTGCTGCTGGAGGATGGCACCTACGCCTTCCTCGAGAAGAAGGCGCCCGCGCCGCTGGCGGCGCTCGCGCCCGACATCACCGTGTATGTCTCCAGCCTCTCGAAGAGCGTGGCGGCTGGTCTGCGCTTCGGCTTTGCATGCGCGCCCGCCGCCTTGGTTCCCCGCATCCACCGCGCCATCCGCGCCACGGTCTGGAACACGCCGACCCTGGTGACCTCCCTGTGCTGCGGTTGGTTGCAGGACGGCACGGTCGCGCGGCTCGAGCAGGAGAAGCGACGCGATGCCGTCGCGCGCCAGCGCATCGTGTCCACGGTGCTGGCGCAGTTCGAGATGGTTCGCCACCCGGCTTCGTATTTCGTCTGGCTGCCCTTGCCCGCCGGAGTGCGGTCGGACGCAGTCGCCATGCGGCTGAAAGAGGACCACGTGCTGGTCTCCACCGCCGCGCCGTATGCCGTGGGCTCTCAGCCGCCGCACGCCATCCGGCTGGCGCTGGGTTCGGTGTCGCATGCCGACCTGAAGCGGGCCCTGGAAAAAGTCGGCGGCGTCGTGGCGAGTCTCGACTGCTGAGTCCGATCCCTGCCTCGAACGAAGCGCCCGCGGCTTCGAGCGTCGTGCGGAGGCGCTAGATTCGCTCGTGCGCGGAGCCCGCAGCGACGACGGGTTGCGGCCGCAACCGGACGTGGCTCAGATGGCTCTTGCGCATCTTCTCGAGCGCATGCGGTTCTTCGGGCCAGCGGCACCAGTTCGGCCGCGGCGCGTCGAGGGCCGCGAGCCGCGAGCCGTGCCATGAGCGAAGTGGCGCAAGATAGCAATCCGCGGCGGTGGCAACGTAGGACTTGCGCCACCGGGCGCGATGATAGACAAGTTGGATATCGGGTCTGGCTCACCTTGCGGCGATCCACCATACCGCGCGAACTGGATGGAATCGGATATGAGTTGCGGAACAGGACTCGTCTCCAAACTCCCGGAGTTCTCTTACCCTTACAAGACCATGGCCGAGCCTGTTCGCGCCATGTAGCCCTGCTCCCAAACGAAGAGCGAGGCCTTAACAGGCTGTTGAATTTCTCCGGGGGGTTGAGGTGACGCAACGATGTGGGGTGATACCGATGCGCGGATCAGATGGGATGCAGGAAGGCCTGTTCACGCTGGCCAAACTTGGTGACTTCGTGCCGCCAGACCATCCGCTGCGAGCCATCCACGGGCTGGTCAATGAGGCTCTGGTCGGCTTGAACGGTCTGTTCAACACGATCTACGCCGAGACTGGGCGAGCATCGATTGCCCCCGAGAAGCTGCTACGGGCAATGCTGATCCAGGTGTTCTTCTCCGTGCGCAGCGAACGGCAACTGATGGAGCAGGTTCGCTACAACCTGCTATTTCGTTGGTTCATCGGGCTGGCCATCGATGACGAGGTCTGGGACCACTCAGTCTTTTCCAAGAACCGTGATCGCCTGTTTGAGCACGCTGTCGTCGAGAGCTTCTTCGCCGAGGTGATGCGACTGGCTGACAAGCGCAAGCTGCTGAGCAAGGAGCACTTCTCGGTGGACGGCACGCTCATCCAGGCTTGGACCAGTCACAAGAGCTTCTTGCCCAAGGACGGCGACGGGCCCGGGGCAGGTGGCGGCCCCGCAGGTCGCAACCAAGAGCGCGATTGGAAGGGCCGACCACGCAGCAACGATACGCACCAGAGCAAGACAGATCCGGATGCCAGACTGTTCCGCAAGGGCGCCAGCACTGCAGCGATCCTGGCGTATCAAGGCCATGTGCTGATGGAAAACTCAACGGTCTGGTTGTTGGCGCGGTGGTCACGTACGCCGACGGCCATGGCGAGCGCTCAGCAGCATTGGCGATGCTCGACACCGTCCCCGGAGCACACCGTAAGACGATCGCAGCCGACAAGGGCTACGACACGCGAGACTTCATCGCCGACTGTCACAAGCGCAGCGTGACGCCGCACGTGGCCAGCCACACGACGCGTTGGGGTGGCAGCGCCGTCGATGGACGAACGATTCGTCACGCCGGCTACGCTGCCAGCCAGGTCGTGCGCAAGCGCATCGAAGAGCACTTCGGCTGGGCGAAGACGGTCGGGCGGATACGACAGACGATGTACCGCGGACTCCAGCGTGTCGACCAGCCGTTCAAGCTCACCATGACGGCCAGCAATATCGTGCGGATGGCTCGAATGCTGTGCATTGGGCCTCAAAGGGCTGTGCAATGAGCCCACGAACGGCCCCTGCCCGACGTGTGGCGCACGTGCGCAAAGCCTCATCGGTCGAAACCGACAGCCAAGCCCTGGCCAATTCGACTTCAACCGCCTGATCAAGCTAACCAATCGACGTTCGCAACGTCGAGTTTCAACAGCCTGCTAGAGCCCCCTGGGCCAGGGCATGTTGTCGGGCCACGCGCTCGGTACCGTCGCGGTCACGCTTGCTGTGCTGCTGGCGATGAGTGCCTTCTTCCGTTTCACGCGTCTCGGCCTGGCGATGCGGGCCGCGGCCCTGAATCTGCTGTCGCGCACGCTGTCCGGGGCAGCGTGAGCCGGGTGCTGATGATCGGCTGGGGTGTCGCAGGCGTGATCGGGGCGGTCGCGGGCCTGCTGGCCGCACCGGTGGTTTTCCTCGGCCCGCACATGATGGCCGGCATCATGATCTACGGCTTCGCCGCCGCGGTCGTGGGCGGTGTCGACAGCCCGCCCGGCGCCATCCTGGGAGGCCTCGTGCTGGGGATCGGCGAGAACCTGCTGGGTGCCTACGTGACCGGCAATGAGCGCAAACTCACGATCGCGCTGGTACTGATGTTTGCCATCCTTGTCGTGCGCCCCCAAGGCCTGCTCGGCGGAAAGGCGGTTCAGCGTGTTTGAGCCCACCCACATCTCTTCCACACCGAGCGTGCGCCCACTGCGCCTACCTGTTGTGCCGGCAAGGCCATGGCTGGCCGTGCGTGGCTTGCAACTGTTGATCGGCTCCAGCGGCCAAATCTCGCTGGGCCACGGCGCCTTCTTTGCCGTCGGCGCGTACACCGCGGGCGTCTTGCGCGCCCATCAGAGATTGCCTTCTATGTCACCGTGACCGCGGCCATGGCAGTCTGCGGAGTGTTCAGCTTCCTCTTCGGTCTGCCAGCGTCCTGGTTGGCGGGCCCCTATCTCGCTTTGGCCACCTTCACACTCGCTGTCGCGCTGCCGCAGCTTCTGAAGCATCCGCCGCTGGAGCCCTGGACTGGCGGCGTCGGTGGGCTGAGCCTGGACCCTCCGGCTGCACCTTATTTGGCATCGAGTTCCTGCAACCCGATGCGTGGAACCTGCTTCTGACGGCTGTCTGGACCGCACTGATTTACGGCGTGCTGCGCCGACTGCTCAATGAACCGGTGGGTCTTGCCTGGATCACCTTGCGCGACCATCCGACAGCCGCCTTGGCCGTCGGCGTCGACGTCGACGTCCGCAAGTGGCGAGCGACCGCGTTCGCCGTCAGTGCTGCCACCGTCGGTGCGGCCGGCGCACTCAACACGGGCCTGACTCACTCCGTCTCCCCGGACAGCTTCCCGATCTTCCTCTCGCTGAGCCTGCTGGTCGGCGTGGCGCTTGCTGGCCCGAGCTCGAGGGTGGGTACCTTCGTGGCCGCGGTCTTTCTTTCCTTCGTGCCTGACGTCGCCGAGAAGCTGTCGCAAGAGCTCACCGGCGTTCTCTAAGGCGCCGTGATGCTCGGGGCCATGCTTGTGCTGCCGCTGCTTTCCAGGTGGCGCGGACGCATGGCTGTGTCCGATTGCGCTGCGGCACCAGCCCTGATCCCATCGATATGAAGCATGCTGAATCGCAACAGACCGCTTGAGGGCCAAGTGGCCGTAGTGACGGGCGCAACGCGAGGCGTCGGCAAGGGCGTCGCGCTGGCGCTCGGTCAAGCGGGTGCGTCGGTCTATGCGACCAGGCGCTCGCTCGAGGCCGCGCGTCAAACTGGCCGGGGTCCCTTCAGAAAACCGCCCACGAAATCGCCCGGCGTGGCGGCCGATGCATCCCGATCGTTTGCGACCATGGCGACAACGCCAGCGTGAAGCGCGTGTTCGAGCGTGTGCACGATGAACGGAACGCAGCGATCGACATCCTGGTGAACAACGTGTTTGCGGCCCCCGTCCCACATGCCGGTCAACGTGCCCTTCTGGGAGTTCGAAGACGGCCTTTGGGAAGACCTGCTGCGCGCAGGGCTGCGCTCGCACTACATCGCCAGCCGTTGCGCGGCGCCGAAGATGGTTGCCCGCCGCAAGGGACTGATCGTTAATACCTCCTCAGGCGGGACTCTGCGCTACGCCTTCAACGTGCCCTTCGGAGTGCAGAAGGCCGGCGTCGACAAGATGGCCAAGGACATGGCTCACGACCTCAAGCCCTTCAACGTGGCCGCGGTCGTGATGTGGCCAGGTTTTATCAAGAGCGAGAAGTTCCTCGCTCAGCCGGACCAGGTCCCACCACCACTCGCCAAGCGGATCATGGAAATCGGAGAATCGTCCGAGTTCGCGGGGCGGGCTGTGGTTGGCTTGGCGGCGGATCCAGCGCTCATGGAAAAGAGCGGTCGACTGCATCTGGTTGCGGATCTGGCGCAAGAGTACGGGTTCACGGACATCGATGGCAGGATGCCCGCGGCGCCTTAGCGGGTCTGACTACCGAGGGAGGCATGATGGGCGGCTCGGGTTGGGGCAAGCCACAGAAAGCCTTCGAGAGCCAGTCTGGCCAGATTTTCGGGGCGGGCTTGGCTGTCTGTTGGCTGAGCACAGGACCGCGCGAGGCTGAGGTGGAGGGCGACTGAGATCGGCACGAGGCTCGCTCGTCCGAAAGGCTAAGCGGGTGGGTTCGTCGGATCGACGATCTAGGCGGTCATCGGGGAACGTGAGCGCTGAGCAGTCAAGCCACGCCGGCATCCCGACTTTGGTGTGATGCTATGGCTCGCCTCATGCGGCTTTCAGCTCGCGACTGCCTGGAACCTGCGGGCCGCATTCCAGCCGTGCTACGGCCCTCTCACCATCCGCGCCAGAGATTCCGACCGCTGGCAACTTAGTGGGCGGATGGATCGTGAGGAGAAGCTATGGTCTGCGGGCCCGTCCTTTGGCAGGATCATGTCTAGAACAACCACGGAGAAAACACCTTGCGTCTCATCCTGGCCATCCTTCTTCCCTTCGTCGCCTTCTTCACGATCGGCCGCCCGATCGCAGGCATCATCTGTTTGATCCTGCAGATCACGCTCATCGGCTGGCTTCCCGCCGCGATCTGGGCCGTGTATGCGCTCAGCCAGTACAAGACGGATCGCAAGATTGAGAAGGCGCTGCGCGCTCGCAGGAGCACCTAAGCGTCGCACGTGAGAGGACAAGCGGGTCGATCGTTAGAAGGGCGTTCTCTGCGACGCCAGGTCCCTCGATCATCAGATCCCAAGCCCGAGCAGGATTTCCAGGCGAACCGAAAACGCCACATCCCTCTCCGCCTATTGAGCGCAGCTCAACGCCGCGTGCTCACTAACACTCCAAACCGCGGCCGTTCGGCATGCCGAACTGCTAGGGCATTGAAACACCCACGGCCTTGCGGGATTTTGGATTTTTAGGGTGATGCTCGGCAGTCAGCCGACGTCAAGACGGGCGGACAAATGCGGCGCTGTACAGAGCTGTGATGTGGCGGTTTCATTGGCAGCATGCCGAGCCCTGCCGCCTGCATCCAACAGGCTGAACTGGCCCCGTCCAGGGCGACTGCGTTTAGTTTCATTCGCAGTCGGCCTTCATCCAGGCGAGCGCCGTGGCTCACCTCCCCGCACATCCGCCAGTTAAATTAACGATCTCCTGCCTTGGCGCGTCTCGACAGTGTCGAGCCGCCTCTTCTCCTTAGAAGTTTTGGCGCAAGGTGGCAAGTGAGCTTGAATCATTCGCGCTGCGCCAGCACCACAGACAGGTACGAGACCGGTTGGTGCTGGAACGCCTCGATCCCGTGCTGCACGTTGGCATCGAACAAGAGCGAGTCTCCAGCCCTTACCGAAACCGCCTTGCTGCCATAGCGATATATGACCTCGCCAGAGAGGAAGTACAGAAATTTTACACCGTCGTGCTGGGAAGTCACGAAGGGCTCAGCACTAGGCAAAAGTGTGACCAGATACGGTTCCACTAAGATGTGGCCCGAAAGTAGGTGACCCAGCAGTTCATGGCGATAGTCCAACGCCGCGCCGCTTCGGTCGACCACTAGCCCACACCCAGCGGGCACATGGCAAAAATCAGCCCGAATCTCTCTCTCTGCGAAAAGACGAGACACCGGCACGCGTAGGCTTTCGGCAAGACGATCCAAGGTGTCTACTGATGGGGACACCAAGCCTCGCTCGATGCGCGAGATCATCGAGGCAGAAATTCCTGAGGCCTGCGCCAACGCTCCGCCGGATACGTCAGTCGCCACGCGAAGCGCTCTTACTTGCGCTCCTATGCGCGTTGCTGACAGGCTGCGTGCTTCATGTGCTGGTCGGCATCCTTGCGCCGGCAAAGCAGTGTCGGGAACTTGTACTGGCTCCGCAGTTGGCAAAGGTGACGCTCGAGTCGGGCTCACAGCAACTCTTCTATGCAGTGTATATACCGTCGATTCTAGTACTTCAAAGAAGGAAGGTCACCGGGTATGCCAATACCCGTCAAGAGATCGAACGTGCGGGCGCTCGCGCACAGAGAGCCCATTTCAATTGCACTGGGGAAGCGGCTCAAAGAACTTCGAATAGAGGCTGATAGATCCCAAGCCGAGCTCGCTTTCGACTGTGAACTCGATCGCACTTACATATCTCTAATGGAGCGAGGATTAGCCAATCCATCGCTGTGGACTCTTGGCACGGTGGCATTTGCGTTGAAAACGACAGTTTCGGATCTGCTTTTTGGCAACACGCACGTCGTTCAGCCATCCATGGGTGAGGACGGCAGAAAGCGTCGAGTTAATCAGGCGTCGCACGAGCCCAAACCTGCCACTGGCAATAGGCGTTCGCAGCTGCGTTGACGATTTTTACACCGGACAGGTTGTTGAGTTGGGCTGCGATCAAGGACGTGGACTGGCTTATGCCGCAAGTCCAAGGCTCACCCGGTATTCGGTGGGGCTGAGTGTCCGCGCCGAAGTAGAACTGAGCCACCGCGCGGCTTGAATCGTGAGCCAGGGGTGGAAGCCGACGCAGCAAGGGTCGGCTGTGGACAAGTGTATGTCTTGCCTTGTTCTGTGACCTCCTTTCGCTTCTTGTGATTGAACCCCGAGGTCATGCCGAAGGTGTTGCGGTACGCCCAGGCCCGCAGGTCGGCGACCGCGTACACCACGCGGGCGCCGAACTTGCGAAAGCGCGGGCCGCCGCCGAGCACGCGCTGCTTCTCGAGCGTACGCGGCGACAACCGCAGGAAGGTCGCGGCTTCTTCGGTGGTCAGGAATTCAGGATTTGCGGTCGCCGCCGCATCCAGCCGATCGTGCGCTGGCGAGTGCGGAGAAACGACGGTTGTCGTGCGGGAGGAGAGAGAATTGCCCAGTGCATGAAACAGCGACTAAGCTGCTAACCTGTGAAACCGATCTAAAGATGGTCTATACACCGCATGAACGCTGACTTTCGCCAATTGGGGAAAACGTTTGTACCCCTTTTGTACCCCCTCCCGGCCATCCGTCTTTCTATGTTGCTTTCAAGCATCATTATTGGGGCCGCCTCGACTGACCACGCCAGCTCGACATGATCCGTGGCGGATCCATGGGAAGACGATCAGAGGACATGACCTCGCAACAATGGGCACGGGGGCCAGACTGGGCTCAGGATCAGTAGCCGTCGGCGTGCCCTCGTGGCACCAACGCGAACAAGGCGCCGACTTTTTGGATGTGGGTCTGGGTCGCCACGCCAGACAAAAGATGACTCCGGCCTGTCGCCGGTGTGGCGAAGTTCCCGGACAAGGATGACCCCATCAAATTGCTTGCCCTTAGCCTTGTGAATGTTCATGACCTGCAATCCAGGATGCGCCTCGATTCCGTCCAGGATTTGCTCCTGGGCCAAGGCGTTATCAAGAGCGAATCTAGCGCGCGTGTAGGCGCCATCGCGGAGCCACTCGGCGGCGAGCCCCGCCGAGATGCGATGACCGCGTTGAAACGCCACAAGAAAATCCAGTTGGGAGGCAGCACGTACCAACTCTGCCTGTTCGGTCTGACGCAGGACATGCTTTACGAACAACCAATCGGCGGCCGGATCACCGGACAGCCCCTCCTCCCGAACATGCGTGACCACGAACCGCAGCGCTTTGGCGATATTGATCGTGAGCACCTTCCCTGCTCTGATCTTGATCGACTGCTCCAGTAGCTTGTCTACCGCCACCTTGCCGGCGCCAGTGGCGCGCCTTGCTGCAGCGAGCAATTCCATGCTCGTGGCGACGTCCATTTCGATGCCATCCGCTTGCTTGGGCTCCAGCAGGAACGCTGCAAAGCGAGCAGTCAGCAGCGCTTCCGCTTCATCAAACAGAAGTTTGTGCCGCACGACCTTGCCAACATTGGCGCCCAAGGCGTTCAACGCGTTGGATATCTTCAGGGCACCGACCTTTCCCATTGTGAGTATGGCAACAGACTTCGCGGATCCCTTGCCATCAGCTCGCATGTCACGGTGCAATTCCGATAACGCACGCCGTAGCAAGTGGTTCCAGTTTGGCGCGTTCTTTCCTACTCCATACGAAATTGTTGCCACACCTTTGTACGGACCACCCCTCGGCTTCGTGGTCAGGACGTCGTTGGCAAAGGCAAGAATCTCGGTGTCCGGGCTCCGATGATTGTCATTTCCCAGATCCACATCGAGCGGATCAAGGGTCGCTCGGATCGCCTTGGTTCGTTCGGGACCCACGCCAGGAAGGAAGTCGAATATCTGCTGCTCAAGATCGGCCAGACAAATGATCTGAGCATGTGGTGCGAGAAGTTCCACGCAACGCCAAGCGCTGTCACCCGTGTCTTGGGCCTCGTCAACGATGATCAAGGGGTGACTCAAGGCGATGTTGAGCTTCACATGAGAACTCTGCGCAAGCAGTTCTGCGGCATGGGAGGCAAAGAGATCGAAGGCCGTGCGCCCCTCCTCCATGAATAGCCGATAGCGCTCGGTGTGCCACTCCTCCCAACCTTCGTCTTCTTCGCCGATGCCGCCGGACAGAGCCTTCTCGTCCTGCGGAAGCAGAATGGATAACCTGCGCGGCGCGCCGAGTAAATAGGCGTGTGACTTCAGGATCTCCCAGAAGAACGAATGAAAAGTCTGAACCGACAGCAGCGCAATTTCCCCCCTCGGAATCACAAGCTTCGCGGCGTCCAGGACACGAGTAACCGCCGCACGCGAGAAGCTCAGAAACAAGACCGTCTGGCCCGGCACAACACCAGCGCGTATGCGTGCCAACGCCTTCCTCAGAGCAAGCGTCGTCTTCCCGCTACCAGGACCACCGATGACAAGTGCATGGCCCTTGCAGGCCAGAACGCTTTCGCGCGGATCGGGTATGGGCTGTCCCGTCAAGCGGGCGCCCCCTGCTCCTCAACGTCGGGAACTTGTGGCATCGCGGCATAGACCTCGTAGAGGAAATTCATGACAGAGACTGGCAGCTCCGCAAACTCGCACTCCTCAAACAAGCGAGCTGCCCACCCTGCCCCCTTGCTACTCTTCAACGTGTTCCGGGCCAGAACACGAACACCGGGGTCATCAGGGCGAGCCGCCGGCAGCCCGACGCTTGCTGCCTCGCCGCTATCTCGCAACGACGACAGAAAAGCCCAGAGACGCTCCACCGGCATCTCCGCAGCGATGAGGTCCTCGAAGCCTTTGTGCACGTGCTCCGTATTGATGTCGAAGTTTGCGGCCAGGCTGTCCTTCTGTGCTTGCTGGCGATTCGCGACAACGTCATAAAACGCGAAGGTCTTGAGCCCCATTGTCTTAAAGAACTTTCCGAATTTCGGCACGTTGGACTCGCCATAGGCATAGAAGAAAGTCGCACCGAGAATATCCAGTGGCTGAAATCCAAACAAGCCCATTGACTCCTCAATACGCCTAGCCGCCACTGGCAGTGCGTGGAATTCTGTCAATCCCTCAAGGACGATAGCTGCCTTTCCAAGCATACATTCGCAGAGCCCCCATCTTGCATACTGCTTGAACTCCTTGTCGGTCAGCCCTGCTGCTTCGGACACTTTTCGCGCACTCACGACACCGGCATCGCGCGAAAGCAGAAGCGTATGAGATGGCTCGAATCGCTCGATCACGAAGGGCGAGTGAGATGTCACAAACGCTTGGGTCGTCTTGGTAAGCAGGTAGTGCGCGATCCGGCGTTGGGTATGCGGGGGGACCGCAATCTCTGGCTCCTCCATCGCGAAGATGACTGTGTCGGGCTTCAGTTCAGCGATGAACGAGAGCAAAGCCAGAACCAATGTGTTGAGCGTCCCCGTTCCGGCGTGTGCGAATGGGACATGGCTCTGATCCGGCGACAGCGCAAGAAAGAACGCCATCGTCTTGCGCAAATGGTCGCGTGTCAGTTCCGAAACATGTATCTTGGTGGCGTGACCTGGCGCCTCCATCGCGATGTACTGCGACAGTCGCTGCTCGACACTTCTGAGAACGGGGGTAATCTCGGCTGCATCAGCTTCAAGATCAAGGTCTCGCAAACGCTGGATGGTTTTCTCCCAGAGCGTCGTGCGAATTCCCTTTGTTCGGAGAATGATGTCGAGGAGGCTCCCACGCTCCAAGCTCAAGGCACGCGAACCCGTTCGAAGGGCGCGCAAATACAAGAAACCAAAGAGCCTTTTGATGGGCCTTGGAACCGGCTTGAGTTTGCCATTCTCCTCGTCAGGACTCCTAGAAAAGTACGTCTTCGCAACGAACTCATCCTCCTCGGGATCGTACTCGCCAATCGTTTCCAGCCGCAGGCATCGAACAGAGGTGGGTGGGTTGGCGAGCGCGGCCTCCCCGTCCCCGAGCAGGCGCTTCTCTGCTATGTGCCAGAACTCCAGATGCCCACCACATTTGATCAGCACCTCCTCGCTCGGCTCAACGAGGACCACCTCAATACGAATCTTGGTCAGCACTGGCGGCTCGCCTTCCGCCAGCGCTGCGCTCATGTAGTGAGCGTTGTAGAAATCAAACTCGTCGATCGGGGGAAACCGATTGAGTCGATCGGCCCCGAGAACGAGGTCCAGAGCTTCGCAGATCGTGCTTTTTCCCACATTGTTCGACGCAACGAACAACGTATGCCCGTCGAACAGCAGTTGGGCTGACTTGATCCCACGGAAATTCTCTATCGCCAGTCGGACGACCTTCATTCAGTATTCTCCGGCCGAAATTCGTGTTGTCGATGAAAGGCAAGATAGCTAGCGTGCTCTCGCTTCAGTCCATTCAGGCGCCAATCGCCCGACAGTCCCAACTGCAGTCGTGCTACCCCCGAGAGTGATGCCGAAGTCAGCAGCGCTCCATCGTCGTCGAAGGAAATCCAGCCCCCGTCGAACAGGGCATCCAGGTGCGGAGCTAGGAGCAGGCCATTGAAGACATCCAGCCGCTCGTCATCGGTCGCGCACTTGCCCCACGGCTTTATGTGGGAAGCACGCAGCAGACTGGGCAATGCCAAGCCGGAAACGCAGCATCGCCCCTGCCAATAATCGAGCAGAGCATCCCTGAACAGGCCCTGCCCCACACGTTGAACAACCAAGCGCTCTGCCTCGGTCGACTGCGGGAGCCTGGCCTTCTCTCGCCGAAACTTGTCGGCCACTCGGTTCGGCATCGTTCTGGCGACGGCCGATGCGCGTTGCAGGATGGCATAAAGCTCGCCATACGCATGAACCTCGACAGCATCACCGACCACATGGTCCAGCAACGCCTTCGATGATGTCGACACCCTGACGCTGGCAGCCACACTGGTCGAAGCCGAGACCCAAATGGTCTCTGGAAATGCCGCCGACCGCAGCTCAAGCACGCCATCATCGGTCAGGCGAGGGGTCATTTCGAAGCCGCAGTCTGCCCCGGCCTTCTCCAGCCGCAGGCGGTCCAGAGGGGTCATGCAGCGTCTCCATTTAGACTTTGGCTTCCTGCACGCACGGCGCCTGCGGCAAGCAGTCGGCGGGTCGTCAGGAACTCCGCGCTGGACATGCTCCACCGAGCACACGTCTGCGCCAAGGCTACGACGCCACCGCGCTTTCGCCGGCAGTGTGTTGGCAGTTCAGCCGACGGGCCCATCACGACGGTCTTCCCCTGTAGCCCGCCGGCGCCGCCTTGAGCTCCTTCGGAGCCTTTGCAGGGTTGATCGATTTGAAGGGCGCGGGGTCAACCTCGAACACGCTCACGGCGACCTGGTTGTTCCCATGAACGTGTGCGATGAGGCGTTCATGTTTCGGAAGCGGCGCCTGGGCAGTGGAGCCACCGAACTCTCCGGAGTTGGCCAACACCACCGGCTGATACATGTGGAAGTGAAGCGCCGCCACCATGTTGTCAAAGGTCTGAACGTCCTGGTTGAGTGCTGCCACCAAGAACACGTCGGACCGATCCCGAAGATCGGCAACCAGGTCAAGGTCTGTTGCGTCGTAGCAAATGGCAGCGGAAATCCGTGTTCGCGTCTTCGAACCGACCGGTAGCTCGACCAGCGTCAGGTGTGGCCGATATCCCTTCACTCCCATGGCCCGTTCCAGCTTCATCGGATGAAGCTTGCCTTGCCAGACGTACTGGATGCTGCGTCCGTGACAGGGAGACTCTGTGCGGATGACCCACAGCCCCTGATTAATCGGTGCGCCCAGCTTGGCCGACGCCTGGAACGTCAGCCCGGTGAAAATGTTCGCGCCGAGCTTGTCGGACAGTCGGCGAAGCAAAAAAACATGCTCGGGGTGTACCGCCAATTCTGGGAGCAAGATGACATCAACGACCGAGCCATCCCCTTCTTCGTCGGCCGACTTTGAGCTCTGTGCGGAGGCCCAGGTTCTAAGCTTCTGAAAAGTCAGCCTGCAAACCTCCGCCAAATGCCTCCGGTGTTCAGCGAGGACACCGGGGGTCCAGTGCGTCGGATCCTTGACATCAAACTCGTCCCTGCGTGGACGCATCGGCTGAACGATGGCGACACGCAGGGGCCTGTCTTGGAGCGGCGCGTGGTCGTCGGTCGGCACAACGTACATGGGTGTCTTGCTTCGCGTTCCGAATAGGGCCCGCTGCACGGCAATCCGCTCTTCAAATACCGCAAGCAACTCATCGGCTGTTCGGGCTATCCCCGCCGCGGCTGCGTGGTGCGCACGAAACTCGACCCCAGGCCAGCGCAGCAATGTGGAAAGCAACCCCGACAGCCACGGAGACACAGGCCCCGGTTCATCCAGCAATCCGCGCCCAGAGTTCATTAGCCCGAATCTGCGCTTGAACCAACTGCTCCGAAGACCGGTGTAGTGGCCTACCTCCTCGGTCATGAGATAGCGCCGGCTCGTGAAGTCAAACTCGCCGGTCAGCGCCGCTCGCAGAATTCGCCCCAATCCGTAAAGCCACGCACTATCGCCGTCGACCCAAGGCGGATTGCCGTACAGAGGACTTGCTGATTCGGTGCGTACCAAGGGCTGTACAGACAAGAAGTCCTTCTCGTCGGGCAGCGCATGAACCCGTGTCCAGTCGTCGCAAGCGAGCGTGATGTCCATCGCGCTCAAGCCTGAGCTCAAGTGCACCTCGATGCCCTCCACGCCGAGCAGCGCCTTGGCAAGCATCAGGACTCCGTTCTCCTGCGCGAACACATTGTCGGCTTCCATCATGACGTGGTGAAGTGGCCGGACACTCCGGCGCACCCCACTGGTGCGGCGGGAGGACGTTCGCTTGTTGGTCTCAATCAGTGCGGGGGGTACAAACTTGCGCCAGCGCGGAGCCCTGCTGCCCCGCCCATTCAAGGCCGCCAACATGAGGTCTGGCCGGTGAAGCGACACGGTCGTCACTACCTCCGCCTGCATGGCGTCTTCCTTGGTCAGTCGCAGCCCCTCTGCCAACCAGACGCCGAATCGCCTCGGGTTGGGGTGCAACTGCTGGGCAACAAGCGCCAACGGAAGCACCTCCTTCAGCGCCCCAGAATGCGCGGGCTCGAACATGATTGCGCGGTTGAGCGCCTTGTAAGGCTGCACCAATGCGAAACTGCTCTCATCCGTCACCGCCAGCGAGACATCGCCAATGGAGGACAGGTACAGATGCGCCTGTTGCAGCAGGTACCATGGTGAATCCGCACGCTCAAGAACCACTCGACGAGCCAGTGTGCCCAAATCCTCTCGATAGCCGGCAATATCGACGGACTCGGGGTAGTCCTCCTCTGCACGAAAGCCAGTTTCAACGGCACCTGCGCGCAGAAGGTCTGCGAGAACGTACTCGGCGACACGAACCTGCCTCAGCTGAGCTGCACTGAGGCCGACCTGAGGGTAGAACAACTTGACGCTGAGCGCTTCGGCAACCGGCGACAACAACCTGGGATGCGGAAACAGATCCAGTCCGCAGCGCAGCAAGAGGGCCAGTGATGGGTTTTCGGCCCAGCATTTGATGAGCTTGCGCGCCGTGGACTCGAACTCATGGGCCAGGGCCATGCCATTGGTCACACGGTCGCTGAGCACGTTGCCAGTGGGCGTGTGTGCCGTGGCATCCGTCATCGCGAGACGATGTCGCATCAGCTGCGCCAAACGCGTTGCCACGAAGCGCTTGACCGTATCGTCGCGTACGTCCGTGCTGGGCGCCGCGACCGTGGCCAGACTCAGGCGCGACGGCTTTGGCTCCTCGGCATCGTCGATCTGGTCCGACATCCACAACAGGCCATCAAGCCCACCAGCGGCCTGGGCCAGCGACTCCAGGTCGAAGGTTCCACTGAGCTCCGCGTTGAGCACATCCATCAGGGCCGACATGTTGCTCTGCGCCGAAATCGAGCGGTATGGTGTCACGACGCACTTGTCGGGCGACAGTTCAAGCACCTTCTGTGCCTTCAACAGTTCGCAGTGGCTCTTCAGCGCATTGGTAACGAATGCGACCACGAGCTTCAGGATCGCATCTTGTCCGAGGCCACCGGTGCCGCTCGGGGCTTCGACGACCATGCGCATGTCATCCACATATCGACAGTAGTCGAGCAGCTTCACATCGCTACCAACGCTGGTTGCTCGATCTGCTGCTAGATGAAGCTCGCGGTCCAGCCTCAGCATGTACGCATTTGCCAAAAAACCGGAGGCAACCAACCCTTGCGGCAAGCCCAGTTCCAGCGCTTCTCGACCACCCCCATACATCAACTCTGCTTGCTCGTGATCTTCCGACCGCCACCGCCAACGAAAGATGCGCTCGGTGCGCTGCCAGAACGCTTCATCCGCCGCCGACCCATCGGGCAGCCCGAAGGCCTGCCGGTGCTCCGCCTCAATCCGGCGCAGCTCCTGCAAGAGTGCCGCCGTATCGACCCTGTCGAAGAACGACTTGATGTCGAGCGACACCACAAACAACTCGCGTCTGGGCGGCAGCTGCGTCAGCAATTCGGCACACACTCGTCGCGGCCTTGCCAGGAACGCACGATAGTCTTGAAAGTACTGACGGTAAGTTCGACTGTTGCCCCAAGAAAACTTGGCGTGAGAAGGCGCATTGGGCTGCTCAACCCAATTGCATTGAAGGCGGTTGCCATAACTCACCACGCCCCGCTCGCGCATCGTCAGTACATCCTTTCCGGACGTATCGCCCTGCGCCGTCTCAACGGCTTCCGCCAGACACATCATTACGGCCGTGGCCAGTGTCTGGTCTCGGATAGATAGATGTGCCAAGGGGCGCAGCTTTTGAGTCAGATCGCTCGAAGCCGCATCGGCGCCAGGCTCGCTGTCCTTGGTCTTAGGCACCCAGTCATCGAATGTGGGCTCAGAGCCGAGGTTGTCGATGTCCAGGTCGAGGAGGTCATCCAGCGAATGCACAACCGAGGTGGGCCTGAACTCCCATTTGGCAATCTTCGGGGCGGGCACCAGAAGCAATTCATGCGGACGAAAGCTGTCTTGACTGACGTCGGCACCCCAACGCAAGAGCTGGTCCTCGAGATCGACCGTCGACACATCCAGCTCCAGGACGTCGGCATACCAGTTGTGGCGGCGGATGAATGCGTGCGACTTCTTCCAAGCCTGAGAAAGCACCACCACATCGGCAAGGCTTCTACCGTGCGGCACCAGCTCCAGATACGCCTCCTTGACAACTGACATGTACCCCCCTCGTTCTTGTTCAGGTTATTCGCTTCAATGCGCCTTCTTCATGCGCGTCGTTTCCCCGGGTTAGTGGAAGCCCGGGAGTTCAGGCGCAAGCTCGCGCCTGAACAACAGCTTCTCATCAGATCCTGGCTCCAGTTCGAGCACGACATACGACTCACCACGAACCTTCTCGGGGGGCGGCGATGTCGTTGTCACGATGAACTGGAACGGCGCGCCACTGTCTCGACCGAGCTGCTCGGCAGCCTCGGCGGCCACGAGAAAGAACTCTCGGTAGAGCACATCGCTCATGTCGGCCTCACGTGGGCAGTCGTGCACTAGAAATCCTGGGTGATTGCTTGCCTCGGATGTCGCTGAGTCAAGCAAGCACACGATGTCCCCCAGAAGCACTTCAAGAACTTGGTACGCCTCGCCGCCTCTTGCAACCTCGAAAGGTCGATACTCATGATCCTGCACGAATCGTGCATGGCCCGACGCCCCGAGAAGCCTCGTCGATACAAGTGCTGTCAATGCCTTGATAGCGTCCGCACGGGCTGACTGCTGTGACCGACGACTGTGCAAGGTCGATCGAAGGCTGCTCAGTTCACCTTCCAGCCGCGCCAAAAGCCCACGCGTGTTGACCAATTCGGCAGACTCGATGCCCTGCTCTCTTTGCGTGTGCAGAAGCTGAAGTTCCGCCCATGAAGTCTTGAGGAGCGAACGAGAACTCTCGCTGGTTGCGACCCGAACCCGCAGACGCCGAAGCTCTGCTTGTTGAGTTGAGATCCGTTCCTGCTGTGCGGTCACCGCAGACTCGGAGCGCGCGTGGTCGGCTTGGCACTGGGCAAAATGTCGTGCCCGTTCGGGCGCGCTGGCCTGGACTTCCTTGCCGTCTCGGAACCAGGTCATGTTGACCGTGCTCTTGCGAGCTTGAATGTGCTGGCAAGCAGAGAATTCAACATCGCCATGGTCACATCGGCCGTCCAGCCACGCCAACTTTTCACGCACTTTCGTCAAGCGCTCAAAGTCCGCCTGATTGGCTTCCACAAGTGACTTAGCGATGCTCACCTCAACTTCGGCCAGCTTCACCTTGTCGGTAAGGTGTGCAAGTTGAAGCTGCTCGTGAGCCAGCAGTTGTTCCGCTCGGCCTACATCGATCTCCCACGCCGCCTCGGACGTCTCTGCTGAAGCAAGAGCTTCTCGAACCCGAGATTCGATGGATTCACCCAGAATGGTTTCAAACACTGGCTCGTCCTCACCAGATCGGACACGGGCACGCAACTGCCGCTCCGCGTGCGAAAGGGCATAAACGGGGGCACGTTCCAGTTCTGGGATTTGCTCTTTGGACTTGTCGAACTGCCCCTGCTTCGACTCAATATCGCGAAGCAGTTGGTCCAAGCCTGCATCGACCAACCCCAGCACCGAACCGACAAACAGCGGCGGGTCACGCCGGGAGCGAAGAAATCCAAGCCCCTCGCCATCCCGCCAGTGATAGAAACCATCAAAGCGCGTCCGTTGATCTCTGATGCACCAAGCCAACAGGTGACGCCACCGGAGCGGTTGGTTGGTACCCGGCAGCGACTGCGCGGCGAGGCGGCCGATCGAGAACAGTTCCAGCGCGCCAAGGTATTCTTGGAACTCATTGGGGACCGCGCCTTGCACCAGCGACTCCAACGCCTCGCAGGGCGCTGCGAGGGAATGGCTGTACGCCCCGTACGGCCGAAACACCAGCCAGGTTGTGCCGTCCACGTGCACCTTGGCAGCAACGCCACCTTTCGGGAAGCCCGCCGACGCCTTCTCACGCAATGTCGAAATGGCAGGCGCATCGTCGCCCAGGACGTACCGCATCAATAGGCACAGCGAAGTCTTCCCGACCCCATGGCCTGCGCTGGCCAGGCCCGATGCCTCCGAAGAGGTCGTCTCCCGAGCCCAAACGATATTCAGGCCAGGATGCAGTTCGATGGTACGAGTCAGAGACAGGGGCTCGCGGGACTCCACTAGCCACAGCGTCTCTATCCACATTCGAGGCTGTCTGCGGACTGATTCGTAACCCTCAAGCCACTGCTTCGTCATACGTCACCTTGTTCCTGTGGACCTCGATGTCTGCTCGCTGCCTGACGTTCCTGCACGTTCGACTTCGAGACGTCGTGACTCCGCTGCAACGAGCAGCCGGGCGACGTCACCATGCTCCGGAACCTGACGGACATCCCCAGGAGGCAATGACGTACCTCGATTGAACGCTGCCTCGCCGGCGCGAGCTTGTCGAGTGAGAGCGCCGACGGACTCCAGGCGCTGGACGATGGGGCGGACCCGATCCAGCAATTGCGTTGCAACGCTTGAAATGCCCAATGAGCTAGAAAGCTCCGTGAACCGCAGGCCGTCCGCCATGTTCAGGTACTGCACCGCGTTCACCGAACGGGCCACGAGAGACTGCAGTTCAGGCACCGAGATTCCTTCCGAGCGCTGCTCGACCAGGGCAACGATGAGTCCGGCAAGCAGTGCCTCCTCTTGGTTTCGAATCATGCCCAGTTCGGAGAGATTGGGGGCAACAGCTGGGGCGGCCGATGGCACCTCAACGGGGGTAGCGCTAAGTCTGTCCCAGGCTTCCAACACCAAGCGCTGGGTACGGTATTCGCCGAGCTCTCGGATCTCACTTTTTTTTAGAACGCGGAAGGTCTCGCTGGGGTAGTCTGAGCCCGCCACATCGGCGGGATCAAGGATGTAGCGCAGCTCTTCGCGAGTCAGGCCGTACATCCGGGCATAGTAGGCGTCAAGCTCAGCGCGCAGTTGGGCACGACGCTCAGAATTCCAGGCGAAGGGCCGGCCACGTTCGGCTGCAGAGCGCAGGTCGTAAGCCGATAGGTCGTCGGCCCAAGGACGCAGGTCGTAAGCGGTATAGATGAGTTCGAGGACTCTTGGTACGACGAAGTCCAGGGCGGCGGAGGTGTAGCGGTCGGGAGGGAGGACTGCTATTTGCTTCATCGTGAAATATTTGAAGGACGTGCCGCCGACCTTCTGCCGCGCCACGAAGTCGCATACAAGTGCATTGAGGTTCCCCACCAATGCCGCAACGAGCGGTGCCGGCATATCCGAGTGAAGAAGCAGAAACTTGTCGCCCACGCCGGACCGAGGGATTACCGACGAAATCAGTGTGCGAACCTTCTCTACGCCCGTTATATCCCTCCATCCCATCAGCCAGCAAGGGCTCCGAGTGTCCATCCACTGATCTATCAAACCGAGTAGCTCGTTCGCAATGGGCTCTTGTTTCAGCACTTGGCTCAAGGCATGTAGCTCGTCTTCCGACAGGCGCGCGTCGATATTCTGTAGCGCCCATTTTGGAAACTCAGCCAGAGCCTTCTTGATGGTCAGTCCGGTACCCAAAAGTGCTTTGGCAAGCGGCTCAAAGCGGGTTTTGAGATCCCCTTCGATTGCCGCAATGTGTGGCAAAGCACGTTGCTGAGGCCAGCCGACCTGGCCGTTACCTTTCAGCACTTCGGGCAACCCCGCAAAGCGAACGAATAGCTCGCCGGCGACCCAGGTTGCCAGTGCCTGTAGCAATTCAATCATGACACTGTCTCTAGCATTGGCCGGGGTTGCAGCGGCATGCCCCGCCAACCAAGCACGCGCCACGCGCGCCGGCACCCGCGCGATGCGAGCCAGAACCTCCCGTTCAGGCACCCAGTAGCGCGGGCGCACGGTGGAGTCTGGGTCGTCCTTCTGCGAGGCGCTTAAGTCGGCCGTGTCCAGACCACCCGGCTTATCGGGCGCGTCAATATAGGTAGCCCAGCGGTGGTCGAACTGGTGAATCATCTTGGCCTCGTAAAGAGGCAGGCTCCTGTTTGCCTTGAAAGGGCTGGAATCGCTGTGCGGTAGATCGAGGAACAGACCGCTGTCATTGGACATGTGCAGCATCGCTTGGAAGCGAATACCCCAGGGGTTGGTCTCGCCTTCAAGCAGTTCACCGTTAGGACCGAATTGCGCTTCGCGGATGAGCACCGGAGCAGCACGATAAAGCTTCTTGGTCAACTCAGCATCGCGTTCGCTACGGAAGACTGGACAGGTACGGGTGTTTGGGTTGATGAGAGCAAATTCTTCTGACGTGAGCCGGAACTGACGGCGCGCGTCGTGAATTTGCGCCGGCTGGCGAGCAAAGAAAACCAGCGTGGCGGCCTCGCTTGAGGGGCTACCCGCCAAGGTAATGAGCGCAAAGCGGAATGCGTGGTGCACTGACGGGAAAACGAACTCCTCGTTCTCCAAGCACAGCATGCTTCTCAAAAATCCGCCTACCGCTAGCCGCTCAAAGTACGCCTTCGTCGAATCATCAGTTGCAATTCCCGTCGGCACGATAAAGCCCGCTCTCCCGTTGGGCGCCGTGGCATACAGCATGGTCTCTGCAAACAGCGCATAGGTGTTCACGTCGCCTACGCCGGTGAGCGGATAGCGCCGGCCGTCATGCGCAAAAAGGCTGGCAGCCTCAGCGCCACGGCGGGCAGCTATGAATGCGTCATAAAGCGCCATCTCAGCTAGGTTCGGTGGGGTCAGCCCCTCGGCGCGCTCCAAGTCGGGGTTCAGATGATGAAGCAGCATTCCCTCACGCAGCCATTCAATGCGTCGACCGCGCTCGGCCTTGTTCTTGGCCGTGGCCACCAACGGGCTGCGGCTGGCAAAGAACTCTTCTTCTTGCAGCTTGATGCGCTCCCAAGGCGGGTTGCCCAGCATGACCGAGAAGCCACCTTTGGCTGCAACTTGCGGGAATGCGAGCCACCAATGGAAGACGCTGTGCGTGCGACACAGATAATGCGCTGCCTCTTCCACGTCAGCCCTCGGCGCCTGGCCACTCAGCACACTCCACAGGTAACCAGACAACGGCACCTGCTCACCCGTGTTCGCCAGCTTGGGCGCGAGGAAAGCCGCCACGTAGGTGTCAGCCAAGCGCGCCAGCGTAGAGCGCTGGGCAACGGCCTGTGCTTCGCGCCATGCGGCGCGCTTGGCTGCGATGCTTTCGGGGGTATCGTCTGACAACGTTTCCACTGCAACCGCCTTGACCGCCAATCCGGCTTGTGTGAATAAGTCGCCAGACTCAATGGCCTTCCAGCTCTTGAGGTCGGCCTTGTTCTGCTTTTTCAAGGCGGAGGCCATGGTCTTGTCATCGCCGGAGAGTGCCGTGTAGGCCTCGTCGGGGATACCGTGCTCCAGCACCTTGGGGTCCAGCACGCCCAGCAGAGCATCGCCTACCTGCAGGTGGTGGTCCACGAAGGACAAGGGCCGGTCAGGTGAGTAGGCCTCCAGCCACAGCGCTGTCTTGGCCAGCTGAATGGCCATCGGGTTCTTGTCCACACCGAAAATGCAGTGGCTGACCACGTCGCGTAGCGCGTGGCGGTAGTCCACGGGCGTAGGTGCCCCGCCCTCACGCTCTGCCGAGGCGCGGTGCAAGGCCACTTCGTCAGCCAAGCGTCGGGCTGCAGACAGCAAGAAATGGCCGCTACCACAAGCCGGGTCGCAAATGGTCAGGTTAAGCAGGGCCTCGACTGGGCGCTCGGGATTGCCACGAACCGTGTCCGCGATGACAGGCTCCAGCGCCGTCTTGATGAGCTCTTGAACCAGGCTGTCTGGCGTGTAATAGCTGCCGGTCAGCTTCCGGGTGTTTCCCTTGGTGCTGCCGTCGCTGTCGTCATCGCCGACAAAGGCAAGGCGGGCCGCAGCTGGTTGGGACAGCATTTGCAGGTCCGGCACCAGTTCCAGCAGGCTTTCGTAGACACTGCCCAGCTCTTCAGGGCCCATATCCCGGTAGTTGACTCGGGTCAGACCACCGTCGGCACGGAACCAGCCCAGCTGAAACACGGCAGTCAGCAACCAACGATTCTCCAACTGCGCACCATCGAGCCACGCGCATTGGTCCGCATCGAAGAGACCCCCAAGCGCGGGCAGACCCAAATGCGCTTCACCCTTTGCCAACGAGCCAAAGGTGATGGTGAGCGCCTGCCACAGATCAGCGTGCCAGTCGTGATGGCTGCGCCGCACAGCCCGCTCGCGCAGCCAGGTCATCGAATAGCCGGACAGGTAGCGTTGCTGCACGTCGGGCGATGCGTCGGGCGTGAAGATGAGGCGTTGTCCGCTGGTCTTGTCAGTTCGATCCTCGACTGTGGACAGGAAGATGAGCCGATAGACTAGGCGCAGGAGTTCTTCAAAGAAGGCCTGACGGCCCAAGGCACCGTCTTCGCCGCCCAGTCGTTGCAGAGCCGCCCGCAGCTCACCGTTGCCGGGATGCGAGAGGAAGCCCGTACCCAAGGCACGCAGAGCATCGGCCACCTGAAAGCGCAGGTTGGTTCGGACGGTCACGCCCGCGGCCTGGCCCGTGGCTCGCCAGCGTTCCCACACGCAGTTGGTGGGTTCACCCGAGGGGCTACCAAATCGGCTGGCGTGCGCTAGGAGCCAGAACGCAGTGAAGTCGGGGTGGAGCTCTTCGGTGAAGAGCGCCTCCAGATCCACTTCGACGTATGCCGGTCGGGTCAGGCTGGGGTTGTCGCGCAGGATGCGCAGCGTCAAACCGTTGCTAACAATGGCCCACAAAGACGCATCAGAGGCATTGAGGGCCTCTTGAGCCAGCATGTAGGGGCTGCGTCGGCGCACCTTGCCCGTGTCCGGGTTGGTCTCTCCGAACCGCTCGGCCGCCGTATCCAGCGGCTGGTCATGCGCGGCAAAGACCAGGGGCACGCGGCCGCTCTCGGCGGCATGGCCAACGGCGTAGCTGTGACCATTTTTTTCGATGGCCGCACAACGGCCGATGTCAGAGAAGTGCAGCACTTCCCGCATCAAGGGCAGCAGCAACTCGCGGACGGTCACGTCGTGGGCGTTGACGTCGATGCGCTTGCGCAGCGCCTTGAAGTCGTTCCACAGGCTCAGGGCGATCTTGAAGTCGCGCCCGATCTCGTCGCGCAGTTTAAGGCCTTTGGATATCCGGTACTGCGCCTCGGTCTGCTCGGTTGAAGCCGGTTCTGCCAGGGTGGTGAGGCGGGTGAGTTCGTCTGCGGGAATGAGCCCGCCTTCGATGCGGATGGCCCGGTACGCCAGGGTAGTGATTTTTTTTCGTGCCATGGTGTCAAGCCCCCTCGCCCTGTGCTGCAGCGGGGACCAGTACGTAAACGCCCATCACGTCCACGGGAAGGCTTGCAGTCACTTGGTAGGTGCCTTTGGCATCTGCCGCCTCGCGCACACGTCTGTGGTCTTGGAGGAGATCCTGGGCACGTGCCTTGGCAATGACTTCCAGTTGCGACTGCCATGCTGGCAGTCCATCCAGCGCCGTTTGCAATTGACGGTCTCGCAGGGGGGGCGGCATGTTGCGGGTGGCTTCAGAGCCCAGCAGCTCGCGAGCCTGGTCGGCGGCCAGCAGCTCAAACGGGGTTGCCCCTGCCGAAGCCACGGCCACGGACTCCTCACAGAGGATGAGCCGCGTTTGGCTGCCATGCGTGACGCTGAGCTGGTGGCGCATGCGCAGCAGCAACACAGTGGTCTTGAGCTGAACATTGCCGACAAAGGCCGCACCAGCTCGGGCGACTGCGCTTTCGTCACTGACGCCGTTCGTGGCATCGAGTGCCCTTTCGAGCAGCGTGTCCGCCAACACCACCACTAGCGGGTGGGTGCGGTGAATGAACAGCGCCCCCTGTGCGGCGGGTTGACGAAAGTCGATGCGTAGCGTGCCTTCAATGCCCTCTGCACTGAGGCGTTCGCGAATGGGTTGTGGCAGGTGCTCAGTCAGGAGCTTGAAATGCCCGCGAACAGCGTCCAGCGGCGCGCCTAGCTTGGCGGCTGCACGACTGACGAATCGCTCGACATCAGCCTCGCCACCCAGCACAGCAGCCGATTTTCGCCACTCAGGCAGTACGTCCTCAGGCTTCAGACGACGTTGGGCAAAGATGGAGCGATTCAGCTTGGCCTTTTCTTTGGCGCTCTGCCACGCCAGTTCGATCTGTTTGGCTGGTTCGCCAAATAGATCGAGCTGTGACTGTGCATTGATGGCCGTGCCCTTGCGCAACAGCACGGCGTTCAGCAGCGCCTGGGTCAGCTTGCCCTCGTCATCGGGCATGGGCACCAGAACGCCCAACTCCTTTCGGATGCTCTCGGCCTTGCGCAAGATGACCTGGAGCACGGCACCGTCCACCGGGTTGTCTTCGCCGTACAGCATGGTGCTGCGAACTTCTCGGGCCTTCTGGCCGAAGCGGTCTACTCGGCCCTCACGCTGTTCGTGGCGGGTGGGGTTCCAGCTGAGGTCGTAGTGAACGACGGCGGTAAAAAGGCTCTGAAGGTTGACGCCCTCGGAGAGACAGTCCGTGGCCACCAGGATGCGGGTTTCGCTTTCGCCCAACTGCTCGACAGCGGCTTCGCGCTCGCCAGGTGTGAGCTCGCCGGTCACGGCCTTGACCGTGGCGGCCTTGAACTTGTCGCGCAGGTAAGCGGCCAGGTAGTGTGCCGTGGCGATGTAGCGGCAGAACACGACCGGCTGGAAGCCCTCCTTCAGCAGCACGGCCAGGTGCTCCTGCAACTTGGCCAGCTTGGGGTCGTTCTGGCTGCCGGCCAGTGCATCAGCGGCGGCAATCAGGGCCTGGAGTCGTTGGGAGTCTTCGGTCTGCGCACCGGGCTCGATGTCGTCGGTCGAGAGTGCGTCGTCCGCACCGTCCAGCACCCGGTCACTGGCCTGCAGTTCCAGCTCTTCAAGGGACAGCGTCTCGTCTTCCCCATCGTCCGCCTGAACACCGTGCAGCCGTGTGCGCAGGGAATTGACGGCAGCCGCAGGCGACGACGAGATGCAGCGCAGCAAGGCCAGTGCGGCCCACCAGTTCATGCGCTGCTCACGCAGGCCCTGCCCCTCGGAACGTTCGACGAGCTCGCGGGCGTAGACCAGAACGTCGTTAAACAGTTGCCCCCAGGGACCGGTCAGTCGGTAGGTTATCTCAGCCGTCCTGCGGTCCGGAAACATGGACGAGTCTTGCCACTCGGCAATGTCGGGTCGGCGCCGTTGGACGAAATGGCGCGACAGCGCCTCGCGCAGGTCGCTGCGTTGGGTGCTCGGAAGGTCCTTCAGCAGCGTGAAGTCAGTACGCAGCAGACCCAGGAGGTTGAAGAACGCTTCCTCGTCGCCACTGTGTGGCGTGGCCGTCAGCAGCACCATGTGGCGGTCGGCGTCTTCGGCCAGCCCCTTGAGGAGCTGATAGCGTTGCTGCCGGCCTTGACCGCCCTGCGTGCAGGTGTGTGCCTCGTCCACGATGACGAACTCGGGACAGAAGCGCTGAAAGGCCTCGCGCCGGCGTTCGGATTTGATGTAGTCCAGGCTCACCACAGTGAAAGGGTGCGCGTCGAACAAAGACGTGCCGGGGGGCAGATCACGCTCCAGCCGGTCGGCGGTGTTCGAGCGCACCACCATCGCGTGGATGTGGAAGCGCTCGGCCAGTTCACGCTGCCATTGCTCACACAGATGAGGTGGGCAGAGCACGGCAAGACGCTGGACCTCGCCGCGGTCAAGCAATTCACGGGCGATGAGGGCTCCCTCAATGGTCTTACCGATACCGACGTCGTCAGCAATCAGCAGACGCACCGTGGGCAGCTTCAGTGCCATCAACAGTGGTACGAGTTGATAGGCCCGTGGTTCAACAGCGATGTTGCCGAAGCTTCGGAACGGGCCTGCACCACTGCGCAGTTTGAGCTGCAAGGCATCCAGCAGCAGTTGGCTGGCCGAGTGATTGCGGGCCTGACCGACCGTGGGCCAAGGGAAGGATGCCGGTTGAACCGGCAGGCGCTCCAAGGGCAGGAAGATGAGGGTTTCGTCGCGCTCACCGCCGCCCAAGGGGCGCAGGTGCAGCGTGCTGGTGTCGGACTCGGGCAGCACGATCCACTCGCGGCCACGAGCGGCAATCAGGCTTCCCGGAAGGAACTCCGGCAGGGGTGCATTCATATCGATTCAGGTCTTGCCGGGACCAAACAGGTCCGTATTGTTCTTGAAGATGTCGGGCCAGGCCGTGGTCTCTTTAGGGAACCTCACGACTAGATAGCCCAGTTCATCGAGCTTGCGATTGATGTCGGCGTCTTTCTGCTTCTGGCCCTCAGCATCGTGATGGGGGCCGTCGATGAAGACAGCCAGATGGAGGTCGTCGTAGACGAAGTCCGCGCAAGTGCCCGCAGCGGCAATCGTGTGTTGGCCGCGGTCCGGCTTGCGGTAGCCGTTGTCGCTGACATGGGCAAGCCACGCCTGCTCCAGGCTGCTGCCGGCCGTGCGTGACAGCTCAGCATCGTGCTCCTCAGGCGCACGGCCTTGTGTACTTTGTTCGGTGTTGGCCTGCGTCAGTCGACAGAGGATGTCCAGCAGCAGGCCGCTGGCATCCTTGTCTTTTCGGTCAATGAGCGTGTGATCCGGCTGGTTGTAGTACGACAGCAGGCATCGGTAGCAACCCGCCTCACACAGCGGCTGACCATCGGTATCGTGGTCCTCTTCCAAGGTCTTGCGCAGCCAGGGCTGCCCAGGTGCAGGCGGCAGGAAGTGCATGACCTCCAGAGCCTTGGCAGCGATTGCAGCCATCGCCGTGGGCTCCGTTGCCAGGCGCGTCAGCACGCCCGCGCCACCCTCGGCCGCCTCAAAGAAGAGGATGGACTGCCGGTTGTCGCGCGTTGGAAGGGGCTCCGCCATCAGCTCGCTCTCTTCGAGCTGGTACACCGCCTCGATGCCACGTTTCAGGGCGTATTGCAGGGTGGTCAACGTCGCTGCAGACAGAACACCGAGCCGGAAGTGCGGTCGCACGATGAGGATGTTTCGGCGGTCCTCGACGTAAGGGACGATGCGTTGCGGTGGCGTCTTGTCCGGCGGCGCCTCGCCTTCCGTCTCAGGCTCGCCGTTCCCATCGTCGACGCCGCCGACCCAATGGCCCGTGACGGGGTTCATCATGAAGCCTTGAATGGCCTTCTCTTTGCGGCGGCGCCAACCAAAGTTCATGCGCCACACCGTGGCGGCCGGGCCGTATTGCAGTTCCAACAAGGGGCCTTGGTCGTCACTTGCGACCGTGGTCACCATCTGCAGCTTTCGGTCCGATTCGGCGAACTGCAGCGTGGTTTGCATCTCGTAGCCCTGTCGAACACGTTCTTCCTCGTTGGCGGTGATGCGCTCGGCCCGTTTTGTGGAGACGTTCTCGATTCGGTAGAGGTTCTTGACCTCCTGGGCACCGTCCAGCGATGCGCCGCAGGAGACACAGCGGTCAGCATCGCGCTGTGAGCGGAAGTGACCGTAGCCGCAGGCGGGGCACAGGCGCGCAACTTCCGTCGGCAGACGTGCACCGTCACTGACTTGGTCTTGCCCCGTGATGGTCAGCAGGGCCTTGGTGACCCGGTACTGGCTGCCCTCGTGATAAATGAGGCTGTACGGGCCAAACTCACCAAGTGCCAGGAAGCGTGGACGTGACAGGAAGCTCTCGCGGCCGATGTACCCGCGACGTGCAGGCATATAGGCCAGCAGTGGCAGGCGTGGGAAATTGTAGCCGGGTAAGAAACCCTGGCTGGCCATGTAGCGGTAGGTGTAGAAGTCGCTGTTGAAGGCGCTGTCACCTGCCAGTAGCAGATCACGCTGCTTGCGTGCTTCGTTGTGGCGCTGCTGGGCTTCACGCCGTTCACGCTCGCTCGCAGCAGGGTTGTTTTCAATTTTGAAGTTCAGGTCGATGGCTTGGGCCGTGGCACGGTAGAGGTCGCGCCAGCGCTGCAGGGCTGCATCGAACTCGATGTATGAACGCTGGAAGACGGTCTCGGCCCATGCATCGCTGAACCACGGTGCACGTTGCGGCGTGAGCTCGGTCTTGAGCATGCCAAGGACCTTGAGGCCCCGCGAGTGCGCTCGCTTTTTCGCATCGGGTTTGTCCAGGTCCGACGCCATCTCTTCCGTCACGGGAAGAGATTCTGGCTGGTTCATGTCCAGCAGATCGCGCACGCTGTTGCCGAGCTTCTTGCCGGTTTCTGCAAGCCAGATGGCATGCATGTGACTCTTGATGAGTTCCAAGTTGGCCAGGTCCAGCGTCGGCGCGTTCACTTGGCCATGAACCATCCGAACGGGGTCGCGGAAGTAATACTGATCGTGTGGGCTCTGGGCGGCACAGTAGGTGATGACCAGCGCTGGCTGCCCTGCCCGGCCAGCTCGGCCACTGCGCTGCGCGTAGTTCGCTGGTGTGGGCGGAACGTTCCGCATGTACACCGTGTTCAGTGACGAGATGTCGACGCCCAACTCCATCGTGGGCGAGCAGAACAACACAGGGAGCCATTCAAGGGGCGTGCCGTTCTTGTTCTGCCACTCCGTTCGGTCCTTCTCGGTGAAACGGAATCTGGCCTCGCGCTCCATCCGGTCGTCCTGCTCGACTTGGGCGGTGTGCTCCCGAGCTTCGAAGTCGAAGAGCTGGTGAACCGGGCTGTCAAGCAGGTTTGCGATGTTCTTGTAAAGGCCTCTGAAGAATGTGTTGTCGTTGGCCTGACGCTGGCTTGCACCCGAGCCCGGCGCCCAGACCAGCGCAGTGCCATTCAGTTGCCAGCCGGTGAGACCGACGCCTGTATCTTCCTTGCGGACCAAACCATAGGATTCGGCGGCCTTCAGCAGTGCAGCGATGACATCCGGGTACGTTTGGTCATTGACCTGCTTGTAGTACGGATTGGCACCGCCCCAAGCGCTGCTCTTGCGCAGGTCCCTGCCTAGCCGGGACCGGCTGGAACCGATGACGAGGAAGTCATCCAGATTGACACGGCGGCCCCTGCGGTCGCTTTCCTCCTTGGGCCGGCTCGTGACGAACCACTTGGAAGGCTGTGGACGCTCGTCCTCCGTGAAGCCCCATGGCTCGCACAAATTGGCGTAGCTTTGGGTACGGAGTTGGTCCAGCTCAGTGCGGTCAAGGTAGCGAGTCGCGATGCACAGACCCTGCCGCATGAAATCGAATAAGACGCGCAACACCAAGGTGCGTTCGTTCGGCTTGGCGGCTTGCAGCACCGGTGGTGCATTCGCCCACTCGGCGGCATCGGCGGCCAGGTCGTCAATGTCCTGGTAGTCAATACGCACCAGCCCCAACTGTTCCAGGTTGGGGTTGTTGAATCGCCAACCACGACGCAGATCGAAGTAGCTTCGGTAACCAAGGATGCCGCGCATGGCCTCCTGAACTTGTCGTCGAGTGTTGCCCTTGACCTCGGGCTGCTGCATGTATTCCGACCGGACAGCGAAATCATCGCGGTGGAAGCCGAGCGCTTCAAAAACCGCATTGGCGACCTCCTTCTCGCTCAGCACTTTGGACGGGGCCTTGTTGACGGCCGACAAGAGCGCAGCGCGGGTCAAGAGGACCTGCAGGAAGTCGTTGAAGTGACCGGCCTGGAGCGCGGCATCCTGGCGATTGTCCGAGAAACCAAGAACCTTCTTGGCGTCTGCGGAGAGCTGCTGGTCTTGCTCGTACAAGTAGCGCAATGCAGACAAGGTCAGCATGGTCGTGGCAGAGCTGCGGCCCTCGCCCGACAACGAGGTCAGACGCAGCGCATCCTTGCCAGAGGTAGCGTGGGCAGTGCCACATGCGAGACAGAAACGGAACGCGCCAGGGATGAACCATGCGGTGAGCCCGAGCTCTGTCGTTGTCATTCCGTCCGCACGGACATTGACGGATTGCGGAATGAACTTTCGCTTGTCGGGTTTGACGCGCCACTCACCATCCACACGCTCTTCCACCCAGCCCTCTGGGTAGCGTTCGGGGTCAGAAGGGTCCCATCCGTCCAGGCTGGGTAGCAGGAAACCGAACTTGACTTGATCGTCGCCGTGCTGGCGCTCCTCGATGCTACGGACATTGAAAGTTCGACCTTCCGGACTTTCAACATCCCAGACAGGTAAATACTCCTGCCCACAGTCTCGACAGAAATGGACGTGGTAATAGCGGCGAAAGCGGTCCGTGTCGCCTGACACGTACTGCTGACCATCGAGTGTGATGGCGCGGTGACGGAGTGCCTCCAGCGTTGCGTAGACCTTGCCGCCGCCAGCAATGAACTGGTGCAGCTTGAACGCGAACAACGACTTGCCCGATTCGTCAGTGACCGCGTAGGCCAGCAGCATGAAGCGTTGCAGGTAGTCGAGACAGGTGTCTGTCGTCTCGCCTGACGCCTCGTGCAAGAGCCTGGCGGCTTCGGCCAATTTCCGCGGGCGAGCGCGGCGCGGCTTATCGTCTTCGTAGGTCAACCCAAGCGTCAACTCCACCCAGACAGAAATGGGATGCGCCGCAAGAGTTGTGAAATCAGCGCCAATCGGAACTCCGGCGCGAATGGCCTGGCCGAGACGGCCAACAACGGTCGTCAGAGTGTCCTGTTCCGGCGTGGTCCGACGCAGCGTTTCGGTGATGATGTTGCGGTCTGGGATGCTTGTGCCGAACAGTCGAGAAGCGACCCCCGCAACAACGGCATTGCGCGCCATCTGCGTGCCCTCGGTCGCCATCGTTGCAGATGTACCGATGCAGACGAGTTGTTCGGCCAGTGCCTCTCTCACGCGGCGAACAAGCAGCGCGACGTCTGCGCCCTGCCTGCCGCGGTAGGTGTGCAGTTCATCGAGCACGAGGAAGCGCAGGCCTCGGGCGTTGCGCATCACCGCCTTGTCGATATCGTTCTGCCGGGTCATCAGCAGTTCGAGCATCATGAAGTTGGTGAGCAGAATGTCAGGCGGATTGGCCGCCATGGCCTGTCGCTCTTCGTCAGACTCCTGCCCGGTGTAGCGTCCGAAAGTCACGGCTCGCTCTGCAACGTCTGACCCTAGAAACTTCTTCAGTTCCTCCAATTGCGAGTTGGCCAGAGCATTCATCGGGTAGATAACGATGGCCCGCGTGCGCGGCCTGGTATCGACTGCTTTCGCCTTCAGGCAGGCATCAACAATGGGGATGAAATAGCTAAGGGATTTGCCGGAGCCGGTCCCGGTGGTCAGCACGTAACTCTCCCCTGCTGCAGCCAAGCTGATGGCCTCGGCTTGGTGCTTGTGAAGGGGAAGCGAGACTCCCTCGGACGAGGCAGTTTTTCCGAGACGAAAGATGTCAGCGCACTGAGCGTTTAACTGACCGGCTGCAACGAACTCATCGACAGTCCCACCCGATTTGAAGTTCGGGTTGATTTGGATGAGCGGCTCTGGCCAGTATTTTTGACTTGAGTATTGGCCATCCACATAGTCGCGAATGTCATCCGCGCGAATGCGCGTGAAGCTGCGGGTGAACTGCTCGTACTCACTGACGATGTGGTCTCTGAACTCGAAGACATCCATGTCGGCTCCCTGTTTGGCTCAACGGTTCTCAGCATGCTTGACTTCTGCGCTCACTCCTTGCGCGCGGCAGTGCTGCCTGACCAGCACTTCGATAAAGTTGCCAATCGTCCGTCGCTCCTGCTCCGCCGCTATCCGAATTAATTCCTTCAGCTCAGGTGTAACCCGCAGGTTGAGGGTTTCGGTCTTTCGTTCCATAGCGTGACTCGTCGAGGGGTGTACCGCAAATGTAACGCAAAAAGTAAGTACTTGTCAGCGCGTCTGAGTGCGGGGACCGGATGGGGCTTGAACGTTCGGCGCCCCCCGGGATGCTAAGCAAGGCGGCAGGGCTTTTCGACAGGTGGCCGCCAAGGGCGGAAACAACTGAGTGGCCTAGCCTCTCAACCCTCTCAACGAGCTCTTGTCGCGTCCATCACACGTCTGGATGCGAGAGATGGAAGCGGCACGCTCGGTGACAGCGCTCATGGAGGTGCGAGATTTTGGCTCGGCGGTTCGTTCATCCAGGGTCTTGATAGCGCGGCGCCAATGGCACTTCGGGCCGATCTCGATGGCCTGCGGGACCACACCGCGCTTCCGCACGTGATGTTCGAGGACCCGTTTGCGCGGTGCAAGATCCTATGAAGCGCGAATTCAATTCCGCGCTGACCTGACCTTCCTGAAGAAGACTTTCGAGAGAGCCTGGTTCTCCGCGGGCAATCATCTGCCGCAAGGATCACTGGAGGGAGGTCTTCCAAGGCCGATTCAAGCAGCAAGAAAACGAACGAGAGTCATGCAGCAACGCATCAACCCTCATGCCCAGCTTTCGAAGGCAGCAACTCACCGCCCCTGAACTGAATACCCAACAACGGATTGGCCGCTACCTTTCTAAACTCCCTGTCGCGAGCCATGAATGTGTGCAGCATGTGGGGGATCAGCGCAGCCGCATCGACGGTCTGTCCATATTCCCGACTGTGCAGTTCCGCGTACCGATCCAGCGTCGTTTTCAGTTCAGCAGACACCGAGATCGTCAGCTTTACCACTTCTGCTTTCGGCAGTGGGCCCAGCCGAAGCTTGGTTTTGTTCATTGGAAACTCCCACGTTTGAAGAACAGCGGCTGGTACGGCCGCAGGATGAGGTCCTTGTTCACCATCACCCGCATCGGAAACCCCGGCCGGATCGTCAGCGTCGGCTGAATACTCGCGTTGCGCTTCGTGATCTCCTGCCCGACCTGGTTCACCGTGTCCTGCGCCCCCTCGCGCACGTCGATCACGAGGCGATTGCCGTCCTGGTCCGTCCGGCTCTGCGGCGCCGCCAGTTCGGCCCCTACGCCGAGCAACGTGGACAACGCTGCGCCCGAGAGGATGCGATCCCAGTGCCAGTCGACACCGTCCTCGAGCCCCGCGTAGCCGGCCGGATCGATCCCCGGCAACCGATCCAGCGCCACCGACGACGTGTCCGGCAGGATCAGCCGCGTCCACACCAGCAGCACGCGCCGCTGCCGGAAGGCCACTTGGCTGTCGTAGCGCCCGATCAGCCGCGAGCCCTGCGGGATCAGCAGGTGGCGCCCGGCGGCCGTGTCATAGACCGCCTCGGTCACGGTGGCGATCACCTGCCCCGGAAGGTCGGAGTTGATGCCCGTCACCAGCGCTGCCGGAATGATGGTTCCCGCCCATCAACTGGTACGGCGAAGCCGGCAACTGCAGGCTGCCCGGATTGCGCGTGGCCGTGTCGCCGGCCTTCGCAAGAAAGGCTTCCTTCCGGTCCTGGCGGTTCTGCGCCACCGCAGGGTTGCCCGGCGAAGCCGTGGATGGGCTCATCGCGCCCAAGGGATTGAACGACTGCTGACCCGCCGTCATCCCGGTCGGATCGGCGGCGGATACGGGCGTGGCCCGCTCGGCGACCGTCCCCCGCTTCGCAGCGGCACCGTCGCCGCTGCGCCGAAAGAACACCGACGACCGCGCCGCTTCCTCGGCCGCCAACCGCTCGGCCTGCGCCGGATCGACGGCATTGCCCGCCCTCGCCTCCATCGGCTGCTGTGCCTTCGCCATGGCGGACCCGAGGTCTCCCGGCAGCGGCGGCCCCAGCACCGGTGGCGCCGGCTTTGATGCCGGCGGCATTCCAGCATAGTCCTTCGGCAACTGATCCAGCCCATCCGCCCGGGCTACGCGGTCCACGTTGTACAGCTCGGCGGCCGGGTTGCGCTCGCGTCTCTGCGACTGCAGCGACCACATCGTGCCGCCCAACACGGCCGCGGCCAGGGTGCCGGCGCCGACCGCCAGCATGCGCCGATTGAGCCGCACGACCGACCGGGGCTGCGCGCGCAAGGCCATCGTCTCCGGCGCGACCTTGGGCGTAACCTGGGGCGACGGTGGTGGCGCCGAGCCTTCCTCACTCATGATCCATCGCTCCGTGCACCGCGTACGCTGCCGATCGCGCCATCCGTGCGCCGATGCGCACGACCTCGGCCTTGCCGCCCTTGAAGCCGCCCAGCCACAACTCCGCCGCGCCGAAGAGCCGATCCGCCACGTAGTACGGCGAGCGGAAGCGGTAGTTCACGAGCTGCCCGTCGCCCTGCGGCCCGATCACGAACAGCGGCGGCAGCTCGCCCTGCGCGATGCCGCCCGGGAACTGGATGTAGACCTTCTGCCCGTCGTCGAAGGCGCGCAGCGGCTTCCAGGACGGCGCATCGCCGCTGATCGCATAACGGAATCGGATCTGTTCCACCGACAGGCCCGAATCCACCGGCGCCGCAGCCTGCGCCTCCCGCGCCTGATTCTGCAGCGCCCGCATCCGGTCCTTCGGATAGTCCCAGGACACCGACGCCATCCAGGCCTGCGGCGTCGATGACAGCTCGAGCAAGTAGATACGCCGGTTCGTCGTGACGACCAGGTTCGTCTTCAGGCCCACGCGCGTGGGCTTCACGAGCACGTGGACCCGCTGGTTCGCACCGCTGCCGCTGACCGTGTCGCCCACGATCCAGCGCACCGTGTCGCCGGCCGAGACCGCCACCAGTTCCTCGCCCTCCTGCAGCGCGATCACCGTGACGCGGCCCGGGCTGGTGTAGACCTGATACAGCGCGCCGTCCGTGTACGGCCAGACCTGGATCGCATTGACATAGCCCTCGCGCGTCGGCGCGATGCGAGCCTCCTCGTTGGCCCGCGAGACCCGCACCTTCTCGTCGGCCGGCTCGAGCGCCGGCTTCGATTCCTGCGCGCTCGGCAGCGCCTTCATCTGGCCGGGCAGCGGCAAGGGCTTCGGCACCTCCACCACCTCGATGGGCTTTGCAGGCTCCGGCACCGACTGGGCGGCGACCACCACCGGCTCGTCCAGCGGGATCGCCGGCGGCGGCTTGCCCTGCGTGGCACAGCCGGCAAGGGACGCCGCAATCAGGATCGATGCAAATACGCCTCTACGGAAATCGGTCTTCATGGCTTCGTTCCTTTGGTGGTGTCCGTCGCATCGAGCTCGCGGCTCCAGGACAGCCCGTTGACGTAGATGCCCAACGGGTTCCTGCGCAGCCGCTCTTCGGTGCGCGGTGCCTGGAGCACGATCGCGAGCACCGCGGTCCAGCGCTCCAGCCCGGCCGCTTCGCCATTGACGTAGCGGCGCTCGGTCCAGCGCACCTGGAACGACGAATCGCTCGCGCGCACCACGCTGTTGATCTGCACCGCCACCGAGCTCTCCCCGATGCGCGAGAACGGATCGTTGGCGCGCGCGTGGTCGTTCAGCGTCGCGGCGCCGCGGTCGGTCGTGTATTCGTAGGCCTCGAGCCAGTTTTGCCGCACCACGATCGGATCGATCGACAGCGAGCGCACGTCGGTGATGAAGCGCGCCAGGTGATGTGCGATCTGCGCCTCGCTGGGCTTGTAGGGCGTGGCGGCCTCGCCGACCGTACGCACCTGGCCCGCACTGTCCACCTCGACGACGTAGGGCGTCACGATGGACTGCGCCGAGCGCCAGACCAGCCCGCCGGCCATCAGCAGGGCCAGCGAGAGACAGCCAAAGGCCATGAATCGCCAGTTCTTCGCTTGCACGCGCGAACTGCCGATGCGCTGGTCCCAGACCTGCGCCGCGGCTTGGTAAGGGGTGACGGGATCGGGCGTGTCCGAGTACCGCACCTGGGGTCGCTTGAATCGCATGGATGGTTCTCCTCGAAGATCCGGATCAGGTGGAGTCGTCGCGCAGGTTTGGGCCCGTGCCGCTGCCGCCGTGGTCGCCCGAGCGCAGCACATGCGCCGTCGTCGAGGCCGCATGGCTCAGCTGCTGCTTGCGGCGCATCTGCCGGGCCCATGCCGGCTCGGGGGAAGGTGCACCGGGGCCTCGTCCACACCGGCAGATGCCGCATTCCCCGCGGTCGCAGGCGCAGCGGCATCGGCCACGAAGTTGGACACGCGGTCTTTCACAGCCCGGGCGCCGGATGCGATGCGCTGGCCGGCAGCACCGGCACCGGTTTTCGTGAGATAGGCAAGGCCGGCACTGGCGGCGCGCACGCCACCACTGCCCGATGCCGCGGCGCTGTGTTGGTAGGCCGACTTCGCGCCGCCCGCCAGGCCGCTGGCCGAACGCGCGGCCGCAGCACCGCTGCCAATCGCGGCCCGCGCCGCACCGGGCGCCATGCGCGCGCCCGCGGCCACGGCCGAACCCGCACTCGCCACGGCCGCGCCGCCGGCGACCGCCAGGCCCGCCGCACCCAGGGCCGTCCCGGCCGCCGCGCCCGCACCGAGTTGCGGCGCACCCGATACCAGGCCCGTCGCGATCCCCGGTCCGAAGATCCCCAGCCCCAGCATCGCGAGCGCCGCCAGCATGATCGTCAGCGCATGGTCGATGGACGGCTCGGCTCCGGGCGGCGTGCGGAACTCTGCGAAGAGGCCCGTGCCGATCCCCACGATCACGGCCAGCACCAGCACCTTGATGCCCTAGGACACCACGTTGCCCAGCACCTTCTCCGCCAGGAACGCGGTCTTGTTCCACAGCGCGAAGGGCACGAGCACGAAGCCCGCCAGGGTCGTCAGCTTGAACTCGATCAAGGTGACGAAGAGCTGTACAGCAAGCACGAAGAAGCTCACGATCAGCACCAGCCAGGCCAGGAACAGCACCGCGATGGTGTCCAGATGGGCGAAGGTCTCGGGGAAGCCCGTCATCTCGCCGATCTGTTCCATGATCGGCCGGCCCGCCTCGATGCCGACCTGTGCGAGCCGACCGGGTTGCAGGAACTGCGCCTGCGTCAGGACGGAGCCCGACGCCACCAGGCCGAGCCCCGCGAAGGAGCGGAACAGCACCCCGGCCAATTGGTTGAAGTGTCCGATGATGAAAGCGAACGCCTTCACATAGAGCACCTTCGGAGCAGCCGCGCGATCACGTCGTCGCCCTGCCCGCTCGCATGGCTCATCGCCCAGAACAGCCCGGCCAGTGTCATGTCGATCACGACCAGCGTGGCCGTGAGAAACGCCACCTCGCCATGCAGCAGCCCGAAGCCCGAATCGATGTAGCGGGAGAAGATGTCGAGGAAGCGATCGATGACCGCAACATCGTTCATCGCGTCAGTCCTTGGCGCCTGCGCCGACTGGCAGCGAGGCCGGTGCGGCCGACGGCGGGACCGGGTCGCTCTCGTATGGCGACTGGCCGCCGCTCATGAAGCGCTGGCGTGTGGCCTCCGCCACCGCATGGCACTGCGCGTCGCCCATCCGGGCATGGTCGGCCTTGCACTGCGCGCGTAGATCCTTCAGCCGCTCGGGATTCGCGATCAGGGATTCGACGGACTCGATCGCGGGCTCGGAAGGCTCGGACTTGCCGCAGCCGGCGAGCACCAGGACGGCGACGGCTGTGATGATGAAAAGCAGGTTCTTCATGGTCTGCCCCTCAGCTGCCATAGAAATTCACGCTGTGGGGCGTGTACGGCGTGCCGCTCCCCATGAAGCGCCGGCGCACCTCGCGCGCGCGTTCCTGCACCGCCACCTGACGCGCCTGCTCCAGCGCCGCGGCGCGGTCCTGCGTGATCTGCAGCTGCTGCGCCTGGATCGACTGGCGCGACTGCAGCGCCAGCAGTTGGTTGGTCGCCTGCATCGCCTGCAAGGCGCCCGTGGCGGACCGGCTGCGGTTCACGAGATCCGTGAGCGCCCGCTCGTCGGCGGCGAAGTTCTGCATCGCCTGCGACTGCACCTGCGTCGCGGTGCGCAGGGCTTCGAGCGAATTGCGCCAGCGCTGCCGCGCATCGCCGGCCATCTGCGCGCCAGACATTCCCGCCGAAAAGGACTCCGGATAGAGACGCTTGAACTCCTCTTCCATGCGCGAGACGTTGAAGGCCAGCCCCTGCGCCTGCTGGATCAGTTGGTTCGTCGCCGCCAGCGTCGACTTCAGTTCGGACAGCGCGCTGAAGTCCAGGCCCTGCAGATTCCTCGCCTGGTTGCGCAGCCTCTGCGCCTCGTTCTGCAACTGTCCGACCTGGTTGTTGATCTGCTCCAGCGCCCGGGCCGCCGTCAGCATGTTCTGGATGAAGTTGGACGCGTCGAACACGGTGTCGACGACACCGAAGATGGCATGCGCCGGCTAGGCCACACCGAAGGCGATCGCACTGACCGCGACCAGCGCGGCGATCCGAGGCTTGAAGGAAGACGGGAGGTTCATGGCATTGGCTCCTGCGGGGTTGAGGAAAAAGATGGGGATGCAGATGGAAACGATGGAATGAGGTCGGCCGCCCAGCCGAGCCCGCGGTGGCGCAGCCAAGCGGCCGCGAAAACCGAAGGCACGTGCGCGAACGGCGACGCCCCGACCGAGGTCTGTACACGGTCGAGCTCACGCTGGTCCTCGGGTGAAGCCGCGCCGGCAAACGCCAGCGCCACCGGCCCGAGCCCGAGCCCGAGCTCGAAGACCCGGTTTCCCAGGCGCGACTGGTAGTAGCAGTCGCGCTTGGGCTGCGCCGTGGCGACGATCTCGATCTGCCGGCGGTTGAGTCCGAACCTCTCGTAGATCACGCGGATCTGCGGCTCGGTGGCCTGCGGGTTGGGCAGGAAGATCCGGCTCGCGCAACTCTCCACGATGGCCGAGGTGATGTTGGAGTTCTGGACGTCGGCCAGGCTCTGCGTCGAGAAGATCACCGAGACGTTCTTCTTGCGCAGCGTCTTGAGCCACTGGCGGATGCGCGCGGCGAACACCGGGTCGTCCAGGAACAGCCAGGCTTCGTCAAGGATCAGCAGCGTCGGCGCGCCGTCGAAACGTTCGTCGAACCGCGCGAAGAGGTAGCCCAGCACGGCAAGCACGGCCGCCTTGCTGTGCATCAGCTCCTCTTTGGCCGGCGACGCCCGGAATCGGCTACCGTTATGACCAGTTCAACCTAGCAGCACGGAACCCCGGATGAGCACCACCCCAACGACAACAGAGACACGCGTGGCCGTCCTGGTCGACTGCGACAACGTGCCGCCCGACATCCTCGAACACGCGCTGCGCATGGTGGCGCAGTTCGGCCGCGCAGTGCTGCGGCGCGGCTACGGCAACCAGGGCACGCTGGCCAACAAGTGGCAGGACGCCCTGGTGCGCCTGGCCTTCACGCCCTGCCTGCAGTACCAGTACGCCGCCGGCAAGAACGCCGCACACATTGCCCAGGCACTAGACGCGCTTGAAGCGCTCTTCGACCGACGGGCCGACACTTTCTGCCTGGTCACCAGCGACTCCGACTTCGCCTACCTATGCCGCAAGCTGCGCTAACGCTGCGCCACAGTCTGCATCGTCGGTGAGCCCAAGACACCGACGCCCTGCGCAATCCGCAATGCGAGCAACCAGTTCTTTGCATGGGAACGCCCCGAGCCGCCAGCGAAAGTAGTCGTCGAGGCCGCGCCGAACGCCACCGCGAAAGCGGGGCCGGCCAAGGCCGAGCCGCCGAAGCAGGAACCGCCCAACCCGGCGCCGAAGCTACGTAGAAACCAACGAGTTCGCGCCACGAAAAGGACCTGGTTCGTGGCAGACGCGGCGAGTTTCGTGGTGCCCCGGCTAATGGGAAACCGGGTCTCACGGGCCGACCGCGTAGTTACACCAGCATGCCGCGGCTCACCACGCGTGCGATAGCAGCAACCTTGTTGGCCACAGACAGCTTCTCGATCACCTTCTTCATATGGAACTTGATTGTGTTGGGGGAAACCTCCAGGAGGATGCCGGCCTCTTCTGATGTCTTGCCATCCGCCGTCCAGCGCAACACCTCGAGTTCTCGATCTGACAGGAGCGGAAAGTCTTCAGGCTCTTCCCTTCGAACCTGAGCCGACAAGTGCCGGTGGGCGGCATCAGCGAGCAAGTGAAGCTGGTAGCCGAGGATCGCAAGTTCCGAGGGCGTTAGCTTTTCGTGGGAGCGAGCGACTGTCAGCATGCCTACGCAACCGTCTGCATCGAAGAATGATTGAGCCCATCCATAGCGCAAACCGCTTTCGCGCGCCTCGTCCCAAAGCTGAGGGGTGCTCCTGAAGAGTTGGGCACTCCAGATGAGTGGTGCATGGGATCGCAAGCCGTGCGCTACGCTTGGATCGATGCCCAGATATCCCGCCTCTTGGTAGCGCTGCTGCCAAGCCGCGCTGTAGTTGTTGATCATGCGCGTCTTAGGGCGCGTGAACGAGTCAAAAATTCTGACGCCGTAGGCGCAACGTTCGAAGCCAAGCCGGCGCGCGTGCCGCGCGATCACGTCGAATTTGGCCTGTAGGTTGTCGGCGCGGACCAGTGCTCTCTCCATGTTCAGGAGAAATTCGAAAGGTGAGGCGGAGTCATCATTCACTCGAGGCTTGTAGAGCCGAAGGCTGCCGCCTGGGCGTCGCTCAAGGAATGGCAGATTCCTTTTCTTGCGCATGGATGGTTTCCTTATCGAATGTGATGTCGGGCTTTTTTGACGTGCTGCACGTGGGCCCGTTGCTTTCTCGATTCACTCTAGCGCAGTCTAGAAAGGACGTTCTCGCAACACAGCGACAAAACTTCCACCCTTTCCGCCAATGCTTAAGCGCAGGCCAGGCGTCGAAAAGCAGCGCTGCGCAGGATGAATACCTTTATCCGGCTGACGATGATGAAGTAGGCGGGAAAGCTGATATCGATGTGACAACAAGGCCCTCGCCGCAGCGAGCCGCGCGAAGGGGCAAACCACTCCCTGTTTTTTTTCAGGGCTCCGCCACGGTGGTACTGACGAGCCCCAGCAGCAAAAAGAGCAGGATTAGCCAGAACGAGTAAACGATCGCTGGAACCACTTCACCACTGGGAAACACGCGGCGCAAAAATGCGCTAACGCCGCTTATGCGCATGAACCATCACTTCGTGCTCCGCGCCACGCCTGGAGTTGGCGAATCTTCGCCAACTTGCCCAACGCCTTTCACCATGCTGGGCACGGACGTTCGTGCATGACATCCAAGGGCTCGGAAATATTTACGCGACTCGCACGATCCGCGCACGTACACACACCGCTGTTCCCTGCCCTACATCCTCAAGGGAGAAAGTTCGCTCTACCAGCCCGAAAAAATGGCGTGATGTCGAGCCAAGTATGGTGAACGAGTCAGGCAACGCGATCACAGCCGTCGGAGTTCTCACTGCTGCTGAGGCCAAGTAGCGCCGGAGCTCGACACCGATGTGTCGCTTCGACTGGCACATTGTGGTCGCACCAAGTGCACACCGGACTCCACACTCCGAATGCCATCAACTGGGGCAGCAGCGCGGGCTCTCCGGTTTCCGGTTCGTGCCGCGTCAGCCTTCTTCCGAGGATTCGGCTTCTTGCTGTTGACCGGCCTCGGTTAGCTCAGGCACGGTCGGCGCCGGTGTGGCGTCGATCAGGTGAACAGGGATGAGTTCGACCATTTCTCGGGCCTCTTGCGGTGAGCAGGTGAGCCAGCGGTCGATGTCGTGCTCCTCGATGGCGACGACCGAGCGCTTGTCTTGCACCTCGAGCGGCCTCTTCGTCGTCTTGTCGACCTCCGGCTTGTGCATCCGGGCCATGATCGGGTGCAGGTTGGCATTGATCGTGATCATCGTGAAGCTCTCCCACATCTCACCGGTCTCGCGGTCCAGCCAGGGACTCCACAGGCCCGCGAGCGCCCAAGGGCGGCCATCCGTGCGTTTGAAGCGCCACCACACGTTGGCGCGAGTTTCCCAGCAGGGCTCATCGAAGCTGTCGGCGAGGATCACGCACCGCCGGCTGTGGGCCCATGAATCCTTGAAGGTCGGCTTCTTTTCGATTCCGCCGAACCTCGCGTTGTAGGTCGATAGCCGCTGGGACTTGGTCTCGCCTCTTCGCGGCTTACTTTGGGGGATATGGCTCGGCGAGTGCGCTGGGATCAGCCCCCATTGCCCTGCCACCAACTCACGCGCGTACTCGGTCCGCTCGCGATCACGGCGGATGAAGACGCCGGTGGAGAGCGGCCGCATGCTGCGCATCCAGCGCTCCGCGCTGCGCGCGCCGATGTACCAGGCAGCCTCGATCTCGCGGTCTTCGGGGGTGATGTAGCGGGTGCACATGGCTTGGCTGAATTCTGCGCTCGGGAACCCATTGACGGTCAGGTTGCGGCGGGTTGATACTGTATTTTCATACAGTTATTGGAGATTATCCATGGACATTACCCCGCCCCTGCCCGGCGCCGAGTCGGCGCTCGACGACCCCGTATCCAATGGGGAGTTCATCCGCCTTGCGACGCGACGTGACGCCAGGCGCGACTGGACTCGACGGTTCAGCGGCGAGTACCAGCGCCTGCATCAGGGCCGCGTCGACATCGAATACCTGACGTTCGAGGCCGATGCGGTGTACCCCTTCCTGAGCCATCGGCCTCCCGAGGAGTGCGCGCGTCAGCGCTTCGGCTTCGACACGGGCGCGGACCGCTTCGAAGTTCAAGCCGAACAGAAATTCCGCACCCTGGCCGGCAACATCGGCCTGATCGACCACGGTCAGCCGCTTCCAGAGGATCTCAAGGAATTTGCCCACGGCGTGGCGGAGTTGTGCGCAGCCTCCGCGGAGCAGTACCGCCATCCGCGAGACGGCAGCGCTGGCGATCACATCCGGGCGACCTTCTGTGCGCTGCCCTTTTGATGGACAAGTTGGCGCCTTCTCCGTGCGTCCGAAGCAGGCTGCCGGCCCAAGAGGCTTCGTCGTTTCAAAGAGTCAGCACTCGCGACCGCTTGGCGGATGTCCCTTTTGACGTGAGCGATCCGTCGTTTGCTGCTGGCGCGGCGCGAGCGGGCGGGCGTCGTTGCTTCGCGATCGCAGTGAAGGCCTCATTCCCCCCGCGGCCCGCCGTGTTGACCTCAACCTTTTTCATGCAGCCGCACCGCGTTGCCTTCATTGCCAAGCTCCTGGACTACCCGCACGCCACGGCCGATGTGGTGCGTGTGTCCGAGCAGCGCTTCACGCGTGAGCTCGAGCGCCAGCTCGGCGAGGACGTGGTGCCGGCGCTGCGTGCCTACCAAAACGCCTACGAGTCCAGCGGCGCGGGCCTCACGAAGGACGAGCTGACGCTGGCGCAGCGCTGGGCCAAGGCCTATGACGCCGCACGAACCGCAGGCTTTCGAGATCTCGGAGACACCGACGAGGCGTTCTTCGAAGTTCGGCCGGTTTGAAGTGGACATCCAGGCCGAGTACGCGGCCATGGCCCGACGGGCCGGCGAGCTGGCGCCGGACGAGCCGCTGCGCCCTACCCTGCTTGAATTTGCCGAGCTCGTGGTCGGCATGTGTGCCGAAATCGGCCAACACTATGGTGACTGGGACCGGCAACGCTGGCGATCACATCCGGGCCGTCATGTACGACGTGCCTGGCCTTCTCCCCCCACCTCGACAATCGCCGGATGAGCCAAGCTGATTTTTTCCTGTCCGAGACCTCCGTGCTCGTCACACCCGTCTGGTACAGCGACAAGGTGCAAGACACGCGCGAGCTGCCGATGGCGCCGGGCGACTACAAGGTGACGCCTGGTGCGCGCTGGTCGGTCATATCGCTCAAGGACGGTGCGACGGTTTACGAAGGCATGGGTCCCGTGGTGATTCGACGCGCCAACGGCGCGTGATCCCAGTGATCCCATTGAGCCGATGAGTCTCTCTTGATTGAGAGACTTGTTGCACGGGAGGCAAGCTAACGGCCTTCGTCCTTAGCCGCAGGCTTCGCTCAGGAAGCGGCCGCGAGCCGCGGCTGCCACCCACGCTGCACTGGCCAGGTTGCATCTGGCATATTGATGCATTCTTGCCCGAACGGGTCGTCAGGCGACAGCGGCCCCTCCGCGCTCGACCTTGGCCTTGCTGGCAGGACGAGTCTGCCGCTTGCGCGCAACGCCAGACGCGCGCGTGCGACGCGGCGCCGACGGTTTGGCAAGGGAGCTCAGACTATCAAGCATGATCACAGTGCCCGTTTCAGTTCTGACAGCTACGGCCAGTTCTCCGCCCATTGCTTCTATGTACTTGCGCAATGTAGAAAGCAGCAGGTCCGAACGCTTCTCCAGCTGAGCTACAGCGTTTTGTCTGACATTGAGAACGCGCGCCACTTCCTCCTGGGTCTTGACCAACGCAGCGCGGACCTCCGCCAATGAATCCGCATGACGAACCATCTCCTCTGCCAAGACGGTCGCTTTGCTCTGGATGAGCTTCTGATCCTCTACGGAAAACTCTTCGATGATGCTTCGCAGTGTGGTGCTCATGTTGATTCCTTCTTGTCCTTGGCGAGTTTCTTCAGGTGGGCGTCGAACCTCTTGTCGGCCGTGTTGATCAGAGCCTTGTAGAACGCCGCCTCGTCCTGCCCCTGCTTGTCGCCGGCTACCAGCACATACGCTTTTCGCTGCGGATCGAAGGCGAAGGCCGCCCGCCAGATCTCCGAGCCGTTGTGAGCCTTGAAGCGCAGCTCCTTCATGTTGGCATGCTTCGATCCATTGAGCGTGTCGACATGGGGTCGTCCCGTCTTCGGTCCCGCCAACTCGATGCCGCTATCAGCGTGCGCGACCTCGGCCATGGAAATTGGTGTGCCAGCCGTCCAGACCATCTAAGCGCTGGAAGAACCTCTCATTGCACTGGGTGGCCGGGGCCGGCTTTTTTTCGCTCGCTCATGCCCCCATCGAGAGTGGGCTGCGCCGAGTCTGCCCCGCGATTTTTACCAACGAGGCAACGGTTGGACGTGCACAGCGAAACCTGTGGTCGGACTGGGTAAGCCTTAGCATTCGCCGTTGGTCCAGAGTTGCTGCCTTCTGCCCAACGGAACGACATGGTCGGACAGCGCTCCAGCGCTGAGGGTCGAAGTGGCGTCCGAATCTCATGTTGGCATCGCCCCCCTTCTAGCGCTGACCCGCCTATGCCCTTGGGCTCGTGAAGTTAGTCTTCACCCTTCGACGTTGCGGAGGAAGACGGCGGCGAGCATTGCCGCGGCTCGCCCGTCGCTCGCGAGGTCCTCAACGGACAGGCGGGGTTCATCGTCGTGCGAGAGATCGCGAACTTCAACGACGTACTTCAGCACCAGGTCTTGGTCGGTCATGGCCTCTCCGCTTTTCCCGAGGAGCCACCGGTTCACCTCCTCCCGGGAAGCCACGTGGAACACGGCACGGACCGGACGTGACACGCGCACGCGGTCGTCCGACTGACTTGGCAAATCGAAAACCTGCGAGATGGTGTCTGTCATGGGCAACCTCACCGGAGGGCGTTTCCGGCTGGTCCAAACGGTCATGCACGCGAGGCGCACTTGTTCCGCCGGTCCCAGCCCGCGCACCGAGACAATGTAATCATTTGGTTGCAATGCTAAGCCCAATGAAACAAAATGCAATCAAATCACAGGTGCTGCGCCTCGCGACCGGCATCAAGGGAAGAAAAGCGCGCCATGTGTGATGCGCCTCACCATGGCCACGACAAGCGAGGGACTCGTCACGCTTGCCGGCAGCGATGGACGCAACTCTTTTCTCTGCAAACATGTCGTTCTTTTCCGCCTGCGACTGCACTGCCAATCACCTGGGACGCGTGGAGCGACGAGGGTGGATGCGCTTGTTCTCTCAGCGTCGCTTGTATCAGTGCTCGAGCTGCCGAAAGCTGCAGCTGCTCCCGGAAGAGGCCGTCAACCGGGCCAAGGCGGCATACGCTTCGCGCGAAGCCATGCCGGATCGACGTCCGCGTTCCGCGGCGGCTTGATCGTCCAGGCTGGCAGGTCTTGCCAGCGTACCGCTGGGGGTGAGTGCTCACCGGCCGTGACCCTCTCATTGCGTGCTGGTGCTGGCCCGGAGATGTGCCTTGGGCCAAGTCACGCCGCATCGACACGAGGCGGCTACGATGCCGAACGGCTGCGCCCAGCAGTCCAAAGAGGCACTCCGGGCAGGGTTGGTGTTCCGCGCTATCGCGGGCCTTCCCCCTGCCCGCCCATCCGACGCGCAGCATGACCATTTTTGGATTTGTCCCGGCCCTCGCAGCGTTGTTCGCTCTGACGGCGGTCGAGCCTTCGCCAGCGTCGGCCCAAGGCTTCGACCTCACCGCGCAAGTCCGCGACAAGGCGGCGCTGGCCGTGTCCCAGTTTCAGGCGCGCGCCGGCGGACGGCTCGATTACTCCAAACAAAGTCTGGCCACCGTCGAGGAGATGTTGGCGGAGGCGTCACCATATGCCAAGGAGATGCCGCCTGCGGATGTGAAGGCCTTGGTCGAGCTGATGGGGTCTTACATCCTCGAAGTTGGGCGTCGACAACACGGTGGCACCTACCAGTGGCATGAAGCTCGGTCGCAGCCCGTCCTGGTCGTCGGGCCACCGAAGTTCAGCGTGGCGATGATGACCTTCGACAAAGTCAGGGCAAGACTGTCGGGTGACCCGGCGGACAGCATCGTTTTCTTCTACGAGGGATTTTCCGAGCGAGCCAAGACCGCCTCGCCGGACACGAACGCCCTCTTTGTCTGAGCCCGCGACGACTTCCACCGGGTTGTGCTGCGAGCCAGTCGCGTCCGGGGAGGCGTCGAGACACGGCACGCTGGATCGCCGGCTCGTTCAGCGCCCATGGTCGGAAGAATCCAGTCAGTCGGCGGGGGCAGTGGCTCGCGTTTCGGCCGCCTTCTGCGGAGGGCGCAGGCGCCGACGGCCTCTTTCCTCATGGACAGGTCTCGCCGAAGGAGGTGCCAGTGTCGTCTTGGGAGGCGATTGGCGAAGATGTTTCGCCGCACATGGGAGCCCGCCGCGAGGTTCGGCGTGTTCGCGCCCGATGACCCCTGGTGTGTTCCCGGCGGCTCGATGCGAGCTGAGCTCCACAGGCAACCGATCGATTGCTCGCCTCGTCGAGCACCCCTGCCGGCTGTTCGAACGCCGACGAGTCCCTGATGCCCGCGCTTTTATGAGTTAGTGCTCACCTAGTTCTACTCCCCGATGCCCGATCCGACGCACTTGTTCCAGCCCCACGCCACGATCGCCTCGTCCGCTTGCATCCGCGCGATCAGCGCAAAGTGTTTCTCCGCTTGTCGCCTTGAGCGAGACGACGTCCGACGGGCGAGCGGGGCAAGCGACATTGCGCCGAACCAATTCGGCATCGTAGGCCAGCTGTGGAGGATGATGCGCGGCGCGGTTGTGCGGGCACTTTGGTTGTCGCGACCCACTACGCACGCCAAGCGGCCCTCGGAACGCCTTGCGGTTCGGCTGGCTTAGGATCTGGTCCAGATCTGATATCACCTGGTCGCGAAGTGCTATGCCGCACGCTGAGGACGCCGAATCCATGCTCCGTTACACAACCATCCAGTTCGGCCTTCCGTCCACCGACACTGCTGACATCGGCCACGTCGACAACGCTGAAGCAGCCATCACTCTGATCAGATCCGTCGATTGGCGCAATGTCATGAGCGCGTGGCACGAAACCCAGGAAGGGCCGTTGCCGGCCATCGTTTTTCAGGCTCCGGCTGCCAAGGCCGAGTTGCGCGTGAGCCATGTGCCGATGGATGCAGCGCCGTACGATCAGCTGCACTTCGTGCAGATTGAGAAGGCCGGCTGGCTCCGCTCACGAAAGATCACCATCACCGCAGAGGTGCACTCTCAGTCTCTGCTTGCGCAATGCCTTGCCGAGTGGGAATCCGGACGCTGGGAGTCGCTCGTGCAGCTCTTGCGCGACCAGGGGGTGAACGTGCTGGACTGAGGTCGTGCCGACTCCTCAGTACGAGAGGCCTACCTTCCAACGCGATCCGGCCGGGCCGCGGTCCGAAAACCTCATCCGGGAGGTGGCCGGCAGGCATGAGAGCGCCCCCACCCGGCAGGTAACCGTGATGGCCACGCATCGCACGCATCGCTGGGCCTTCGCCCAGACGCTCGTGCCTTTTGGGGGCGCCGACCTTTTTCGCACTTTGAGGCCGACCTTTGAGTACTTCGGGAAGGGGCCAAGCGCACAGGGAGACGTTCGCGCCCTTAACGCCGAGATGAAGGCTGTCCTCTCCTTCGATCGGCCGGTTGACTGCGCCCGGGCTCCTACACCAACAGCTGCTCCGGGCGCTTAGGCTTGCCTTCAGCCGGCCATGGCCTGCATGGCTGGCGCGACCGACGACATGGAGTGCCTTCGATGAAATCCGAGAAACAGAAGATGCTGGCCGGCGAGCTTTACGACGCAGGCGATGCCGAGCTTCAGGGCGACCTGGCGGCAACCCGGGAGTGGCTGGTGCGCTACAACGCCGCGCTGGGCATGGCCACCGCCGATCGACGCGTGCTGCTGGCCGAGCGGCTGGGCTCGGTGGGAGATGGCTCGACGATCCGGCCGCCCTTTCACTGCGACTATGGCTACAACATCCATCTTGGATCGGGCGCGTTCCTCAACTTCGGCTGTGTCATCCTGGATGTGGTGGAAGTCTACATCGGGGACAAGACGCAAATCGGGCCCAACGTGCAGATCCTGACCGCGGACCACCCGCGCACCGCTGCGGAACGCGAGACCGGCCTCGAGTTCGGCCGCCCTATTCGGATCGGGCGCAACGTATGGATCGGGGGCGGCGCCATTTTGTTGCCCGGCATCACGGTAGGTGATGATGCGGTCATCGGAGCCGGGAGCGTGGTCACCCGCGACGTGCCTCAAGGCGCGACGGTGGTCGGGAACCCCGCGCGCATTAAAGCCCAGACCTCGCCCGCTCGCTCATAGCCCTGGCGGGCATCCGGAGGTCGAGTGCATTCGCAACCGATGCCATGACTGCGGCTTTGCGCAAAGCCAGAACGGTCACGGGTGCACGTCGTCTCGAAACGCAGGCCGCTATTGCGGAGCGACACCGCCCTCCGCCAACTTGCCATCAAACTTTTCTCAGCCCGCGCGAGAGTCCGCCGAGGGCACTCTATCGTGCCGGCTGGGCGCGGCACGATGCGACCTGAATCCAGAACCGGCCTCAAGCCGTCATTGCATCAGTCTTCGCAAAGCAGCATCAACGTCTCGTTGTCGCTGGGACTGCACCTTCGCGCCCCTCTTCTCCCGTTTGGGGGCATGCGATTGGTATGTGGCCATCTTTGCAGGCGCTCTACCAACCATGATGGAGCAGTGAGTCACGGCGAGACGGTGTCGCATGCAAGACGCACTGCGACACCGTCAAGCATTGCTTACCAGGCGTAGCCGACCTGCACCCGCGTGGCCACGTGGTTGGCGCTGCCGCTGGTTCCGGTCGACACGCCCAGCCCCAGGTTCAGGCGCTCGCTGACCTGGTAGCCGAAGGCCATGCCCAGCGCGGAGGCGCCCGCGTAGTTGCCGACCGCGGCGCCCACCCAGCGCTGTCCAGGCGCGAGCATGGGGATGCTGGGCATGGCCAGTGCCGACGCGATGCCCTGCGCGGCGAAGCTGCGGACTTCGTTGGTCGCGGTGGCGACGGCCTGCTGCATCTGGCCGAGGTTGACGGCATCGCCGGGCAGCACGCCCGGCGCGACGTTGGTGATGGTGCGTGCGAGCCCGGTGGCCTGGTTGCCCACCGACACGCTGTTGTCGCGCGTAGCGACCGACCCCTGGCCCAGTGCCACGGCATTGCGGCCGGTGGCGAGCGTGTTGGCGCCGAGCGCGACCGAATCGTTGCCGAGGGCCTGGGCATTGTTGCCGACCGCGGTGGTCGGATCGGCCAGCGCGCGCGCGCCCGCGCCGATGGCGACCGAGCCCGCATGGCTGGCCTGCGCGCCGTTGCCGACCGCCACGGTGTCGTTGCCGTTGGCCTGCGCATTCGGGCCGAAGGCGGTGGCGCCCTGGCCAGTGGCGCTCGCGCCCGTGCCGCAGGTGACGTTGCCGCCCGAGAAGCTGCACAGCCCGTTCGAGAACGCCTGATTCATGAGCGTCTGCAGTGCCATGACCTGCTGGCTGGTGAAGTTGTTCGCGCTGGTGATCGCGCCTTGCTGGGCCTGCTGCACTTGGCCCACATTGGCCGCATCGGTGAGCGCCGCGCCGGCACGCACGTTGCTGATGGTCGAGCCTGCGCCGCCGTTGGCGTTGAGTTGCAGGTTGGTTCCGCCGGCGCTGTATTGCGCCGAGTTGTTGGCCACGCCCAGGGCGGTGTTCGCAGTCGTCTGAGCTGCGCCTGCAGCTGCAACGCCTGTGTTGGCCGTCGTTTGTGCTGCGGCGGCCGCGCTCACTGCGGTGTTCGCAGTCGTCTGTGCGTTGGCAGCCGCAGCCACGCCTGTGTTTGCCGTCGTCTGTGCAGCAGCAGCAGCGGCAACGCCGGCGTTGGCAGTTGTCTGCGCAGCGGCAGCCGCAGCCACGCCTGTGTTTGCCGTCGTTTGCGCAGCCGCAGCAGCAGCAACACCGGCGTCAGCCGTGGTCTGTGCGTTGGCAGCCGCGCCCAGAGCCGTGTTCGCGGTTGTTTGGGCATTGGCAGCAGCGGCCACGCCTGTGTTGGCAGTCGATTGTGCAGCCGCGGCCGCGCTCACCGCCGTGTTGGCCGTGGTCTGTGCATTGGCGGCAGCGCCCAGTGCGGTGTTCGCGGTCGTTTGTGCGTTGGCAGCAGCGGCCACGCCTGCGTTGGCCGTCGTTTGTGCGTTGGCAGCCGCGCTCACCGCCGTGTTGGCCGTGTTCTGTGCGTTGGCGGCCGCGGCAACCCCGCTGTTCGCCGTCGTCTGTGCAGCGGCGGCAGCGGCAACGCCCGAATTCGCGGTCGTCTGCGCGTTGCCGGCTGCAGCGAGGGCGTTGTTCGCAGTGTTGTTGGCCGTGTTTCCCACGCCGAGAGCCACGCCAGCCAGGTTGTTGGCCGTGTTGGCTGTCTGCTGGGCACCGAAGGCTGCCTTGTCTGCCGTCATGGCGGCAGCAAACGCGCTGTCGGCAGTGGACTGCGCGTTGGCGGCGGCGCCCTGAGCTTTGCTTGCCGTCGCCTGTGCGGCATCCGCGCTGGACTGCGCCACCCCTGCCGCCGCCGACGCGCCTTGCGCGGTGCTCAGCGCATTGTTTGCCGTATTGTTCGCCGTATTGCCAACGCCGAGGGCCACACCGGCGAGGTTGCTGGCGGAGTTGGCTGTTTGCTGCGCGATGAACGCGGCCTTATCAGCCGCTTGCGCCGCTGAAACAGCGCCGTCAGCGGTACTTTGTGCATTGCCGGCCGCGCCCAGCGCTTTGCTGGCGGTGGCCTGGGCGTTGTCCGCGGCAGCTTGCGCCGTGCCTGCTGCCGTCGTTGCTGCCTGCGCCGTGCTTAGCGCATTGGTGGCCGTGGTCTGAGCCTTGTTGCCGACGTCCAGTGCAATGCCCGCAATGGAGTTTGCTGCGTTAGCAGACTGCTGGGCTGCATTGGCATCTTTGCCCGCCTGACCCGCAATCGCCGACGCAAATTCGGCTGTGGCCTTCGCCTCGTTCGCGGTCTGCTGCACGCCGAACAACTGACCGCCAGTGACGGCGTCCGTGCTGCCACTGGCAACGTTTCCTGAAGCGACATTGGTGAGTGTACGGGTCACACCATTGCCACCAACCGACACGGTGTTGGCTGCGCTGGCCACGGAGCCGGCCCCCAAGGCCACGCTGTTGGTCGCAGCCGCAGTGACTTGGCTGCCAGCGCCCAACGCAACGCCGCTGGCGGCCGCGGCGCTTGCGCCACTTTGCGTTCCAGACGCGCCACCAATCGCCATGCTCGATTCGCCCGAGGCGACTGCACCTTGTTTTCCGCCAGACGCACTTCCAATCGCGATTGCCGACGCGCCGCCAGCCTGCGCGCCGGATGCAGAGCTGCCGCTGCCCACAGCAATAGATCCTGTTCCAGCAGCAGCAGCACCTGCACCGCCAGCGGCCGCTGTTCGACCATTCGAACCTGCGTCGCCCGATCCTCCCGCGCCGATGGCCGTCGCTCCAGCGCCGCTTGCCACGGCACCAGCTCCTCCGTTGCCGCCGGTTCCGCCGGTAGTCGCACCGCCACCGTTGCCTCCGGTGCCGATCGCCGTCGTGCCCAACCCGCTTGCGGTCGCGCCTGCGCCCCCAAGTCCGGCGGTTGCCCCATTGCTTGCAGAGCCGCCTGTGCCGCCAGCACCGATCGCTGAAGCGTTGGATCCAGCGCTTGAGCCGCTGCCACCCGAGCCAGCAACCCCACCTGAAGTTGCCGATCCTCCATTGCCCCCGGCGCCTATGGAGGTCGCAGCATCCCCTGCCACAACAGCCGCGGAGCCGCCCGCGCCTGCGGCGCCGCCGCTGTTTGAGCCGCCAGCAGTACCGGCTGCACCCAAATTCAGACTGGCGCCGAAGGCAGTGCCGGAAGCCAGCAGAACGGCGAGAACGGCGGATGCGGCAGCGGTGCGGCGGAACTTCGAATTAGTCATGTCTCTTCAGTTGTAAATGTTTCAGAAAGATACATCATAAAACACATACATAGAACTTTGGCGCTAATCGGAGGACAGCTGTGAGAAAAACACAGAGAACCTTCTCTGCCCTGCCGCGGCGCCCGTGTGCCTGTGGTTCGGAACCACAGCTGGTCAATGACAGCTAGCGAGCCTTGGCTTAAAGGGCTGTGGCGTGCTGCCCACGGGCGCGCGGGTGCATTGCCAGTCCGCGGGATGTGTTGGGGGAAGCCTCGCGTCACGAGGGCGCTTGCGCGTGGAGCGACCAGCTACATGATCGACACCACAGGCAGCGCTCTGAATTGGCTCGGGCTCTTGCACCACGGCTGGCCCGACGAAGATGAGCTGGTGAGCATGGGGGAGCCTTTTGCGCGCGCGGACCGCCTTGGGCACAAAAAACACCGGTCGAGAACCCGCAGGCGGTCCTGACTGTGGCGCGCTGTGCGACGGTCAGGTAGCGCTCATAGCGAAATGAACGCTGGTCCGATGCTGGGTGCATGGGTTGACGGGCGTTGGGTGACTACTGCCTGTCCTGATCACTGGCCACCGGGGCTCGGACCCGCTAGTGGTTACTGACTGAAAACGCCAAGGCGCGATCTCGGCGGGCTCGCCCTAACCGCCGGCGCCGTCGTGGCCTACACAGTGGATTCAGCGATGCGGGCGCCGCACTCGCATGCGTACAAGCGTGCAGTCGCTGAGCTTCAGCCACGGCTGAGAGCGTCTATGCCCTGTCAGCTGTCCTTGGGAGCTGCGCGCCACGTCCAATAATCATCCGTGCTATTTTTCGATGCACAAACCCCTCATGCAAAAGCAGGTTCACCGAATCTCCAGGTAAATCAATGACTTAGCGCCCACTTTTGATGCCGACGAGTGGCGGCTCACTTTGTCCCGATTCACCATCAAGGCCGCGCTTCGCGTTCCGTTGAATACTTCAGGACGAATCAGCGCGGCGCTGCATGGCGAGTCATTTTGGCTTTACCGATGGGAATGTGGCCTAGCAGAGCGGACGTCCCATCCTCGAGGTCCACGGATCACTGCGCCAAGTCTGCTGCGCTCGCTCGCTGTGATCGAACAATTGCACTGACGGCCGGAGACGTCACGGCTCTCTCGCGCCACCAGGAATCCGCGGCTGACTTGCCTAAAGAGTAAGTGCACACTTTAATGCTGGCAATGGCGCTTAGACATGACGGATGTGCGCCAGGGAGCGCTTTCCGTCCAGAAACTAGTAGCTGCTTGGACACGACGCCATTGGAGCTCGAGCAGGAAATGCCGGTGCTAGCTACTCGATGCGCTTGCACTTGACAGCAATCAGCGTCTCTAACCGTCTATATCCCGATCTCACGGCGACAGTCAGGATGAAGGTTTCGCTCCGCGCAACTGGATGTCAGAGGCGTCGGGGGATTGAGTCAAGAGGCGATGCAGTGACTCGGTTGTGACTTCGACAGCTCCGAATTAAGGGGAAAAGTATGCGGCGACCCATGAACTTGTGCCCGCCGACCATGTTTGGGGCCCACCCCGAAGAGAGCGGGAGCAGCTACGCCACGACAGCAGTTCAGGGCCGAGTAAAGCACGGACGGTTTGTTCGCTCTCGCCCCTCATGGGTCGGAACGCGTCGCGGGCTGCGATGTGGCTTCGAGGTATTGCTGGCGAGCCTCCAAGTAGGGGCAAATGTTCGGCAAAGCACCGATCTGCGAGATCGTTCAGCGCGTAAAGAAAGTTGGACGCTTCACACCCCGAGCTAATCCGTCATTGGGTTTAGGGGGTGTGGTTCGGAACCACACCCCACCATGGCTGCTTGGAGCGGCGCTCGATCTACAAAATTGAGGGGTTGGAGGCGGCTCGTCCTAGCAATTGCGCAGTCGGCTCCTTGCGCAGCGTGCTCCGCAGCGGGTGCGGACGGGCAGGCAAGTCACCGTGGATCTTGTTTTCCGCGAGGGAAAGTCGCATGCCTGCAACTAGGCGATCGGAGCCAAGCTTCGCCATGTCTGGCGGTCTTCGTATGGCTCGGCAGCCGTGCGAGCGATGCAGCCAGACTTAGTGCCGAGGCGTATGAGCTGGTACCGGGCACTGGGTTAGAGTCGCGCACACGTTGCAATGTTCTAGAAATCGCCTTTCAACCTGGTGCAAACAAGGGGTGTGGTTCGGAACCACGCCCAAGGGATTGATCGGATTATTTGGCGGCATCCCGGGGTGCGTGAATCTCGGCCGGAGAGCGGCCTGAGGAACGCCTGTGTCCCATGACAGTTTGGGCTATGACAGGTCCGGAAATCCCGAAAAAAATAGAACCGACGCGGCTTCGCACCCCCGGGGCGAACTCCCACAGATCGGCGACACAGGGCATTTCCGGATCTCCCTGACCCCCGGGAGAGCAAGAAGGGCTGCCGGTACACCTAAACCGTGGTCCCACGAAATCCTCTTGGTCGCAAGGTCGAGGGGGTGTGGTTCCGAACCACCCCCCTGAACTCTGATCGATTGAATTGGAGAAGTCGAAGCGGGTGCTCAGTTCGACAAGTCGATCGCTCCCGAAACCTAGTGGCTGTGCCCCTGCAGACCAGCGCTTACGTTGCGTGGTTCAGAACAATTAGCGGACAAGCGAGCATTCCCAACACTCATCTGTGCGTACGTCCAGCCCCAAACGTCGCGGCCCTCGCCCACAGCTTCGCCCCGCGCCCAATTCCGCTCTACCCTTCACGATCAGAAGGCATTGCACTGAGACATAGCTGGTTGCCGAGGCGAACCGCGGAGGCGCAAAGCGCAAGAGGCAAGAAAAAAGGGGGGTGGTTCCGAACCACACCCCTTTTTCTTTCCGGCGTTACTGCCGCTGGGCAGTCTGTTTAGGCGTTATCCAGAAACTCCGCCAACAGCTTCTCCAGGGACGCGCGGCGCTCGGCAGACAGGGGCACGTGGATGCGCACGTTCGCCCGGCCGTCCGCATCGAAGCTCAGCGTTGCTGCCTTCTTGTTCTTGACCGTCAGCGTGTGGGGTTTCGCATCGACTTGGAGTTGGGTGTCGGCGACCAGAAGCTTGGCCAGCACTTCCTTGGCGGCCGGTCGCGCCGATTGGGTCAACAACTTTTCGGCCCGGGCCCGCACGCCTTCCGCGTCCGACTCAAGCGCGCGATTGAGCAAGGGCGCCCAGCGCAGTTGGATCTCGAGTGGCGAGCGGAAGGCAGCGACTACTTCGTCCGGAAGCCGCGCCAGCGCGAGCGACTTGCCCACGTTGCTGTGATCGATGCCCAGCGCCGTGGCCAAGGCGCGGTTCGAGGTGAAGAGGCCCAGGTCCAGCGCGCGCCGGTACATCATTCCCTGCTCCCACGGCGACAAATCCTGGCGCTCCCGGTTCTCGCGCTCCATCTCGACGAAGAGCGATCGATCATCGAGGTTGTCGATGACGGCCAGCACGGGAAGGCCGAGCTGCGTGCACGCCTCGAGACGGCGGTGGCCGAAGACCACCTCGTAGTCGAACTCGCCGCCCGGCTTGCTGGCAGGACGCACCTTGATCGGCTGCACATTGCCGCCCGACTCCTGGATCTCGCGCTTGAGCCGTTCGAAATCTTCACCCACAAAACTGCTCTCATGCCGGTTCGCGTACCGACTGCGCCCAATGCGCTTGGGGTCCAGGTGACGCGTCGCGCGAGCGCCCTCCCAGCCTTCGAGCTCCGTGCGGACTTCCTGTAGCTGTGCCTCGAGGCCCGCAGCCTTGTCCGCGGCTTCCTTGAGCATCTCGTTCTCGCGCAGAAGGTCCGATCGCGCGTCGTTCGCGAAAGCCATCATGGCGCCAGGCGCCGTTTTGGGCTGCTTGGTTTCGGGCGTCACCGAAACGGGGGCAGTCAGCGAAGCAAAGTCGATCTTGGAAGCTTTGTCTCTCAAGCCCATATCAATCTCCTGCCACCAGCATGGCGTTTTCGGACAGCTGACGTGCCCAGACTGCCCGTATCTGTTGCTCCACCAACTCGCACATCCTGTCGTACGCATCGCGCGCCCGCGCGAAGGTCTTCGAACTCACTGACCCACGCGGAAGGTCGTACACGGTACCGAACTCGGCGCTCGCCGTGGCCGCAACAGCCGTCTTCGGAATCTCGATGGGCAGCACCTTGTCGCCGTAGCCCTCGAGCACCCATTGCCGGACCACCGAACTTGCGGCATCCGAGGCTTCCACCCGCGAGAGCAGCACGTCGATGAACTCGAAGCTCTTGTTCTTGCCACGGCTGCGGATCAGTTGATTGCACAGGTCGGAGAACAGGTCCCAGAACTGTGCGGAGCTTGCGAAGTCCAGTGCAGACGGGGGCAAGGGCATGATCACGCCATCGGCCGCCATGAGCGCGTTGATGGTGACGTAACTCAGCGAGGGTGGGGTGTCGATGACGATTACGTCGTAGGCCTCGCGTAGGGTGTCAAGACCACGGTCGAGCACGCGCCAGAACTCGAAGCCCGGGTCCTTGGCTTGCCGTGCAGGCAACACGAACTCGGCACCGTAAAGCAGCGGGGCCGCACAGACCAGGTCGATGCTTGGCCAGTAGGTCGTACGGATCGCATACGCCAAGTCGTCCTCATCGCCCGCAAAGAGTGGCATCGCGGTGTGCTCGGTGTCGACCTCGGCATCGGGCAGCACGCCGAAGAGCGTGGTGGCCGAGCCCTGGGGATCCAGATCGAGTAGCAGGACTTTGTGACCCCGCATCGACAAACCCTGGGCGAGGGTCACGGCGGAGGTGGTCTTGGCCACGCCACCCTTGAAGTTGGCCACCGTGATGGTGATGCCGGCGGCACCCTTGGGTCGCATGTGCTCACTGCGGAAATCGCGCGACCACAGTTGAGCTTCACCCATCGACCATTCGCGGCGATTGCCTTGAATCGACCCTGCAGGCAGATCACCGCGGGTGAGGCGATAGGCGATCTTCGATTTGTCGACGCCACACAGGTCAGCCAGTTGCGCAGAACCCAATGCCGGTGCAAGCTTGGTGGCGGTCGGCGCCAGCATCGCGGTGCGGATGTGATCCATCATGCCTGCGATGCGTTGCGCCTGTGCCTCGATATCTTCGAGGGACTGACGTTTGATGGTTTGTTTGATATCCACGAGCGAAACTCTCAAAGTGCTGATGTCATGCGATTATGCCCAGCACCCGTCGAAATTCGAAGAATCTGCAATCCATCAGAGAAGGTTTCGCTGAAGTTCTCTCTGATTGTGGACAACTTCTCCCGAGTTTAAGAAGGTATTAATACCTTTAAAGAAGTTAGCAGCTACTCTTATTCGGATTTTTCCCTTTAAAATCAACAGCTTACGATGATTTTTAGAGGCGAATTGTCTGTACTTTACGCGGATGCGTCCGCGATCTACTCGGATCCGTCCGTGCCCTGCTCGGAAGTCGTCCGTGGTCTAACGGCACCCCCGCCGGGTTGTCCACAGGACGACGGGGTGGCCCCCAAGCCGCGTTTTTAGCTCGCGTCCGTGATCTAACCAGGGGCGAATCGACCCAAAACAGGGGGGAAGCGGTCTCGTGTCCGCGTTTTACTCGCCGGCGTGAGGTGCTGGACTGTCGTCGAATTCGCCCCGCGTCCGTGTTTTACTCGCGCTGAAAGTGCATCGCCGTGCGAAGTGTCCGCGCTTTAACCAAGCTTCGGACACTTGCCACCGCCAAAATCGGTAGGCGGCCCAGCTTGGTGTCCACGTCGACTTGGACATATGATCGCGAGATGACAGCTTCCAGCCCGCTTTCGTCCTCGGCGCCCACCCGCGTCGTGGGCACGGACGGGCTCGAATTGCGCAAGCCACACGAGATGATCGTGATGGTCCCGCGTTCCGCGCGGGTGACGTTGACCGCTCGCCGCATCTACACGGTGCTGCTGCAGGTGTCACAGGCTCGCCTCACCGCCATGGCCTCGATGCCGTTGGCAGACTTCATGTTCGAGGCACCCCTGGCGGCCGTGCTGCGCACCACCGGGTCCGATGGCGCCGACCGTACGGCCGCCAAGCGCTACCTCGGCGAAATGAGAAGCCTGGAGGTCGACTGGGAATCCACGGCGCCGGGTGACGGGGTCAAATGGCGCGGTTTCTCCATGCTGTCAGAAGTCGCGCTGGAGGTTCGCCGCGGCGAGACCTGGGTCAGCTGGTCCTTCCCCCCGTCCATCATGACGGCGCTGCGCGAGCCCTCGCGCTGGGCCCGCATCGAGCTCGACGTGCTTGCCCGCTTGAGCACCTATGCCGCGATCGCGCTGTACGAGATCTGCGTGCGCTACCGGGACAATCCCGGCGGCGTGACGAGCCGCAAGCCGGTGGGGTGGTGGACCGACGCGCTGAGTAATCTGCCTGGTGGCGACCGCCGCGAATGGCGCAAGTTCAAGAACGAGCGCGTGAAGGAGGCGGTGGCCGAGATCAACCAGGAGACGGATCTGGAGATCGAGCTCATCGAGCATCGCCAGGGCAGGGTGGTCGACGAAGTGCAGTTTGCGGTTCGCCGCCGTGCCCGTTCGCCCTTTGCGACGAGCGCGGACAAGCCGGTGGACGCCAACCTTGTGCTTCGCGCAGAAACATTGGGCATTCGAGAGATCAAGCTCGATGGCCTGATCAAGGAGTTCGGCGACGACCGTGTGCGCGAGCAACTCGACGCATTGGAAAGGCGTGCGGCCAACAACTCGCTGCGCGCCGTGGACAACGCCTATTCCTATCTTCGCTCGTTGCTGCGCAACGAGCGCGAGGCGCCTGCGCCGGCGGACGCAGACGAAGAGCCGGATCTTGAGTCGCCGCCCGCACAGACCGCCGCGGAGGCTGTCGCACCCTCGGTCGCAGCTGCCAGCACGACGGCCGCCACGGTCGCCACACAGTCCGCCACTCTCACCACTCCCGCCGACTCCGCCGGCGAGCGGATCCGCATGATGCGCCGGGAGATCGAGGCGTTGCCGCAGGCACAACGTCAGGTGTGGGTGGATCGCGCGCTGCAGGCGCTGGCCGCCAAGGGGATGTTGACCGCGATCGTGAGTCGGCGCGCGGCGCAAGGTGACGTGATGCACGGCCTGCTCGGCTCGATGGTGGTCCAGACCTATGCGGCCGCCACGTACGGCGCCGACTGGAACACGGCGTAGACGCTCCTGAGCTGCTCGCCGTGGCTGCGTCACGCGGCCGGTGCTGCAAAGCCGAGCAGACACCTGGCCGTCAGATCATTTGATTCGCCACAGCGCGCGAGGATGAGGTCATGCTGGGGATGGGAAACGCCGGGCAAGCGGCGTGGAAAGCATCGGGTCCGCTACGATGCCAAGCAGCCGCCATCGGCCAGGCGCAGTCACTTTCAGCACCCCGACCTCGGCCAAGGCCCGACAGCGAACTTCTACCTTCACTGGTGCCAGTGATTCATCAACTGCCTGCAGAAATATGTCTGATGCCTGGGCTTTCGAAGATGCCCCGAACGTTGCCTGCTTCACTGTGAAGTCCATCATGAATGGGACTGTGCCAATCCTGCAGGTGTTCCACGACGAGGACGACGGCGCTTGGCAGATGCTGCCCGGCAGCGGTGCCAAAGCGTCGGAGGCGATGATCGTGGGGCTGGGCCAGTTGGTGCAGTTGGACCAGACGCTCGTAGAACTCGCGAACCTGCCGCTGGGTTGGGTTGCTTGGCGCGAACGCAAGAACTCGCCCTGGCTGCGCCGGCCAACGTCGCAACTGCCAGCGGCCTGAACGGCGTGTGTGGTGCGCCCGTTCGAGCGCTGATTGCGTCGCGGCAGATGCCTGAAAGGGCTGGCGCCCCCGCGCACATCGCATTGCGTTCCGCGCAGCTTGTTCAGCGCGTCCCGTGCTTGCTCGTGAAGGGCGATGACCCTTCCACTCGCGGCCAGCCGGGCCGCGGCCTCTCATTCAAAGGACGCAATCAGCAAGGCCATCGCGCCCACTGACGCCGCAGTGAGCGCTCAGAGCCCGCACCCCCGAGTAGCTGCGCGGCCCCATAGGGGGATGCTCGTCGACGACACCTGCCTTCAGATCGCGACGCGTTCAAGGGCGACGGTGAGGCGCCTGAAGTGAAGCTTGTGATGGTGGCTTGCACCTGGCTAGAGATGCCTCGAGTGACGGCATCAGTGCTTGGACATCGCATTGGCCAGCGCGAAGACCGAATTGGGGGCGCGGGTGCGCACAGGCTTGACGGGGGCAGGCGAGGTGATCGCACTCTTGGCCGGAGTGGGTGCTTCAAGTTCTACGCCCTTGGCAACTTGGTCTTCGACGAGCTTTTGCAAAGTGACCGTTCGCAGAAAATCAAGCATGCGCTGATTCAGCGAGGCCCAGAGTTCCTCGGTGCTGCGCGCCAGTGAGGTCGGCGAGGCGCCTTGCGCACCCAAGTCGTCTGCATCATCCGCATCGTTGCCAAGGGCGGCTCGCTCATCCACCGCCGCAATGATGTCGGCCACCGAGATGTCGGCGCTGTGGCGCGCGAGATGGTAGCCCCCGCCAGGCCCACGGACCGACACGACGAGATTGTGCTTGCGGAGTTTGCCGAACAGCTGCTCGAGGTACGACAGCGAGATCTGCTGCCGTTGGCTGATGGCGGCCAGGTTCACAGGTCCGAGTCGTTGGCGCAGCCCGATGTCGATCATCGCGGTCACCGCAAAACGACCCTTGGTGGTCAATCGCATCGCAAGCTCCTTCTCATCGATCCGGTTCGTGGGAACACGTCGCGTCGGCAGATGGACCGTCGCGCCTTCCCGGAGGCCGACGTCGGTCCGGTTGCACCAGCGCGACTTCTGCCAACGACGGTACTTGTGCTCGGGGTGCAGGACCCAAGACATCGGCGGGATCAGCCGTCAGATGAGGCGCTACGGGCTTTCCCGTGCAAAGCTGGGGACCAAGCCGACATGCACCTGTCGGTGTGCTCCGGACATGGCGCTCGGTCAACGTCGACGATGGATGCGGGCCGAGGGAACGCTATCCCCTACACGCCGTTAGCATATTTTCGAGCGCTCTGTTCGGCGGGATTGAGCGGCTGAGAACAGGTTGAAGCCACAAAAGAATGCCCCGCACAAGGCGGGGCAGGAGGGCAGGGGTACGCATGATCGCGTACCTGCTTGTATTGCCGTCTGGAGAGGGGTTTAGCCCTTCATCGCCTTGATGTCGGCCTTGGCCTTGTCGTGATCAGCCTTGGCTTGGCTCACGCAGGCGTTCTTGGCATCGCCCGACTGGTCGTCGCACTTTTCCTTGGCAACGTCGTAGGTCATGTCGGCCTTTTCCTCGGCGACCTTCTTGGCGTGTGCGGCGCTGGGCTTGTAGTCCTGCTCCAGCTGCGCCTTCGCCACATTTTCGGTGCCCTTGGCTTCCTTCTCGCAGACGTCCTTGGCGTTGTCCTTGAGCGTGTCGCACTTGGCCTTGGCGACCTTGTAGTCGGCCTCGATCTTTTCCTTCGCCACGTTGTACTGGTCCTTGGTCATGCCTTCGGCAGCGCTTGCGGCGTTCATGGCGAAGCAGGTCGATGCGATGGCGAGAACGAGAAGATGTTTTTTCATGAGTAAGTCCCCTGAACTTGAAGTTGGTGGAGCTGCCCTGTGCGTCTCCAGTGAGCGTGAATCTACGAACCCGCTCACGTGCGGCGGGTAGGACGACGGCGGGCGAAGCATTCGGTCCAAAGCGCGGCGGCGTGCAGGGCCATGGCATGCCGGCATCCAGTCGCGATGCAACGAGGCGCCGCAGGTGGCGTGCGCACGGTCATGCCCTCAGCGTCATGGACCGCTGCGCGGTCTGCGGGCGCCGCCCTGGGCGGAGAAGTGGCCGCAGTGTTCTGCGCCGCTGGACGCGCGCCTACATGCACTGCGTCTCGATCGCCGACATGCGCCGTGCGTGCGAATATCAAGATGAGGGCATGCTGAGCGCTGCTTCCGCTCCCATCCTCGTTGACTTCGATGCGTCCTCGCCCGAAGTAGCACGTGCGCTGATCGGGGCGCACTTCCGAGTGGACGGTGTCGGTGGGCGCATCGTCGAGACGGAGGCTTACGACGTCCTCGACCCTGCATCCCACAGCTTTCGCGGTCCCTCTGTGCGCAATGCGACGATGTTTGGTCCTTCGGGATGCGCCTACGTGTACCGGTCCTACGGTTTGCACTGGTGTCTGAACTTCGTGTGCCGTGAGGTCGGCCATGGCGCGGGTGTTCTCGTTCGCGCACTGGAGCCGCTCGAGGGCATCGAGGTGATGCGGGACCGGCGCGGCGTGGCCGATGCACGACTCCTTTGCGCCGGGCCCGGACGGGTCGCGCAGGCGCTCGCGATCACAGGGGCGCACGACGGGCTGCGCCTCGATCAGGCGCCCTTTGTGCTGGAGATGGCGTCCACGCCGCAGGCGCTGGCGGTGGGTGTTCGCGTCGGCATCTCGAAAGCGCGGGATGTTCCCTGGCGCTTCGGGCTGAAAGGATCGCGCTTTGTCAGTCGTCCCTTCCCCTAACCCGGTTGGCGGAGACCGTGCCATGGACGAGCTGGACACCGGCAGAGTCACCGATGCGCGCATCGAGGCGCACATCTTTGCCCTGTTGGCGGACCGAGAGCCAGGCGCGAGCATTTGTCCGTCTGAAGTTGCCCGCGCGCTGACAACGCCGACCCGCTGGCGGGCGCTGATGCCGCGGATCCGGGGCGTCGCAGGCCAACTCGCCGCTGTCCAGCGGCTGCGCGTGACGCGCAAGGGCCTGGAGGTGGACGCGCACAGTTTGGGTGGACCGATCCGCCTGGCGCTGCCGACTCCACGCGGGGCCGCGCCTTCGCGCCGCGGATGAACGCGTCCCCGATCGTGACGCCGGATGGCCGCTATCTCGTGGTGCGCGGGCGGCTCTGGCGCGCCGCCAATCCCAATCTGCCGCCGGAGGAGAAACACCTCCTTGTCCAGCGGCTCATGAAAGCACGCCGGGCGCTGCGCGGCGGGGGACCGATCGAGGCGCGCATTGCGGCGCGAGCGCTGGTCGATGACACGAAGCGTCGACTGGGCGAGCGTGGTCCGCCCTGGTGGACCGACGGCGCGCCAGACCTCAATCGCAAGCTGATCAAGAACACGCCTTACGCTGGTTGGTACGACGACCAAAACGCGCTGAGTACAACGCCCTGAAGCCTGGCGCTCGACCGCGCCCGATGTTTGAGACGTTGGTGGTTGCAACGCCGGTCAGCGATACGCGCATGTCGTTCTGGCTGGTGGAGATTCCTACGGGCGCGGGCGAAAAAATCCTTCACTTAGGAACCACATGCTTGAATGCCAATCCACAGCCACGGGATACGTGCTCCTTGTTCACGAGGCGTTTGCTGATGTCAAACTTTGACGAAAAGCTGTTTGAGGACTGGGCTGCGACCGAAGCGCAGGTCTACGCACTGCTCGGGCGCCTGGGTCCTGCCACCTCTTTGAGCCGACTGCGGGAGCTCGAGCAGCTCAAAGCCCAGGCGGACCGCCAATTCATGGCGCTGTGGGAATCGCCCGAGCATCCGACAGCGGGTCATCCAACCGGCCCGCCACCCTGAGCGCCACTCGTCGTTGCGCAAACACGTCTCTACCGACGGGCAAGCGTCGTCGCGGCTTTTGCGCAAGCGCGATCGGGCGTGTCAAACCACCTGACGGGCGCGCAGCGCTTCGATGTGCGCAGGGTCGACGTCAGCCCACTGCGTGAGGATTTTCACCGTGTCGGCGCCCAAGGCCGGCGGTGGCCGCGTCGATCCCTCCGACATCCCGTCAAAGCGGATGCCCAGGCCCATCTGCGGCAGCACGCCCCGCTCGCTCTCGACCGCGTAGACAAATCCTCGCGCGCTCAATGCGGGGTCGTTGGCCACCTCGTGAACGTCCTGGATCGGTCCCGCGGGCACGCGCTCGCGCGCAAAGATGGCAAGCCAATGCGCGCGCGGCCGGGTGGCAAGAAGATCGGCGATTTGTCGGACCAGTGCTGCGCGATGCGCGCGCCGCAGTGCGTTGGTGGCGAACGCGGCGTTCTGCGCCACCTGCGGTTGCCCCACGGCTTTCCAAAACCTGCCCCACACCGCGTCGTTGCCCAGCGCCAGCGTGATGGGCTTGTCCGCCGTGTCGAAGACCTGGTAGATCGCGATCACGCTGTCGCGGCCGCCCGAGCGCCGCGGCAGGTCCCCACCGCCGAGGTACGAAAGAATGCGCGGGGACATGAAGCGCGTCATGCTCTCCACCATCGAAATGTCGATCGCGCAGCCAGCCCCGTCTCGCCCACGTCGGTGCAGCGCCGCAAGCGTCGCGAGCGCGGCATCCTGGCCGGCCAGCAGGTCCGCCGCGGGAGTGCCGATCTTCTGAGGGGGCGAATCGGGCTCTCCGGTCAGTTCCATCACGCCCGAATAGCCCTCGGCCACCAGGTCATAGCAAGGCAGGTCGGCACGCTCGCCGTCGCAGCCGAAGCCGGTGAGGGACACATGGATCAGGTCGGGGTTGAGGGCCGAGAGTGTCTGGACGTCCAAGCGCAGTTTTCGCTGGATGCGCGGCACAAGGTTCACGATCACGACATCCGCCTGGGTCACCAGCTTCTGAAAGATGGCATAGCCCTCGGGCTGCGCGTGGTCGAGCGTGATGCTGTGCTTGTTCCGATTGACGCTCAGGTACCAGAGTGACTCGCCGTTCAGGAACGGTGGGCCCCATGCGCGCACGTCGTCACCCTTGCCCGGTGGTTCGACCTTGACGACGGTGGCGCCCATGTCGGCCAGCAGTTGTGCGGCGTAGGGGCCCGCGATGGACGAGGTGAGATCGAGAACACGGATGTCCTTGAGCAGGTCCAGAGAGGGGGTGTTCTTGCGCGGCACCGTGTCGATCAGTGCCGGAGGTGGTTCGAGTGACATGCCCGCACTCCGCAATGGGCATGCCAACTGTCGGATCCATCGTGGCGCTGCGACAGCCCTTCGAGAACGCCTTGACGTCGAGGCGAGCGCACTGCCTTTCGTACGCACACTGCGCGCCTTCCGGTCGATCGATGACCGCCATGGCGACACAGTGCGGGAACGGAGAGGCCGATTTCACAAGGACCGCATTGTCTTGCGCATGGCACGTGCATTGCGCAGCACGCGATGGCGGCCGAGGTCTCGTGATCGCATGAGGCATTGGCAATTTCTGGAATCGAATCACTGGAGTTCATAGACATGGATTTGCAACTGTCCGGCCGAACGGCGCTCGTCACCGGCGGATCGAAAGGCATCGGCTTCGCCTGCGCGAAGGCATTGGCCGCCGAGGGCTGCCATGTGCGGCTGGTCGCGCGCGACAAGGCCGCGCTCGTCGAAGCGCGGGACGCGCTGCGCGCCGCACACGACGTGTCGGTCGAGATCTTCGAGGCCGATCTCTCGCGCCTTTCCGACAGCCTCCTGGTCGACGCCTTCCCCGAGGTCGATATCGTCGTCAACTCCGCGGGCGCGATCCCGCGCGGCGGCCTGCTCGACGTCGACCCCGGCGCGCTGCGCGAAGGCTTCGAAGGCAAGCTCATGGGAACGGTCGCGCTGTGCCGCGCCTTCTACCGCCGCATGCGCGAGCGCCGGCGCGGCGTGATCCTCAACATCATCGGCATCAGCGGGCTGCGCCCGAATCCGAAATCGATCGGCACCTCGTCCGCGAACGCGGCGCTGATCGCGCTGACCCAGGCACTGGGCGCGGAAAGCGTCGATCACGGCGTGCGCGTGCTCGGCGTGAACCCGGGCCTCGTGCGCACCGGCCGCACCGCCTCGTTGCTGAATCCCACGCAGGCCGCCGACAAGGCCTACGACGCATTGCTGGCCTCGCTGCCCTTCGGCCGCATGGCCGAGCCCGCGGAAGTGGCCGACCTCGTGAGCTTCCTGGTGTCGGAGCGCGCGTCCTACCTCAGCGGCGAGGTGATCTCGATCGACGGCGGCTCGCGCTTCCGCTTCTAGCCCGGGCATCGCCCCGTCGGCACGCGCAGCATTCGGCGTGCCGACGGGGCCGGCTCATTCGAGCTTCACGCCCACCTTGCGCACCACCTCGCCCCAGCGCGCGGTCTCGCCCGTCACGAAGTCCGCGAACTTGGCTGTGTCCATCGCGGGCGACTCGGCCCCGATCTCCGCGAGCCGCTTCACCATCGCCGGGCTCGCCATGATCCGTCGCACCTCGGTGTTGATCCGTTCGACCACGGCGCGCGGCGTGCGCGCCGGCGCGAAGAGGCCGTACCACTCGTTGAGGTCGAAGCCCGGGTAGCCCGACTCGGCCAGCGTGGGCAATTGCGCGAACGCCGCCGGCCTGCGCGCACCGGTGGTCGCCAGCGCCCGCAGCCGCCCCACGTTCACGAAGGGCATCGCGCTCACCGGGCTGTTGATCAGCACCTGGATGTTGCCCGCGGCCGCATCCGACAGCGCGGCCGACCCGCCCTTGTAGGGCACGCTGACGATGTCCACGCCCGCGACCTGCTTGAGCAGCTCCATCGACAGGTGGCCCGACGAGAGCTGGCCCGCCTGTCCGTAGGCCAGCGCGCCAGGCTTGGCTTTCGCGAGCGCGATGAGTTCCTGCACGTTGCGCGCCGGCACGCCCGGATGCACGGTGAGCAGGCCCGGCATCAGCGCCACCATCGCGACCGGCGCGAAGTCCTTCAGCGAGTCGTAGGGCAGTGCCTTGTTCACATGCGGATTGATCGCGTGGGTGCTGATCAGCAGGCCCAGCGTGTGGCCGTCCGGCGTGGCGCGCGCCAGCGCGTCGGTGCCGATGATGTTGTTGCCGCCGGGCTTGTTGTCGATGATGACGGGCTGCCCGAGCGCTTCGGCCAGCTGCTGGCCGACCGCGCGCGCGAGCACGTCGGCCGAACCGCCCGGCGCCAGCGGCACGATGATGCGGATGGGCTTCGACGGATAAACCTGTTGCTGTGTCTGTGCCTGCGCGCCGCCGGCTGCGAGCAGCAATGCCGCGCCTCCCGCGGCCAGAAGAATTCGTCGCTTGTCTCTCATGATGTTGTGCTCCGCAAAAATCGCAAAGGCGTGGACCGATCGCCACGCCTGCGAACCGCAAGCAACATGCCGAGACCGATCCGATACGAGCCGTATCGAAAAAAAGCTCAGCGTTTGGGTGCGCGCGACGGCGGCTTCACCGAGATCCCGTCGAGGACGATCTGCAGCAGCGTGTCGATGAAGGCGACGTCGAGCGCCGCGTGGCCGATGATCAGGCGGTGGAACAGCGGACCGTAGATCGCATCGATGACGCGTTCGAGGTCGAGGTCGTCACGGAACACGCCGTGCTCGACGCCGCGCATCAGCGCCGCCTTCGCCACGCCGCGGCGCGGGTTGAGGTAGCCGTCCGACAGCAGCTGCATCGTGCCTTCATCGGCCAGGCCCGAGCCGATGATGGTGCGCAGCGTCTGGCCCTTCTGTCCGCGGTACACGCGCGCGAGCCGATGCACCTGCACCTCGATGTCGCGGCGCGGATCGTCGGTCACCGGAAAGGCGATGCTCGGCGCCACGGCCGTCAGGTAAGCCTCGACCGCGAGCGCGCCCTTGTGGGGCCACCAGCGGTAGATGGTCGCCTTGCCCACGCCCGCACGGCTCGCCACGCCCTCGATCGACAGCTTGCTGTAGCCGAGTTCGTCGAGCAGTTCGTGCGTGGCGGCGAGGATCGCTTCGTGCGCGGCGGTGTCGCGCTGGCGGCCCGGCGAGCGGGGAGTGGCGGAGGTGGTCATGGCGTGGAGGAGGGGAGCGAAGGCATCGTAGCGTCATCCCCGCGCGCCGCCGCCCGGCACCCCGCGCCGCGCGTCAGGAGGGCAGGGGCAGGGCGGTGGCGTGCAGGTCGGCCGCGCGTTCGAGTTGGCGGATCACGGTGGTCATGTCGGCATCGGGCCCCTCGATGCTGGCCGCGCGCCGGTAGCTTTCGATCACCGCGCGCGCCACCTCGACCGGCACGCCCGCCGCATCGGCGTCGCGCAGGAACTGCGCGCCATCTTTCAGCACGATGCGCAGCGCGGCGCCCCAGTCGAAGCTGCGTGTGAGCACGGCCGCGGGAATCTTCGTGAGCGTCGCGCTGTTCTGGCCGCTGCCGCGGTTGAACACCTGCACGATCATCGCGGGGTCGAGCCCGGACCGGGCGCCGACCACCAGCGCTTCGCAGGCCACCGCGAGATTGGCGGCCGAGACGATGTTGTTGATCAGCTTCATCTGCTGCGCCGCGCCGGGCCGTTGCGACACCACGATCAGGTGGGCCGAGTAGCTTTCGATCATGGGCCGGCAGGTGTCGAGGGCCTCGGTGCTTGCCGACACGATGGAGGTCAATCGGCCTTCGACCGCGTTCGCGGGACCGCCGGTGACCGGGGCATCGATGGTCATACACCGCGTTAGTGTATTTTCGAACTCCTCCACCAGTGCCGAGCCGGTGGTGCCGAGATGCACGTAGTGCGTCATGCGCCGGCCCTCGCGCAGTCCGTCTGCGCCGAGCACCACGGTCCGGTAGGCCTCGAGGCTCGGCAGGCAGCAGAACACCACCTCGCAGCGTTGTGCCACCTCGCGCGGCGATGCCGCCGACTGTGCGCCGAGGGCCGTCACCGCCTCGGGGCTGGTGTCGTGCACCACCAGCGCATGGCCGCGTGCCATGAGCCGTTGCGCCATCGGAAAACCCATCGCACCGATGCCGATGAAACCCACCGGCGCCGCGCCGCTTGCCTGTATCGCCAATTGCCTTCTCCAGATGCCTGTGGCGCTCGAAGGGTGCAAGCGTTGTGCCATCGCGAAGCAGGGGAGGGAACGCCACGGTTCGTGCGCGTGGTGTGCACGGCGCGGGCAGACTGTCGTTCGCCGCGGCACGCGCGCAGACAGAGGCGGACAGCGCGCGCTTCACAGCGGTCCCATCTCCGCGAGCCGCTTGTAGAGGTACGAGCGGGAGATGCCGAGCTCCGACGCCACGCGCAGCTTGTTGCCCTTGAAGCGCGCCATGCCATCGCGGATCAGCGACATCTCGAGGCTGCTGACCGCTTCGCGCACCGGGCCCGTCGAGATGGTCGACGCGACCGAAGGCAGCGGCCGTTCGCCCGGTCCGCCCGGTCCGCGTGGCGCGAGCAGCGAGGCCACCGCCGAGCCTCCGATCTCGCCCTCGCCGAGCAGGCCGAGGTCGCCGGGACCGATCTCCTCGCCCTCGGCGAAGATCACGCCGCGCTCGAGCGTGTGGATCAGCTGGCGCACGTTGCCGGGCCACGGCTGGCGCACCAGCAGCTCCATCGCGGCGGCGCTCACGCGCTTCTTTGCGGTGCCGTGGCGCTGCGCGAAGTTCTCGAGTGCGTGCTCGACCAGCAGCGGAATGTCGTCGCGGCGCTCGCGCAGCGACGGCACGTGCAGCGTCACGCCGCTGATGCGGTAGAACAGGTCGAGGCGGAAGGACTTCTCGGCAATCATCCGCTGGAAGTCCACGTTGCTCGCCGATATCAGGCGGAAGTTCGAGCTGCGGCTGCGCTCGCTGCCCACGCGCTCGAAGGCGCCGTCCTGCAGCACGCGCAGCAGCTTGACCTGGATCTCCAGCGGCATGTCGCCGATCTCGTCGAAGAACAGCGTGCCTTCGTTGGCCTGCTCGAACTTGCCCTTGCGGCCCTTGCGTTCGGCGCCGGTGAAGGCGCCGGCCTCGTAGCCGAACAGCTCGCTCTCGACCAGCGTCGCTGGCAGGGCCGCGGCATTGACCAGCACCAGCGGGTTGTCGCGCCGCATGCTCAGCAGGTGCAGCGCATGCGCGACCAGCTCCTTGCCCGTGCCGCTTTCGCCGACCAGCAGCACGGGCACGTCGAGCGGCGCCACCTTCACGATGTCGTCCTTGAGCTTGCGGATCACCGCGCTGTTGCCCACGATCTGCTCGAGGCCGAGCGAATTGGTGCGCCGGTTGGTGAGCTCGCGCCGGTAGAAGGCGACCTCGGTGCGCAGCTGGCTCAGCTCCGCGTTCATCGACTGCAGGTGCTCGGGGCCGCGAAACATCACCTGGCCCACCGCCCCCACCAGCTCGCCGCCGCGCGCGCGGATCGGCACGCGCGAGACGATGCGCGTGGCGCCGCGCATTTCCTGCGTCTGGCCGATCTCGGCCTTGCCGGTGCGCACCACGGTGTCGAGCCGCGTGTTCTCGATCACCTTGGTCACATGCTTGCCGATCCAGTCGGCGCGCTCCATGCCGAAGAACTTCTCGTGCACCGGGCTCAGGTAGCGCACCACGCCCGCGCTGTCGACCACGGTCATGGCCTCGTAGGGACTGGTCAGCAGGTGGCGCAGGATGTCGCCCGCGAAGGGCACGGCGTTCACGAAATTGAGCAGCTCGTCGTTGCAGCCGTCGCTCAGGGCGAAGAAGGCGCAGGCCTGGTCGGCCTGTGTCGCCAGCACGCACAGCGACATGTCGCCGCTGCGCACGCTCCACAGCGCGCCCAGCGCGTCCTCGGCGCGGCGCCAGCGCTGGATCACCGCGGTGGCCACGGCCGCGCGCGACATCACGCCCGAGGAGAAGACGATCGTTCCGCCCTCGTCGACGACGAGGACACCCATCATCCCGTGCTGTTCGGTCATCGTTTCGTCCTGTCATGTGGCGTCGGCGCGCCGTTGGCTTCCGCTCGATACGCCACGGTCTATTGCGTTTCGAGCCGTATCGTATCGATAATATCCGCCACTGTCGCTGGCGAATGCACCCGATGCGGGTAAACACGAAGGTGCCGGCGACGCCACCGAGGCAACGGGACATGCACAGCGAAATAGAACTCAAGGCGGTGACCGACTTCCCGCTCGCGCATCCGCGCGCGCCGTACTTCGAAGCCTTCGCGCGCCGCTTCGCGCAGCTCGGTGAAGGCAACGCGCGCATCCGCCTCGAGTCCGACCCGCGCCATGCCGAGGCCGCGGGCCTGCAGCGTGTGCGCGAGGGCGAGGCCGACCTGGCTTGGGTCAGCGTGGCCTACATGGAGCAGCTCGCGCCCGCGCTCGGCGCGGCCACGCTGCCCTTCGTTCTCACCGACAGCGCGATGGCGCGGCCCGGTGCGCTCGCGCGCGCGATGGCGGTGTTCAACTGCGTGCTGGCGCCGCAAGGCCTCGCGCTGCATGCGGTGATGCGCGGCGCCGAGCAGCTGATGGTGTTTCGCACGCCGCCCGATGCGCGCGGCGCGCGCGAGGCCGACCTGCATTCGCTGCGGCTGCGTGTAACAGGGCCCGGCCATCTTGGCGAACTGGTGCAGGCGCTGAATGGCGAGCCGGTGCCGATGCCGATCCACCGCGTCGGCGCGGCGCTGCGTTCCGGCGAGATCGATGGCCTGATGTCGTCGCCCGGCGTCTGGCTTACCGTCGCAGCGCAGCAGGCACCGGTGGCCTGGCGCGTCGAGGAGATGAGCCTGCTGACCTACTGGCTGGTCGGCCGGGCCGAAACGCCGGGCCCGGCCGAAATCCGCGCGTGGCTGCAAGGCGCCGCCGACGAGGCGGTGAATGCGCAATGGAACGCGCTGCGACAGGACGACGAACGCGTGCTCGCCGACCTGGCCGCGCGCGGCCTCGTGCTGCGCACGATCACCGACACGGCGGCCTGGCGCGCGCGACTGGCGCCGATGGCGCGGCGCTTCGAGCGCGCGCACCCGGGCGTGATCGCCAGCCTGCTCGAGTGACGTTGAACGTGGCGCGTCGTCAGAACGCGTGCCGGATGCCGAAGTCGTAGCCGCGCGAGGACCGCGGCTGGTAGTTCGCATTGTTGATGAAGGCCGGACCGTTCACGACCAGGGCCGCGCCGTTGCGGTTGTTGACCTGCGCGACGGTCGCATAGAGCGCCGTGCGCTTCGACAGGTTGTGCACGTAGCCCAGCGCGATCTTGTGGGCACGCGGCTGCGGCTGCGCGAGACCGGGGGCCGTGCCGAGGTCGTACTTCACCGCCGAATAGCCCGCGCGGATCAGTCCGGGCCCGATCGGCGCGCTCAGACCGAGCGAGTAGCCCTGGACCTCGACATCGGCGCGCCGCGCCGCGAGTGGCGTGAAGTCTTCATGCGAGCGTACCGACGTGGAACGCGAGTATTCGGCGAAGAGCTTCACCAGACCGAAGTCGTACGACGCTCCCGCGTTGAGGTTGCGCACCCGGTCCGTGGTGCCCGCGTAGTAGCTGTCGCCCGTGACGAAGGAGGCGGCCGAGATCGCCACGTCGAGCGGCCCCGAGGCATAGCCGAGCCGCCCGGCCACGTAGCTGCCCGCGCGCACCGACGCCACTGCCCCGGGGTTGACCGCGCCGTTGGCAGCGAGGCCCGGCGGCGTGGTGCCGCCCGGCGAGAACTTGTCGCGCTCGTGGAAGGCGTACTGGAACTGGCCGTAGACGCCGCCCAGCGTCGGCGGCAGGAAGTACGAGATCGAGTTGCCGATGCGCGTGTAGTTCGCGTTGGCGCCGAAGCCGCCCGCGGCGCCCGAGGGCTCGAAGATGTTCGCGGTGTAGATCAGGGTCGTGCCCACGCCGTTGACGCCGAAGGGGTCGAAGGCCGAGTCGTTCCAGAAGGTGGTGGTGTAGTCGCGGCCGATGCGCACTTCGCCGAAGGCGCCCGACAGGCTCACGGTCGCGCGCCGCGCGAACGAGGCGATGCCCTGCTGCCCGTCGTCGTTGGTCACCGGTGCCTCGAGCCAGAAGCCCGCGGCCAGACCGCCGCCCAGGTCCTCGGTGCCGCGAAAGCCGATGCGGCTGCCGTTGTAGCCCGAGTTGCGCAGCTCGGTGCGACTCACGCCAACGCGCTCGGGCCGCAGTGCCAACGCAGCCAGCGTCGGCGAGCGCGCATCGGAGCGGCTGCTGTAGCCGCTGAGCGTGGCGTCGATCACGCCGAAGACGGTGACGCTGGATTGCGCGAACGCGCCGCCGCAAGGCGCGGCCAGCACGGCGAGGAAGGGAAGGTGGGCGCGAAGGGTTCTTTTCATGTCTCGGATTTCCTGGTTGATGGTGCGGAGCTGAAGGCCGTTGCGACGAGGCGCGAGGCCGTCGAGACCTGTTGGGGGCAAGCTCCATGCCACGCGGGCTTCGCTGCATCGACGCCAGTGACGGCACCACGCGCCGTGGCGCGCGCACTGTCGGTGGCGAAGACAGGCGAGCGGCGATCTGTCCGGCCTGAATGCAGTGGCGCGCAACGAAGCGCACGCGTCGCGGGTGATTCGAGACCCTGCGTCTCGGTGAAAGCCGCTGTCCTCTCCGAGGAGAGCGCCTGACCTCCGGCCTCTCGCGGCGCGCATGCCTCGCTCGTGGCACGGCGATTGCGGAGACAGCGCACGCAACCCATCGGAGACAGATCAATGGCCTTTGAAGAAATCACCTACGCGGAGGACGGCCCCGTCGGCACGCTCACGCTCAATCGCCCGCACGACGGGAACATGTTCACCGAGCGCATGTGCCACGAGATCCGCGACTGCATCAACCAGGTCCGGCGCGAGACGCACACCCGCGTGCTGGTGATCACCGGCGCGGGCGAGCGCTTCTTCTGCCTCGGCGGCCGCAAGGACGGCATGGAGGACACGCTGCTCTATGCGGGCGTGCTGCCCACGCTCGAGATGTACGAGAGCATCGACCGCCTGCAGAAGCCCGTGATCGCCTCGGTCAACGGCCTGGCCGTGGGCGGCGGCAACGTGCTGCAGATGGTGTGCGACGTCACCATCGCCAAGGCCGGCGCGGTGTTTCGCCAGGTCGGCCCGATGGTCGGCAGCTTCGATGCGGGCTATGGCACCTGGTACCTCGAGGACCTGGTCGGGAAGAAGCGCGCCAAGGAGATCTGGTACAGCAACCCGAAGATCCCGGCTGCCGAGGCGCAGGCCATGGGCCTGATCAACCGCGTGGTGCCCGACGACACGCTGCAGCAGGCCACGCGCGAGTTCGCGCTCGAGATCGCCGAGCGCGGTGCCTTCGCGCTGGCCTCGATCAAGGCCGCCTTCAATGCGCGCCACGGCGGCGTCGGCGGCCTCTCGCGCATGGCGCACGACCTGCTGCTGCGCGGCTACCTCAACACCGACGAGCATGCCGAGTTGGCCGACGCCTTCGCCGCGCGGCGCAAGCCCGATGGCTCCAAGTTCGGCCACTGACCCGCGCGTGGAGCCCAACGTGACCCAGATCCTCACGCTGCACGACCCCGAGACGGCACGCGGCCACTACCTGTCGGGCGTGTGGCAGTCCGACACCCTCTACGGCCTGCTGCGGCGGCATGCCGAGCTGCGCGGCGCCGCGCTCGCCGTGCGCGACCTGCACCATCGCTTGAGCTGGAAGGCGCTGCACGAGTGGGTCGACGTGCTCGCCGACGAACTCGACCGCGCGGGCCTGCGCGCCGGCGACCGCGTCTCGGTGTGGATGCCCAGCCGCGTCGAGGCCGTGGTGGTTTTTCTCGCCTGCTCGCGCAACGGCTATGTGTGCAATCCCTCGCTGCACCAGAACTACACGCTCGACGAGGTCGTCGGCCTACTGGAACGCATCGGCTGCGCGGCCTTCTTCACGCAGGCGGGCTATGGTGCCGATGCCGCGCGGCACGATGTGCTCGCGCGCGTCACGGCGCTGCCCAGCCTGCGTCGCACCTGGTGCGTGGCGCCGCCGGAGCCCGGCGCGCCGCAGGTGCCGCCGGCCCATGCCTTCCCTGCGCGCCCGCGCGAGCGCGAACGCAGCCGCTGGGGCCGCGCGCCGCACACCAACCCCGACAAGGTCGTCTACCTCGCCTTCACCAGCGGCACCACCGGCCTGCCCAAGGCCGTCATGCACAGCGACAACACGCTGCTCGCGAATGGCCGCGCCATGGTGGCCGACTGGGGCCACGACGAGTCGACGGTGCTGCTGAGCCTGAGCCCGCTGTCGCATCACATCGGCACCGTGGCGATCGAGCAATGCCTGGTCAGCGGCTGCGAACTGGTGCTGCACGACCCGGCCGCGGGCCTGTCGCGGCTCGACTGGATCGTGGAGTCGGGCGCCACCTACGTGATGGGCGTGCCGACGCATGCAATCGACCTGCTCGACGACATGGACCGGCGCGATATGAAACACCTGGGCCGCGTGCGCATCTTCTACATGGCGGGCGCGCCCATTCCCGAGGAGGCCGCGCGGCGCTTCCTCAAGCTCGGCATCCAGCCGCAGAACGTCTATGGCATGACCGAGAGCGGCTCGCACCAGTACACGCGTCCGGCCGATGGCGTGAAGGTGGTCACCGAGACCTGCGGGCCGGCCTGCCTCGGCTACGAGGTGCGGCTGTGGTCGCAGCAGGACCCCGACCTCGAGGCGCAGCCCGGCGAGGTCGGCGAGATCGCCGGGCGCGGCGGCGTGCTGATGCTCGGCTACTTCGGCGACCAGGACGCGACCGAGCGCTCGTTCAACGCGCACGGCTGGTTCATGAGCGGCGATCTCGGCCAGCTCGACGCGGCGGGCAACCTGCGCATCGTGGGCCGCAAGAAGGACCTGATCATCCGAGGCGGCCACAACATCCATCCGGCGCGCATCGAGGACCTGGCCTACCGCCATGCGGCGGTGAACAAGGCCGCGGCCTTCGGTGTCGCCGACGAGCGCCTGGGCGAGAAGGTCTGCCTCGCGCTGGTCTGCGCGGGCGAGCCGCCGAGTGCGCAGGAGATGCTCGCGCACCTCGATGCGCAGGGCCTGTCGAAGTTCGACATGCCCGAGTACTACCTCGTGCTGCCCGCGTTTCCGCTCACCGCGAGCGGCAAGATCCTCAAGCGCGAACTGGCCGCCTGGGCCAGGGCCGGCAGCGTCGTGCCGCAGCCGGTGCGCTTCGTGGCCGGAGGCACGCGATGATCGCGCTCGATCGCGAAGCCGAGTTCGCGGTGTTGCGCATCGACCGGCCGGCCGCGCTCAATGCATTGTCCTTCGACCTGATCCGCGACCTGGGCGATGCGATCGCGCGCGCCGAGACTTCGGGCGCACGCGCGCTGATCGTGACCGGCGCGGGCGACAAGGCCTTCTGCGCCGGCGCCGACGTACAGGAACTGCGCGGGCGCGACCTCGTGGCGCAACGCGAGGGCGCTGAGCTCGGTCAGGCCGTGTTCGCGCGCCTCGACCGGCTGGCCATTCCCTCGATCGCGCTGGTCAACGGCTATGCCTTCGGCGGTGGCATGGAGCTCGCGCTGGCCTGCACTTTCCGGCTCGCGCAGCCGCATGCGAAGTTCGCGCTGCCCGAGATCAAGCTGGGATTGATTCCCGGCTATGGCGGTACGCAACGGCTGCCGCGGCTCGTGGGCGTGGGGCGTGCGCTGGAGCTCGTGATGAGCGGGCGCAGCGTGGGCGCGGACGAAGCCTTGTCCATCGGCCTGGTGCAGCGCGTCGTCGCGCGCGAGGAGGGCATCGACGCCGCCATCGCGTTCGCGCGCAGCTTCAGCGGCTTCGGCCTGCGCGCGCTGCAGTTCGCGCGCGACGCCGTGCTGCGCGGGGCCGAGACGCCGCTGGCCGAGGGTTTGCGCATCGAGGCCGACCTGTCGACGCTGGCCTACCGCACCGCGGACGCCGAAGAGGGCATGCGTGCCTTCGTCGAGAAGCGTTCGCCCGTTTTCCAGGATCGATGATGAACCACACCAAGCAATGTATCGTGGTCACGGGCGCGAGCCGCGGCATCGGCGCCGCCATCGCGCGCGCGATGGCCGAGGCGGGGCACGCCGTGGCCTGCGTCTCGCGCTCGGGTGCGCTGCCCGAGGCCAGTACCGCCAGCGCCGCGCGACTGTTCGGCGTTCGCGCCGACGTAGCGCAGGCTGGCGCGATGGCCGAGGCCTGCCGCGAGATCGCGGGGCGCGGCCATCGCATCGCCGGGCTGGTCAACAACGCCGGCGTGCACCTCGAGTCGCCGGCGGCGCAAACACCGCTCGATCAATGGCATGCCGTGATGGACACCAACGCCACCGCCACGCTGCTGGCCGCGCAGGCGGTCCATCCCCACCTGGTCGAGGCGGGCGGCGGGCTGATCGTCAACATCGGCTCCTTCTTCGACAAGCTCGGCGTGAAGCGCAACGTCGCCTACTGCGCCTCGAAGGCCGCGGTGGGCGCGATCACCCGCTGCCTCGCGGTCGAGTGGGCAGCGGCGGGCATCCGCGTGATCGACGTCGCGCCCGGCTATATCCAGACCGATCTCAACGCCGAGATGCTCGCTTCGGGCCCGCTGCGCGCCTACCTGCAGAAGCGCATCCCGTCCGGCGAGCCCGGCACGGCCGAGGACGTCGGCCGCTTCGTCGCCGCGCTCTATGCGCAGCCGGGCGGCTTCCTCAGCGGCGAAACCATCTACCTCGACGGTGCCCAGGGCATCGCGCACTGACATGAACCTTCTCCAACGACTGGATGCCGGCATCGCGCTGGCCGATGACGAGCGCATGCTGCTCGACAGCGTGCAGCAGCTCGCGCGCGAGGCGATCGCGCCGCGCGCCGAACACCACGACCGCACGGGCGAGTTTCCGGCGCAGAACCTGCGCGACATCAACCGGCTCGGGCTCAACGCGATGTTCGTGCCGGCCGAGTACGGCGGAGCGCCGCTGTCCTACCTCTGCTACCTGGCCTGCGTGCGCGAGATCAGCAAGGCCTGCGCTTCCACCGGCATCGTGTGGGCCACCAACTACCACGCCATGAAGCCGCTGATCGACTGGGGCAGCGAAGAACAGAAGCAGCGCCTGCTGCCGCGCATCGCCGAAGGCGGCCTGGGCGCACTCGCGATCACCGAGCCCGGCGCCGGCTCCGACGCCACCGGCATGCGCACCACCTTCCGCGAGGAGAACGGCCAGATCGTCATCGACGGCGGCAAGAGTTTCATCACCAACGGCGATGTCGCCGACCTCTACCTGGTGTTCGGCAAGTGGGCCGGCATCGCCGATGCCAAGGCCGCGATCTCGGTGCTGGTGCTCGAGAAGAACACGCCGGGGCTGTCGGTGGTCCGGCTCGAGGACAAGATGGGCACGCGCGCGTCGAGCACCGCCACGCTGGCTTTCGACGGCTGCCGCGTGCCGCGCGCCAACCTGCTGGGCGAGCCCGGCGACGGGCTGAAGATCCTGTTCGCCTCGCTCAACAAGTCGCGCCCGAGCGTCGCCGCGCATGCGCTGGGCATCGCGCGCGCGGCCTTCGAGGACGCGGTGGCCTACATCAACCAGAGGCGCCAGTCGGGCCGGCGCATCCTCGAATTCCAGGGCGTGCAGTTCATGGTCGCCGACCTCGCGGCCGAGATCGCGCTGGTGGAGTCGTGGCTGTGGTCGCTGGCGCAGCGCGTGGACGCGGGTGAACGCGACTTCGGCATCGAGGCCTCGGTGCTCAAGCTGCGCGCGACCGACCTCGCGATGAAAGCCTCGACCGATGCGGTGCAGCTGCTCGGCGGCTACGGCTACTGCAAAGACTACCGCGTCGAGCGGCTGATGCGCGACGCCAAGATCACGCAGATCTGGGAGGGGACCAACCAGGTCCACCGCCAGCTCATCGGCCGCAGCTTCCTCGAGCGCTAGGCGAATGCACGGCGCAACGCGATCAACCCAAGGACCAACGATGAGCGAGATCAAGACAGTGGGCGTGGTGGGATGCGGCACGATGGGTGCCGGCATCGCCATCGTGTGCGCCCGGGCGGGCTTCAGGACCCGCGTGTTCGACCTGCGGCAGGACGCGCTGGACCGCGCCCGCGAACAGACGCGGGTCTTCCTGGAGCGTTCGGTGAAGAAGGGCAAGTTGCCGCCCGACGCGCCCGGGCGCATCCTCGAGGGCTGGCAGGGCACCACGGAGCTCACAGACCTTGCCGACTGCGACCTCGTGATCGAGGCGGTATTCGAGGACCTCGGCGCCAAGCACCGGATCTTCGAGCAGCTGCATGCGGTCTGTGCGCCGCATGCGATCTTCGCCTCGAACACCTCCACCATCTCGATCACCGAGATCGCCGGCGGCAGCGGCCGCTCCGACCGCTTCGTCGGCATGCACTTCTGCCTGCCCGCGCAACTGATGAAGCTGGTGGAGATGTCGCCGGGCCTGAACACCAGCGAGGCCACCTTCGAGCGTGCATGGGCCTTCTGCGAGGCGCTCGGACAGAAGCCGGTGCGCACGCAGGACTCGCCGGGTTTCATCCTCAACTACTTCCTGATCCCGTTCAACAACGATGCCATCCGCCTGGTGGAGCAGGGCGTGGCGAGCGCCGAGGACATCGACACCGCGGTCAAGGCCGCGCTCGGCTATCCGATGGGCCCGCTCGAGCTGCTCGACCTGATCGGCCTGGACACCCAGCGCCTGCTGTGCGAGGCCATGCACGGCCTTACGCACGAGGAGCGCGCGGCCTGTCCGCCGCTCGTGCGCCGCATGATCGCCGCCGGCCGCCTGGGCAAGAAGTCGGGCCGCGGATTCCATGCCTATGCCGACAACGCGCTTCACGGAGCCTGAGCCATGACAACCACTTCCTATCGCATCGTCCATGGCGGTGACAGCCGCTCCTTTCCCGCGCCCCATGCCTTCCTCGAGGCCGCCACGCCGCAGGGCGAAGCGCGCGTGTTCCTCGGCGCGCAGGCCGGCGCTGCGCTGCACGGGGCCCGGCAAGCACACTCGCTCGACGCCTGTCCCTTCGTCGCGGTCGAGCTCGGCAGCGAATGCCTGGGCGTGCACGGCGGCGAATCGCGCGGGCTCGAAGGCTCCAACCTCGTGGGCTTCGCGCGCTTCCGGCTCGGCGACGCGGCGCCGTCGAACCTGGTCGAGGTGGTGCGTCAGCCCGGCACGCAGGCCGAGTCGCTCGCGGCCGCCTGCGAGGCCTTCCGCGCCGCGGGGCTGGCGGTGGCCGTGTGCGCCGACTTCCCCGGCCGCATCGTCGATCGGCTGCTGCGCCCTTACCTCAATGCGGCGCTGCGCCGGCTCGACGAGGGCCTGGCGAGCGCGGACGATCTCGACAAGACCTTGCGGCTCGGCCTCGGCTATCCCGAGGGACCGATCGCGCTGCTCGAGCGCACCGGCCTTGCGGCGCACTTCGAGGTCACGCAGGCGCTGCATGCGGCGCTCGGCCAGGCCGCGTATGTGCCCGCGCGCCGCGCACAGGTCGCCGCGCAGCGCGCCGCCGCATGATGCCGCCGCTCGAGGGCATCCGCGTGCTCGACCTCAGCACCCTGCTGCCGGGGCCGCTGTGCACGCTGCTGCTGGCCGATGCCGGTGCCGAGGTCATCAAGATCGAGCGGCCCGGGCGCGGCGACGAGATGCGCTCGTACGAACCGCGCTTCGGCGGCGACAGCGCGAACTTCGCGCTGCTCAACCGCGGCAAGCGCTCACTCGCGCTCGACCTCAAGCAGCCCGACGATCGCACTGCCTTCCTCGAACTCGTGGCGACGGCCGACGTGCTGGTCGAGCAGTTCCGCCCGGGCGTGATGCAGCGCCTGGGTCTCGATCCCGCGGCGCTCGCGCGCGTCAATCCGCGGCTGGTCTATTGCTCGATCACCGGCTATGGCCAACACGGGCCGCTTGCCGAGGTGGCGGCGCACGACCTCAACTACCTCGCGCAAAGCGGCATGCTGGGCCTCTCGGCGGGCGCGGACGGCACGCCGCCGCTGCCGCAGGCGCTGGTGGCCGACATCGGGGGCGGCTGCTATCCGGCGGTGATGAACATCCTGCTGGCGCTGCGGCAGCGCGACGCCACGGGCACCGGCTGCCATCTCGACGTGGCGATGGCAGACAACCTGTTCACGCTGATGTACTGGGGCCTGGCCGAGGGGCAGGCCACCGGCCGATGGCCGCGGGCCGGGCGAGGCCTGGTCACGGGCGGCACGCCGCGCTACCAGGTCTATGCGACGCGCGACGGCCGCCATCTCGCGGTGGCACCGCTCGAGGACAAGTTCTGGCACGCCTTCCTCCAGATCATCGAGGCGCCGCGGCTCGAGGATCCCGCGCTCGATCCGCAGGCCACGCGTGATGCGGTGGCGCACGCGATCGCGCAGCGTACGGCCGACGAATGGCTGCAGCGCTTCGAGGGCCGCGATGTCTGCGTGGCGCTGGTCGCGACGCTCGAGGAGGCGGTGACCCATCCGCACTTTCGCGCGCGCGGCCTGTTCGATCGCCGCGTGCGCAACGCCGATGGCGCCGAGATCGCGGCGCTGCCGCTGCCGGTCGACGCGCGTTTTCGTGCGGGAGGCACGAGTGCGTCCTACCCGACGCTGGGCGAGGCCCGACCCCAGGAGTTTGCCGACACACCCGACGCAGAGAGGTTCCGATGAAGATAGGCGTGCCTGCCGAGACAACGACAGGCGAAACCCGAGTGGCCGTGACCCCGGAGACGGCGAAGAAACTGGTGGCGTTGGGGCACACGGTGCGTGTGCAGAGCGGCGCGGGAGTGGCGGCCAGCGTGACCGACGCGGCCTATCAAGCGGCCGGTGCCGAGATCACCGACCAGGCCGGTGCCTTCGGCGCCGAGATCGTGCTCAAGGTGCGCGCGCCGAGCGACGCCGAATGCGCGCTCGCCAAGTCCGGCAGCGTGCTCGTGGGCATGCTCAACCCCTTCGATGCCGCCGGCCTGCAACGCGTGGCCGCGGCCGGCCTCACCGGCTTCGCGCTCGAAGCCGCCCCGCGCACCACCCGTGCCCAGAGCATGGACGTGCTCAGCTCCCAGGCCAACATCGCCGGCTACAAGGCCGTGATGATCGCCGCCGACAAGTACCAGCGCTTCTTCCCGATGCTGATGACCGCCGCCGGCACCGTGAAGGCCGCGCGCGTCGTGATCCTCGGCGTGGGCGTCGCGGGCCTGCAGGCCATCGCCACGGCCAAGCGCCTGGGTGCGGTCATCGAGGCCTCGGACGTTCGCCCCAGCGTCAAGGAACAGATCGAGTCGCTGGGCGGCAAGTTCATCGACGTGCCGTACGAGACCCAGGAAGAGAAGGACGCGGCCGAAGGCGTGGGCGGCTATGCCCGCCCGATGCCCGCGAGCTGGCTCACGCGCCAGCAGGCCGAGGTCGCCAAGCGCGTGGCGCTGGCCGACGTCGTCATCAGCACCGCGCTGATCCCGGGGCGTGCCGCGCCGACCCTCATCACCGAGGACATGGTCAAGTCGATGAAGCCGGGTTCGGTCATCGTCGACATCGCCGCGGGCAAGGGTCCGGTCAATCCAGATGGTGGGGTGGGCGGCAACTGCCCGCTGTCCGAAGCCGACAAGACCGTCGTCAAGCACGGCGTGACCATCGTCGGCGAGACGAACCTCGCCGCGCTGGTGGCGGCCGACGCCTCGGCGCTGTACGCGCGCAACGTGCTCGACTTCCTCAAGCTCGTGCTGACCAAGGAGGGCACGCTGAAGATCGACCTCGAGGACGACATCGTCGCCGCCTGCCGCGTCACGCAGGACGGCCAGGTCACGAAGAAGTAAGCGAACCGCCGAACACGCGAGGAGAAGAAACCATGGACATCGTCTCTCACACCGTCATCAACCTCATCATCTTCGTGCTGGCCATCTACGTGGGCTACCACGTCGTGTGGACCGTCACGCCCGCGCTGCACACGCCGCTGATGGCCGTGACCAACGCCATCTCGGCGATCGTCATCGTGGGCGCCATGCTGGCCGCCGCGCTCACCGAGACCGGCCTGGGCAAGACCATGGGCGTGCTGGCCGTCGCGCTGGCGGCGGTCAACGTCTTCGGCGGCTTCCTGGTCACGCGGCGCATGCTGGAGATGTTCAAGAAGAAGGAGCGCAAGGCCGCGCCCGCAGCCGCCGAGGGAGCTTCCAAGTGAGCATGAACCTCGTCACCCTGCTGTACCTGCTGGCCAGCATCTGCTTCATCCAGGCGCTCAAGGGCCTGAGCCATCCCACCACCTCGATCCGCGGCAACGTCTTCGGCATGACCGGCATGGCGATCGCCGTGCTGACCACCGGCGCGCTGATCTACAAGCTCGCCAGCGGCAACCTCGAGGGCCTGGCCTACGTGCTGGTCGCGCTGGTCGTGGGCGGGGGCCTCGGGGCCTACATGGCCAACAAGGTCGAGATGACCAAGATGCCCGAGCTGGTGGCCTTCATGCACAGCATGATCGGCCTGGCGGCCGTGTTCATCGCGGTGGCCGCCGTGGCCGAGCCGCATGCCTTCAACATCGCGCTCAAGGGCGACCCGATCCCCGCGGGCAACCGCCTGGAGCTGTTCCTGGGTGCGGCCATCGGCGCCATCACCTTCAGCGGCTCGGTGATCGCCTTCGGCAAGCTCTCGGGCAAGTACAAGTTCCGCCTGTTCCAGGGCGCGCCGGTGCAGTTCGCGGGCCAGCACATGCTCAACCTCGTGCTGGGCCTGGCGACCGTGGGCCTGGGCCTCGTGTTCATGGCGACGGAGAACTGGACCGCCTTCTTCGCGATGCTCGCGCTGGCCTTCGTGATGGGCGTGCTGATCATCATCCCGATCGGTGGCGCGGACATGCCGGTGGTGGTGTCGATGCTCAACAGCTACTCGGGCTGGGCGGCCGCGGGCATCGGCTTCAGTCTGAACAACGCGATGCTGATCGTGGCGGGCAGCCTCGTGGGCAGCTCGGGCGCGATCCTGAGCTACATCATGTGCAAGGCGATGAACCGCTCGTTCTTCAACGTGATCCTGGGCGGCTTCGGCGGCGACGCGGCCGCGGCCACGGGCGGCGCGAAGGAGCAGCGCCCGGTCAAGAGCGGCAGCGCCGACGACGCGGCCTTCGTGCTGGGCAATGCCGAGACGGTGGTGATCGTGCCGGGCTACGGCCTGGCCGTCGCCCGTGCGCAGCACGCGGTCAAGGAGCTCGCGGCCAAGCTCACCGAGAAGGGGATCACGGTGAAGTACGCGATCCATCCGGTGGCCGGGCGCATGCCGGGGCACATGAACGTGCTGCTGGCGGAGGCCGAGGTGCCGTACGACCAGGTGTTCGAGATGGAGGACATCAACGGCGAGTTCGGCCAGGCCGACGTGGCGATCATCCTGGGCGCCAACGACGTGGTGAACCCGGCCGCGCACACCAAGGGCAGCCCGATCTACGGCATGCCGATCCTGGAGGCCTACAAGGCCAAGACGGTGATCGTGAACAAGCGCTCCATGGCCGCGGGCTACGCGGGCCTGGACAACGAGCTGTTCTACATGGACAAGACCATGATGGTCTTTGGCGATGCCAAGAAGGTGGTCGAGGAGATGGGCAAGGCGGTCACCGATTGAGTGCATCGACCGCGGCGGTTCAGGGCGTGTTCAACAAACTGGCGAGGCTACGCGACCGACGGAGTGATGTGACCCGAGGCGGCCATCGTTGCGCGGTCCCCTATGAACTGCCGCGCACATTCATCGCCATCCTGACAAGTTCCACCTGCCGCTTGCAGTCGAGCTTTCCCATCAGCATGGCGATCTGCTTGCGTACCGTGTGGATCGAAATTCCCCGGCGCGCCGCGTAGTCAGCGGCCTTCATACCGCTTGCCAGCGCGTGAAGCACTGCAGCCTCGGCGCCTGTGACGCTCAGCGCACCGGCGAGTGCCTCCGGGCTCGCGAGCAGCGGCTCCTCTTCTTGGCGCATTCGAACGAAGAGCAGCGGCTCCGCCGCCAGCCGCAGGATGGGATTTGCCTTCGTCACGTCGATGCTCAGCACGCCCGCGCCCGCCGCCATGGGAAAGGCCATGGTTCGAACGACGCCATCGGCACACGCCGCGGCTAAGCAACCGTCCAGCGTGGCCTGCAGGCGCGCATCCGTGGCGGCAAGACGCCCTTTGCGCTGCAGCAGACCCCTGCGCTCATCGAGCAAGGCTCGCGCCCTGGGCGAAGCATGTACGAGCAGACCATTACGGTGCACGAGACAGCTTGCCTCATCCAGCGCATCGAAGGCCACGTCACTGACGCTCAGCCAGGAGAAGGCGCGTGCCCTGCGCAACGCCATGGCGTCCTGCAAGGCTTTGGAATATCTGCAAATCCTCGCTCCTCGAAGTCTCTCGCTCAGCGTGTCGGATGCGATCTCCCGCTGGAAACCCAGACTCACGCGCCGTCCCGGCCCGTTCTCGACCATGTAGGAATAGAGCTGCCGCATCCGATGCCTGGACATGAAGTCCACGTAATAGGCGTTGCGCTGCCGAAGCGGCTCCGGAATTAGTTTTTGCGTGTCCAGCCAGGTCCCGGGATCGCGCACGACACCTGGCAGGGTCATGACGTCCTGCGCGTGAAAGTGGTCTGCGTAGTCGCGCATGGCACCAAGGTCCGCGCCGAAATTCTGCATGTCGACAAGGCCGTCTCCGTCATAAACGATCATCACCGCGGCATCGCTCTCCACCAGTCTGTTCGCGGTCGATAGGACATCACGCCAAGGTACCTGGACATCGGTGATGGCTCGAACGGCCTCCAGTGCACGCATCAAGTCGACATCTTGTCGCATGGGACTTCTCCTCCGGCAAGCGATGATGCGCCTGGGAGATCGATTCGTCCATCCAGGGCCGGCCTGCCCCATCCGTGCGGCCCCAGCCTTAGGGAATGCTGGCAAGGAGGGGGAGGACTCTTTCTTGCCGGGAGTGTTGAACATTCACCGTGCGGCCACATCACTCAAATTGAGTATGCAGCAGCTACGGGGAACTCAAATTCGGCACGCGACTAGTGCAATTTGTACAGCGCGATGGCCGCGCTGAATTCCGCCTGCTTCTGGTTTGTCGCCTGCAGCAGGAAGGAGTTGAAGGTTGTGTTTTTCGCATACATGGTGGGATCGGTGGTGTCGCAGTGCCTGTCTGCAGAGGTCTGTCGTGAGCAGTACACGACGGCCCTGCGGGCGCTGCTCGGAAAAGTGGCGGAGTCGTTGAAGCCCGCGCCGCTCGTACCCGGTGTGGTGCTGCCAAAAGGCGCCGTGCCGAAGACATTCAGTTGGGTCGGCGCGGGCGCACCGGCGGGTACCGACCAGCCGTCCTTGTCGCCGGGCGGCGAACTGAAGTTGACCCAGATCGGGTTGGCAACAAGCAGGTAGCCACCGCTTGCCGAGCTCGTTGTCAGGAAGTCCCTCAACCCGTCTGACAGCTGTGCCAATGGTTGTTGCCGCAACTCGGCCATCGTCAGCGTGCGCGAGAGTGTCCGTGCGGTCTGAATGACGTTCGGCTTCGTCGCATCGGCGTGGTGGAACTCCACGGTCCAGATGCCCTGGTCGGTGATCGCGCGGATTTGTGCGTCATCGAGTTGCGGTTGCGCATAAGTGAGCGATGTCTCTTTCGCTGCGGGATTGCCGGGCGTCGCCGCGTTTTGATACTCGCCACGCAGCCTGTAGACGGAGCTTCCGGTGATGATGCCGTCGGCCCGAGCGAACCGCAGTGTCGAGTAGCCTGCGCTCGGCAAGAAGGTCAACGGCGTGCCCCACGGCGTCGTGACCACTGCCTTGGCGAAGATGGGCTGGCCTTCGCCATCGGTCAGATTCGGGATCGTGATGTCGTATCCCGTGCCGTAGTTGTTAAATGCCGGCGTGTTCAGGAACTCGCGAAGCTGCGCGTAGGGCTGTACCGTGGCCCGGTACGCGTTGCCGTTGCCGACCAGCTTGAGCGTGTTGCCGACACGGCGTGCGCCCAGTAGATCGAAGGCAGTGTTCCCTTGAGGGTCCCTCGTGCGGTAGCTCAGCACCATGTCTCCGTTGGCGCGGAAGAATTCCACGCTACCCTGCTCCCAGCGAAGTCCTTTCGCGCTCGCGCGAAACAGGCTGGCGTACGCACCCGCGTTCGAGGACGAACGACCCACGTTCGTGCCATTGCTGTAGAAGGTGGATGGATCGTCGTCGAGGAAGAGTTGCCGACATGTCGGTGCCGCGACTGCGGACGGACCGCCGACCGCGTCCGTGTCATCGTTGGACGCCGTGCTGACGCGCTGCGTCAGCGGCAGGGCGTAGCAATCGGTGAATCGCCGGAGCAGGTCCGCCACCAGTGCGGGAGGCGGTACAGCCGCGACCTGCACGCCCGCACCGATCGGCGGAATGCTGCCGTCGCTGCTTCGGAATTGGACGGAGACAGGCGTCCCGTCGGCCGTCTTCACCGTGATCTCGATGTTGGCCGCCCCGCCCTCGGGTCGGACGCTCACGCTCAACACATCGAGCAGCCTGTCCTGCCCTGTGCCGTCGGCCACCAGTGCGTCGAACAACGGGTGACCGATGGCCAAGCCCAGACTGTCCAGCACAGGCTGCAAGGCCGCCTTGAGTTGCGCAATCTGCTGGGAGATGCTGTCGGCCGTGATGATCTCGGGCCGGCTAGACAGCACGCCCGCGAGCTGGGCAGGGTTGCCCGCGGGAGACAACCGGGTGACCACGATGTTCGTGAGCGGCGTGACATTGGCGATGCCCGAACTCTGGACCGCTGCGCTATAGAGCACCTGGTCGTCGCGCAGCGCGCGAATCACCAGCGGTGCCTTGGCCGTCGCTGGCAGCGTGCAGGTGTAGGCGCCGCCGGTATCGGTCTGCGCCGAGCAGACCATGGTGCCGCTGGCATCGGTGACGGTGATCTGCGCGCCGGCGAAGGCTGCTCCGGTCGCTGCCACGCCGCTCAGCGTCGTTCCGGTGGAAGGGTTCGGCGCCGGCGCCGGCGGTTCCCCTGTCGACCCGCCCGTCGGCCAAGGAAAGCCTCCAGCCCCGCCCCCTCCACCCCCGCAGCCGGCCATGACCAACAACACGGCCATCGCCAGATACGACAGCGGCCCCGCCTTCCTCATCGATATTGTCATGTTCTCTTCCTTCGCAAATGTGGCTCGGCCCAGGATGACCCTGGCGCCTGCGAAGGCAGTGTTGCGTAGACCGTGCGCGACGGCATCACCAACTTTAAGTAAGGCGAAACCGCATCTGAGGTGTTTGCGCACCGAGCGTGCGATGGCGGATCGCCAGCCAGAACCGACGCACTGGCTTGTCTTGAACCTGACAGCCTTTGCGGCTCCCGGGGGCGCACGAAGCAACAAGCTCTACGGTCTCGCGCGCCTGAGCTACCCGACGAAGCTGCGGATGTCCCCTAGGACAAATTCCGGCTCGATCAAGAGCGCGAGACTTCGGATCACCATCGCGTCGGCTTGGCTCACACAGACAGCGCCGCTTGGTGCAAGCTGAAAAAGCAAAGGATCGTCATCAAGGTCCCAAATCACCCAGCTCTTCCATTTCGATGAGTCTTCTCATCACAACAGCTTTATCGGCAAGCCAATCTACTGCGATGAAAAGTAGCGCACCTGTCACTTCTGCCTCTGCGGAGGTCCCTGACGGAGCAGGCCCGGGCAGGTATCGCGGGATTACAACTGGCGGCGTCTCGCGTCAATGCGTGCCTGCATGCGATCAAGCACTTCGTCCACAGGATGCGAAACACCAGTTCGTAGATATTCCTGCCAGGCGGCCTCCCCACGCGCGTAGAACCCCGTCGGGGCGCGGCGGAAGTCGACGGCTGGACGCACCGTATCAGCCACGACGGTGCTGATGGTTTCGTCCGCACCCGGGACCTCTTCGAGCCCAGCATGCAGTTCCGGCTCCACGCGAGCGACATGCAAGATGCATGATTTCATGACCGAAGTTGTAGCACGTCTGTAAGGCATTCACCACCGCGGCCCGTCGTGCTTTGCACGCATGCGCACGGCGAGAGCGTCGCCGACCGAACCGAGACCGAACGCCAGGCCAAGGCGAACTGGGGCGCCTCGCGCCGCCTCAGGCCGCGAGCCGCACGCAGCGCGCGAGGTGCGCGCGTCCCACCTCGAGATTCGGCGGCACGCCCATCGCGCAGCGCGGCTGCACCCGGGCGCAGCGCGGCGCGAAGGCGCAGCCCGGCGGCAGGTCGTTGAGGTCGGGCACCGAACCCGGAATCGAATCGAGCGGGCGGCCACCGGTGCCGCCATGCACCGTCGCGCGCAGCAGGCCCTGGGTGTAGGGATGGCGCGGCGCGTCCATCACCTCGGCCACCGGGCCCGATTCGACGAAGCGCCCCGCGTACATCACGGCGATGCGGTCGGCGACTTCGCAGGCCACGCCGAGGTCGTGGGTGACGAAGATGGTGGCCATGCCGAGCTCCTGCTGCAGCTGGCGCAGCAGCAGCAGGATCTGGATCTGCACGGTGGCGTCTAGCGCGGTGGTCGGTTCGTCGGCCAGCAGCAGCCGCGGGCGGCAGGCCAGCGCCAGCGCGATCATGGCGCGCTGGCGCAGCCCGCCCGACAGCTCGTGCGGGTAGGCCTCGAGGCGCCGCTGCGCGGACGGGATCTGCACCAGCTCGAACAGCTCCAGCGCACGCCGATGGCCGTCCTTCACCGAGACGCCGTCGTGGCAGGCCACGGTCTCGGCGATCTGGCGCCCGATGCGGAACACCGGGTCGAAGGCCGTCATCGGTTCCTGGAACACCATCGACACCAGCCCGCCGCGCACGCTGCGCAGCCGCGAGGCCGGCAGGTCGAGGATGCGGATGCCGTCGATGAGGATCTCGCCACCGATGCGCGCCGTCGGCGGGAACAGCCGCATCAACGCGCGCAGGGTCACGCTCTTGCCCGAACCCGATTCGCCGAGCAGGCAGAGCACCTGGCCGCGGTGCACGTCGAAGCTGACGCCGCCGACCACCGGGATGTCGAGATCGCGCGAGACGAAGCGCACCGTGAGGTCGCGTACCTGGACCAGCGGCGCGTCGGCCGAGGAGGGGAGGGCAGAGGAGTGGGATTGCATGGTCCTGCTCACGGTCGATTCGGATTCGAAGGGCTGGCGAGGCTGTGGCCCGAGCCCGCCGTGCAGGCGTTGCAGGCGACCACGTGCCCCGCCTCGGCGCTGGCGAGCGGCGGTTCGGCCGCCGCGCACACGGGCTCGGCGATCGCGCAGCGGGTGCGGAAGCGGCAGCCCGAGGGCGGGTCGACCGGGTTCGGCGGATCGCCCGCGAGCGGCGCCTTCTCGATGCGCCGGCGCGGGTCCATCGACAGCCGCGAGGCCAGCAGGCCCTGCGTGTAGGGGTGCAGTGGCGCCTCGTAGAGCCGCCCGGCCGGCGCCACCTCGATCACCTTGCCGAGGTACATCACCATCACGCGGTCGCTGACGTGGCGCACCACGTTGAGGTCGTGCGAGATGAAGAGATAGGTCAGGCGCAGCCGGCGCTGGAGCTCCTGCAGCAGGTTGAGCACCTGGGCCTCCACCGACTTGTCGAGCGCCGAGACGGCCTCGTCGAGGATCAACACGCGCGGGCCCAGTGCCAGCGCGCGCGCGATGTTCACGCGCTGGCGCTGGCCGCCCGAGAGTTCGTGCGGATAGCGCTGCGCGAACAGGTCGGGCGCGAGGCCGACCAGCCCGAGCGTCTCGCGCGCGCGTTCGCGCGCCATGGCGGTGGGCGTGCCGGCGGCCTTGAGGCCGAACATCACCGAATCCTCGATGGTCAGCCGCGGATTCAGCGAGGCATGGCTGTCCTGGAACACCATCTGCATCTTCTTGCGCATCGCGCGCGTGGCCGCGCTGGTGGCGTGGCCGGCCACGTGGCCGTCGACCTCGACCACGCCTTCGTCGGGTTCGATCAGGCGCATCAGCAGCCGTGCCGAGGTGGACTTGCCGCAGCCCGATTCGCCGACGATGCCGAGCGTCTCGCCGTCGTGGACCTCGAAGCCGATGCCGTCCACGGCCTTGACGTGGGCCGTGACGCGGCCGAGCAGGCCGGACTTGAGCGGGAAATGCTTGCGCAGCCCCGCGACGCGCAGGATGACCGGGCGCGGCGCGGCCTCGGGCGGAGCGTCGGTGGCCGCGGGGGTGGGGTGCGGGAGGGAGTTCATGCGTGCACGTCCATGGCCGCGCGAAGGCCGTCGCTGATGAGGTTGGAACAGATCGAGGTCAGGAAGATCATCACGCCCGGCAGGATCGCGTTGAGCGGCGCGACGTAGATCGACTGGCGCAGCGTGTTGAGCATCAGCCCCCACTCGGCTTCGGGCGGCACCACGCCCAGGCCCAGGAAGCTCAGGCCGGAGGCGATCACGATCGAGACGCTGACCAGGCTCGAGGCATAGATCAGGATCGGCCCGAGCACGTTGCTCAGCACATGGCCGAGCACGATGCGCAGCGCCGAAGCGCCGGTGGCGCGCGCCGCGTCCACGTAGTCCTGCGAGCGCACCTGTGTGGTCACGCTCTCGGCCACGCGCGCGATCGGCGGTACGAAGATCAGCGTGAGCGACACCAGGCTGTTGAGCATGCCCGCGCCGAGCACGCCCGAGATCGCGACCGCCAGCAGCACCGAGGGGAACGCGTAGAACACGTCGACCACGCGCATGATCGCCATGTTGAGCGCGCCGCCCGCGTAGCCCGCCACGATGCCGAGCGTGGCGCCGATCAGCGTGGCGAACAGCACCGGCATGAAGCCCATGAACAGCGAGTTGCGCCCGCCGTGCAGCAGGCGCGAGAGCAGGTCGCGGCCGAGCTCGTCGGTGCCGAGCCAGTGGCTGGCATCGCCGGGCGGCAGCAGCCGCCGCGTCATGCTGGTGGCGAAGGGGTCGTGCGGCGCCACCCAAGGCGCGAACACGGCCAGCGCGATCACCAGCAGCAGCACGGCCAGGCAGGTCAGCGTGAGCGGATCGCGCGCGAGCCGGCGCGCCACCTGCTGCCAGAAGCTGCGCGAGACCGGCCGCCGCGATGCGGCTGCGGGAGCGGGCACGGCAGATGCCGATGGCACGGCCGCGGGACGAAGAGGAAGAATCCGGTTCATGGCTCAGCTGCGCTTGATGCGCGGATCGAACATCGTCTGGACCAGATCCACGGCGAGGTTGATGAAGACGAAGAACATCGACAGCACGAGGATGGTTCCCTGCAGCACCGGCAGGTCGCGCGTGAAGATGGCGGTGTTCAGCAGGAAGCCGGTGCCCGGCCACGAGAACACCGTCTCCACCAGGATCGAGCCGCCGAGCAGCTGCGCGAGCTGCAGGCCGGCGATGGCCAGCACCGTGGGCGCCGCGTTCTTCACGATGTGCACGAACACGCCGAAGGGCGGCAGCCCCTTGGCATGGAGCGTCTGCACGAACTCGCGCTTGCACACCTCGGCGACCGTGCTGCGCACCGTGCGCGCCACGATGCCGGCCGGGATCACCGCCATCGCGATCGCGGGCAGCACCAGAGCGCGCAGGCTGTCGGCACTCAGCGAGAAGGTGGTGTCGGCGCCCTGCGAGCCCATGCCCATCGCGGGCAGCAGGCCCAGGTTGACCGAGAACACCACCACCAGCACCATGCCGAGCCAGTAGTGCGGAATGCTCACGCCGGTGACCGCCACGGTGGTCACCGCGCGGTCGAGCGTGCTGCCGCTGCGAAAGCCCGCCACCAGCCCGAGCAGCAGGCCCGCCGACATGCCCAGCAGCGTGGCGGCCGCGGCGAGCGCGAAGGTGTTGACCACCGCGGGCGCCACCTCGTCGAGCACCGGGCGGCGCGTCACCGTCGACTGGCCGAAGTCGCCGGTGAGCACGTGGCCCAGCCATTTCAGGTATTGCTCGGGCAGCGAGCGATCGAAGCCGTAGGCGGCGCGCACCTCGGCCACCAGTTGCGGGCTGGCGCTCTCGGGCAGCACCGCGCTCAGCGGATCGCCCGGTGCCAGGTGGATCAGCGCGAAGCAGAACAGCGACACGCCGATCGCGATCGGCACGGTGTAGAGCAGGCGGCGCAGGAAGTAGACGAACATGGCGGTGCCCGGCGCTCAGTCCACCACGACCGGCGTCAGGTCCTGGATCCAGCTCTGTGCCTGCACGAAGCCCTTGACGCGCGGCGACAGCGCGCGCGGGTTCACGTCGTGCACGACCCAGATCCACATCGCCTGGTCGACGATGCGCGCATGCAGCTCGGCCAGGATGCGGTCCTGCTCCTTCGGATCGAAGGTGGTGCGCGCGCGCGTCACCAGCTCGTCGGCCTTCGGGTCGTTGAAGCGGCCCCAGTTGTAGCCCGTGGGCACCGGCTCGAACGAGGCCGCGGTCTTGATCAGCGCGATGTCCGGGTCCCAGAAGCCCCAGCTGTTGTTGACGCCATGGCGGCCCTTGTTCTCGGGTGCCCAGGCGCCGGCGCGGCGGCGCGCGCGCAGCGCTTCCCAGTCCATCACCTCGAACTCGAGGTCGATGCCGACCTGCTTGTAGTTCTCCTTGATCAGCTCGTTCATCGACAGCGGCTGCATCTGGCCCGAGCCCGAGGGCGCGATCACGATCTTGATACGCGCCGGGTTGCTCTTGCTGTAGCCCGCCTCGGCCAGCAGCCTGGTGGCGGCGGCCGGGTCGTACTTGATGTCGAAGGCCGGGCTGCCGAACCACGGATGGCCCGGCGTGACCATGCCCTTGGCCGGCAGCGCGAGCCCGCCCAGCAGCTTCACCATGCCCTCGCGATCGATCGCGAGGTTGGCGGCCTTGCGCACGCGCACGTCCTTCAGCGGCGAGTCGTCGAGCAGGCTGATCTGGTAGGCCCAGACGTGCGGGTACTTGTTGGTCACGATCTGCATGCCGGCCTGCCGCAGCCGTGGCACCGCGTCGGGCGGCGGCGCTTCCACCCAGTCGACCTGGCGCGACAGCAGCGCGGCCACGCGCGTGTTCGGATCGGGCATCGGCAGCAGCACCAGGCGGTCGGATTTCGGCACCCGCGCCGCGTCCCAGTACTGCGCGTTGCGGACCAGCTCGGCGCGCTCGCGCGGCACCAGCTTCTGCAGGATCCACGGGCCGGTGCCCGAGGGCTGGGCGGCGAACTTGTTCCAGTCCTTGCCCACCTCGGCCCAGCGCTTCGGGCTCGAGAAGAAGATGTTGACCAGGTTGTAGGGCAGCACCGCATCGGGCTTGGCGGTGCGGATCTGCACCGTGTGGTCGTCGACCTTGGCCCAGCCGCTGATCGCGCTGTAGTACTGCGAGCCCTGGGTCGACTGGGCCTGGTCGAACTGCGGCGCGTCGCGCTTCATCAGCTTCTCGAGGTTCCAGACCACCGCGTCGGCGTTGAACTCGGAACCGTCGTGGAACTTGACGCCGCGGCGCAGCTTGAAGGTCCACAGCGTCTTGTCGGTGGCCGAGACCGACCAGCTCTCGGCCAGCGCGGGCCGCAGCACCGCCGTCTTGTCCGCGCTCGACAGGTCCCAGCTCACGAGCGAGTCGTAGACCGTGCCGCCCATGAAGCGCAGCCCCTCGGTGCCCTGGCTCGGCTGTCCGGTGGTCAGCGGGATGTCGGCCACGGTCATGCCGACGCGCAGGACCTTCTCGGCCAGCGCCGACAGCGGCAGCAGGCCCGCCGCGAACAGGGATGCGGCCAGCAGCCGCGACGCGAAAGCGCGAGTTCTCGATCTCATATGTGCTCCTCTACGATTCGATGCGACCCCGCTGGCATCGGCTCGGCGGCCGTGTCTCGCGGGGCGGGTGGTGATGCCAAGGGGCAGGTTCCGTGCCAGCGGAACCCAGGCCGCGCGGCGCCCGGTGGCGGCCGGGTCTGTCTGCCGCGCAGACAGATCGGGCGCCTCGGCTGTCGCGCGCGCGTACAGCCGGACACCCGGAACCCTCAGGCCATCGCGGGCTGCCCGTCGGGCAGTTCGAACTGGCCGGCGGGCAAGGTGCCGAGGTAGTCCAGCAGCTCCGCGGTCTTCACCACGTCCGCGTACTTCGCGTGCATGTCGCACAGGTTGATCGCGTGGCTGGCCTGCGCGCGGTCGAAGCAGCCGTCCTCCGCCACCGCCACGCGGTAGTTGAGGCTGAAGGCGTCGATCACCGTCGCGCGCACGCAGCCCGAAGTAGTGGTGCCGGTCACGATCACGCTGTCGCAGCCCAGCAAGGTGAGATAGCTCGCGAGGTTGGTGCCGAAGAAGCCCGAGGGCTTCTGCTTGAGGACCACGAGGTCGCGCGGCCCCGGCGCGATCTCGGCGACGATCTCGTTGGCACCGCGCGAGGATTTCGCGATCTGCTCGCCGTCGTCGCTCAGGCGCGCATCCTTCCAGCGCCAGCTGCCGCCGTCCCAGCTGTCGGCGCGGCGCACGCCGGTGGTGTAGATCACCGGCACGCCGCGTTCGCGGCTCTTGTCGATCAGGGCGCGGATGTGCGGGATCGCGAGCCAGGCGTCCTCGCCGCAGGAGGTGTGCCAGTTGCGTATCGATTCGAGGATCGGCACCGGCTTCTCGTCGCAGAAGGCGTAGCTCACGTCGATGACCAGCAGCGCCGGCCGCTTGCCGAAGCCGCCTCTCGCGCCGAAACCGGAGGTGGTGAAGACCTCCTTGTCGCGCGTGGTGAGAAACTTGTCCCATGGACGTTCTTGCATGTTCGAGGCTCCAGGTGGTGTTGAGAGTCACTCGTTCTGCAAACGTCGTGCCCCGGTCGCCGCGCTCGTGCGCAGTGCGAGATCACATCCCGATTTCCCTCTGAAAGCACGTCTGCGTGCCAGCGTACGAGGTGTGTGGTGGCTGCCCTTGCCATGTGTGCAGCGACGACACTTGTGCGCCGCGCTGTGCGCGCGATCGACACCGCTATGGATTCAAAGCACCGTGCGGGATGCCGGCGAGGTGCAGCACAAGGGCAAGGACGAGCAGGTGTGCGGGGTAGAAGACATAGAAGACCCATCGCCACCGTTCAAGGGGGACATGGATGCGGCTGACCCCCCAGATCAAGGGCAGCGCGGCGAGGGCAGCGAAGTTGCCGTTGACGAGCCACAGGGACGCGGTCGCAAGCAGCCATGCAGCTGCGGTCCTGAAGCGCGGGCGGCGAATGAAGGAGCGCGCGCCCAGGCAGCACAGCAGTCCCGGCCACCAGAATTCAACCACCGTGCCACCAACCACAAAGGTGACCAGTGCCAGACATCGATGGCCAACGGTCCGGAGTTCCAGCAGCCAGGCGATCAGAGTCGCGACGAGCAACGTCGCCATGATGTTCAGTGGCCACCATCCGACAAGCAGCACGAACGCAGGCGTCGCGAGCACACTGAAGGCCGCAAGCCGCTTCACTACACGTCGATGAACACTCGCGGCCTCCATGCGAGGGCGCGCGAGGTTGTACATGAGCACAAAGCCAAAGAGCGGCATCGCCATGCGACCGAGCAGGTAGAGCGTCGCGACCTGCCCGCCCAGAAGGTACTTGTTGACGTGGTCCCCCACCATCAATGCCAGCGCGAGCCACTTGAGCGCCTCGAGCGATCCGTCCGCCAGGTGCCAGCGGCCGCTGGCCGCCGCTTCGCCGGTGCCGTCCCCACGTGTCGTGGGCATCGAGGTCTTGGTGCGAGCATCACGACGCATGGTCATCAGGCAATGTACGGGGCGAGCCTGCCGGGCCAGCCGGAGGGGGCGCGCCTCTGCCTTGCGAATTCACGGCCGCTCATGGGCATGTCTGTCCCACTCGGCAGCGCGTCCCGGTCCTGGCAGGATGGGCGCTCGCGCCATCGCCACCCGCCTGTCTGGGAGATGGATGTCCAGTCCATCGGCGAGCGCGTCGGCGATGCGATGGCGAATGGATGCGAGCAACTGCTGCTGAGAGCGCGGATCGGCAGTGAGGCGCTGGGCGTACTGCGCGGCCAGTCGCAGTCCGGCCATGGCGTATGTCAGACGGGGGTCGCGCTGCATCGTCCCTGGCGACGGCGTTCGATCGGCCCGCAGCTGCTGGGCCTCTTGCGCGAGCATGTGCATATGGTCTTGCGTCTCGATACGCCATTGGCGCCGCTGCGCAAGCACCCGCTCTTCGCCGATAGCGTCTGCATGGCCATCCTGGGCGGGAACGCGAAGCCGGACGGGTTTCGTGCCCAGGGGCAAGACGACGACCTCGTCTCCGATGCGTGGCTGGGATACCGCTCGCTGGAGAGCCGCTTCCAGGCCGGCGCCCCAAAGCCTGCGTTTTCCAACCTCCGTGCGCAGGGTCACGTAAAACGAGCGTCGCGCTGCCGGATCGAATGGATAGGGCGCCGCGGCGGCCTCCAGCAACACGCCGCGCACCGGCGCGTGACGCCCGAGTGGACGCCTCGTGCTGACGGTCCCCTGTGGATCGGACCCCGATGGCGGTGAAGGCGCGGCCCCTGGCGGCGGCCCGTCGAGTGGGTCGACGTTGGATGTGGAGTGCATGCGATGGCTTTGGTTGGACCGGACCGCTCAGACCAGCAGGCGGGCCATGAACTCGTCGGTGCGGCATTTCATTTCCGCCTCACTGAGTGATTCGGTGGGGATGTCGACGTCGTCGAAGTCGAAAGAGAAGTCCTTCAGATCCAAACTGCCGTCGAGCACGGCATGGGCTATCTGCAGCTCATCCTTCGCCAACGCATGGCCCGTGCTCGTGGCGGGTGTCGTCGAAGTCGCAGCGCTCGCTCCTGCCGGTGGCGCAGGCGCGGCCATCACAAGCTTCGGGACTTCGGGCGGGGCGATTTCCCGCCGAGCAAAGGATTTGTCCTTGAAGTAGATGATGCGGTGAGCGAGGACGGGCCTGAGTCCTTCGTAGAAAAGGATCATGCGCGCCGGGTCGAGCTCCTTGACTTCCTGGGGCAGCAGCAGCCGGCGCGGCTGTTCGCTGATGCTGACGCTGCCCGATGTGCCTGAGCCGCCCCATATCGGCCGACTGACGCTCTTTTGGCGGACCGTGTAGGTGCCGAGTTCGCGCGAGATGGCCTCGGCATCTTCATACTCTTTCGGCGGAAAAACGATGCGCGCGGCGAGCATCTTGCGAATCGATTTGGCACCCTCCACGCCGTACTTCTCGATCAGCTGCGAGTTGGACTGGACGATCACCACGGTGCGCACGTTGTAGCCGGGCAGGAACGCCGTGGATTCCGCGATCACCGGAATGCGCCCGAGCGCGGGGAACTCGTCGAGCATGAGCAGCAGCTGGTGCTTCAGGGCCGGGTTGCTCTCGGGCAGTTCACGCGTCTGCAAACCGATGGCCTGCTGGAAGAACAGGTTGAGCAAGGGCTGCAGACGCGCGATGTTGTCTGGGTTGATCTGCACATAGATCGAGATCGGACGCTTGCGCAGGTCGCGAAGATCGAAGTCGTTGGCCGAAGTGGCCGCGTCGATCATGGGGTTGAGCCACAGATCAAGTCGACTCGTGAAGGTCTTGCGGATGCTCGAGGCGGTCGTTGGCGCGAGGTCGATGACGTCGTAGAGACTGCGCACAGCCTCCTGCGACAGCGGGTAGCCGGCGCGCTCGCACGATTCGATGACGCGCTTCCAGTGTTTCTGGAAGCCCTCCGCGTCGCTCGCCATGCCTTGGCGCAGGACTTCACCCAAGGTGCGTGTCGCCCCGGGTGTCTCGAACAGGTACAGCGCGATCCCAAGGAACAGCGATCGCGCGGACGAGGTCCAGAAGGGATCGCCCGCCAGGGGATCCGGGAACAGCATCGTTCCGATGCGCTGCAGGTCGTCGATGCAGCGGTAAGGCGTTTGCGACACATAGCCCAGCGGATTCCAGCGCGAGGAGCGCTCCTGCTCGGACAGGGGATCGAACAGGTGCACTTCCTGACCCTTGGAGAGCCGGAATCCCGCCGTGCGCATGAAGTTCTCTCCCTTCACGTCGCTCACGATGGTGGAACCGGGCCAGTTCAGCAGGTTGGGCACCACCACGCCCACGCCCTTGCCGCTGCGAGGAGGTGCTTCGACCTCGGCGCCTTGCTGACCGGCGAGCACGAGGTAGCGCGCGCCCAGGCGCCCGAGAACGATGCCGTTGTCTGCGAGCAGCCCGGCCTTTCGGATCTCGCGGTGCGTGGCGAAGCGGGCCTCGCCATGCAGCGCGCGTCGGCGTGGGACCATCGCGATGGCGACGCCACCGAGCGTGATCCCTTGTGCTCCCACCAAAGCGGCCAGCAGCGATCGACGAACATCGGGTCGATCACCGTAGACAAGCCAATAGTCAACGATCGTCGACAGCGTGGCGCTCTGGGGCGGCAGCTTCATGAGCATCAAGAAGGCGTAGCCGGCAGCCCACAGACCGACCACGGCGGCAACGAGCAAGGCGCCCGCGATCCTAAAAGCACTAGGCCAAGGCTCGACGCTTGGTGCTGGGGTCATGCCAGATCTCCTGCACGATGCGTCGCTGCCGCACCCGTGCGCATTGGATGACGATGTCCACGCTCAGCTGAGAAAGCTCCACGCCTTCACGCGTGGTCATGCCTTGGCCGGCGGCGCTGCGCTTCATCAACTGAGCGAGTGCCACGAAGGCCATCTGGGCACTGTCGGCATGGACGCTGGTGATCGAGCCCGGATGGCCCGTGTTCACGGAGACGAGGTAGTCATAGACTTCATCGCCGGTTCGCAGTTCGGACAGGAAGATGCGGTCGGGACGCTGGCGCTTGGCGCCAGCCAGGAGCTGCCCAGGCGTCACGATCGCCTGTCCCTGAGCACCCTGGGAGTAGAACAGACGCACGTGATTGGGCTGGTTGCGAAGGGACAGCTCCCTGACGTCTTCGATGGTGATCAGCCGGTCCTCGGGGGGCACTTCGAGGATCAACGCCTTGCTCAGCGTGGTCTTGCCCGAGCCGGTGGCGCCCGACAGCAAGATGTTGCGGCGCAGTTGAACTGCGCGGCGCAGGAAGTCTACGAACCTGCGTTCGCGAAGCAGGCCCGCAAGCTCGCAGTCTTCGAGGCCCGCCGAGCCCGCCTCCGATGCTGCCTTCAATGCCGCTTCGTTGTAGCGTGTCGGCTCAAAAACGCCCATCGATTCAAGTTGATCGAGCGACCACAGTGCACTGGAGGGACGACGGATCGTGATCGAGACGGTCCGTTCGGAGGTCGCCGGCGGCAACACGATCTGTATGCGTTCGCCGCCAGGCAAGGTGGCCGACAACAACGGTTCTTGGGCCGAGACGCGCTGCTTCGTGAAGTTGGCAACGAGCTTGGCGATCGACATGCACCAGTCGAAGCTCGCGAACGCGAGGATCTCGCGTGTCCATCCCGTCTGCCGTTCCACAAAGGCGATTCCCGGTTCGTTGATGCAGATCTCCGTGACCTCGGTGTCCTCGAGCATCGGCATCAGCGGGTCGAGGAACAGCGCCAGCGAGGAGGGCGGCGTTGGCGTGGCTTCTGTCGACGAGCCAGAGAGGTCATCGGCCGCAAGGCAGGCGGGGCGCGAGGCCTCCGCTCCCTCAGGGTTGGGCTGGCGCGACGCGTAGGGCATAGACATCGCGGAAGTCCACGTCCCGGGCCACCAGGATCTGGATGCGTTCGCCTTGGTTCTTGATCACGGTCGGAGGGATCGCAATGGTGCTGCGCAGTACCTCGGTCAGGATGTCGCGGCTGCCTTGGGGACCGATCACCAGCGCACCGCGGTTGGTCAGGCCCGCGCCGCCTTGCTGCTGCGCTGTCAGCGCCTGCATCGTGCCGTCAATGACCGACAGCAACATCGCCGCGCCGAAACGCTCCCAGAAGTGGGTGTCCACGAAACCCGGCAAGCCGTTGCGCCCCAGCTCGTCGGTGCCCGGCGATGCCAGCTGGACCACCACCCCGGTGGGTGTTCTCGCCTCGCTCCAAAGCACGAAAACACGGCCCTGCCCCTGACGGGGCGAGCCGCGCTGCTCACCCACGTACTTCGTGCCGCGCTCGAGCAGCACCACCTTGCCGTCGGCACTGTAGACGTCGCTGGCACCGATGCAGGTGGTGAGACCTTCGTAGGTCGAATCGATCGCGGTCTCCAAGGTGCAATCGATGAACGCGCCCTTGGGCAGAAGAAAACGGCGCGTCGGCAGAACCTGTGCTGTAACGGCGGGGGTGCGGGTCGGCCGGAGACTGCCCTCGAGGCCGGGAGGGCTGGGAGGGGCGGAGGGTGGCGGCTGCAAGGCCCCCAGGATCTGCGCCATGTTGGGTATGCCGCTTGCCGGCGGCACGGCGGGGCCGCCGACGAAAGCGGCCGCTGCTGCGGCTGCGTCAGGCGACGGCGCGTGCCGCATCACGGGCGTTCCGAGCTTGCGCTCGAGCGCAAGCTGGGCCGGTGTCTTTGACGGGGGGCCGCCCGGGGGTGTCGCCGCCGCTGCGGCCGGTGAAGCGCTGGGTGGCGATGCGGAGGCCTGGGGTGGCGTCGGCGGCGGGTCGATCCGGCCCAGCGGCGGCACCTTGGTTTCGCCGCCCGCGCGGGCGGCCGAGGCCTTCTGTGCGGCCAACTGCGCCTCGCGGCCCTTGGCATATTGGGTGCTGTAGTACCAGAACAGGAAGCCGGCACCCAGCAGCAGCATGGTGCCGATCGCCACGAAGCTGCTGATCCTCGACTGGATCGTCCGTTCCCGATTCACGGAGGGAATGGTCCGCTCCCCATCGATCGCATGGCCGCGCTCGGTGTGGGCGGCATGCGTGCGTTCGGCGCGGCGGGGAACGGAATGAAGTTCGCCGGTGTCGGGGTCGACCGCGCCCGCGCGGCGGCTTCCTTCGAGCGCTTCGTTGTCGGCGGATGAATTCGCCGGTGGGTTGAGTCCCGGATTCGGTGCATCGCTCATGGTTGCTCTCCCACGGTTGTGCGTTGCACATCGGGCGCCACCGTCGCGCCGGGCGTGCGCGCGCCGCTTGCGAATGCCTTGTTGACCACGCACCCCACGAGCTGACCCCGGCGCAGCACGAGGCGACGCGCGAGGCGATGGATCACGATCTCGTCGGCGTCGATGTTGAAGTTCAGCAATGACTCCGTGCCGTCGTCGTTCTGAACGAACATGGCCGGCAGTTCAGCCTGGTCGGCGAAACGAAGGCGGATGTGGTGGCCGTCGTCGAAGGCGCGGGTCGGCTTGAGCGACTCACCTCCGCAGAACCAGTAGTCCCAGTTGCGCGTGGCTGCCGTGCGGGTGAGCTTCGCGTCCACCTCAGCGCGCTTGCTCGCCTCTTCGGCAGCGCGCCGCGTGTCGGCCGGATAGTTGAACCGGATCGAGTAGATCATTCGTCGCGCCGCGGCCCCGGCGGGCGCCCGGGCTGAGACGATGTAGTCGAAGTGATAGGTGCGACGGTCGGTGAGGATCGTGAGGTTCGTATTGGCCTGCGCCTCCTTCGGCTTGAGAAAGAGGTGGTTGCGCTGCGCACCCACATCGAAGGAGCCGTTGTCGCCGGAGCCTAGGTTCACGAAGGTCTCGCCTGCGGCGAACTGCAGGTGAATCTGGTAGCCCACGTAGCCATGCAGGCTGATGACGTCTTCCGGGTCGTAGTCGATGGTGCGCACGCGCGCATCGACGTGCCCCTCGGGCGGGATCGTTGCGGCGCGCACCGCCGTGTGGGTGGTGCACAGCCAGCCAAGGATGAGCACCAGCACGATCGCGGGCTGGCGGAAAAATGCAAGACGATGGTTCATCAGCGCGCCTGCTTTGCGGGGGAGAGGGGGACGGCGACGGTCGGTGCGACTTCGGGCTCGCGCCGATACTCGACCACCCTGAAACCCAGGGGATTGAGCGAGCGCCATTTGTCATCCTTCGATGGCGGCACGTAGGCGAACTCGATCGTCGCCACCCAATGGGTCGTCTGCTCGTCGCCCGTGCCACCGGCTCGGGCGTAGCGGCTGAAGCGAACTTGTGCAAGCTTCTCCTTGCCGCTTTCCAGCTTGAGGAAGGTGACCGAACGCACCTGCGCGCGAATGGCCGTGCCGTCCTTGAAGGTGTTGAGAGGCGAGAGCGGATTGTTGGTGGCCCAGGACGCCGCCCAGGCCTGGTTCAGGCGAGGCGAGTTCTGAGAGGCGACCAACTCGTAGTCGGCTTCGGCGGTGGCGTAGAAGTAGCGCTCGCGCGCAATGACATAGTTCTGCAGCAGGTTACGCGTCACGACCTCTTGAATGTCGGTGGTGCCTTCATAGGTCGGCACGATGTCGACGATGCCACTGCTGCTGTCCACGCGAACGATTACGGGCACCGGCTGCTTGAGGGGCGTGAGTCCGGCGACGGCGGCCACGGCGAATACCGCGACGGCCGTGGCGGCCGCGGCCACGACCCAGGCGGTTTTGGCCGACCCTTGGGCGCGACGTGCGCGATCGAGCTCCCAGCTCTGAGCTTCGAGCGTGTAGCGCTCGAGCGCCTCGTCACGATGCATCGGAGCCTCCTGCAGGAAGGGGTGCCGGGGAGCCATTGATGGGTGTGAGGGCGCCTTCGCAGGTCGGAGGACGGGGCGCTCGCGTGCCGCAGCCGCCAAGCGCGAGAGTGAGCAAGAGTGCGACCATGAATCTCACGTGAGAGCTCCTATAAAGTCTTTTCAGAGGGGTCAGGTCCGAGAGGAAGAGGGGTTCATCACTCGGTCTCTGGGCAGGGTGGGGCGCTGCGCGCCTGCACCCCTGCCGGCCAGCGAAGCGATCGACGATCCGACCCGGTTGCCTCCCAGGCGACGGAAGGAGTCCCATCGACTGCCGCGTTCGCCGTGCAGGCCGTCGAGCACGCCGCGGCCGAATTCGTACGCGCTGCGCCTCGTGCCACCGAGTGCCCACTTGGTGAGCCCGCCGACAGCGCTGAAGGAGTTGAGCGCAACGCCACTGGCAAGTCCGGCGGCGATCGGCATCACCTGGCACATCACGAGCAGCACCACCGCAGCGATCAAGGCCATGTTGATGGCATCCACCGTCGTGAGCGCCGCGCCACGTTCCGCGGTTTGAGCGGCGTAGTTCGCAACGACCTGCAGCATGAGCGAGGCGACCATGCTCGCGAGCACCGCGACGAGCGCGTAGTTCGAGAGCTGGGCGACCCATGCCTCGAAGAAGCGCCGTGTCGCTTCGAAGAAGAGCAGGGAGATGAAAATCGGGCCCAGCGCCAGCACGACGGACAGCGCGATCTTCGACAGGGCGAAGAGGAAAAGCGCGTAGACCGCGACGGCGCCGATGATGAGGTAGATGACGGCGCCGGCGATGTAGAAGCCCACATCCCCATTGAGCACACCGCCCCTGCTCCACAGGCTGAATGCGACCTCTCCCCCCTTCTCCCAGATCGTGTCGATGGTCGAGACGGGGTCCGTGGCGCCGACGATCGCTGCCGCGAGTTGGGTCGGGGCGTTGAAGAAGGTGTCGACGATGAGCTCGTTGAAAGCCCACAGCCTCAAAGCCACACCCAGGATGACCGCGATGAAGAAGATCCGCTTGATCCCCTCCAGGATGGGTTCCTGAATCTTGCCGGTGAGCGAAAGGTATCCCCAGATCATCACGTAGAGCGTTGCCAACGTGATCACCGCGGGTTCGACCGCGGTCGCCAGCGCTGCAGACTTCGCGCCCACGAATTCAGTGAGCTGAGAGACGAGCTGCGTCCAAAGCTGCCGAAAGAACATGACTTGGCTCCTGAAGGTTCAAAAATCGTGGGACGCCACTTCGATATCAACCACTGGATGCGCCGACCGGCGTCGTCCGTGGGGTTTTGTGGCCAAGCTCGGTGCGCATGCTGCAAGCGCATCGGGTGATAGCCAGCCCGCTCGCCGCTTGAAAAACCAGCGGCGTCATGCTGAAGTCGTCATGGCGATGCCCACGGCGATGGCGCGCCGAGGCGATGCGTCGAGGGGATGACAGGGGCGGCTGGGGCGGCTAGGGTGTGGGTGTGAATCGCCTGGAAAACTCACCGTGGCCGGACACCACACGCTCTCGGGTTCGCTGGCGAAGCCTCGCCTCGTCGGCCTGCGACACTTGGTAGAGCGCCTGGAGCTTGGTCTGCTCGTTCGTCAGCATGTTCTGCTCCGCCTGGATTCGCGCTTGCAGCTCCTGAATGGCCTTGGGGTCTCGGGCACGCGCGATGGCGGTGATCAGTTGCTGCAGTGCAGAGAACCGTTGGCTGGTGTTCTGAAAAGCCGTTTGGGTCATGCCGTCCAGCAAGGCGGCAGATTGACGACCTTGTTCGACGAGTTGCCTGAGCTCAGGGCTCAGCGCGTCCATCTGCGTCGTCGACAGCACGCTGTTGGCGCTCACGATCGATCGCACCTGCTCCGACAGGCCTGCATAGCCTGGCACAGGCGTGTCGAGCGACTTCCTCAGATCGGCGTAGCTGCTCGGCAAGTAGTTGCGCGCCGCATCGGAGGTCGCAAGAAGCTGCTCCATGCCGCGCGAGCCGCTCATCGACTCGTAGGTCTGCTTGAGCTGCTCCTTGGAGGCCTTGAGCTCGTCGAACTGTTTTTGCATGGCGGAGATCTGCTGTTGCCAGTACATGATCTGCTGGATCAGGTTGGCGATGGCCGCGAAATCGATGACGGGAATCCCCGCACGCGCTTGCAGTGGAGCGAGCAGCGCAGCGCAGGTGACGAGCAAGAGAAGCAGCTTTCTAGGCATGTGGAAACTCCTGGGACGACGGTCGTTGCGAGCCGTGCTGCAGCAGCGCCTCGCGAAAAGGGGTGAGCCACTGAGTGGGGGCGTTGCCATGGCGCTTCATCAGCGCCTGCATGAGCCGGACGTTGCTGGTACGGCCCGAGATGACGCCCAGTGCATCGTCCAGATGCCTGAGGTCCAACTGGGCCACGACGCTGTCGCGGTTCTGCTTGATGAGGAACTGGCGCGATCCGGGCACGAGTTCCTGCTTGACCAGCGCGAACTCACGCTCGGTGAGGTTGAAACCCTCGGTGCAGTCCGCGTGGCTCGCCTCCGGGTTGGGAAAGAGGATCTTGGTGGGCGTCTGCTCCACGATGGCTCGCGCGATGCTCGAGCCCAGCACATGGTGCGTGCTTTGCGTGAAGGTCACGATGTTCGCGTTCTTCTTGCGCCATGTCTCCAGGCCGTTCTTCGCGAAGCTCGCAAATGCGGGGTCGTCCAGCAGCTTGGCGAATTCGTCCATCCAGCACACCAGTGGCCGGCCATCGACCATGCGGTTTACGAGGTGGAAGAGGTACATGGTCAACGGGGCGCGCACCACGTCGTTGTCGAGGAAATCGGTGACGTCGAAGCCGACCAACGCATGAGCCTCGAGCAGTGGCGCGACGACGTCGTGGTCGTTGTCGAACACCCACGCGTAGTCACCGCGCTCCGAGGCGCACCATTTGCGCAGCCGCGCATGGACACCTTCCGGATCGGTGACGTCCAGAAAAGCCAGCAGGCGCGACAAGCGGCGGTAGGGCGGCGCGAGTGCGAGCGTTCCGTGCAGGGCCTGATCCAGGTCGTCTTCCTGTCGCACGCTCAGGAGCTCGTGAGGCGAGCGCATCACGAGGCGGCGCAGCCATTGCCGCAGGAACTCGAGGTTCGTGGGCACCCCTGCGTCGAGCTGCAGCGGGTTGCAGCCGGTGGGAATGCCGTTCTTCAACGGAAGGTACTGGCCTCCCAATGCCCGCACGAGGATGTGGAGGCCCTCGTCTTTGTCGAAGATGATCTGGGTGGCGTCCAGACGGTTGCAGATCGCGACGATGCAAAACCCGAGAAAGGTCGTCTTGCCCGTACCAACGGGCCCGACGCCCGTGACATGGCCCACATCGCGACGGCTGCCACCATCGGGGCTGCGCGGGTCGCTCGCATGCAATGAGAAGTAGTAGGGCGAGCCTGCGCGTGTCGTGAGCATCGCCAGCGCATCGCCCCAAAAGTTTCCGCGCGCGCGACCCGTCGGGAAGTTATGAAAAGGCGACATGGCCGCGAAGTTGCGGCTGGTGATTGGCGCCTTGCGCGTGCGGTAGCCGAAGTTACCCGGCAACTGCGCCCAGAACGCCGCCTCGAGTGCCAGATCCTCGCGTGCGACAACCATCCCGGTGTCGCCAAGCAGGTAGCGGGCCCGCGCAATGTGGTCGTTGAGTTGCTTGAGCCGCGGCACGCCCTCGACAGCGCCCGCGCCTTCCTCGGCATCGGCGAGCACATGCAGGCTGAAGTGATGATCGCCGATGACGAAACGGTTGCTGACCAGGTCATCCAGCGCGTCTGCGAGCTCGTCGGCCTGCGAGACAGCCAGATCGCCTGCGGCCGCCATGCGGTTGTGCTGCCGACGCATCATGTCCACCGCGGTGCCTTTGGCCAGGAACGTGAAGCTCTGCGCGAGGATGAACGGAAAGTCGGCCGTGAGAAGACCGCTGAACATGCCGGGCGCCGTGGGCGTCGGGTACTCCTTGATGCCGAGGAAGGCACCGATGCGGCTTTGCGTCCCCGAGCGGTACTCCATGGCTTCGTTGCCGAAGAAGGGGCGGGATGTGGCCAGTACCTCGTTGAGCGGCGATCGTGGCAGCGGCATGCGCTGCCACTCCCCATTGATCAGCATTGCGAAAAACTCGAGCAGCGAGGAGAACGGTTTGTGTGCGCCCATCGGTCGGTAGATGCCCAGTGGCTCGGGGTCGTAGCGCTCCAGTGAGGCCAGTAACTCCTGGCGAAGCTTGGTGCATGTGTCCAGGGAGTCCTTGAGCTCTGCCAGAGCGCCCTGTGCGTCGGTTCGCTTGAGGAAGGCCAGCGCCGCGTTGCCGACACGGGTGGACTGGGGACGGTAGACGACGGACAGATAGAGCTCGTTGACCATGAGCCGCTCCTCGGCCATCTTGCGGCGGTAGCGCTGCTCGAGCTCATCGGCAAAGCCGGGGACGGTGCGGCCGGCGGGGTAGCCTGTCTCTCGCCTGCGTACGACGTGGGTCCACAGCGCCAGATGTGGTGATGCGATGTTGCGCAGCAGTACGTTCAGGCGTTCATGCCAGTTGTTGAGGTCCTCGTCGTCAGCGCTCTCGAAGCTTGCGCCTCCCAGGCGCAGGGTCTGGACATAGTCTCCTGAGCGCAGGCGAACCACATGGGCATCGACGTGCGAGGAGAAGGGGATCATCGAGGCCGCGCTCGCTTCGCGGCGCAATGTCGATTCAGAACGCGTGGTCAATTGCACAGCGCACCCTCCACGGCGGTGAGCACTTGCACGTGTCGGTCCCGACGGCGGCCGCGGGCACCGGGCAGGGTCAGAGCGAGCGGGCTGTAGGAGTTGGCGCGCCAGAAGCGCAGGTTTCCGTTGAGCGCCGCTGGCAAGCGCGTGCGGCCCCACAACTGCAGCAGATCGAAGAAACGTGGCTCGTAGAGGCATACGAGGTAGAGCACGCCATGGATCGGGACGAAGGCGAGCAGCCAGGCGAGGTTCTTCGTGACGATGAAGGATTCGATGGTCACGACGATGTTGAACATCATGGCGGAGTAGGTCACGCCCCAGACCATGGAGGGCCGGGTCATGCCGACGAACAGAGAGTCGGCCGTGATGCCGTGGTTGCGATGCATGGCCGCCCCTCAGACGCCGAAGAGACCACGGATCCACGAGACGATCTGCGGGCCGCCGAACACCAGCACCGTGCCGATCACCACCGCCACCAGCCACCACCAGCTCAGCCGCCCGAACCAGGCCATCGCGCCCGAGACCATCACCGCGACGGCCGCAATGGGTGTCAGGATCGCAACGAGCTGCTGCTGCGCGGCGTTGGCGCCGGTTGCAAACGGGCTGCCCGCATGCGCCATGAGGGGCCACAGCGCACAGAGGGCGGCGGTCAGCAGCGCGCGCAGGGCAAGCGTTGCTGCTTTCGAACGGTGCATCGCCGGACGATGGACATCGCGAGTGTTGAAGTTCATGTGCCACTTTCTTTGTTTCTCAGGCTGGGCAGGACAGGGGAAAGAGATCCCGCGGGCGGTGGCGCCGACGCGTCCTCGCTGCCGATGCGTCGCTGATACACGTCCCACCAGCGCGCGGGTGCTGCCGCATCCGAGCGGCGCGCGGTGGGCTTCGTGTCGGTCGACCGTGGACTGTCGGCGCTGCGCTGCCGCGGCGCCGACGGGCCTTCTTGAGAGACTGCTGCGAGCTCTCGTTCAAGTGCGACGAGGTCTCCGAGCGCGCGTGCGCGCTCGAGTTCGACCTCCGCCGCGCCCTCGGCATCCGCGGCTTTGAGGCGTGCCGCGTGACGGCGAGTCAGAACCTCGATGGACGCTTTGGTGTTCTGGAGCTCCTGCCTGAGGATGGCGACGCGCTCGCTGTCGCGTGATGCCTGCACGACGGGCAGCACGACGGGCTCGGCGCTGGCGGATAGGCAAGCCAGTGCAGGGAGGAGTGTTCCCAGGAGCATCTTAAGGAGCGCTCCTGGGAACATCTGCAGGCGCTTTCCTTGGCACGTTCCCTGGGGCCTTTCTGGCCATGCCGTCAAGCGCGGTGCCGAAGATGCCTTCGCTACGCGCGTATTGCATCGCATGCAACGCCCGATGGGTCGTTGCACCCCAGGAGGTGGGATCGAGAAGTTGGTGGAGATTTGCATCGGATGCAATGTCAGTGCGCGAGGACCACCGCGCCACTATCAGTTCGGGTAGTCATCGGCCGGGCTCCTCTGATCTCCAATGCGCACCTTTGCCGGCAGGCGTTCTCGACGCCGTCGACCGGCGTCGACGCGCGGGTCCTTTTCGGCCGGCGAACTGCGCTGCATGCCGCGGTGGCTGCGCGCTCGCGTCGAACAAACCTTCGACCAAGGAGATGGCATGGGCAAGGTGGTGGTCTTCAGCAATCAGAAGGGCGGGGTAGGGAAGACCACGCTCGCGGTGCTTTACGCGTTCTGGCAACGCGAGAAGCACGACAGATCCGTGTGCCTCATCGACCTTGACACGCAAGGCAACGCCTCCAAGACGCTGCGTGCATATGCCCAGGGCGTGGGCGCAGCCGGGCTTTTCGCGCAAGAGACAGAGGTGAAAGATCAGCTCGCAGGAAAAGGCCGGCTTTCATTGGCGCCGGCCTCGAGGAACCTTGCAGACGTCGAACTCGCCAAGGCGGAGGTTGCCATCCCGGTGTTTCGCCGAAACGTCGAGGCTCTGAGCTCACTTTTTGATGTGGTGGTCATCGACACGCCACCCGCGCTCGGCTTGCGAATGAGCGCCTCACTGATCGCCGCCACCGATGTGGTCTGTCCGATCGAGTTGGAGGAGTACAGCATCGATGGCGTGACCGACATGCTCAAGACGGTCTTCGGTGTGCGGCAGCGCTACAACCCTCAGCTGCGCCTCGCCGGCATCGTGCTCAATCGCTTCAACCCTCACTCCGTGCGGCAAAAGGTAGCGATGCGGCAACTCGTCCAAAGCTTTGCCGAATACATCGTTCCCGCACACATCTCGACGCGCTCGGCCATTCCGGAAGCGTTGTCGCAGGGTGTGTCGGTCTGGGCGCTGGCCAAGGGCTCGGCACGTGACGCGTGCTTGGAGGTAAGGGAGGTTTTCGAGCTGCTACAGCGTCGCATGGATGCGCAAGACGTGGCATCTTCGGGCATGCCATCATGAAGGACATCAAGCCACTCGACCTCAGCGGGCTCCACAAGTTTCGGGCTTCCGAGCTTCTCGATTCAGCTGGCACCGCAAGTGCGCTGCAAGCGCCCCTGGAGATCGCGCTCGCGTTGATCGATCCCGATCCCGACCAGCCGCGTCGTCGCGTTGGCGAGCAGGCTCTGGTCGAGCTGAGCGAATCGATTCGTGTGCACGGGGTGCTCGAGCCGGTGTCCGTGCGAGTGAACCGGGCTGCAGCTGGACGCTATCTGATCAACCGCGGCGAGCGGCGCGTGCGTGCCGCTCGACAGGCAGGCTTGATCACGGTGCCCGCCTTTCTGGACGATCGAGCGGACCCCTTCGCTCAGGCGGTGGAGAACCTGCATCGCGAGGACATGTCCCCACTGGACCTCGCGCTGTTTGTCCAACTGCGCGAGGCCGAGGGAATGTCGCGCGCGGACATCGCTCGCAGGCTGGCCAAGTCCCGATCTTTCGTCACGGAGGCGGCCGCGCTGAACGATATGCCGTCGCCGCTCAGGCAAGCGATCGACGAAGGGCGCATCGGCCTTGACCTTCGTGGCCTCTACCGACTTGTGACGGCCTGGCGCCGCGCGCCAGAAACGGTGGCGGCCGCCTTTGAGCGGGACTCACCGACCACCCGCGCGGAGGTTGAAGCGATGCTGGCCACGCAGGAAGCGCCAGGGCCTGCTCCGACGGAGAAGGCCGAGCGCTTTGTTGCCCGGGCGACAGCGACGCGCAGCGCGGGCCGTACGGTGCTGGTGGTCGAACACGGCGGGCGCCGGGGGACATTGCGCATCAAAGCCCACGACGCCGACAAGGGCGAGGTGCGCTTTGCCGACGGGAGTCATGTGGCGCTGCCTCTGAGTGAGCTGCGTTTGGTGTGCTGGGCCGCGCAGGAGTAGTGATCGCATCGCAGCGGCTGATTGGCATTCCCTCCGGCGCCAGCCGAAGTAAGCAATTTTCCTGGGGCCGGCAGCGCTCGATCCCCGAGCGGTCGCGTCCCTCAGAAGGTTTGCGCGCCTTGGGCACGCAACGAGCAATGAAGTGTCGTCAGCGAAGGGGCACCAATTGCTTGAGTGCACAGGCAATCCGCGCGTTGCCATCAGATGGCCCGGGCGCTTGCAGGCGTCGAGCCGCCGGGCTCTTTCGCGCGCCGAGCCTCTTTGCAGATACTGCCACCCTGTGCCGAGGTGTTTCGCCCATGCACGACCACACCCAAGTGCCGCATATGCGAGTTGCTCCCAGCCGCAAACCGACGGCGAGTGCTCACGCGCAGCGGCGCGGGCAGCTCAGCCTTGGGGCACAGACCTGGGTCTCTTTCGTCCGATGGAGGCTGAATTCGCTTCCTGTAGTGTTCCTGCCAGCACGAGGCTGGAGCCGGCTCAAGCGCCAAGGACGGCTGAAGGCAGACGAAGCGTGAACTTGGCGCCCAGGCCCAGCCCATCGCTCGATGCGGTGACCGTCCCGCCGTGGAGATGGACCAAACGCTCCACCAACGCCAGCCCGACCCCCAACCCGCCTTTGTCGCCCGCGCGTTTGTCGGAGACTTGCACAAACATGCCGAAGATGGTGGGCAAATCGACAGGGTCGATGCCGATCCCGTCATCGCTCACTTCAATGATCAGGTCAGCTTGCTCTGCCTTGGCAAGAAGCTTGATGTGCCCGCCTTCCGGCGTGTACTTCGCCGCGTTCACCAGCAGGTTGCTCAAGACCTGGATCATTCGACCCGCATCCACGTTGACGAAAACTGGTTCTGTGGGGACATCCAGCTCCAGCTCGTGCCTTCCTCGCTCGATCTCCGACAGGCCAGCCTCCAGGGCGGATGCCAGCAAAGTCTGGAGATCGACAGTGCCTGGTACCACCTCGAGCTTGCCGGCGGATACCTTTGAGGCCTCCGTGAGATCGTCCACCAAGCGTGCCATATGATCGATCTGGCGATCGAACACACCCTTGACCCGCTCGACAGTGGCCCAGTTTTCCTTGGCGAGCTTCAGCAGCTGCGTGCCGCTGCGCATCGCTGAGAGCGGATTGCGCAACTCGTGAGCCAGCATCGCCAGCAGCTCGGTGCGGCGGTTGTGTTCTTGCTCCAGGTCCGAGTGGAGCTGACGTAGCTTGAGCTCGTTCTCATGGAGCCTGAGTGCGACGCCACGGCTCTCTAAAGCCTTGGCAGCAGCTCGCGCGAGGTGCGTTAGAACATCCCTTTGCTGGACGGTCAACTCGCGCGGCTCACGGTCAATCACGCACAGCGTCCCTACGCAGTGGCCATTGGAAAGCACCAGGGGTGCGCCGGCGTAGAAGCGAATGTTCGGTGCGCCAGTGACCAGAGGATTGTCTCGGAACCGAGTGTCGAGAATTGCGTCCGGCACTTCCAGAAACTGCGTTCCGTAAACGGCATGCGCACAGAATGCCGAGCCTCTGTCCGTCTCGGAGGTGTCGGGCAGCCCTACGTTGGCCTTGAACCATTGCCGGTCGCGATCGATCAGACTGATCAGTGAGATTGGTGTGCCACAAATCATAGATGCGACGTTCACCAGTGCGTCGAATTCGGCCTCCGGCGCAGAGTCGAGGACCTGGAGTTCGAGCAATCTGCTAACGCGCTCTTCTTCGTTCACCGGCAATGCGGCAGCAGGCATGTAACACCTTGTTGGCGGGGCGGGGGGAAAGCCTTCAGCACTGAAGGTGGTACGCGTTGATTCGACCTTTTGGGGTGAACCGAGCCGGACGGTAACCGTCTTCAAAGCGCGTGGTAGGGGCGAAGGGCCGGGGTGCAAACGACTTAACGCTCGACACGTTCCGACAGTTGACTCTAAAAATGGAGCGTTGCCCAACGCCGATGCGCAGCGCTGACGGGGTGAGTGGGAAGTTCGTTCAGACGATCTCTCAATGCTGGGGATGATGTCTTCGTCAATTTCGACCGAACGAGGGGGCTGGGCTCGGTATTCTTGATGTCGAGCTACCCCTGGTGGTCTGCTCGGTTGATCGCCGGGATTGTTGCGTACTCCTGACGAATGTAGCGCGGCGGTGCATCGCAAGCGAGCACTTGGCCGGGTTGGATGCGGCGCGGACCTGTTCTTTTCGTCGACGCTCGATCATTGAGTGATCGGCCGCGGCGCATGGAGTTCGACGCCCAGCCGATCAGACCACCCGTCAAACTGCCGCACACAATTGCGGCCTTCGCGCTTGGCGACATACAGCGCGCGATCGGCGCGCGTGAGCATCACGTTGGGAGAGCCTTCTGCGTCAGCCATCGCGGTCGCCACGCCGACGCTGGCGGTCACATGAGCGGCGGGCCACGACGCGTCCTCGATGGCGCGCCGCACCTGCTCGGCGCGTTCCCGCGCCGTCTCGGCGGCCATGCCCGGCATCACTGCGCAGAATTCCTCGCCGCCGAAACGAGCGACAAGACCATCACTGCCGATCTGGTCGCGGATGATCGCCGCGGCCTGCACCAGCACCCGATCTCCGACTGGATGGCCGTGTGCGTCGTTGATGCGCTTGAAGTGATCCAGGTCGATCATCAGCAGGCTCAGCGGCGAACGCTCGCGTGCATGCAGATCCCAGGCCGCGTGCAGTCGCCGATCAAGGTTTCGCCGGTTCCAAAGCGAGGTCAGCGGATCGGTCATGCTCTCGAGCTCCAGCCCGGCCATGGCCTGGCGCAGTTCGAGTTGTGCGACCACCTGCCGTGCCAGCGACTGCAGCGCTTTGCGTTCGGCGGCCGACAGCGCGCGTGGTTCGCGATCAATCACGCAGACGGTGCCGATCGGCAGACCGTCGGTCGTGACCAGCGGTGCCCCTGCGTAGAAGCGGATGCCTGGCTCGCCGGTCACCAGCGGATTGTTGGCGAAGCGGGGATCAACGTGGGCGTCTTGCACTTCGAACACGATGTCCGGTTCAAGGATGGCATGGGCGCAAAACGCGAGCTCGCGCGGCGTCTCGCTCGCCTCCAGTCCCACGCGCGACTTGAACCATTGGCGGTCCTGGTCGATGAGCGAGATGAGCGCGATCGGCGCCTTGCAGACGACCGCCGCGAGTGTCGTCACGTCGTCGTAGGCTTGCTCTGCGGTGGTATCGAGCACCTGGTAGCGGCGCAGCGCCGCGAGGCGTTCGTCTTCGTTGAACGGTTTGGCGGCACCGGTCGTCCGCGGCGCGGTGACGGTGCTGGAGCCCGTGTGATCCGGAGCAGCGGCTTCAGTGTGGTTCAATGTCGATTCCTCATTGCTGGGGCGCGCAGGAGCATACGTCCCCGGTTGATGACTCGCATCGTACAAGCGCCATCGGGCAACCTCAAAACGTTACGGTTCCATCGCCGACTCGCCATCGCAGCAGCGTCAGGCCGAGCGGCCTGGCGCTCGGAGTCTGTCGTGCCGTCGGCCACGGTAGGAAGCGAACTGAGGCTGCAAGCGACCTCAGAAACAGTTGTCGCGGCAGGCAACGAACGACCTCGCGCGTCGGAAGTCTGCATTCGATCCTGCCCTTACGTTCGTCTGCATAGACGGCGTTTTGATTTGATCGATCGACCTGCAGGTGCAGTTTGCTGAGGGGTCACATGAAGTGCTGCCACTTGGTGAGTGCGGCTGGTGTGCTGGGCCGTGCAGGAGCAGTGAATCTCAAGCTGTGCGGCAAGCGCTTGATCCGAAGCAACGAAAACGCGAGACGGATGAAGCGGTGCGTTCTACAGGCTGAAGATTTCTGAGCACACTTGCCAGCTGCCCCAAGGTCAAGCGGTGCGTGTGCAGAAAGCGCGCAGGCGAGTCTTCACGGGAACCTGCAGCGTTGAACTCATTCACTGCGCTCGATGCGAGAGGGCTGCGGTACCGCTTCGGGAGACTCTGACAGGCCGCGTTCGAGTTCCTGCCATGAAACGCAGGAGCCGGTCTTTGGCACGAAGCCGACCTGCAGCCCGAAGATGCTCGCGATCTTTCCCAGCGTGTCGATGGTCGGATTGGTCTTGTCGCTCTCGATGAGCCGAAGACTCTGTACGCTGAGCCCTCGATGTTTGGCGAATTCTGGTTGGGTCAGGCGGCTGATCCGCCGCATGGCAGCCACGGCCTGTCCCACAGACATCCGCCCCGCCGCCATGGCGTCGTAGATCTCTTGGCGCAGCTTGCGCTCGTGTGAGAGATCCGGCGCCTTGCGCCGCTTATCCACGAGGCTTGCTCCGTGCGGTTCTGGGCAGAAGATCGCCCAAGGCGTCCAGTTGCGATGCCTGCGTATCGATACTGCCGCGGCATGCCTCGATGACGGCCCGCTCCACGCCGCATTCCCTGGCCGTATCAGCCAGCGCCGCGACAGTGGGTGCGAAGGCATGGAGCGCATGTGCGATGCGCTCTCTCTCCTGGTCGCTCACTTGAAGCGCGTCTATCACTTCAGTCCAGTTGCGCTGAAGTTTTCCAGCATCGTCGCGCCAGTGACAGCCTCGCGCCACGACCTCCGGATCCAGGAACATGGGGGCGAAGTCGAAGAGGGGTGTCAGCCGAACGGTGCCGTCGACCAGGCGCTGCACGGCTGTGTTGCGTGCATGGTTGTCGGTGTTGCGCATGGCCAGATTCAGCACGTCGCGTCGAATGAATTCCACAGTTTCCGTGAACGGGTCTGACACGACCGAGCGCAAGCCTGAGAGCAGGAAGTGCTGGCTCTTGGGCAAACCGAAACCCCTCAAGTCACAGATGCTTGCGAGGCTTTCCTGGTGCAGTCGTTGCACTTGACCGTCGACGACGACCCGATCGAAACGGCGTACGAACAGGACCTCGCCTTGAAGTTGCGGCGTGCTCGACATTCGCAACCCACACGTAGCAGCGAGACGAAGGTAACCGGCTTCATTGCGAAGGACGGTGCGGTCTGCCTCGCTTCTTCCTCGGGGTAACTTGAGCAACCAGTGTGTGGTGGCGCGTTCGTCGGGCAGTGCCATGTCTGCGAACCAGCGCCCGGCTTCGTCGGTCGTCAGCAGGAACTTCGGGGCGACACCCTGCACGCCGGTGGTGCCTGCGGCAAGCATGGCATGCAGGGACAGATGCTCGAGAAATTCTTCGCTGTGGTTCAGAACCTCTTTCATGGAAAAGCCACGTTGTGCGCCAGGATCAGCGCCGCGTGCGGCCTCCTCGCGGAAGAATTCCATTGCGCTTTCGAATCGCAGACAACCGATCGGATTGAAAGCACCGTTCATGACGAGCGGCAGCAACATGTTTTCGGCGTCTGCCAGACCCAGCCTGTCCAGCAGATACCTGCGGCCTCTGCCTTGTGGCACCAAGTCATAGACAAAGGCCGGCGGGCGGCGATCCGGCTCGCGGCCTGTAGGGCCCTCCACGAATCGGTCGGCTTCGATGCCCACAGGCAGACCCAACGCGACCGGCTGCGGATTCTCCTCGCCGAAAACGTACTCAGGCAGGTACTCGAAACGGCAGCGATCTGCTCCCAACGCCTGGATCGTGGCGGCGGCTTGCCATCGGCCGTTCGCATGCACTTCGATGGTCGTGCCGCGGGCAGCGGATGAGATGGAACGGTCCCGCATATTAACCATCATGATAACTAAAGTCTTGGAAGTTTCAAGTCAATTTAACCATTGAAGTAGATAAAATATGCGTCCACGTTGTCAGACGAGAGCCGAGAAAATCCGGGGGTCAGCAACGTTTCGATGTCCTTCGCAGGGAGAGCTTCGGGCAACTCTGCCGCCGGGGCTTTGTGGGAGCCCGTCTCCGCTGTGGGGCACCCCTGCGCATCGTCACCTTTCTTTCCGGTTCTTCGGCTGCAGGGCGCGGCGACGCGTCGGAGGAGCATTGGAGCATTGGAGCATTGGGGCATTGAAGGTGCGACACCTGGGTACAGATCCGCGACCACGCATCGCTGGTACGGCTGGCGAAGCTTGGTGTCCTTGACCATCCGCGGGAATGCAAACCTCCTGCCGTGATCAAGCATGTCCGTTGACGGTTGTCGCGTCGGGGTGGACGATCGATGGCATCGAGTTCGAGAACAAGGAGCTTATGAGAACGACCGTCACGATCGACGATACGTTGTATGAGGAGGCGCTCAAAGTAGCGGATCCGAGTATGAACAAGGCGGATCTATTCAGGGAAGCGATCAAGACTTTTGTGAGAGTCCAGTCCGCAAAACGGCTTGCGGCGCTTGGGGGACAGATGCCCGAGATCTCCGATGTTCCTCGTCGGGACACGACACCTGTTCATGACGCTGGGGCGAATTGATACCTCGGTTTGAATTGATCATTTTCGCGCGCGGAACTCCGCCTTGGAGCAGCTGCTCGGCGTGGACCAAGTATTGATTCATCCCCTGGTGATAGCGGAGCTCGCATGCGGTACCCCCCCAGAGCGTACGCAGATGCTTGGATATCTCCATCACCCTGCAACATCTGCAGCCAGCCTGCCTGCGCGAAGTGCTCCTCTTCATCGAAAAAGAGCGTCTCTTTGGATGGGGGTGTCGCCTCGTGGACCTGACGCTTGTGGCATCGACGCTGATGACGCCTGGCGCCGAACTGTGGTCTCTAGACAAGCGCCTGAACGATATGACGCAAAGGTTTGCGGTCGGGTACCGACCCGCTGTCCATTGAACGTTGGATTTCCAACATCCCGCGGCGTGCGGATGCGATCGCTGATGAACAGGTGTCGGATTCGACAGATCGTTGAGCAATGCCCTTTGGGCGACCCTGCACGATAGGCAGTGTGCTCGTTGCCCCCTGGTTCCGTCGTTGACTCGCCATGGTCTTGAGGATGCATTTCTAAACAGTGCGAAGCAGCGGCCTGGCTTCGTACCGCAACGCCTCGCGGTGCTCGGGCGCTGCGATCGACACCATGGCCTCCACGCGCTCGCGGATCGTCAGCCCTCGCAGCCGGGCCATGCTGTGCTCGGTGGCGATCACGTCGACATCGCCGCGGGCCGTCGTCACCGGTCCATGGAGCCGGCTGGCGATCTTGGAGCGGCCGTCCTTCCCGGTGGAGGCAGCACGATGATCGAGACCCCACCGTCCGATTGCAATGCGGCGCGCACGAAATCGACCTAGCCCGCGACCGCGCCGATGTGGTCGCCCTCGATGCGGCGTGGCAAGCCTGAAAAGAGCTATCGCTTTGCCTGCGATCTGTTCGACGCGGCGGCTCTAAGCGGAGGGAACGGCATGCTTTTTCGATGCGCCCTTGGCGACCGCATCGACATACACATTTCCACCGCTGGAGATGTGCATCGACATGGCGCGGTCGGCGCCGTCTTCGTCCCCATTCAGGATCGCCTGCACGATCGCTCGGTGTTCGACCATCGAGTTGCGCACCCGGTTGGGCCGGTCGAACAGCGAGCGCTGTGGATGCCGCATGCGCAGGCGCATGAGCCGCAACTGGCGCGCGAGCACCTCGTTAAGGCTGCCGTCGTAGACGGTCTCGTGGAACCAGCGGTTGGCGCGCTCGTATGCGACCGGATCGTCCTGGGCCGCGGCCTCCTCGCAGGCCCGGATCGAGGCCTCGAGGTCCTTGCGCAGCGCCGCGGGCATGCGGCGCGCCGACAGGCGTGCGGCCAGGCCTTCCAGCTCGGTGAGCATCTCGAGCATCGCGACGTACTCCGTGAGCGAGAGCGTCGCGACCACGGCGCCGTGGCGCGGCACGATGTCGACCAGGCCAGCGGTCGCCAGCTGCTGCAGCGCTTCGCGCGCGGGCGTGCGCGAGACGTTGAAGCGCTCCATCAGTTCCTGCTCGTCGAGGCGGCAGCCTGCGTAGAGCTTGCCGGAAACGATTTCGTCCTCGAGGGCTTCGCGAATCTTGTCGCTGAGGTTGACGCGGGAAGTGGTGGCCATGTTGTGTCGCCCGGATGATAGTACGCGGGCCTGGTGCGTCGGTCTCGCTTCAGTGGCCGGCCGTGCTGGCGTGTTCGCGTTGCTGAAGCACCTCGCCGAAGGCCTGCAGCCGCGCGGCCGCGAAGGCCGGCCGTTGCCGCACGGCCTCCCACCAGGCATGCACGCGCGGGCTGGCCGTCGCGTCCAGCGCCTCAGGCGCGATCTCGGCGATGCGGGCGATGAAGGGCACGGCGGCGATGTCGGCCAGCGAGTAGTGCTCGCCGATCAGCCAGGTCGAAGGTGCGAGCGACGCCGAGCCGGCGAGCATGGCCTCCATCTTATCGACGAGCAGCAGCAGCTTGCGCCGGGCCTCGGACTTCTCCTCGTCGGAATAGGGCTGGCGCGCGATCCGGACCCAGGCTTCGCGCCGCTCGGCCGTGGGGATGCGGGCGATCTTCTGCTGCAGTTCCTCATCGCTCCACTGCCGGGCCATCGGCTGCAGCATCAGGCTCCAGTTGAGGATCAGCAGGTTCGGCAGCGCCTTCTCGTCAGTCCAGCGCACGAAGTTGCGCAACTGGGCGAGCGCGTAGGGGTCGACGGGACGCAGGGGCGGCATGGGCTGGATGTCGTCGAGGAACTCGCAGATGGTCGAGCTCTCGTGAAGAAAGCGACCGGGCGCGATCTCCAGCGCGGGCACCACGCCGTTCGGGTTCATCGCGAGAAATGCCGGGGCGTGCTGCTCCTGCTTGCCGAGATCGACAGCGACGCTTTCATAGTCGATCTGCTTCTCGGCCAGGCACAGGCGCACGCGGCGCGAGGCGCTGGACAGCCAGGCATGAAAAAGTCGCATGGCGGTCGTCCTCTCCTTCAGGGAATGAGCACGGTCGCGCCGGTGGTGGCGCGGCCTTCGAGTTGGCGGTGGGCGCGCCGCACGTCGGCCAGCGCATAGCGGTGACCGACCTCCAGCCGCACCTGCCCCTCGGTCAGGGCGCCGAAAAAGGCCCGCGCCGCATCGCGCAGTTCCTGGGGATCGGCGATGAAGCTGCGCAGGGTCGGACGGCACACGCTCAGCGACTTCGCGTGGAGCAGCTGCAGGTCGAAGGCCTCGACGTCGCCCGAGGCGGTGCCGTAGCTGATCACGATGCCGCGCGGACGCGTGCATTGCAGCGAGGGCAGGAAGACGTCCTTGCCGACCGCGTCGTAGACCACGTCGACGCCCGCGCCACCGGTGAGCGCCAGGGCGCGTGCCGCGAAGTCTTCGCGGCGGTAGTCGATCGCATGGTGGCAGCCGTGCGACAGCGCGACGCGCGCCTTCTCGGGCGAGCCCACGGTGCCGATCACGGTCGCGCCGAGCGCGCGCGCCCATTGCGACAGGATCACGCCCATACCGCCGGCGGCCGCATGCACGAGCACGGTCTGGCCGGGTCGCACCACGTGCAGCCGTCGCAGCAGGTACTCGGCGGTGAGACCGCGCAGCAAGGTGGCGCCGGCCAGTTCCTGGGACACCGTGTCTGGCAGCGGCACCACGCGGTGCGCCGGGAGGTTGCGCGTCACCTGGTAGGCGCCGGCATGGACGTACGCCACCGCCTGCCCGCGCGCGAAACCCGTCACGCCCGCGCCGATCGCCTCGACCACGCCCGCGCCCTGCGCGCCCAGCGTGATCGGGAACGGGGTCGCCGCGTGCGGGCCGTGCGAACCGCGGCGCTGGTAGATGTCGGCGAAGTTCAGCCCGATGGCGCTCTGGCGGATCTGCAGCTCGCCCGCGGCGGGCGGCGGCACCTCGACCACGGTGTCCGACAGGACCTCGGCATCGCCGTGGAGATGGATGTGAATGGCGACGCTTTGTGTCATGGACCGCGATTAGACGGCTGCACTCGCCATCAATGGATTCATACAAACACCTAGTGTATTTATTGTTTGATGTTGTGCATACTTTGTTGGCCGACGCCGATCGGTCCCGATTCAAGGAGACATCCATGCAGTTGCGCAGACGAGAGTTCGGCCTCCTGGCCGCCGGTGCCCTGGCCGCCCCCTATGTCGTGCGAGCCCAGCCCATCAACCTGGCCACGCTGCACGAGGCGGCACGCAAGGAGGGTGAGCTCACCTGGTACACGGTCCCGCAGACCTCCGAGGTGGCCGAGAAGATGGGGCGAACTTTCAGCACCCGCTATCCGGGCGTGAAGGTCAACGTCGTGCGCACCACCGCCCAGGTGGCGTTCCAGCGCCTGAACCAGGACCTGAAGGCCGGCACGCCCAACTGCGACGTGTTCACCTCCACCGATCTCGCGCACTACGTCGACCTCAAGGGCCGCAACCTGCTGCTGAAGTACCTGCCGGCCGCGGTGGCGCGGCAGGACAAGCGGGTGCAGAACATGGACCCGGATGCGTACTTCCACGCTTCCAGCTGTTTCATGATGGGCCTGATCTACAACACGCAGAAGGTGCAGGCCGCAGCCGCGCCCAAGAGCTGGAACGACCTGCTCGATGCGAAGTGGAGCGGTGCCGCGCTGGTGGCGCACCCGGCCTACAGCGGCGCGGCAGGTGCCTGGTGCATCGAGATGCGCAAACTCTTCGGCGAGGGCTGGTTCGCCAAGCTCGCGGCCGCCAAGGCGCACGTGAGCCGCTCCACCATCGATGCGGTGACCACCGTGATCTCCGGCGAGGCGTCGATCTCGGCCGGCCCGATGAGCCTGGCCGCGCGCTCGGCCTCGCGCGGCAACCCCGTGGCCACGCTGGCGCCGAAAGAGGGCCCGGTGCTGATCCTTTCGCCGTCGGCGATCATGGCCAACACCCGGCGGCCGAACGCCTCGCGGCTGTTCATGGAATGGCTGCTCGGCAGCGAGGACACGGAGCGCATCTCGGTCGAGGAATTCAGCGTGCCGCTGCGCGCCAATGCCAAGCCTGCGCCCGGCGTGCTCGGCCTGAGTGACGCGAGCCCGCTGCTGGCGCCCACGCCGCCGCAGATGGTGGCGCAGATTCCCAAGGTGATCGAGCTCTGGCGGGATGCCTTCGGTGTCTAAGGCCGCCGTCCTCGCGCTGCCGCTGGCGCGCCGCACGCCGCATCGCCTGGGCGACCCGGCGATCTGGTTCTTCGCCGTGCTGATCGCGGTGCTGTTGCTGCTGGTGGCCAATCCGATCCTGCGGCTGGTGTGGGACAGCTTCCATACCGCCGAGGGCCAATGGTCGCTGCAGAGCTACGCCCAGGCACTCGGCCGCAGCCGCAACCTGCAGGCGCTGCTCAATTCGCTCTATCTCGGCGCGGCGGTCACCGCGCTGGCGTTGCTGCTGGGCGTGCCGCTGGCGCTCGCGGTCTCGCGCACCAACATGCCGGGCCGAGGCTTCACGCACCTGAGCGTGCTCGCGGCCTTCGTGATGCCCAACTTCCTCGGCGCCATCGCCTGGATCCTGCTCGCGGGCCCGAACGCGGGTTGGCTCAACCGACTGGTGGTCGAACTCCTGGGCACCGCCAAGGGGCCGTTCAACATCTTCAGCTTCTGGGGTCTGGCTTTCGTCATCGCGCTGTACACCTACCCGCTGATCTACGTGTTCACGAAGTCGGCGCTCGACCTGGTGTCGACCGAGCTCGAGGATGCGGCATCGATCCATGGCGCCGGCAAGTTCCAGACCATGGCGCGGGTGACGCTGCCGCTGGTGCTGCCCTCGATCGTGGGCGCGGCGATCCTGATCTTTCTCGAGGCGATCGCACTCTACGGAACGCCGGCGCTGATCGCGATTCCCGCGCGCATCAACCTCGCGACGACGCAGATCGTCTCGTTCTTCCAGTATCCGCTGCAGGTGGAGCGCGCGGCGGCCTTCTCGATGCCGATCCTGCTGTTGACCATCGTGCTGCTGATGCTGCAGCGCAGGCTGCTCGCGCGTCGCGGCTACGTGTCGGTGTCGGGCAAGGGCGGCGAGCGCCGGCCCTTCGATATCGGCCCATGGAAGTGGCTGCTGCTGGGCTATTCGGTGCTGGTCGCGCTGCTCACGGTGATCCTGCCGCTGGCCATCCTGATCCTTGCGTCGCTGTCCAAGGCCTGGGGCCGCGGGCTGTCGCTGGAAAACCTGACGCTGGCGAACTTCCACAGCATCTTCTTCGAGCAGCTGACCGTGCGCGCGGCCATCCTCAACACCGTGCTGTACTCCGGCGCCACCGCGCTGGTGTGCGTGGGCATGGGCATCTGCATCGCCTACGCCACGCAGCGGCGCATCACCCCTTTTCCCACCTTCGTGCAGTTCATGGCGCTGGCACCGGTTGCAGTCCCGGGGTTGATCCTGGCCATCGGTCTCTATGCGGCATACGCCGGGCCGCCGTTCAGCCTCTACGGCATGGGCGTGCTGATCGTGATCGCCTTCACCACGCGCTTCCTGCCGATCTCGCTGGCGGCGAGTTCGGCCGGCGTGCGCGCCCTCAACCCGGAGCTCGAGGAGGCGGTGCGCATCCTCGGCGGCGGACGCCTCACGGTGCTCACGCAGGTGGTGGCGCCGCTGCTCAAGAAGACGCTCGTCGGGGCCTTCATCCTGGTGTTCGTCATCTGCACGAAGGAGTTGTCGACCGCGGTCTTCCTCACCGGTCCCGAATCGCGCGTGGTATCGGTGCTGACGCTCGACCTCAGCGAACAGGGCAACTACGAGACGCTCGCCGCGATGGGCGTGGTGCTGGTGGTGATCGTGACCATCGTCGTGGGGATCGGCATGAAGCTCGCGGGGCGCGACTTCATGCTGCGCCGCTCCTGAACCCGCATGCACCCAAGAGAGAAGCAACGCATGTCCAAACTCGAACTCAGGAACCTCAGCAAGCGCTACGGCGCGACGCCGGTGGTCGATGCGGTCTCGCTGCAGCTGCAGCGCGGCGAACTGGTCACGCTGCTGGGCCCCTCGGGCTGCGGCAAGACCACCACGCTGCGCATGATCGCGGGCTTCATCGAGCCGTCGGATGGCACGATCGTGGTCGACGGTGCCGAGATCTCGTCGCCCGTGCGCTCGGTGTCGCCCGAGCACCGCGGCATGTCGATGATCTTTCAGAGCTACGCGATCTGGCCGAACATGACGGTGGCGCAGAACGTGGGCTTCGGCCTGCGGGTGCGCAAGACCGCCGATGCGGAGATCGCGCGGCGCGTGGCGGAGATGCTCGACGTGGTCAAGCTCGGCGCCCTCGCGCAGCGCTATCCGGCCGAGCTCTCGGGCGGACAGCAGCAGCGCGTGGCGCTGGCGCGCGCGATGATCGTGCGGCCCGAAGTGCTGCTGCTCGACGAGCCGCTGTCCAATCTCGACGCGAATCTGCGCGAGGAGATGGCCACGGAGATCCGCCGGCTGCACGACCAGTTCCACTTCACCACGGTCTACGTGACGCACGACCAGGCCGAGGCGATGGCGATCTCCGACCGCATCGCGGTGCTGCATCAGGGCCGGCTCGAGCAGATCGACACCCCGTGGAACCTCTACAACCGCCCGCGAACGCCCTTCGTCGCGGGCTTCATCGGCAAGACCAACCTGGTCGAGGGTGAGCTCGACGGCGACCGCCTGCGGCTCGACGGGCTGGCGGCGGGCTTCGCGCTGCCCGGGGGCACGGCCGGCGGTGCCCGCCTGCTGGCCTCGATCCGGCCCCAGTCGCTGTACCTCGATGTCGCGCCCTCGGGCGCGGTGGCGCTGGGCGACGTCTCGGTCGTCGGACGCACCTACCTCGGCGAGTACTGGAACTACCTGGTGCGCCCGAGCGGAGGCGGAGCGTCGCTCAAGGTGCACGCGGCGCCGTCCACGGTGCTCGAGATCGGCCAGCGCTCGACGATCTATGTCGACCCCGGCGCCGTGGCCGCCATCCAGTGATGCATCCACCGCACGAGTCCACCATGCCCCATTCCATCGAATCCGACTTGCCGCTCACGGGCTGCCGCGTGCTCGACCTCACCATCGCGCGCGCGGGACCGGTCGCGGTGCGCCTGCTGGCCGACTGGGGCGCCGACGTGGTGCGCATCGACCCGCCCGACCGCAAGCCCACGCTCGGGCCACGCCGCGGCTCCGACGAGCAGAACCTGCACCGCAACAAGCGCAGCCTGAGCGTCAACCTCAAGACCCCCGAAGGCATGCGCGTGCTGCGCCAGCTCGTCGAGCGCAGCGACGTGGTGGTCGAGAACTTCCGCGCCTCGGTCAAGGAGCGCCTGGGCCTGAGCTACGAGGCGTTGCGCGCGATCAATCCGCGGATCATCCTGGCCAGCATCTCGGGCTTCGGCCAGACCGGCCCGTACGCGGGACGCCCGGGCCTCGACCAGATCGTGCAGGGCATGAGCGGGCTGAGCTCGGTCACGGGCGAACCCGGGCGCGGTCCCTACCGCACCGGCATCGCGATCTCCGACACCACCTCGGGCATGTTCCTGGGCCAGGGCATCCTGCTGGCCCTGCTGCACCGCCAACGCACGGGTCGCGGCCAGTGGGTGCATACCTCGCTGCTGGAGGCCATGCTCAACAAGCTCGACTTCCAGGGCGCGCGCTACACGGTCGAGGGGGAGGTGCCGCGGCAGGAGGGCAATTCGCATCCCACGCTGGTGCCGATGGGCACTTTCGATGCCCGCGACGGAAAGGTCAACATCTGCGGGCCTGGCGCCGCGATGTGGGCCCGGCTGTGCGAAGTGCTCGGCGCCCCGCATCTGGCGCAGGACGAGCGCTACAAGGACCAGCCCTCGCGTCTCGCGCACCGGCGCGAGCTCGAGGAGGCCATTAGTGCCATCACGCGCGGCTTCGGCGTGCGCGAACTGGTGGAGCGGCTGAACGATGCGGGCGTGCCCTGCGGCCCCGTCTACGACATCGGCCAGGCCTTCGAGGATGCGCAGGCCCGGCACCTGCGCATGACGCGTCCGGCGCCCCATGCGGCGCTGGGTACGCTGGAACTGCTGCGCTCGCCGATCAACCTGTCGGACTGCCCGCACGCCGAGGCCTTCCATCGCGCGGCGCCCGATGCGGGCGAGCACACCGATGAAGTGCTGCGCGAGCTCGGCTACGGCGACGAGTCCGTCGCGTCGCTGCGCAAGGAAGGGGTGGTGGCATGAAGGCGCAAGACCGAGTCCTCCAGTCGCTGGGCACGGGCCGCATCCTCGGCGAGGTCCGCGAGGGCATCGGCTGGATCACCTTCAACCATCCCGAGCGCCGCAACGCGATGTCGCTGGACATGTGGCAGGGACTGGGCGCGGTGGCGGAGGCCTTCGAGCGCGATCCGGGCGTGCGGGTGGTCGTGATGAAGGGCGCGGGCGGCAAGGCCTTCGTCTCGGGCGCCGACATTTCCGAGTTCGAGCAGCACCGCGCCGACGCGGCGCAGAAGAAGAGCTACGACGAGGTCGCCGCTCGCGGCCATGCCGGCCTGGCCGCGTTGAGCAAGCCGCTGGTCGCGATGATCCAGGGCTACTGCGTGGGCGGCGGCCTGGCCATCGCGCTGGCCGCTGACATCCGGATCGCGGCGTCGTCCTCGCGCTTCGCCATTCCGGCCGCCAGGCTTGGCCTGGGCTACGACTACCGTGGCTTGGCCGCGCTGGCGCGGCTGGTCGGGCCGTCGGCCACGAAGGACATCCTCTTCAGCGCGCGCTTCCTCGAAGCCCCCGAGGCCTTGCGGCTCGGTCTGGTCAACACGGTGGTCGAGGATGTCGCGCTCGATGAAGCCGTGAGCGCCTATGCGCAGAGGATCGCCGCGAATGCGCCGCTCACGGTGCACGCCGCCAAGAAAGCCATCCAGGCGTTCGAAGGCTATTCGGACAGCGCCGCGGCCGACGAGATCGCGCCGCTCGTGCTGCAATGCTTCGACAGCGAAGACTACAGGGAGGGCCGCCGCGCCTTCCTCGCCAAACGTCCTCCCATTTTTCAAGGCCGATGAACGCGATCACCGAACCCACCGATTCCTCCGACCTGCCCGAGCTTCGCATCGAGGGCGCGGTCGCGACCATTCGCCTGCGCCGGCCGGCACAAGCCAACCGCCTGAGCGCCGACGACCTCGAGCGGCTGGCTGCGCTGATCGCTGAGGTCAACGCGCGGTCGGAAGTGCTGGTGCTGCTGTTGCGCGGCAGCGGCAAGTATTTTTGCAGCGGCTACGACATCGGCAGCATCGGCGCAGAGCGCAAGGTCGACTTCGAGGGGGTGGTCGATGCGCTGGAGATGGCGCGTGCAGTCACGGTGGCTGTGCTGCATGGCGGCGTGTACGGCGGCGCGACCGATCTCGCGCTCGCCTGCGATTTCCGTGTCGGGGCCACAGGCATCGACATGTTCATGCCGGCCGCGCGCCTCGGCTTGCATTACTACCGCGCGGGCCTGGAGCGCTACGTGAGCCGCCTTGGCCTGGACAACGCCAAGCTGCTGTTCCTGACGGCGCGCAAGATCGATGCCGTGGAGATGAAACGCATCGGCTACCTGACGCAGCTCGCCGAGCCCGATCGGCTGGAGGAGGAGGTCAGTGCCCTGGTGCGCGACTGCGCGTCGATGGCGCCGATCGCGCTGACCGGCATGAAGCATCACCTCAACCGCATCGCGCGCGGGACGCTCGACGCGCAGGCGCTCAACGCGAGCATTCGCAGGGCCTACCTCTCGGAAGATTTGCGCGAGGGGCAATTGGCCTGGGCGCAGAAGAGAGCTGCGAAGTTCCAGGGGAAGTAGAGAGCAGCGGCGCTGGAATCCACGGCCTCGAGTGCGGCCGCCAGCGCTCCGTTTGATCGCCGGTGCAACTGTGCCAAGTCGCGACGAGGGCGCAGACAAGTGTGTTCGGCGTCGCTCAATGCCTTGTGGTCGTCAGCACTCGCTGGGGACCGACCATCCCGATCGCAGGGAGCCTCGTTGCCGCGCTTGATGCAGGCGGGCCCAGAAATTTCGACCTCATGGCCTGAGTCGATACAGCGCGACACCGAGCCAGTTTCAACTTGGCGCCGGGGGGGTGACTCATGTGAAGGTCGCCGTGGCAAAGCAGCCTACACGGACGACGCCAAAAAGGTGGTCGAGAAGATGGGCAAGGCGGTGGAATAGCGGATGCGGCGCAAATCATTGGCGTTGCGGCATCACCAAGTTTGCGTCTTGTCGACGTCTACGCGGCGAGCCGTGTTTCCGTGGAAATCTTCGAAGGGCGTGTAACCAGCAGTCATCTCTTGTCGAACTAAGCCCTGAGCAAGCAGCGTGCCGGCGTTGTCTGGCTGCTTGCCAAGCCATTGAAAGGGCATGAGATGAAAAGTTCTAAACACACCCACTACCTGCCGTCTGATCGGGGTGCCTTCCGTGGTTCACGCAGCGAGTCGACTCACAACGGGTCGCGATCGACAACACGCTTTGGGGTGTACCTACACATCAGCGACCTTGCGCTGACAGCCTCCCACACTGGCACGGGAGCGTAGGCGGATGAAGACCCCACAGGATCAAACTGCCACCGGGCGACCGACTGTCGTCCAATTCGCCGCGATCGCTCTTTCGGTCGGGGCCGTGGCCTGTGCCTTCGCCTATGCGGCTGGGTGGCTGACACCCGCGCGCCTGACGCCCGACAAGATCGTGGATTCGCTCGCGCCGCCAAGCGGACCGGTCAAGGGCTTCCGGCGCAATCATGCGAAAGGCATCTGCTTCGCTGGAAATTTCGAGGCGAACGGCGAGGCGGTCGCGGTTTCGCGGGCGTCCGTCTTCAGGGCCGGGAGCTATCCGGTCATGGGTCGCTTCAACCTCGCGGGCCCCATTCCGACCATGGCGGATGGCACTGGCCGTGTACGTGGATTGAGTCTTCGAATAGAGGCGCCAGACCAGCAGGAGTGGCGCACGGCGATGATCAATGCACCATTCTTTCCGATCGCTACGCCCAAGGAGTTCTATGAACTCCAGCGCGCCAGTGCGAACAAGGACGACCCAGGCGCAGTCAAACAGTTCGCAGCCAGCCACCCTTCGCTTCGCGAATTCGGTGCGTGGGCGGGCAGCGCTCCGTATGCCGAATCCTATACAGAAGATCGCTTCAACAGCCTCAACAGTTTCGTACTGACCAATGCACAGGGTCTGAGCCAGACCGTGCGCTGGTCATTCATTCCGACCGCCGCGATGGTTCCGGTGCCTTCAGAGGACCTGAAGAAACGCGATCCTGACTTCCTCTTCAAGGAACTCACCCAACGAGTCGCGGATGCCCCGCAAAAGTGGAGGCTGGTGCTGACGCTCGCCAACCCGGGCGATCCCACCGCCGATCCCAGCAAGGTCTGGCCAGAGGACCGCCGGCGGATAGAAGCGGGCACGCTGGTGGTGACCCGGATCGAAGCCGAGGCCAACGGACCGTGCCGCGACATCAACTTCGATCCCACGGTTCTGCCGCAGGGAATGCAGACCTCCGACGATCCGTTCCCCGCGGCACGCTCGGCGGCTTATGCGGTGTCCTATGACCGCCGCACCTCGGAGTCGAAACACTACCCGCGCGTCCAAGCCGAAGCCAAGCCATGAGCCATCAAAGCATGAAATTCTCGAAGCTGCAGCGTGTGCTCCATTGGGTCATGGCGATCGGTATCCTTGCAATGCTGTTCATCGGGGTCGGCATGATGTCCACGATCGATAGCGCTTACCTGGTGCTGGTAGGCATCCACAAGCAGCTCGGCATTGCGATACTTGTCCTAGCGCTGCTGCGTCTCGTCTTGCGATGGCGCAGCGGGGCACCGTCGCTGCCAGCGAGCATGAGCGAGCCCATGAAGCTTGCGGCAAGGTTGTCGCATGTCGCGTTCTATGCGCTGATGATCGCGATGCCTTTGCTCGGGTGGTCCATGTTGTCGGCTGCGGACTATCCCGTGACGTTGGCCGGGATGCGGCTCCCCTCCATCGTTCCAGCCAGTGCCGAGTTGCACAGCATCCTGTGGAGCGCCCATCGCTTCCTGGCGTTCTGCCTGTTCGCCTTGTTCTTGCTGCATTTCGCCGCCGCGCTTCTTCATGCCTGGGTGCGAAGGGATGGCGTGTTCGAGACCATGACGTTTGGTCGACGAGGTGGTCGCTGATTCATTCGGCAGATCGTGAAGGAGCCCGAGTTCCAGGACCGAAGCGGCCCCGTGGTGACCGTTCAGCGTGTCGCATCAGTCCGAGGCGGTTGCTGCAATCGCGGTGCTAGGACGAAATCGGCGATGGCGTCGACGACCCCTGGTGCCAGTGGAAGGTCGGCACGGCCGTAGGTCGCGAGATTGGCGGCCCGATCGTCGGTCTCGACGGCTTTCAGCACATGGTTCGCCTCAGGAAACAGCACCAGCTTCGACTGCGCCGCCGCCTGACGCAGCCGCTGTGCGTCCGCGACGCCGACTTGGAGGTCGCGCCCGCCCTGCACGATCAGCAGGGGCTTCGCGTACCGGCCGGCCAACTTCGCGGGGTCGATGGCGAATGCGCTCATCAGGAACCCCTGCACTTTCGGGTGGAACACAGGCCGCAGCGGCGGTTGCACATCGGCCATCTCCACTCGGCGGCCGGCTTCGAGCGCATCGATGGCGGCCATGGCCTGGTCGAGCAGCGGCGCGTTGGCGGGATTAGCCCGCAACTGCTCACGCAGTACCTGTCCCATTGGCCGGCCCGTGCTCGCCACCAGGACCACGCCGCAGACGGCCGGATCCTGCCGCGCGGTCGCCGCCGCCAGCGCGACCAGTCCGCCCTCGCTGTGGCCCAGCACCCAGACGCATCCGGCGCCGGACTCTTCACGGATCGTGTCGACCCAGCGCCGCACGTCCCCCGCGTAGTCCTCGATGGTGACCGCGTCGGGGTCGGCAACCGCGCCGGCGCTGCCGTACAGGCCGCGCTTGTCGATCCGCACTGTCGCGATCCCTTTCGCTGCAAGGCCTTCGGCCAGGAGCCGGTACGCCGAGGCCTTCACTCCCAGCGGGTTGTTGCCGTCGCGGTCCGTGGGGCCAGAGCCGGGCACGATCAGTACCACCGGAGCGCTCGGCGTATCCGGAGCAGCCGGCGACAGCAGGGTGCCCCGCAGCGGACCCAGCGGGCCGGGCGCCTCCAGCGGCTTCTCGCGCGGTTCGGCGTCAGCTGCGCTGACGACAGTGACGGCGACGGCGGCCCTCGCCAACAGATGGAGGAGGCAGGCTTTCATTTCTTCATGGACCTTTGACTCGATCCCGCAGGAGCGGGTCGGCTAAGTCTATAAGGCCACCATCGCCATCTCGAATTGAAGACCGCGAAGAGCGACCCGAACCTGGACTTCGTCGCGGTGTCTGCACATCTCACGGTCGTACTGCGGGGGGGCGATTCGCATTCTCGGCGGTGGCACCACTGGAATGAACCGCAGGCCAAGGGTCGACTGATGGGTCTTGTTGTCCTCGCAGGCCCGGTCCATGATCAGCTGCAACGACTGGCTCGTGAGCCCCAAGCGTTGAAGCAGCCGCCTCCGTTCGGGTCCATAGGTGGTCTGTCCAGGCGGCCGACTGAACGCCGCGGCCGTTCGGGCATCTGCGGCAACCCAATGGAACTGCTCTGCCGTGCGCTCCAGGCCAAGCAGTTTCAACCATTTCGTCCAGAATTGGTTGGTGCCAACAGCCCTTAGTTGGGTGCCGGCCGGGCAGCGACGCTGACTCCTGACCTCGAAGCCACAACGGACAGGATGGTCGCAAGGGTCAGACTGGCCCCAATGCAAAGCATGGCGGCAATCAGTGCCTCGGCCATGGAGCTCGCGCTGGGCGAAGTGCCTGCGACAGTGAAGAAGACGCCGCCGATGACTGCGACGCCGAGGGCGGCGCTGATCTGCAAGGCCGAGTTCGTGATGCCGGCAATCATTCCGGAGCCGCTCACCGGTGCCCGATCGATGACCGAGCGCACGAGCGTGGGCAACGCCCAGCCCTGCCCGAAACCCAGAAGTCCCACCGCAACGATGAGCGGAAACTGGGCCGGCATTTGTGCGGGGGCGCCGGCAACCAGCGCCGCAAGGTACAGGCATCCGGCCACCTCGAGCAGCATGCCGATGGCGGGAACCCACTTGCCGAAGAGCCGGACGGCCAGCGGTGTCGTCAAAGGACCGATGAAGAAGCCGACGCCGAACGGCAGGAACACCAGTCCCGTTGCCAGGGGATCCAGACCCAGTGCCGACTGGAGGTAGACGGAGAACACCAGGAAGAAGGCAGAGACGACGTAGAAGAAGAGGACCCCGGCGAGGCCGCTCATCAATCCAGGCATGCGGACCAGGTCGATGCTGACGAGCGGGACGCCGCCTCGTCGAGAGAATGCCTTTTCATACCGCCAGAAGCTGAATGCAGCGACGGGTGTTGCGATGAGCATGGCGCATGCCCACCATGGCCATCCCCTTTCGCGCCCCTCTACCAAGGGCACGATCAGCAGGCTCAGCGTGAGCGCGCAAAGCAGAACACCGCCCCAGTCGATGGGCGCGGGGCTATCGCCGCGGACGTCCGGAAGCAAAGGCAATCCTCCGATCAGGACCGCAGCCACCACGGGCAGATTGATCAGGAAGATGATTCGCCACTGAAGGTGAAGGATGTCTGCGGAGATCAAGGCGCCGCCCAGTGCTTGTGCGATCACTGCTGCCAGCCCTACGGTGGCGCCGTAGAGACCCAGGGCGCGCGAGCGCTCCCGCACGGGAAACAGGGCATGAACGGAGGCCAGCCCCTGGGGGGCCATGGCGGCTGCGCTGAGACCCTGGAGTATGCGTCCGACGATGAGCATGGAAGGCGAGGTGGCGAGGCCGCACAGCAAGGACGTGAGTCCGAAGCCGCTGATGCCCAGCAGGAACATTCGCCGTCGGCCGAAGAGGTCGCCGAGCCGTCCACCGGTGATGAGGAAGACTGCGTAGGCCGCCGCGTATCCGGAGATCACCAGTTGCAGTTCAGCAGCGCTCGTACCGAGGTTGCCCTGAATGGACGGCAGCGCGACATTGACGATGAAGAAGTCGAGCGGAGGCAGAAACGCTCCCACCAGCAACACCGCGAATGCGAGCCACCGACGCGAATCGGAAGTTGTTTCTTGCATGATTTCGGCTGCGGCGGTTCTGTTCAGATAGGACGACCGAAGCGTTCCGTGCCCATGATGGGAGCCCAGTTCTGCAAGGGCGTGGCGAAATGCATCTCGAAGATGCGCTGCCGGAAGGCCCAGCGCCCGTCCCTTCGCTGGTAGATGTCCTTGTACTGGCCACTCACTTGCAGCGGGCCCTTTTCGACGTCGTAGAAGAGGCAATCCGCCGCAACCAGGCCATGACCGTTGTCGCCGTCGAGCGTGATGATCGAATTCGCCATCCAGTGATGCATGTGCGGCATGCGTTTCATGTTGACGCGTGCTTGCGCCAGGATCGCATCGAGTCCTTCCGCGTTTCCATTGGCGCCGAGGAGCAGCCGCGAATCGGGATGCCAGAGGGTTGCCAGCAGCGCTTCATTCATCGTGTCGAATGCTTCTGCGTAGTTGGCGATCAGGGCGTCGATGGCGAAGCGGCTTTCGATGGCGTCGAGGCGAGCTTCAAGTTCTTTTGACATGTGGGGTTTTCCGTGAGTAAGCGGTGCGGACGCTCTGCGAGCGCACCAAAAAATGTACCAAGTGGTACAAAAATGGGTAAAAAAATAGCGCGACTTGAGCTACCAAGGGCGTGGAGCCCGCTCCATGCGCGGGCGCCTGGTGTCCAAGTGCACTCTTCGATCGCTTTGATTTAAGTATCGATCGGTATAAATATATGGCGGCTCCCGAAGGCTGTCAACGACACGGTTCGACACGTCGATTTGCCGGCCGGGACCAGAGGTCTTTGCTTGTCGCCCTATTGTGTATCGACTAGTATGTAATTTTGGACTGGCGGAGATTCCCATGGCTCAGCGAGGTCGACCACGCGCGTTTGATCGCGATGCGGCACTCACTTCTGCCATGCACCTGTTCTGGGAGCATGGCTTCGAATCGACCTCGCTGTCGCAGCTGAAGGCGGCGATGGGCAGTGGAATCTCCGCACCCAGCTTCTACGCGGCCTTCGAGTCCAAGGAAGCCTTGTACAAGGAGGCGCTGGATCGATACATGGAGATCTATGGCCACTTGACCAGAAGCCTCCACGATCCTTCGCTGGAGCCGCGAGAAGCGGTGTTCCTCGCACTGCAACGCTCGGCAAAGATGCAGTGGGAGGCAGGGCACCCGAAGGGTTGCATGGTCGCGTTGGGCGTGATGGGTGCCTGCTCGTCGGGCAGCGAAACCATCACTGCAATGCTTCGAGATGTGCGCAGTCGCACCCGCGCCGGGTTCCGTGCCTGCGTCGAGCGGGCCATCAAAAGCGGGGAACTGCGCAAATCCACGAATCCGGCTTCGATGGCCGCTGCGTTCGACAGTTTCTTCCTGGGTCTCTCCGTCCTGGCCCGCGACCGTGTTCGGCTTGCGGTCATCGAGGAGTCCGTGGTCGAAGCCATGGGCATCTGGGATTCCGCGCTGGATCGACCCAGTCATCCAGGCTGAGCTTTCGGTCGACTGGCAATGAACGCGCAAAGCATTGCGCCGCCGTGTGCCACGCATTTGCGAACGGTCGGCGAATCGAGGGCCTGCGCGACCCCACCACCTCGATCCGCGGCAACGTCTTCGGCATGACCGGCATGGCGATCGCCGTGCTGACCACCGACGCGCTGATCTACAAGCTCGCCAGCGGCAACCTCGAGGGCCTGGCCTACGTGCTGGTCGCGCTGGTCGTGGGCGGTGGCCTCGGGGCCTACATGGCCAACAAGGTCGAGATGACCAAGATGCCCGAGCTCGTGGCGTTCATGCACAGCATGATCGGCCTGGCGGCCGTGTTCATCGCGGTGGCCGCCGTGGCCGAGCCGCATGCCTTCAACATCGCGCTCAAGGGCGACCCGATCCCCGCGGGCAACCGCCTGGAGCTGTTCCTGGGCGCGGCCATCGGCGCCATCACCTTCAGCGGCTCGGTGATCGCCTTCGGCAAGCGCCCCCACACCGGCGGCCGCGCGTGAGGCGCGACCCTTGGGCAGGCCCGCGTGGCGTGGGGTTCAGGGAAAGGCGCTGGCCAAGCCGGTGCGCGGCGTGGCACCCCCGCCCGGCCCGATTTCCAAGTACGCGTCGCTGGCAGGCGTGTAGGCTTTCCACTCAGGCGCGCCCATGCTGGGATTGCCATCCTTCGCGAAACGGGTCCATAGCGTCATGGTGGTTTCAGTGATGGCTTCGTCGTTCGGTCCCCAGCCCATCGACGCCTGGACATCGGCCGCGTCCCCAGCGGTGCCGGTGATGCCATTGCCATTGAGGTCACCGATGGGCGCCTTCGCGCCGGCCGGCGTGAGCACGAGACCCATCACGTAGTTCGTCACCATGCCCTGCGGGTAGCCGAACAAGTAGGGCAACTCGCCGCTATGGCCGCTGAGCAGGCCCATCGCCGACCAGCCGTCCGGCACGCGGCTGAACCGGTACACGTACTGGGGCGAGCGATAGGTTGGCGCGCGCTGCGCCATGAACACCGGCAGCGACGCGCGCAGCGAGGGATAGTCGCCCGAGGTCGCACCCACCATCAGCGGCACGTCGCTGGGCATGCCCTCCGCCATGTTCTGGCCGTAGGTCTTCACCATGTGGCGATGATCCACATTGGGTCGGTAGGTCTCGCGCGGAATGCCCGCGTCGAGGTCGGCTTGGGTGTAGGCGGTCCACGGCAGGGCGCGCGCCTGTGCCAGCGTGGTCGCGCCGACGCGCTCGAACACGGCCTTGCCGATTGCTTCGCCGCCGGCCAGCGAGCTCGCGGGTGTTCCGCCTGTCGCGATGGCATTGGCGCCGCTCTGCACAATGGCCTTGTGGAACAAGCCGGCAGCCTCGGGCGCGTTCATGAGGCCATAGACCTTACCGCCGCCACCCGATTGGCCGAAGATGGTCACGTTGTCGGGATCGCCGCCGAAAGCAGCGATGTTCGACTTCACCCACTGGAGCGCCTTCACCAGGTCCATCTGGCCGTAATTCCCCGAGCCGCCGTGGCCGCTTTCCGCGCTGAGCAGCGGATGCGCGAGATAGCCGAACGGCCCCAGTCGGTGGTTGACGGTGACCAGCACCACCCCCTTGGTGGTCAGGCCATCGGGATTGTTGTACTGCTTGGAGTTGGCTGTGAGGATTGCGAACGAGCCACCGTGGAACCACACCATCACCGGCAGCTTCGACGCGCTTTTGGGCGCCGTCACGTGCAGGTACAGCGAATCCTCGCTCATGCCGCCTTCGCCCAGGGCTTCCATCGTCGGGTTCTGCGCTGACTGGTCGGGCCAGGCGATGGCCTCGCGCACGCCGCTCCAGGGTGCGGGCGATTGCGGCGCGCGCCAGCGCAACGGACCGACCGGCGGTTGCGCGTACGGAATACCGAGGTACTGCCACGTGCCGGCATTCGCCTCGAAGCCCCGCAGCGAACCGCCCGTGGTGGTCACGAGGTGGCGGGTGCGCGTGCCGCGCGCGTAGTGTTCCTGTGCCGCCGCGGTGGTCCTGGCCGTGCGCGGTCGCGGGTCGAGGTCGGAGAAGGCGCCTGCCGTCTCGATCGCTGCGAGCAGGGGCGCAAGGCTGGCGCGGAACGTGGCCGCGGGCTGTGCGAAATCGATCGCGGCGGCATGACGCGAGACCGCCTGGCGGATCGCTTCGGTGATCTGTATGCCGTTGTTGAGGTCACCGTCGGCATCGAGGGATTGCAGCAGCACCAGGCGGTTGCTCACGCGCACGTCACTGGTCGTGCTGTCGGCCCCGACCCAGGCGAGCGGCGAGACGGCTGCCGATGCCGGTGTCGAGCCCAGCGGCAATGTACCGATCGAGAAGCTCAAGGTCTCGCCCGCCGCATAGCGGTACCGGCCTTCGGCATCGGTGGTGCGCGCGCCACTCAGTGAGCCGCGGTAATCGAGGCCCGACACAGGGTCACCCATGAACGTGCCCGTGAGCTTGGGCTGACTGTCGGGCGCGGTATCGCCCGCAGGCGGCGCGACGAACGCGAAGCTGGCGCCATTGCCGCCGCCTCCGCAGCCGAGCAGGGCGACGGTGCTTGCCCAGGCAGCGAGGCAAAGGACGCGCGAGCGGCGCCGCTCGGCGCGGGCCGTGTGTGAGTGCATGGAGGTCTCCTTGTGGTGTGGTGTGCGGGAACGAAAGGCGTGGCCGCGCCGCCGCGCGAACTGGCGACGCGGCGCTCAGGCAGCGCGCTCAGGGAAAGACGCTCGACAGGCCGGTGCGGACCACGGGCGCGGCGCCGAGTTCGACGAAGCGGTCGTTCGCGGGCGTGTAGGCAGGCCAGTCAACCAAGCCCGCGACGCTTGGATTGCCGGTTTTGGCGAACTGGGTCCAGATCGCCATGCTGTTCTCGATGGCCTTCGCATCAGCGCTGTCGAAGCCGGCCGAGGCAAGGATGTCCTGCGTGTCGCCCGCGGAGCCGCTGACGCCGTTGCCGTTGAGGTCCCCGATGGCGAGCTTGCCGCCGGTGGCCGGATCGATCACCAGGTCGAGCAGGTAGTGGGTGACGACGCTCTCGGGCGCGTTGAAGACGTAGGCGAGCTCGCCCGCGTGGTACGTTTTCACGCCCCTGGCGCGCCAGCCGCCCGGCACCTGGCTGAAGAGGGCCGCATAGTGCCGGCTGGCGCTGTGCGCCGTCATCCAGGGAAACACGTTCTTCACCGTCTCGATCGGGTCGGGGGTGTCGTTGGTGTTGACCACGATCATGAAGGGCACGTCGTTGTGCCGGCGCGACTCGAAACTCACGCGCTCGCTGTACGGCAGATAGCCGTTGTCGATGTTCGTGTAGGGCACGAGCACGGAGGCCGCTGCGACCACCTCGGTCCAGGGGCGGCTGCGCATCTCCTCGAGCGAGGCCGCGCCCAGCCGCTTCTGGAGCGCGAGGCCGACCGCCTCGGCCGAGGCCAGCGTGCGGGTGTCGGGGATGAGCGTGCCGCTCTGGCTGATCGCCTTATGGAAAAGGCCAGCCGCGCTCGGCGATGCCATCAGTGAAAGCACCTTGCGCCCGCCACCCGACTCGCCGAAGACGGTCACGTTGTCGGGGTCGCCGCCGAAGGCCGCGATGTTCGCCTTGACCCACTGCAGTGCCATCACCAGGTCCATCTGCCCGTAGTTGCCCGAGCCGCCGTGACCGCTCTCGGCGCTGAGCGCGGGGTGCGCGATGTAGCCGAGGGCGCCGAGGCGATGGTTCACCGAGACTTGCACCACGCCCTTGCTGACGAGGGCATTCGGGTTGTTGAAAGGCTTGGTGTTGCTCGTGAGCGAGGTGAACCCGCCACCGTGGAACCACACCATCACCGGCAGCTTGGAGGCCAACTTGGGTGCCGTCACGTTGAGATACAGCGAGTCTTCGCTCATGCCACCCTCGCCGAAGCGCTCGAGCGCTTGGACCTGTGCGGCCTGGTCCGCCCAAGCCACCGCCTCGCGCACCCCGCTCCACGGCTGGGGCGCTTGCGGCGCGCGCCAGCGCAGCGCGCCGACCGGCGGCTGTGCGTAGGGAATGCCGAGGTATTGCCAGGCCGTGGCACTGGACTCGAAGCCGCGCAGCGTACCGCCGGTGGTGATCACGAGGTTGCGCGCGGCAGTGGCGCGTGTGTAGTGCTCCTGCGCGGCGACGGCGCTGCGCGCGCTGCGCGGCCGCGGATCGAGATCCGTGAAAGCGCCGGCCGCATCGAGCGCTGCGAGCAATGGCGCAAGACTCGCGCGGAAGGCCGTGGCCGCTTGGGTGAAATCGATGGCCGCGGCATGCCGGGAGACGATGTCGCGGATCGCGCCGGTGACCTGGATGCCGTTGTTGAGGTCGCCGTCGGCATCGAGCGTCTGCAGCAGCACGAGGCGATTGGTGGCGCGGGGGTCGGCCGAAGAGGTGGCGCCGCCGATGCTCAGCGGCGACAGCGCGTCCGCGGCGGGCGCGGCGCCTAGCGGCAATTCACCGATCGAAAAGCTCAGCGTTTCGCCCGCCGCATAGTGGTAGCGCCCCTGCGCGTCTGTCTTACGCGCCCCCGTAACGGAGCCACGGTAGTCGAGGCCAACAACCGGTCCGCCTGCGAACACGCCGGTGAGCCGGGCCTGGTTGTCCGGTGCGGGCTCGTGGCCGCCGCCGGGTGCCGGCACCGTGGGCCACGCCACAAAACTGGTGCTGCTCCCTCCTCCGCCGCCACAGCCCAGCAAGAACGCGGTCGCGGCGCAAGCGGCCACCCACCGCGTGCCGCAGCGGCGCCCCTCGGGCGATGCCATGCCTCTGATCATCCATGTCTCCTTCGGTTATTTGACGTACGGGGGTCCCCGCGCGAGGCCGAGCCGGCCGCGACGGAACAGGTGAATAATTCCATTGAATTAATTCAATCGAATTAGAGCTAACCCTAGCCGAGCCAGCGGTCACAATCTGCGTCCCATGCCCAGTCCAGCAACGAGCCCGAAGGAAAAACGCCCACCCGCGCTGGCGGCGTCGGCCGCCGCCACGCGCGAGCGCCTGCTGCTGGAAGCCATGCGGTTGTTCGCGCGCGAGGGCATGAATGCCGTGTCGCTGCGCAGGATCGTCGCGGCCGCGGGCGCGGCCAACCTGTCGGCGCTGCACTACCACTTCGGAAATCGCGAGAGTGTGGTGACCGAGGTGGCGCGGATGCTCCAGCGTATCCTCGAGCCGCGCTGCCGCGCGCGGCTCGAGGCGTTGGACCGGGGACCGCACACCGTGCGCGACGTGCTGGACGCGGCCTTCGGTCCGATGATCGACATGCTGTCCGAGGCCGGGCTGGGCCGCGACGCCGTGTGCTTCATCGGCCGGCTCGGCTGGGATTTCGGCGAGGAAGGCCAGAAAATTTCGGCCGACATGCACCGCGACATACTGACGCTCGCACTGGACAGGCTTGCCGCGCTGATCCCGGCGGTTCCGCTCGAAGTTCTGAAGTTCCGCCTCCTCCTGACGATGAACTCGTTGTACTACGGCATCTCGTACCGCAGCTACGCCATGCGCTCACCCTTCGGGCCGCTGTCGATCGGGCGACGCGGCAACGAAGTGCAGGAACGAGCGCTGTTCATGGACTATCTCGAAGCCGGTATCCGGCATCCGTGACGCTCGAGCTTGAGCAGGGTCGGCAGGCGTGCCGTTGAATGCAGTGCGCTCGGCCAGACGCCATGGCTTCCATGATCAGCTTCATCGACCATGGCTCATGGCGCCGACCGACACTGCGCCCCCTTTGGCGAACGGCTTGTCTTGCGGATAGTCAAAAGTCCTACATCGCTCTTGCAGGCCCCAGGGTAGAAAAGATGACCTAGGAGTTCGGAATGACCACCGTTGCATTTGATAAACGCTATGAGGCGTGGGCTGCAGCTGAGGCAGCGGTCTATGAGGCGATGATTCGGCTCGGTCCGCTCGGCCATGCGGAGGTCACGCCTTTGCGTGTGCGGGCCGATGAGCTGCTGCGCGAACTCTGGGACGAACCAGATCTTTTCGAGGCCATTAGCGAGTCCCGCGATCAGTTTGAGTTTGCGCATGCCTCGCGGGCTGCCTAGCTGCCCGTGTTGAGATCAGCGGCAAGCTTGCCTCCGACAGCGTGATCTTTGGCCGGACCACCGGTTGGGAAACAAGATCAGTCGAGGCGTTCCTCTCCCCTCCGGCTGGGAGCGCCAGGTTGCAGCAAGCTTGCAGTAGGCGCTCGGTCCCCCCCGGCTTCTCTTCGCGTTCCCGCGTCTCCGCGTCCTCGCACCACCGCGCCTTCGACGTGCAAAGAATCAAAGTTGTCTGACATGGCGTAAAGCGCGGGAACCCTACATTTCTGACGCCACGGCTGCGTCGTGGCACCTTGCTGTAAATCTCAGCCCGGCCCAGTGCCGGGCTCTTTTTTGGGGATCGCTGTGACAAGTCGAACGGCTCTTGAAATCTTGCCGAGTGGGACCTAGATTGATCACCGTCGAAGTTTTGGTCAACTGAAAAGGAGGTTTCCATGACCATGAACTTGTTGCGGCAGATCGCGACGTCCCGCCTGCCGGTCTCGTTCTATCGACCCGAAGACATCGACCAAGTCCGCATCCTCAGAGCGGCGGGGCTGGTTGTGGCGCTGGTTCCGGCGCCAACCAATCCGCTCACGCTGGCGGGCGATGGCTTGGCTGCTCAGGTGCTCGCCGTCACGCAAAAGGGGCGTGAAGAGCTCGCAAGGTTCGACTACCCGCAGTCGCCGTCGCGGCCGCCGCTGTGGCGCCAACGAATGTCACGCATCGTCACGCGGCGTCGCAGACCACCGTCTTCCGACTCACCCACCTCTGCACGAATGCAGTAGCAGAAGAAAAGATGGGTCCGCTCGAGCACGCGCTGCTTTGATCATTCACGGCAGCGCGTGCCGTTTCGACGGTCGAGCCTGTAGCTTCGCCGTGTATGTCGGGTCCTTGGATCTCGATGCAGACGTCGTGTGGCGATCCTGTCCGTGTCGCAAAGATGGCCTCGGCGCCTTCATGGACCGCAGGTCACTGCGAGCCTGCCGGCGATGCGGGCCCTAGGGTGCGCTCTGCTCGGAAACATCAATCGCAGCGATGTGCCTCCCGATTCGCCCCTGGCCATCGACGGCGACAAGGCGCGCGGCGACTGCATCGCAGTCGCCGACGTCCACCATCGGTCATTCACGCTGTGCAGGTGATGACCCCGTGGGCGAGCGCGAAGGCTTCCATCAAAAGGAACGCGCCATCACAGCAACGAGACCTCGACGCCATCGGCCGTCACCATCAACCCAGGGGTGTCCTCAGCGATCTCGATCGGCACTCCCATGTGGGTAAAAAAGTCGCTCTTGGTCGAGCCGCAGAGTTTCAGCACGCGCACGTATTCCGCGTGCTGTGCGCGCGTCATCAGAAATTTTTGCGGGTAAGCATTGGCGTGGGCCTTCCAATGAGCCGACAGCTTTTCGGTCATTGAGAGATAGAGAGACGGCATATGTAAAATGACATTGCTGAGCGCACAGGGCTTTAGTAGATTTTCGTGCCCGTTGGAGGGGGCTGGCATGCCAATGGATTTTTTGCGTCGCATCGAGGACGCCAGGTTTCCGCTCGAGCTTCATGACGAAGCAGATATTCGAAATTCGATTGTTCTCGAAGCGGCCGAGTTGATCGAAGCCCAACTGCCGGGCGTCGATGCCCCGCCCGCCGACGCCAGCGCCATCATTTTCCGCATCACGCCGCAAGGAAGGGCCGCCCTGTCCACGGGCAAGCCGATGTAGCTCGGTCGGTGAGTGCTAGTGCCCCCATCTACTCCCCACTCGACATCATCGCGGTTGGTCGTTCCATGTTTCGGGACTCTGAGTGCCCAGCCAGCGCGAAAGGGCGTTCTTCCGCCGGTCTGATGCGAAAGGTACAAGCCTTTCTCGACGCGCAGGGGCGTAGTTCGATGCACGAGTCTGAGTGCTTGGCGAGCGCGCTAGCGCTGCTCAGCCTTGGGCCGGCAGCAGCGTGGATGCACCCATGTGCAGACGCTATTTCGAGGTGACACCGAAGAGAGCTCGCTGTCATCCTTTTTCTGCAGGTTCCGACTGACGTTCGCAGCACCCATTCACGTTGCTCGGCAAGCCCTCAATGGGGAGACGCTGCGAGAAAAGCCAGCAGACAAAGCATTTGCGAGAATGGATCCATGCTTCTTCCTCCTCCGAACGGTACGGACCGTGTGCAGGGCCTCGCGGCGCGCCTCGGGTGCACCGTGGCCGATCACTGTGAACTCTACGGACAACCCAAGCCCGCCCTTCTGGGCAGCCTCTCAGGGCTCGCGCTGACGCTCAAGGAATTTGGGGGGCGTTGGGACACGGTGGAACGTGTGTACGTCTTCGCCAGCTGGCCCATGCTTGAGGCCGCTTTGGAATACTGCATCAGGCACAAGGAAGAAGGCCGCCCTTCGATTTGAATGCCGCGGCCCCAGACGGCGCGGTCGATTGTCGAGCGCGCCGCCGCCTGCCCTCGACGCGCGACAGCCAAGCGGAATGGCTGCAGCGATCACGACGCCGTTTTCACCAGGTTGGCGGAGAGAGCGAGCGACGACGCCCCGGGATCTGATCGTGGTGCGTGGGCCACGGGCGTTGAGCACATGGGGCGCGCCGTGAATATGAAGTGCCGTCCCAAACGCCTCGGGCGTCGGCATGTGCCTCACGCAAGGCGCTTGTGGGCTCGTTGAGGACCCTACCGCACAGCGACATTTAGTGCTAATCCGGTCGAAGTTGTCTTTTCACACAGTGATTCTGGTACATCGCAGTTACGCTTGGTTGGATGGCTGCAGCACTCGTTACGCCGATTACAGTCGGATCGCATTATGGGGCGGCGAGAATTGAAGCAGCTTTTTGAACTAGCGTTCGCAGTGGCCAATGGAAATTCCCGAAAAGCCCTCACTTCCCCTATCAACCGTACGCGCAGAAGGCGGGCCGCACGAACTTCGCGACCATAAGGACGACATCTTCTTCGCGGCGATCGAGACCACCCGTATGCCAATGCTGGTGACCGATCCGCGCCAGCACGACAATCCCATCGTGTTCGCAAACCGTGCCTTCCTGGCGATGTCAGGCTACTCGAGTGACGAGGTACTGAAGCGGAACTGCAGGTTTCTTCAAGGCCCTGCGACCGACAGAGAGTCTGTTTCGACGATCCGCGAGGCCATCAGGTCCCGCCGGCAGGTTCAGATCGAGATCCTCAATTACCGCAAGGATGGCACGACCTTTTGGAACGCGCTGTTCATCTCGCCAGTCTATGACCCACTCGGTAACCTGATCTACTTCTTTGCGTCCCAGCTCGATGTCAGCCGTCGCCGCGACGCCGAAGAGGCACTTGCACAAGCGCAGAAGATGGAGGCTCTGGGGCAACTCACAGGCGGAATCTCGCACGACTTCAACAACCTGCTTCAAGTCATGTCAGGTCATCTGGACATACTCGGGGTGAAGTTGGAAAAGGGCATGCTCGATGAGGGCACCATCCGTCGAGGAGTGGAGAACCTGCGTTCTGCAATCTCCAAAGCATCGACCCTGACACAGCAACTGCTGGCTTTTTCCAGACGTCAACGACTGCGCGGTAGAGTGGTAGGCATTAACGCGGTGGCACAAGGAATGTCCGAGTTGGCCGCGCGCACGCTGGGTGATTCAATCCACATCGAATTCGACCTGGCGCCCAACGCGGGAAATGTGGAGATCGACGTGACGCAGCTCGAGGTCGCTATCTTGAATGTGCTCGTCAACTCACGCGATGCAATGCCCGGCGGAGGGACGATCAAACTGCGTACACACCTCATGGAGGTGGCGCCTGGCAGTCCCACGGCATTCGAGGGACTGACGCCCGGTCCGTATGCTGCTGTCTGCATCTCCGATTCCGGCTTGGGAATAGATCCGGCGATCCTGCCTCGCGTGATGGATCCTTTCTTTACGACGAAAGACGAGGGGAAGGGTACAGGCCTCGGCCTGTCGATGGTTTATGGTTTCGTGAAGCAATCAGGCGGCGCCACAACGATCGAGTCAGAGGTCGGAAAAGGAACGACCATCTGCATGTACTTCCCGACGGTGAGCAGCGCGCTGACTGACGACTCGGAGTCCATCGTGAGGCCCAGCATTCGGGGTGGCAGCGAAGCCATCCTGATCGTTGAGGACCGCGAGGAAGTGGCCGTGGTGGCACAAGGCATGCTGGAAGGTCTTGGCTATTCGGTGTATGTCGCGCCCAACGCCAAGATGGCGCTGGACAAGCTTCGTGACCTCGGTCCCGACGCGATCGAGCTTCTTTTCAGCGACGTGATGATGCCCGGAGGAATGAACGGGTACATGCTGGCCAGGGAGGTGCAGCGGATATCTCCCGGCGTACGTGTGCTGCTGACTACAGGCTTTGACCGGGATCTGAGCGCTTACGAACCGGCCGCCAATGCCGAGTTTGAATTGCTCAAGAAGCCGTACCGCCTCGCTGACTTGGCGCGAAGAGTAAGGGACGTGCTGGATGGTCCGACGGGGACGATGGGGTAGATCCAAGGCCCATCGATAGCTTCACTCTCTCGCGATCGTGCTCGGTTTTTGACTTCGACTCGATCGAAGTCGGCCGCTCACGATCACTGAGGTCGAAGCCGGGGACGTGAGGTGCAGCATCGGCGTATCGGCGTATCGGCGCATCGGTTTTGAGGAACTGCGGCGCAACGCAGCCGCACTGACGCGTCAGTCCAACTACGCCTTCGTTAAGCGCTGACCATGGTCCTCAAGACCTTGACGGCGGCCTCGGGCTCTGGCTCTGGCTTGGCGCGCTTGTTGAGGTACGCAGCAGTCCCACGCGTCGATGTCTCTCATCCAAGGCTAAGAAAACTATGAAGGAAAACTTTGTAGTTTGGCTTTGTATCCGCTAGGATGTCCTCATGAATGAGCCAGCGAGCGGACCTGATCTGTACGCGCACACCCTCGCCGCGGAACTGCGCATGCTGGTGGCCAAGCTCAACCGGCGACTGCGTGAGCAGTCGCATGCCGGCGATCTCACGGGCTCCCAGAAGACCGTGCTGCTGCATCTCGAGCGCGAAGGTTCGGCCACAGTGACGACCCTTGCGCGCACGGTGGGCGTGCGTCCGCAGTCCATGGGCGCGACGGTGGCCGCGCTTCAGGGGGCGGGACTTGTCAGCGGCGCGCCCGACCCGGCCGATGGGCGCCAGACCATCTGGTCGGTCACACCGGTCTTTCGCAAATGGCTCAAGGACGCCCGCGCCGCGCGCGAGGACTGGCTGTTTCAGGTCATCCAAGCCAGGCTCGCCCCGCGTGAGCAGGAAGCACTCGCGGCATCCATCGAACTCTTCAAACGCCTCGCCGAAGATTGAAAGCGAACCCACCATGCCCGTCACCACCCTCGATCCTCGAACCGCCCTCATCGTCATCGACCTGCAAAAGGGCATCCTCGCGCTGCCCGTCGCGCATGCCACCGGCGAGATCGTGCAGCGCGCCCGCGCCCTGGCGTCTGCCTTTCGCCAACGTGCGCTGCCAGTGGTGCTCGTCAACGTGGCAGGCGGTGCCAAGGGCCGCACCCAGCAGCAGCGCCCCGGCGGCGAACTGCCCCCCGACTGGACCGAGTTGGCCGCCGAACTCGACCGCCAGCCCCAGGACCACCTGGTCACCAAGCACACGTGGGGTGCCTTCACGAACACGGGACTCGAATCGCACCTGAAGGCGCTGGGCGTCACGCAGGTCGTGATCGTCGGCATCGCCACCAGCATCGGTGTGGAGTCGACTGCACGCCAAGCCTACGAACTTGGTTTCAACGTCACGCTTGGCATCGACGCCATGACCGACATGAACGCCGACGCTCATGCCAACAGCATCACCCGTATCTTTCCGCGCCTGGGCGAGACCGGCACCACGCAGGAAATCATCGACCTGCTCGCTCGGTGAGCAGCAGCACATTCCGTTCGCTCAGGGGCTACAACTACCGCGTGTGGGCCAGCGGCGCGGCGGTGTCCAACGTGGGCACCTGGATGCAGCGCACCGCGCAGGACTGGATCGTGCTCACGCAGCTCACGCGCCACAACGCCACGGCGGTCGGTATCGTGATGGCGCTGCAGTTCGGCCCGCAGTTGTTGCTGCTGCCGCTCACGGGCTGGGCGGCCGACCATCTCGACCGGCGCAAGCTGCTCATGGTCACGCAGGCCACCATGGGCGCGTTGGCACTTGGGTTGGGTCTGCTGACACTCACCGGCCTCGTGCAGCTGTGGCACGTGTATGTGTTCGCGCTGCTCCTGGGGTGCGTGGCTGCCTTCGATGCGCCGGCACGCCAGACCTTCGTGTCGGAACTGGTCACCGAGATCGACCTGCAGAATGCGGTGGCGCTCAACTCCACGTCATTCAATGCCGCGCGCATGATCGGCCCGGCGGTTGCGGGCACGCTCATCGCCGCGGTCGGTACGGGCTGGGTCTTCGTGATCAACGCGGCCTCCTACGTGGCCGTGATCGGCGCGATGAAGATGCTGCGCGTGCACGAGCTTTACCTGCGCCAGCGCGCAGTGCGCACCCGCGGCAGTTTTCTTGAGGGCTTCCGCTACGTTTGGCGCCGCCCCGACCTGAAGGCCGTGCTGTTCATGCTCTTTCTGATCGGCACCTTCGGCCTGAACTTCCCGATCTTCATCTCCACGATGTCTGTCACCGTTTTCCATGCGGGCGCCCACCAGTACGGCCTGCTGTCTTCGATCATGGCCATCGGCTCAGTCGTCGGCGCACTGCTGGCCGCGCGGCGCGACAAGCCACGCATGGGCGTGCTCTTGGTAGGGGCGTCAGTTTTCGGCCTGGGCTGCGCACTCGCGGCGCTGATGCCCGGCTATTGGCTCTTCGGCATGGCGCTGATCGTGGTGGGTGTGGCCGCGCAAACGTTCACCACCACGGTCAACAGTTGGGTGCAACTGTCGACCGAGCCTGCCATGCGAGGGCGCGTGCTGGCGATCCTGCTGGCGATCGTGCTCGGTTGCACGCCGATGGGTGCGCCCCTGGTCGGTTGGGTGGCCGACACGTTCGGGGCGCGTTGGGCGATGGGTGTGGCAGCGCTGTCGGGGCTGGCCGCGGCCATCGTCGGGTTGCGCTACCTCTCGAGGTACCACCGGTCGTCGCAAGTGGTCACTTCCCGGGCGAAACCAGAACCATAGACTTGAGTGGGGGCAGTCCGCCCGGGCGCAATCAGCGAGCTCGCGGTGCACAGTCGCCGCATGGCTGTCGATGGCGTACCCCGGCAGCTGCATTGCGTCGTCGCCAGAGGTCCGGTTGAACGAGCAGCGGCCGGAGAAATTCGCCGCCAGGCCCTGCTTTCGCACGCAGATGCCGCACTCATTGTCACAACGAGTCGACGGTCCAGGACACCGAGGAAGAAATCCCTGCGGAGGGTGATGTGCAGGTGTGTGCTGACCGGGCGCGAAACCGTGCTCCACGCGGCGGCGGCGGACTTCGCCCACTCAATCACCGCCCCGCAGCGCATCGCCGGGCCCCGCGCATGAGACCGATTCCTCGGGCCCGGGCCCGAGCTCTGGTTCGGATTCGGATCCGGGTCAGCGAAGGGGCTCGCTTGAGGAGTTGATGCGGTCAGTGATGGGCTGCAAGTTGAGCGTTGGTGAGTGCTCATTTGCGCGGTCGGCTTTGCAGTCCGCAAGCCGCCGGTTGGATGCGGTCGTCTTCCTTGGCGTGTTGACGTGGCGGCTTCTGCCAGCCAAGCGGATGCAAAATGCGCGCTGAGCAGGGCAGCTTCCTAACACTTTACCCCTCCATTCCCCATTTTCTCAAGAATGAAAAGACTGTCTACCAGTGTCGAAGGCTTCGACAGGATCCTCAACGGCGGCTTGTTCGAGGGCGGCGTTTATATCCTCGAAGGGCCGCCTGGCGTCGGGAAGACCACGCTGGCCAATCAGATTGCCTACACGCTGGCCAGACGAGAGACTCGAACGCTCTACGTCACGATGTTGGCGGAATCTCATTCGCGCATGCTTCAGCACATGGGAGGACAGCTGTTTTTTGACCACCAGGAAGTCAATTCCAAAGTTTTCTACGTGAGCGGTTATCGGGAGCTGGAGCAGGGTGGGTTGAAATCGGTGGTCGCCCTGTTGCAAGGAGAACTGGCGCGCCATCGCGCGGGCTTGCTGGTCATCGACGGATTGGTTGTCGGCGGTCCGGTCTCCATGTCGGATGACTCGGTGAGACAGTTCGTCCATGAGCTGCAAAGCCTAGTTTCCGCGATGTCGTGTACTTGCCTTGTGCTGACAAGCGGCAATGGCAATGCCCTGAGCGCTGAGCAGACGATGGTCGACGGGATCTTCTCATTTGAGGACCACGCGTTCCACTGGCGCGCTGAGCGCCGCATGCAGGTGCGCAAATTCCGAGGCAGTCAGGTCATCCGCGGCAAACACACCTTCTGCATCTCCTCGAATGGACTGCAGTTCTTCCCACGGCTTGAAAGCTTGCCAGCGCCTTCGTCGACGGGAATGTTGGGGCCTGCTGCGTTGCCGTCGGGTGTGCCAGCGCTGGATGAAGTCCTACGGGCGGGTGGGCTTCTTTCCGGCAGCGCCTCTGTCGTCATTGGGCAAAGTGGCTCCGGTAAAACCACCCTGGCGTTAGCGTTCGCGGCCGCCTCCACTGCTCAGAATCCTGGATTGCTGCTGCCGTGCACCGAGTTGGCAGATGATTTGCGGCGCATGGGCGCAGAGTTGGGATTGGCGGTGGCGCAGGCGGCGGACTACGGGGCATTGACGGTTGAGCCGCTTGGTCACGAGGATGAGTCCATGGACGAGATGGGGCACAAGCTCTTGCGAATGGTCGATGAGCTCAAGATCCGCCGTTTGGCTGTCGATGGCTTGGCCGGGCTGGCGGACACGCTGGCGTTTTCCGAGCGTGGCTATCGCTTCCTAGGTCGCCTGCTGGCAGAGCTCAAGACCAGAGGAGTCACCTCGATTTTCACCGTCGATCCCGCCGCACTGGCGGTTGCCGCCAATACGCCCTTGGCGGAGGGCGTCGTCGGTTGGTTCGACAACGCTTTCGTTTTTCAATCACCATTCGATGGTGACGGGAACTCAAGCAAGCGCATTCTCTCCATCACGAAGATTCGTGGAGGTCATGCCTCGCGGACGACTGTTGATGTGCAACTACCCTTGCTCGATGCAAGCACGCATACGAGCAACTGAATGAAGGTCCGTCCCGATGAAGCTCATTTTGGTTGTCGAGGACGAGTATGGCAACGCGCAAATTCTTCGTCTCTTGCTGGAGACGGAGGGTTATCGCGTGGCCTCCGCTTCGAACGGCAAGGCAGCGCTTGAACTGCTTTCGGGCGAAGCACCCGCCTTGATCATCTCGGACTTCATGATGCCGATCATGAACGGCGGCGAGTTCGGCGAAGCGGTGCGCCGGGATCCGGTGCTTTGCCGAATTCCGTTCATCATGATGAGCGCTACTAACGAAGACGTCGTTCGAAAAATCTTTCGCGGCTACGACGCCTTCTTGGTCAAGCCTTTCGAAATCGACCCCCTCTTGTCACTCGTTCAACGTCTGGTGACCAATGGCCGTCCTCCCCAACCCAGCAGTGAAGAGATCAGCGAGTCAATGAGGCAGCTCATGCGGGGCTTGAAGCTCCCCGGTCGCGACGAGTAAGCCGCACAGGCAAGTCCCTCACAGACTGGCACCGCTGCGTAGCGCGCGGTGCTTCAGCATGATGTGTCCCATGGGTCGGGGATCCGCTGCGCTGCGCTAGCTCGACAGCGCCATCGTGGATGCGCCAGCTGCCAGCTCGTTGACTGTGATCGCCATCTCGGTTACCTCGAGGGGGCCGTAGTTGGAGAGGAACGCGACATCAGCCGCATCGCGTCCATAGGCCAATACGATTCGACCGCCTCGAGGTTCCGCCTGCGTCGCGTCAAATGTGTACCACCGCCCGCCAACGAAAGCCTCGAACCAGGCGTGCATGTCCATCGGCTCAAGTTGATGCAGGTAGCCGACCACCAAGCGGGCAGGAATGCGCAAGGCACGGCACAGCCCGATGGCCACATGCGAGAAATCGCGACAGACGCCGGCGCCATCTGAGAGCGTGTCGAGTGCATCGGTAGATCCGTCGCTCACTCCATACCGGTACTCCAGGTGCTCATGGATCCAGCGTCGAATGGCTTCGACCTGGGCGTAGCCGGATTTGGTGTCCCCGGCGATCTGGAGCGCACGGTCCTCCATCTTGTCAGAGGGGCAGTAGCGGCTTTGAAGCAAATATTGGAGTGTGTCCGAGGGCAGGTCGCGCACCGCCACCGCCTCGGCATCAGGCGCAACGGCAATCGCGGCTTCGGCTTCCATGATCATCTCGACCTCTATGCACATGTCGCCTTTCGGTACAGTCAAGCGCTGACACAGGTTGCCGAACACGTCGACGTACTCCGTGGTTGTGACCCACGGGTGAAGTTCGTAGCGTTCGCTGACCATCCACTGTGCGTCGCCACTGCGCGGACGAAGCATTGCGACGACAGGGCAGTCGCTACTCACTCTCACTCTCATTTTGCATGTGGCGTGAAGTCGCATATTTCTTTCTCGGTAGAGATTGGATGAGGAAGCGACCGCCCGAAATCTGGCTTCTGGTGCAACCCTTGCACATCGCCGATGCTGTCGGTTGCGGCCGAGTTATTGGGTTGCTATCAACGTTTGCGCCCGGAAAGTTTGCACATGTTGGTTATAAACCGTGCGCGGTTCTCAAGGTACGTGTTCCCGGAGCAAGAGTTGTGCCCTTCCAGGGAGAACCTTCGCTGATCCGATGGTCGCCAAGGGCTGATGCGACGTGGGTGGGTGCCGACCGAGGATTTCTCTCACTCGAGACGATGGAAATGCATGGGTGCGAGACAGACGTGCACCAGTCACAGATCAAGACCCATCGGAGATCTACTGGCGGTCCACTGCTCGAGCGTACCTCAAGGGGTTGAGGCCTTCTCCAGCATGGGAAGTCATTTGACTTTGAAAAATCAATGCAAAAAGAGGAGGGCAGAAAGTCGAGGTCTTTTTGCCTTCGCCTCTCGCCAGACTCCAAGATGCCAGAGCTTACATCCCGATCAAGCTCGCCATCGCGCGTGCAATTGGGCTATCAAAGCGCATCTTGCCTTCGACTGCGGCAAAGCAGATGCAGTCGGCCCCGTTGGTGACGGTCGGGCAATGATGGATGCTGTGATCCGCGGCATCAAAGTCACCTGCGCCGAATACCTCACGCCCATCGGCAAAAGCGCCATGAAGCACCTGGGTGAGCTCGGTGCCGTTGTGGGTATGAAAAGGCAGGCTGCGTCCTGAGCCGATGCGTAACAAGAAAAGCTTCGCATCCGGGTCCGAAGGAAGGCGAAGTCGGCTCCACCGCATGCCAGGAGCGAGAAACCTCCAGGGGGTTGAGGTGCAGGCCTCGAGCGCGCGAGGCCACGCCATGCCGGCGGGCAAGGAAGGACGCTCGCCCCGATCGAAGGTGCGTGATGCTGCTGTTGGGCGAGCCTGTACCGGCCGATCGATCGTCGCGAGTGTCCGTGCCAGCGCTTGCGGCGAAAGAGATGCAGGCGGCAGGTCCTCAAGCGTGATCCCGCCGACCGCTTCAAAGAGTCCAAGGCGCTCCTGGCATCGCGTGCAGGTTTCGATGTGAGTGCGAACTACGAGGGTCGCGCCGATAGAGAGCGTTCCTGCGGCGAGTGATAGCAATAGGTCGTCAGCAGGGTGATGGCGAATCATTGTTGCATTCCTTCAAGCAACTCGCGCAGACGCGCAAGCGCCCTTCGAATGCGCGACTTCACAGTGCCCAAAGGAAGCCCAAGCTCTTGCGCGATCTCTGGATGGGGATGATCTTTGAAAAAGGACAGGCTCAGCAGGCGCTTTTGCTCGGGAGAAAGCTGAGACATGGCCAGTCGGATGCGTGCCGCATTCTGGTCAGTCCACACACCGTCTTCCAAAGCAGGACCCGGGTCAACCAACTGCGCCGCCAGATCCTCTTCGTCCGGCACCAAGGGCACGCTGTCTCGGCGCAAAGAATCCACCCGAAGGTTTCTTGCGATCGCGAAGATCCATGTGGACAATGCCGCTCGCTTCGGGTCGAAGAGCTTGGCCTTTCGCCAAAGGCTCACCATCGTTTCCTGCGCCAGTTCCTCGGCCGACGTTTCCGAAGAGCCACAAAGCATCATGTAAGACTTGACCCTCGGTGCAAAATGTTTGAAGAGCGCCGCGAAAGCCTGTCGATTGTTGGTAGCCGCAACTGCCGCCACCCACTCATTGAGTTGTTCACTGGTTGGCACTGCACTTCGTCGCTGCGTTTTGGGTACGCTAGACAGCCAGGGAAGCTTGGACACCCCCGGGCCGGGTTCGGGCACTACGACTTCTTGAACGGCGCTCATGCCCCCTGTACGCCCCTTGGGCTCGTTTGGATCATAAGAGGGCCAAGATCGGAGGTGAAAATTGTAACAATCGACTGGGCGGGCCCGTTTCCCGTGACGCCGACTGCTCTCAACGTCTCGGGGTAAGCGCAGTTCAGCGCCAGCGCTGCTGCGTGCGGCATCAACGGCAAGACAGCCGTGACTTTGCGGCGGTGCGCCGAGCGCGTGTCGCGCTGGCATGGATGCCGGCTCCGCTATCGCGAGGCAGCGACTGCCTAGAACGCCGTTGCAACCGAGGTTGAGTGTCGCTGGGAATCTGGGAAGATTTGGCGTTGCGCCCCTGGCGGCTCTCTGCTTGGAATCCCTCAATGTCGTCTCTTCAAGCCCCTTCTGACGCACTGCTGCAGGCGTTGTTGCTCCATGGCGGATGCGCCGTGTGCTGTTACGACGCCCAGAATCGCATCACTGGTTGGAATGCTCTCTATACAGAGTTTTTTCCGGAAGTCGCCTCCTGGATTCAGGTGGGAACGACGTTCGAGGAAACGTTGGAGGCATTTCTGCGGCTACAGCATCCAGCGTCGACGCCTGAGCAGATGGTCCAGGCGACGAAAAATGGCATGTTCAGGCACTTGAACGACCATGGGCCCATCCAATATCAGCGAGCTGACGGCCGATGGCTCGAGCTTCGCATGTTCTCGCTGCCAGAGGGTGGACGCTTCAAGATCTGGAGAGACATCAGTACTCAAATCGCGCCAGGCACGGATAGCGAGCTGTTGCATCGACTCATTGCGGCAGTCAACGTGGGCATCACGGTCCATGATGCCCATGGAGGCCTGCGCTATGTGAACACGAGATTTTTCTCGGAACACTTTCTTAGTCTTATTCGAGGTCTTCCGGCAATTGAACGGAGAGTTACCCAAGGGAGTTACTGGAAGAAGTTTCACGAGATATTCGAGCGCGACGCTGAGTTCGAAATACTGTGCCTGAGTGAAGTTGAAGGTCCGCTGCATCACCCGGTGACACTTCAGGCTCGGTCAGGTCGCTTCTATCGTATCCAAGAACAATGGTGGGAAGATGAACTGGTCAGCATCTGGACTGATGTGACCGACGTGATTTCTCGGAAGAGAGCGCTGCAGCAGGCGCACTCTGAGCTTTCAGCGCTAAATCGCCAGTTGGTCGAACTGTCGGAAACGGATTCGCTGACAGGTTTGGCCAATAGAAGACGATTTGGAGTACAGCTCGAACGTGCTCAGCAAGCAGTCGTCGAAGGTGCGCATGCGGCTGTCGCAATATTCGACCTTGACTTTTTCAAGGCCGTCAACGATCGCTATGGGCATGATGCAGGAGATGTCGTATTGGTCGAAGCCGCAAAAATGCTCCAGGTTCATCAAGGTGACGACATCTGTGTCGCCAGACTTGGTGGCGAGGAGTTCGGAATGGTGTTTCGCGGCATGGAGGTTGCCGATGTGCTCGCGGTTTGCGAGGACCTGCGTCGCGCGTTCTCTCAAGGCCATTTTAGGATCGGAGCGCAGCGTTTGCGTGTCACCGTCTCGGTTGGGGTCGCGCCATTGACTGAATCTCGGAATCAGTCCGTTTCGTTGAAAAAGGCAGATGATTCGCTATGGAAAGCAAAGTCGGCCGGTCGCGACTGTGTCATGTTTGAGTTGAGCTGGCCTCATGTCCGTGACGGAGTCGACGATCTCCAAGTCATCACGGATATCCTGGCCGATGATGAGCCTCTCAGTCCGGAAGCCTTGCGTGAGAAGTACGCTTTGCCGGTCAATCAGCATCCTGTATTCACTCGGCCCCATTGGCAAGACGCCGTGCGGCGCCGAGAAACCGTAGACGACTATTGGGGATGGGTCAGCTACGAGATTGAAGCGCGAAGCCAAGACCAGTGAGTTGCGTCCAACGATGCCCCACGTTGTGTTGGTAGGATCGGAAGACGCGATCTATCGATCCTTGTTCGGGCGCTTTGACTGGATGCGGCTGGTCTCATTAGCTTGACGATTAGATGGCTCTGGAATCCACGGATTAAACATCGGGCGCTGGACGCAGCTGCTCGCTCGTCGAGCTGGCAAGTCCAGTCGGCGAGTGCAATTTTGGCTGAGTGCCATGCGCGTAGTTTGTGGCCGGCAGGGAACTCCTGAGGCGCTACGGCCTTGCAACCGCTGCAGGCGTCTCCGGCCAGCGCTGCGGCACACGGCGGAGGCTGGCCACGGAATAGCCCAGTTCCTTCAGACGCGCCACCGCATTCTGGTAGGTCGTCTCGGAGATTTGCGGCGTGCGCGCCATGATCCAAGCGTAGTCGCGGTCGCTGCGACCTATGATGGCCAGTTGGTAGTTGCTGTCGATGTCGACGATCACGTATTCGGCCTTGATCGGCCAGACGAACTGCATGCCCCAGACCGCATTGTTGGTCCCGGGCACTACAGTGGCAATCGGGTACATCGTCTTGAGCTTGCCGTCGAAGGCGCCTTCGCGATAGCGGAACCGAGTGGCGATCCTGCCGTCGGCCTGCAGCGTATACGACTCGACCGCGTTGAATGCGTTGCGCTCGGGGCGCGTGGGGATGTTCCCGATGACATACCAATCGCCAACGAAGCGCTGCAGGTCGACCTGCGACACCGGCCGGATCTTGACATTCGGTGACACAGCGCAGCTGGCAACGAATAGCGTCGTGAGCAGGGCTGCGGCAAGCAGGACGGTCGGCTTGACCAGCCGCGGAGACAGGCGCTGCATAGGGGCGGCTCCGGAAGTTTGGTGCAAGGTACGGGTCGGTGCGCGCTGGATACGTCGGACGGCGCCCCGCGGCTTTGCAAGTCCGCTCAGCGCATTGGCCTGGCACGTTCCATCAACCTGGGGCGAATCCCGTGTCCTGCCCCGCCGAGGTTGTCGGGAGGGGCGGCCTTCCAGAAGATGAGGCCAGTACCAGAAGCTGTCTAGCGGGTAAGGCGGCTCGCGCAGGAGGCTTGGCGCACGGCCATCGATTAGCCCGACGATAAGGCGCTCGACCTGCGCACGTGCCCCCTCAGCTCGACTGGTGACGAGGCATCGGCTGTCCGCGTGAGTCATCACTGTATGCCGCCCCGTTAGGGGTCAGCCGTGGCCCTCGATGCCGCGAAGCTGACATGGATGAAAGATAGTTCGCGACATGGCCAATCAAATGGCGCAGACTGCTATGCCCAACGCGACCAATACCAGTTGCGTTTAACGAAAGAAAGCCTCTTATGGTCACAGTCGCGTTATTCGTTCGCCTGGAAGCGAAGCCCGGGAAGGAGAAAGACGTCGAAGATTTTCTCGTGGGTGGCCGTCCTCTCGTCATGCAAGAGCCCGCCACTACCGCTTGGTTTGGCATTCGCCTTGGGCCAACAACCTTCGGAATTTTCGACGCCTTTCCGGATGAAGCAGGCCGCCAAGCCCATCTTTCCGGCAAGGTTGCGGCGGCTTTGATGGCACAGGCAGGTGAGCTGTTCTCCGAGCCGCCGTCCATTCAGAATGTAGACGTGCTGGCGGCAAAGTTACCCGGCTGAATATTCTCCAAATCGATGGCCGAGAGACCTTCGCTGCGCACCACACGCTGAAGCCGTCGTGCATAGAAATGTTGAGATGGCCCGCGTATCGGCGAGAAAATGGCCGTGGTGGGCGTTCCCGCCTCTCAGCGCGTGGACTACGTGCGCACGCAGTTGCTCTGCGCCGGAGCGTACCTGCACCGGCTTTGCGCACAGTCACAGCGCGTCGATGCGGATCATCGCAGGACGCCCATGGTGGTGACAAGGATAAGTCACGGTCAAGCCGGCCATTCTTCACTGCAAGACGTGGAACTTTGAGGTTGCGAACGATCGCTGCATGGTCGCCCTGTAGCAGCGCGGTATGGAGGAGGCAGGAGCTGATTACCAGCCTGCTCGTGCAAAAAGACGAACTTTGACTACAGATTGGGTGTTCTGTAGCGACTAAAAGCGTCTCCATGCCTACGCCAAAAGCAAAAATCGATAGGGTGCAGCGGTTGTCCGCTGAAGAGCGTCTGAGCCAACCCACGCCTGAGGAATGGCTGCAGCGGCTGGACGAGACTTGGCTTCGTCCAGGGCTCTTGGTGCGGCCGAGCGATTTCGCCCCCGCTGCGGCCGCACGCGATTCTTCCGTGAGAGGCGTCAGTCGTCCATCCTCTGAGCGGAAAGCCTGAGGACGGGTCCCCAGGTGCCCGCTTGCTCTACAGTTCCGAGACGAGACGTACGTCCTGCGCTGGGTCCTGATGAAGTATCAGCGCCCAAGTCAACTTGAACCCTCGTAGTGCTTTCTCGGGGAGCGAGCTCGCTTCAAGGTGTGCTTGCGAAAACTGTCGCTGCTGCACGAGCTCGTCAGCGAGAAGGGTTGGATGCGGATGCGCCTTGATCAAAGCGCGTAAAGCGGCGGTCAGCGCGATCTCCGTTCCAAGAACGTTGGCCGCTGACGCGTTTTCTGTTGCCTCTTCCGGTGTGGTCATTGTGTGCCTCCCTTGCGGGTTCCGTGTTGAGGAACTTCGACTCTACTGCAAGAGGGGGCCCACGTGCTGAACACCCCAGGGCCCGGCGCATCTTCTTGCTTCTGAGCTGACGGAGACAGTCTGGTCTGTGGTACCCACTCGCGCAGTGATGCCGAAGGTGAGACCGCCACATGCGAGATGAGCAGCCGATCTTGCACGGCGCGCGTCGACATGAATTTCATGCTGCGCATGCACTTGTTGGTCGTGATCCGTGATGCTGCGAGGGCAGCCATGGGTGCCGTGCGACATCCCATGTCGCAGGTGACCCGCGACCTTCGCACGGGAACGCCGAAGCTGCGGGGCAATGTCAAGGGGCGCGAGATCGAACGCTCTACGCTGTCTTCGTCTCGCCAGCTCTTGAATGCTCGCGTTCCGGGGCTCTGGACTTGCACACACCCTCTTTTGACCGCGTTACGCGGGCGATGCGCGAGTACTTTTGAAGGATCGGCTTACAGGGTCGAGATGAGCCTTGCCGTTGCGGTGGTTCGATTCGCCCCCGACTGCGGACTCATGCTTTCGGGGAGGTTGCTGCGCTGGACGGGCTGGCTGGCAAGGGCAGCTTCTCATCTCGCGCGCATGCGGAGTTAGATATGTCTTTTGCTTGAACGATCAGCTCACGCACGACCGACGCGGCCGCCTTTCCGATGACGTCATGTTGGTCGGCGTCAAGATGAATTCCGTCGATGTCGCTACGGCCCGTGATGGGGTTCAGATCGAAGAAGTGAACAGATTTCGCCGCCGCCATCTCCTCCAACGCCGCGGCGAAGCCGTTGCTTCGCTCGACCGCACCTTCGAACTTTTTCTCGTTGGCGCCCTTTGGCTGGATGATCTCCGGCGGCGCGACGACCAGGATGCGAGGCTGCGGCATGCCGGGTTCCAACGGGGCATGGCGTACGATTTCAACCAGCTTTCCGACGCCGGAGGCGGCTGCCCAGGCCTTGATGCCGAAGGGGGCCTGGAAGTCGTTGGTTCCCAACTGAATGATCACCAACTCCAGCGGGGAGCACATCTCGATAACCTCGCCGAGACCTGCCGCGCCATTTCGCCCCGGGCGAAATGGATCGTCCCAGATCGTTTTCCGGCCGGGAAGGCAGTTCTCGACGACTCGGATCTCCCGCAAACCGGCGCTGTGAAGTGCGGCTTCCAGAACACCCGGCCACCGTTGATCGAAGGCGTAACGTTCGCGGGTGCCGGGGACCATGCCCCAACTCATGCTGTCCCCGTACACAAGGATTTGCTTCATGGCCTGACCGTTTCTGTCAAAGGGGATGTTGCTTCACGAGCATGGGCGCCCAGTCCATCAGGACGTGCATTCGTCGCGCAGCAGCACGCTTGCCAACGCCGCCGAGTACACCTTGGACTCGAGACTGTCCGTGCGGCTGGTGAGGACCACAGGCTTTTTCGTTCCCAGCACGACACCGGCACAAGACGCACCAGCCATGTAAACGAGCGACTTGTAGAGGGCGTTGCCAGCTTCGAGGTTTGGCATCAGAAGAATGTCTGCTCTGCCAGCGACGGATGAGTCGATGCCCTTGGCGCTCGCAGATGCCATGGACACCGCGTTGTCGAAGGCAAGCGGACCATCCACAGCCGCATCGATGATCTGACCACGCTGCGCCATCTTCGCGATGGCTGCGGCATCGAGCGTGCTCGGAGCACCCGGTAAGACCGATTCGGTGAAGGAGACAACAGCCGCTCTTGGCCGGACAACGCCGAGCGCTCTTGCCAAATGAATGGCATGTTCAAGAATTTCCACCTTCTCGCCCAAGGTCGGTGCCACGTTCACGACGCAGTCGGAGATGATCAGCGGTGATGAGCGGCCAGGCACTTGCAGCACGAAGGCATGAGAAATGCGCCGCTGCGTGCGCAGCCCGTCGATACGCGCGATCACCGCGCGCATCAGTGCATCGGTGTGGAGTGAGCCCTTCATCAACATGTCGAGGGTTCCGGCGGCGGCATGCTTGCACGCTTTCTGAGCAGCCGACGCAGCGTCGGCGCCGGTGTCGATCAACTCAAATCGCTCCAGATCGATGCCTTCGCGCGCCCCGAGCTCGAGCAGACGATCGCGCGGGCCGAACAAGCTCACATCAGCGATGTCTTCATCGGTCAGCCGATCGCCTGTCCTGAGCGCGGCTGCGTCGCAGGGAAACACCATGGCGATCTTCCGCCGGCCGCATTGACGGGCGGTCGCGAGCAGGCCGTCGAGAAAAGTGCTGCTGCTTTGCCCGGCGACGCAGGCAGGCGATGAGTTGGGGGCGGTCATAGAGTGCGATGTTGAAGGGGGCTGGGCGTGCCGGTCAGGCGACGGGTTCCTGTGCGGAGGTGGCCGGCAGTGCGCTCGAATGACGCAGCCGTGTCTTTGTCAAGGCGCCGGCTGTCTCCAGGATCGGGTACGCGATGGAGCAGATGAGGGAGTTGATGCGCTTGAGATCGCTGATGAGATCGAGGTGCAGTGAGCTTGTCTCGATGCTTTGGCTCGTCTGCATCTGGAGACGTGCAAGATGGTTGGCGGCATACGCGTGTTCCAGCTCGCGGAACCGGGCCTTCTCCTCAAGCAGTGCTCTCGCATCGTGCACCTGGCCGTCCAGGAAAACGCTCATCGCCAGCCTCAGGTTGGCGATCAATCGCGAGTGCAGATCCGCGATTTCTCCCATCCCGGCATCCGAGAAGCGGCTGGCCTTGCGGATCTGCTTGTCCTCGAGGTCTTGGATCACATGCTCGATGAGGTCACCAACCTGTTCCATGTGGATGGTGAACGAGACAATGTTCGACCAGCGGCGTCCTTCTTTCTCCGGCAACGCATCGCGAGGGATCTGCGTGAGGTAAAACTTGATCGACGAGCAGATTTCGTCGACGCGGTCGTCCATCTTGCGCAACTGCTCGGCCAGCGTGAGGTCGGCGTTGCGAAGCACCGGGAGAATGCCGGTGAGCATGGCTTCAACCAGATCCGCTTGGTGCAGGGCCTCGCGAGCCGCACAGCTGATCGCGAGGGAAGGGGTCGCCAGGGCGCCAGGATCGAGATGTCGCGGGCGGATCTCGCCGAGCGGCGCGGCAGGGGTGGGCAGCAGCGTTTCGACAACCTTCGCCATCGGTCCCGTCAGTCCGATCAGAAGCACGGCCCGCGTGAGGTTGAACCCCAGGTGAAAGGCAATCACCTGGGTATGCAAGCTCGAGAAGTTCTGTTGCAGCAGATGTTCGATCTGGGGGAGCATGACCACGGCCAGGGCGCATCCGAGCAGCTTGAACAGCAGGCTGCCGAGCGGAAGCCGCATGCGGATCGCACGTGGTCCCGAACTGGTGAGTAGCGCCAGAATTCCGCTGCCGATGTTTGCGCCCAACACGAGGCACATTGCCATCGGCATCGGCAGAACGCCCGAAGCCGTCAATGTCGCGGTCAGGAGCACAAAAGCGAGACTTGAGTAGGTCGCCATCGTCAACAAGGCGCCGACGACGATCTCCAGAAGCACATCGTCGGGCAGCGCGAGCACCAAGCTGCGGAACGTTGCAGAGGCGAGCAGGGGCTGGGTCGCGCTGACGATCAGTTGCAGCCCGAGCGTGATCAGCCCGAAGCCAATCAGCACATGGCCCACGCGGGCGCGCGGTCGCTTGTCTGAGCCGGTGACGAGCACGACCCCCGCGAGCACGAGCAGCGGTGAAAGCCAGGACAGGTCGAAGGAGAAGACCACCGCCATCAGGCTGGTGCCCACCTCCGCGCCGAGCATCACGGCCAATCCGGCGGGCAGGCCGACCAGGCCGCTGCCGACGAACGATGAAATGAGTACCGCGGTGGCCGTGCTCGACTGGACGATGCCTGTCACCGTCACGCCCGCGAACATCGCCAGGAAGCGATTTTTCAGGCTGCGCGAGAGAACATCGCGCAGGTTGGCGCCAAAGAGTTGAATGACGCCGGTGCGCACGATCCCCGTGCCCCACACGAGCAGAGCGATCGCAGCGAGAAGGTTGAGCAAGTGGATCATCGAGGTGACACGACGCAGGGCGTCGGGCCGGCGAGAGGCGCAGTGAAGGAGGCCGCGATTGTGGGTTTCGGTGGGCCTCAGGATCAATCGACCATTGCTCACACGCCAGGTGAGTTTTTATGCAGATCAACGGATGTATGCTTTTTGATCGTCTTCCTCAGTTCCGATGCATGCCATGCGAGCCCTTCCTCCGCTGAATTCCATCAAGGCCTTCGACGCGGCCGCGCGCCACCTCAGCTTCACGAAGGCCGGGGATGAGCTGTGCGTAACGCATGGCGCGATCAGCCGGCAGATTCAGGTGCTCGAACAATGGCTGGGCACTGCTTTGTTCCTGCGGCTACCGCGTGGGCTGCAGCTCACGGCAGATGGCATGCGCTTTCACACCGAGGTCAATGCCATGCTGAACAGCCTGGCCTCCGTGGCTGACCAGATCCGACGGCCGCAGACGACCCGCATCATCCGCGTGCAGTCTCTGCCGACGTTCACCATGCGTTGGCTCATACCCAGGTTGCCGGATTTCCAGAGAAGGTATCCCGATGTCGAGATCCGGCTGTCGATTGCGGCCGACGCCATGCCGCCGCGCGTCAACGACTTCGAAGTGTTCCTGACCGGAGGCCCGGAAAGCCATCATGGCTTTCGTTCGGGGCGATTCCTCGATGAGCAACGGATCGCCGTCGCGGCGCCGGAGTTGTTGCTGCGTTCACCGATCCAGCAGCCCAGTGACCTGAAGCAGCATGTACTGCTTCACACCAGCAGCCTGCCGGCGCTTTGGTCCAACTGGTTTTCGGCCGTGGGCAGCCAGACGATCCAATGCCGCAGCGAACTGACCTTCGAGCACCTTTACCTGTCCATCCAGGCCGCCGTCAACGCCGTGGGCGTTGCCATCGGTCCGACGGCCTTGGTGGCCGATGACATCAACGAAGGGCGGCTGCAGTACGTCATGCCGCAGTACGCGCTGCCGGCCAGGAGCTACTTTTGGTACTGCCCGGAGCGAACCAAGGGTGACGCCGCGGTGGAGGCCTTCTGTGCCTGGCTCGTGGATGTCGGCAACACGGGCCCAGTGGTTGCGAGCTAGCTGGAACCAGGTCGGGTCCAGGGGCGAGTTCAGAAAAACTCACAGGCCTGTCTCAACTTAAATCGATTGATACCAGACGGCTCCGAAAAATAGCATCGCTCGTTTCATACACCTGAGAACAAGGAGCGAGCATGGCTTTGGAGCTTGAAGATATTCGGGCGTTATTCGACGCGTACGGCTCACGGGCATACGGCAAGGAAGCAGTCACGCAACTGGAGCACGCACTGCAGACGGCCCATCTGGGCGAATCCGAAGGCGCCGAGCAGGAACTGATCGTCGCGGCATTCCTGCACGACCTGGGGCATCTGATCGGGTTGAGCAAGCACCATGAAGAAGGGGCGCCGAGTTCGGACGACGGATCGCCTTTTGGAACGGGTGACGACCTGCATCAGTACGTGGCGCTGCCGTTCTTGCGCCCCGTTCTCCCAAGCGCAGTGGTCGATCCCATCGGTCTGCACGTCGAGGCCAAGCGCTGTCTGTGCGCGATCGATCCGACATACCGCGCGAAGCTAAGCCCGCTGTCCATTCACACGCTGAAACTGCAGGGCGGCATCTACACGAAGGAGGAGGCAGATGCCTTCCAGCATCGCCCCTTCGCCCTCGACGCCATGCGGCTGCGCCGCTGGGATGACGCGGCCAAGGTGCCCGGCGTCAAGACGCCGCCGTTCGAGCACTACTTTTCCATGCTCTCGCAAATCTACGCGCAGCACCGCGAAACGCGCGCGGCGCACTGAACAAAAACCAAAAAGCAAGCTCGCGCGAGCGCGCGAGTGCAGGAGACAAGATGTTTCATCAATTGACGATGCCGATCGGCGGCGCACTGCTGCCCACCTTCATCGTGGCGGCACTTCCGATCACGACCGTGCTGCTGATGCTCGGCGTGCTACGGCGACCTGGCTGGCAGGCGGGTCTTGCGGGCCTGGGCGTAGGTCTGGCGGTTGCGGTCTACGGCTGGCAGTTTCCAGTCGGCATGGCCTTCAACGCCGTGGCCCTCGGCGCAGTGTTGGCGGTGTGGCCCGTGATGTGGGTCGTGGTCGCGGCGATCTTTTTGTTCAACATGACCATACGAGCGGGACGGCTCGACGCCTTTCGTGTTTGGGTGCTGGACAACGTGCCCAACGATCGACGGGTTGTGCTCCTGGTGGTGGGTTTCCTCTTCGGCTCGCTCTTGGAGGCCGTGGCGGGGACTGGTACACCCATCGCCATCACGTCCGCTTTGCTCGTCACGCTCGGCTTTCCGGTGCTCGATGCGCTGGTATTCATGCTGATCTTCGACACGGTTCCGGTCGCGTTCGGCGCCATGGGCCTGCCGATCACGGTTCTGGCTGCCGTCACCGGGCTGCCTGCCGCGGAGCTGGGCCAGATGGCAGGGCGCCAGCTCCCCTTTTTCGCTTTCCTGCTGCCCTTCTATGTGCTGACGATCTACAGCGGCGTGAAAGGCTTGCGCGCCGTCTGGCCGCTTGCACTCGTGGCGGGGGGAAGCTTCGCGATCACCCAATTCCTTGCCGCCAACTTCTTGAGCTATGCGATCTGTGACGTGCTGGCCGCGATCGTGGCGATCGTGGTGACGATGACTTTCCTGCGCTACTGGAAGCCGGCACCCGATGCTCACTACCATGTCAACATCGACCGGGCGAGCATTGCCCGAACGAGTGTGACAGGTCGGCAAAGCTGGTATCCGTGGCTGATCGTTGCAGTGATTGCCGTGGGATGGACCGTCGCGAATCTCGGAAAAATCGGGGAAGTCTCGATCCCCTGGCCCGGGCTCGACAAGGCGGTGTACATCACTGTCTACCAGAAGGCGTATCCGGCGGTGTGGAGCTTCCAGCCGCTGACGACCGGTACGGCGGTGCTGGTTGCTGCGTTGGTCTCCGCAGTCGTCATGCGCTTGTCAGTCAAGGACTTCTTCGGCGCTGCGAAGGACACCTTGCGGCAAACAGCGGTGCCCGTGGCCACCGTCGCCATGATCATCGGTCTGGCCTACCTGATGAACTATTCCGGGATGACGTACAGCCTGGGCCTGGGCATCGTGGCGGTGGGTCCATGGTTCCCCTTCGTGTCGGCCTTCCTTGGGTGGATCGCGGTGTTCCTTACCGGCAGCGATACCTCCGGCAATGCCCTGTTCGGCAATATGCAGGTGGTGGCGGCGAACCAGCTGGGGCTCAGCCCCACGCTGATGGCAGCCACGAACTCGACCGGGGGCGTCTTTGGCAAGATGATCTCCCCGCAGAGCATCGCGTGCGGTGTTGCAACCACGGGGATGCATGGCAAAGAGGGGGCCATCGTCGCGCGCACGTTCAAGCACAGCATCTTCCTGACCCTTTTGCTGGGCGTATTGGTGTGGCTGCAACAAAACCATCTTCACTGGATGATCCCTGGTCACTGACTCCCCGCACGACGACGTGATGCGTCTGGTGCTGCCCCGCCTCGCTTGCGGAGCTCGGGTAGCATCGCCGCATGCTGCGCGCGTCCCACACCGATCCTCCCCTGGCTGGCATTCGAGGGGCGCGCGTGCTCACGCCCGAAGGCTTGGCGCCGGCCTCCTTCGCTGTGGACGAAACGCTGCTGCACAGGGCTGCGTCGTCCGATGCGTTCCTGGATGCGGGCGACCTGCTCGTCCTGCCTGGCATCGTTGACATCCATGGCGACGCATTCGAGCGGGCACTCAGGCCCCGGGCAGGAGTTCGAGTGCCGCACGCGACGGCACTCACGGATGTGGACGCCCAGCTGCTGGCCAACGGCATCACGACGGCCTATCACGGCGTGACCATTTCGTGGGAAGGCGGGCTGCGCGGCTTGGCTGTTGCCGAGCAAATGCTTCACGCCTTGCAGGAGCGCGGCGTTCGATGGGGCGCCGACCACCGATTTCACTTGCGACTGGAAGCCAGATTCGTGGAGGGTTGGGCTGCCGCAAGTCGATGGATCGAAGCTGGCCATGTTCACTTCCTGTCCATCAATGACCATTGGCCGCAGCTGGCGGCCAAGCTGGACGATCCCGTGCATCTCGCCCGGTACGCGGAGCGCGCGGAATGCGATGTGCAGACCTTTGTTCAGCGCGTTGAGGCGGCCAGTCAGACAGTGCCCGAGGCGCCGGGGTTGGCACAGCTCGTGGCACAGGCCAGGCGAGCCGGGCTGAGCGTCGCGTCGCATGACGATCCGGATGCGGCGCAGCGGCGACGTCTGAGCCTCTGGGGCTGCAATGTGGCCGAGTTTCCGCTGAGCGAGGATGCTGCGAGAGAAGCGAGGGTGGCGGGTGACCTCATCGTGTTCGGCGCGCCGAATGTGCTGCGCGGTGGCAGTCACGTGGGCGCGCCACGAGCCGAGGACATGGTCCGCAAGGGCTTGTGCGATGTGCTGACGTCAGACTACTACTATCCGTCGCCCCTGCTCGCCGCATTCGACCTCGCGCGCCGAGAGGTGCTTTCGTTCCCCGAGGCGTGGAGCATGGTCTCACACCATGCCGCCACGGCGGTGGGGTTGACGGACCGCGGGCGCTTGGAGACAGGGCAGCGGGCAGATTTTCTGCTGGTGGATGACGCAGTTCCCGGGCAGCCGCGTGTCGTCGCGAGCGTGGTGGCGGGAGCGTTGCGCTTCGCGCTGCGTGCCTTCGAAAGCGGCACGCCCCGCTGAACAACCCTACTTGCCGCCCGTCACATCGAGGAAGGTGCCGGTGACAAAGGAGGCTTCGGCGCTGGCCAGCCACAAGATCGCTCGTGCCACTTCTTCTGGCTGGCCGCCTCGGCCCATCGGGATCGAGTCCTTGACACGATCCACTCTGCCGGGCTCGCCGCCACTGGCATGCATCTGTGTGTAGATATGTCCCGGGCGAACGCAGTTGACGCGGATGCCCTCGCGTGCGACCTCCTTGGCGAACCCGGTCGTGAAGGTTTCGAGCGCGCCCTTCGATGCGGCGTAGTCGACATATTCGTTGGGGCTGCCAAGTCGCGCGGCTGCCGACGAGACATTGATCACCGATCCCCCTCGCGCGTTGTGGCGGCTGGACATGCGCTTGATGGCTTGTTGTGCGCAAAGGATCGGGCCGATGGCGTTGACCGCAAAGATGCGGTGCATCCGCTCGAAGTCGAGATCTTCCAGGCGACACTGCCTTTGCAAGATGGCGGCGTTGTTCACGAGCACATCGAGGCGTCCAAATGTCCGGTCGAGCTCCGCGAACAGACGAGCGACTTGCGCGGGATCTGCGCTGTCAGCTCGCACCGCCAACCCCTGCCGGCCCGCGGCTCGCACGTCCGCGATGACGGTATCGGCAGCCGATTCGTCTGACAGATAGCTGATCACCACGTCATAGCCTTGCGCGGCTGCCAGACGCGCTGTGGCCGCACCGACGCCGCGGCTGCCGCCTGTGACCAAGATGACGGGTGCCTGAGAAGCATTTTCCATGGGGTGAAGTTCCAGAGAGTAAGAAGAAGGCAGGATGGTCCGGCTCGCCGTCGAGTGGCTGCCGTCAGATCGTTTGCTCGGTGAGCGTCAAACGCGCGCGCAACGCCAGTGCCAATGGGACCACGGCGATGGCAGTCAGTGCCGTCGCGCATGTAGCCCACTGGATGCCGACCCGATCCCCCAGGAGGCCGTACAACACCGGCGAAATCGCGCTCGAGCCGATGGTGCCTGTGTAGAAGAGCGCAAAGGCACGTTCGTCATTTCCCCCGGGTGCCAGGTCGGGTACTGTGCCGTACAGTACGGACGAAGTTCCGTTCATGAGTGCGCCCAGCAACGGCAGCAAGGCCAGCGCGGGAACCAGGGGACACAGCATCACGGATAGGATGCACACCGCAGTCCCGCATTCGGTTGCGAGCACGGTGCCGATGACGCCCATGCGCTGGCCGAGCCAGCCGCAAATGAACTTCCCGGCGGCGCCGCCGATGAAGACCATCGCCAGAGCTGTGCCCAGCATCGACGTCGATATGCCCTTGCCTTTGAGCAGGAACGGCAAGAAGGTCAGCAGCCCCATGCGCACAGCGCTGTCCAGCACACCGATCGCCAGAAGGAGCCGGAAGCCGGTGGCTGACGGATTCTTTTCATCGGCGCCGTCAACGTCTTCGATCGCCGGGTCGCGAGGTGTTGACGGGAGCCAAAGTGCCAGACCTGCAGCAACCAATCCACCGATCATGGACATGGCCCACAGTGCATGACGCCACGGCATCATGGTTGCCAGCAGCGAGATCGCGGCAGGCAGGGCCGCCTTGCCCAGATCTCCGGCAAAGTTGTAGATACCGAGGGGGCCGCGGGCGTTGCGCCCATAGGCGCGTGACACGGCACCAGAAGCCAATGGATGCTGGGTACTTGAACCGCTGCCCGACAAGGCCAGTGCGACGCACAAGCCAAGCAGGCCACCGGACAGGCCCGCCGCTGCATAGCCCAGTGCGGCGAGCAGCGTCCCGAGCGCCAGCGTGGCACGGCCTCCGATCCAGCTCGCCAGACGACCTGCGGAGAGCTGGAGCACAGCCATAGTGCCGGTGTAGACGCCCCGCACCAACGCCAGCGAGGCATAGCCGAGTTGGAACTCCGCCTGCCAGATCGGCAGCAGCGCGTAAATCATGTCGCCGTAGCCGTCGTGCAGTGCATGTGCAGCACAAGTCGCCCATAACACGCGGGTGCGACTGCTGGATGCCTTTTTCGCCTCAGTCGGCTGCGAGACAGAGGTAGGCATCGTCATGGTGCGATGCTAGAGCGCCGCCTTCGCAGACACCATCGACGATATGTCACATCGGCTGCTAGGAAAACTCACACCGACCATCTGGGAGGATCTGGAGCACTACGAAGACCTCAACCTGTGGTGAAACAGACTCGATGATGGTTGCGCCGGGTTGAGGCCCAATCTGCCTGGATCTGGAAACGCTTCGCGCCGTTCGGTGTTGAGCGGCTGGTCATGTTGGGGTGCCCCGACGTTTCCCGCCAATGACTTTGTGACACGCTTGGAGAGCGAGCGCCCAGCACGCTCAGCCCGCCCACGCCGCTGTCGAACACGCCGACGGGCGAAGTGGATGGGGACGGCTGCGGACGCGCGGCGAGGGTCAAGCGGGTTCCAGCGTGATGGTCTTGAATTCGCCGCTGGCGATGCGCTTCTGCCACTCGGCCGGGCCGGTGATGTGGGCGCTGGTGCCGCCGGCATCGACCGCCACCGTCACCGGCATGTCGACCACGTCGAATTCGTAGATGGCTTCCATGCCCAGGTCCTCGAAGCCCACCACCTTGGCGGTCTTGATCGCCTTGCTCACGAGGTAGGCGGCGCCGCCCACGGCCATCAGGTAGGCGCTCTTGTGCTTCTTGATCGCCTCGATCGCGACCGGGCCGCGCTCGGCCTTGCCGATCATCGCGATCAGGCCGGTCTGGGCCAGCATCATCTCGGTGAAGCCGTCCATGCGCGTGGCGGTGGTCGGGCCGGCCGGGCCCACGGCCTCGCCCTTCACCGGATCGACCGGGCCCACGTAGTAGATGACGCGGTTGGTGAAGTCCACCGGCAGCTTCTCGCCCTTGGCCAGCATGTCCTGGATGCGCTTGTGCGCGGCGTCGCGGCCGGTGAGCATCTTGCCGTTGAGCAGCAGCGTGTCGCCGGGCTTCCAGCTCGCCACTTCGGCGGGCGTGAGCTTGTCGAGGTCGACGCGCTTGCTCTTCTTCTCGTCGGGTGCCCAGTCGATCTTGGGCCACAGGTCGAGCGATGGCGCCTCGAGGTAGACCGGGCCGCTGCCGTCCATCACGAAGTGCGCATGGCGCGTGGCGGCGCAGTTCGGGATCATCGCCACCGGCTTGCTGGCCGCGTGCGTCGGGTACATCTTGATCTTGACGTCGAGCACCGTCGCGAGGCCGCCCAGGCCCTGCGCGCCGATGCCCAGGGCGTTGACCTTCTCGAACAGCTCGAGGCGCAGGGCCTCGACCTTGGTCAGCTCTTCCTTGCCCTCCTTGGCGAGTTGGGCCTTGGCCTGCAGCTCGTGCATGTCGAGGTCGTCCATCAGGCTTTCCTTGGCCAGCAGCGCGGCCTTCTCCGCCGTGCCGCCGATACCGATGCCCAGCATGCCCGGCGGGCACCAGCCGGCGCCCATGGTCGGCACGGTCTTCAGCACCCAGTCGACCACGCTGTCGCCGGGGTTCAGCATCACCAGCTTGCTCTTGTTCTCGCTGCCGCCGCCCTTGGCGGCCACCGTCACCTCGACTTTGTCGCCCGGCACGATCTCGGTGAAGATCACCGCGGGCGTGTTGTCCTTGGTGTTCTTGCGGTCGAACTGCGGATCGGCCACGACCGAGGCGCGCAGCGTGTTGTCGGGGTGGTTGTAGCCGCGGCGCACGCCTTCGTTGATGGCGTCGTCGAGGCTGCCGGTGAAGCCGCCCCAGCGCACGTCCATGCCCACCTTGAGGAACACGTTGACGATGCCGGTGTCCTGGCAGATCGGGCGCTGGCCGGTCGCGCTCATCTTGCTGTTGGTGAGGATCTGCGCCATCGCGTCCTTGGCGGCGGGACTGCGCTCGCGCTCGTAGGCCTTGGCCAGGTGGGCGATGTAGTCGGCGGGGTGGTAGTAGCTGATGTACTGCAGCGCGGCGCTGATCGATTCGATCAGGTCGGCCTGCTGGATCGTGGTGGTCATGGTGAGGAATCGTTAAGAGCGGCGACGCGATCTCGCGCCAGACGTGGTCAGCCTTGATCGTCGAGGTCGAGGCCAGGGCGATCGTGGACGCTCGACACCGCGACGAAGGACACGGCGGCCATCAAAGTGATGTAGACGCCGACCAGCCACGACTGGCTCCATGTGGAGATGATCCACTGAGCGATCGTGGCCGCGAATGCGCCGCCCAGGATGGAGCCCAGCGCGTAGCCTACGGACACGCCCGAATAACGGACCTTGGCCGGGAACATCTCCGCGTAGAGCGCAGCCTGTGGTCCATAGGTCAGTCCAAGGGGGACGGACAGGACCAACAACGCCACCAGGAAAAGGCCGATCTGCGCTGTGTCGATCAGGAACCACATGGGGATCGCCCACACCGCGAGCATCACGTAGCCGATCTGGAAGGTTCGCACGCGCCCGATCCGGTCACCGAGCACGCCGCCGATCAACGTCGAGACCAACCATCCCACTGCTGCCACCGTGCAGGCGGCCAACAGCTGCTGTGACGGCAACTGAAGCACGCGCTGGCCGTAGCTCAGAAAGAAGGCGACGAGCAGATAGCCCGCGGCATTGTTGCCCACGAAGATCAACGCCGTCTGCAGCACCTGCTTGCGATGATGGCGAAAGAGTTGCCCCAGCGGCGCAGCGGATTCGCGGCGCCGCTCGTGCATGCGCAAGAAGACGGGCGACTCCTCCACCGAGCGGCGGATCAGTGCGCCGACCACCACGAGCGCGATCGAGAAGAGGAAGGGAAGGCGCCACCCCCATTCGAGAAATCGTTCCTTGCCGAGGACCGAGGTGACGGCCCAGAGCACACCCGTGGCGACGATCATGCCGATCGGCACCCCGATCTGTGGGAAGGCGCCGAAGAACGAACGCTTGTCGGCCGGCGCGTGTTCCACCGACATCAACGCGGCACCGCCCCATTCCCCGCCGGCCGAGAAGCCCTGCAGGATGCGCAGCAGGATCAGCAGAACGGGTGCCCAGACCCCGATCTGGGCGTATCCGGGGAGCACCCCGATCAGGGTGGTTGCCGCACCCATGAGAATCAGCGTCGCGGCCAGCACGGCCTTGCGTCCAAAGCGGTCGCCCAGGTGGCCACAGATGATGGCGCCCAGCGGCCGGAACAGGAATGCCACGCCGATGGTGGCGAAAGCCAGCAACAGCGACAGACCCGGGTTGTTCTGTGCGAACGGTGAGAAAAACAACGGCCCGAGCACCAGGCCCGCTGCCTGGGCGTAGATGAAATAGTCGTACCACTCGATGGCGGTGCCGACGAGGGTGGCGGTCAGGACTTTCTTGTCCTCGCGCGTCGCAGGCAGCGCCTGTGAGATCGGGATAGAGGCGGTAGGGGGCACGGTTGTCTCCGAAGGAAGGTGAACGTCCTTCAGGGCGACGTCCGGTTGTCGTTATGGAAGATCGCGTCAGGACGGCGACGACGTCGGCGCATCGGGCTGGCGCTCGGGTCGCGCCGCATCGAAGGCCGCGAGGCCGTCGCAGGCTGCAGCGATGGCCAGGATGCGCGGGTAGGCCGCCATCGGCACCTCGTAGCGCCTCGCGTTGTAGATCTGCGGTATCAAGCAGCACTCGACGATCGAGGGTTGCGCGCCCAGCGCGAACGGGCCGGCCTCGAAAGGCTCCAGCGCGGACTCGAGGGCTTGAAAGCCTTCATGACACCAATGCCGGTACCAGTCGGCAACTTGCGCATCGTCCGCGCGCAGCGAACCGCGCAGTCGCTTGAGGACGCGCAGGTTGTTGAGGGGATGGATTTCGCAAGCCACGAGCTGGGCCAATGCCCGTGCCCGCGCGCGTTGAGACCGCTCGCTTGGAAGAAGCGGGGGGTCAGGATTGCGCTCCTCCAGGTACTCGATGATGGCGAGCGACTGCTGTAGCCGCAGCCCATCGATCTCCAGCATGGGCACCAGGCCGAAGGACGCAAGATCGCGGTAGCGCTGCTGCAGGTGCTCGCCATTCGCCATGTGCCAGCAGACGGATTCAAAGGCGATGCCTTTGAGCCCCAGCGCGATCCGCACGCGATAGGCGGCTGAGCTGCGCCAGTAGCTGTGCAGGCGCACCGTGGAAGCGGAACTCACGGCGATGCCCCTTCGATACGCACGACCTGATCGATCGCGCCGAAGATGCTGGCGCCCCCGTCATCGCGCATCTCAATGCGGATACGGTCCCCATGCTTGAGGAACGGTGTGTGCATCCGGCCTTCTCGCAGTTGTTCGCGTACGCGTGCCTCGACCAGACAGCACACACCCGCCTCGTCGCTGCGGTTGGAGACGGTGCCGCTGCCCAGGACGGTGCCGGCGATCAGTCGTCGCGTGCGCGCTGCATGGGCGATCAGTTCGCCGAAATGGAACTGCATCTCCTCGCCGGCCTGCGGACGCCCGAGCTGCCTGTCGTTGAGCCAAACTTCCATCGCCCGGTGCAGCTTGCCGCCGCGCCAATGGTTGCCCAGCTCGTCTGGCGTGACAAGCACCGGAGACAGCGCGGAGGCCGGCTTGGACTGGACGAAGCCGAAGCCCTTGGCCAGTTCGGGCACCACCAGCGAGCGCAGCGTGACGTCGTTGACCAAGCCAAGCAGCCGGATATGTCCCAAGGCGTCTTGTGCGTTGACGCCCAGCGGAACGTCACCGGTCACCACGATCACCTCCGCTTCGAGGTCGACCCCCAGTTCCTCGCTCGCCGCCACGATGTCATCGCGCGGGCCGATGAAGTCGTCCGAGGCACCCTGGTACATCACGGGATCGGTGAGGAAGGACGGCGGCATTTCGCCGCCGCGCGCGCGGCGCGTCATCTCGACATGGTTGAGGTAGGCGGAGGCGTCCAGCCACTGATAGGCGCGTGGCAGCGGAGCGGCGCAGCGGGATGCGTCGAAGGCCTCTCCCGCGTCCATGCGCGCGTTGAGTGCTTCGTAACGCGCCTGGAGGTCGACCTGAACTTCGGGCCAGCGGTCCAGCGCTTGCTGCACGGTGGTCACCGATGCGAGAGGTGCCGTCATGCGTTGTAGGTCGCGGCTCACGATGACCAACTGTCCGTCGCGCGTACCGTTCTTGAGGGTGGCAAGTTTCATGATGGGCGTCTTCGTTCAGTCGTTGAGGGCGCTCCACATTTCCCGATCACGTTGCGCGGTCCATACGCGCGGCACCTCGATACCGCTGGCCTCGTCGTAGGCGCGTGACACGTCGAAGGGAATGCAATGCTCATAGATGAAGACATGGCCGAATTCCGGGTCCATCGCCTGGCGCGTCGAGGCATAGACCTCGCGCAGCGATTTCCCCTCGCGCACGCCCTGCTGGGCGCAGCCATAGAGTGTTTGCACCCAGCGGCGCGTGTACTCGATGCCGGCGCGGCTGTCCTCGGGCGTCTTCAATGCGGGGCCGCGGCCCGGCACCAGCTGGCGGGGTTGCAGCGCTTCCAGCGCGTCCAGGGTGGCAGGCCACTGCGCGAGATGGGCATCGCCCGTGTAGACGCCGGCGTTGTACTCGACCAGATCGCCTGAAAAGCAGATGCCTTGCGAAGGGATCCAGGCCACCGCATCGCCTTTCGTATGCCCGGCGCCCAGGTGCATCAGCTTCACTTCGAGACTGCCCAGGTGCAGCGTCAACTCGCGCTCGAAGACGATCGTCGGCCAGGTCAGCCCCGGGATGTCTTCGGCCGACTGGAAAAGACGTGGAAAGCGCCCGATCTCCGAGTCCATGTCGGCCTGGCCGCGTTCGGCGATCAAATCGAGGGTGCCGCGGCTGGCGAAGACGTTCACGGCGCCGTGCGCAGCGTAGGCCGAGGCGCCCAGCACGCGCACCGCGTGGTAGTGGGTGAGCACCACATGACGGATGGGCTTGTCGGTGACGCCTCGGATGGCCCGGATCAGGCCCTGCGCCATGGCGGGCGTGGCGGTGGCGTCGATCACCATGACGCTGTCGTCGCCAATGATCACGCCCGAGTTCGGATCCCCCTCGGCGGTGTAGGCATAGGCGTTGTCGGACAGGCGCTCGAAGGAGATCGTTTTCTCGGCGAGGTCGGCGTGCGAGGCGAAGGCTTTGTTGCTCATGGTGCTTGGTTGGAATTCGTCGTCAATGTGAAATGGGGTTGTCGTGCCGCGCCCGGCTGCTGGTGCCACTTTGGCCAGGCCGCAGGCCTCGGGCCTTGTCGCGGGTCCAGGCAGCGAGTTCTTCGTGTGCAATGCGGCGCTTCTGCTCGACATAGTCGGCAATGGGCGCCGCATCCAGGCGCACGGTCAGCTCCAGACGCAGACCGTTGGGGTCGAAGAAGTAAATGGACCGTATGAAGTGGTGGTCGGTGACGCCCACCACCTCCACGCCGTGCGCCAGAAGCCTCTCGCGCATCTGTGCCACCTCCGTCTCGCTGGCCAACTCCATCGCGAAGTGATTGACCCAGCCCGGTGTGTGCGGGTCCTGCTGCGTGACGGCGTTGTCTCCCAGGTCGAAGAAGGCGATGTGGGAGTGGTCCGCGAATTCGAAGAACAAGTGCACGAAGGGGCAGTGCTCTCCCGTGGACGGTACGATTTCTTCCTTGACGACATGCACCAGTGGCAGGCCGAGGATGTCTTCATAGAAATGCCGGGTTTCTTCGGCGTCTCGGCAGCGCCAGGCGAAGTGATGCAGGCCGCGGGCTTGGATGGCGGGTGTCATGGCGGGTCCTCGAAATGGGTCAGGGGATGGCGAGTGCAAAGCCTTGCTTGTCATGACGCAGGACCTCCTCGATGGCCGCATGCACGGCTTGCGGGTCATCGAGAGACTCCGCCAGCAGCAGCACCAGGCATGCGAGGCGATCGCGTTGCGCGGTGACGTCGGGCAGGTCGGTCAATGCGACCAGGTGTTCCAGAACGTCGTCCAGTTGTTGTTGCGTTGCGGCCACGTCTCAAGCCTCCTCACAGACGATGGGGGTTGCATCCAGCGCTGCCTGCAGCAGAGCAGAAAGTTTTTCCATGGCATTGACCTCGTCGATCGACAGCACTGCCATGACGTGCTGATCGGGTCGAATGAGCCAGACCGCGCCTGCGTCGGCGGGCCGGCTCAGCTGACGGGCCAGCGCCGCGCGGCCTGCCGCGTCGCAGTACCGTCCGACGGCGACCCAGTGCAACAGCGGATGCGCTGCGCGCTGCGAGGGCAGGTCGTCGGAGAGCACCAATGCGGTGAACCAGGGGCCGAGGATCTGATGCAGCGTCGTGCGCGGCGGCGACGCGCCGGGGCCCTCGCTGGAGAGCACCACATTCGGAAGCGCCACGCCGGTTTGTGCATGCGTGCCGGCTGCAAGCGCCGACGCTGGGTAGATGGCGGGCGTGCAAAGGCGCCCGGTGTTGATCATGCGGGCGGCCCAATCGTGGTCCGGCGCCAGCGCGATGATGGCGTCGCGCCACAGCGCGGCCGAGCTGTGTGCCCCCGGGTAGACGAAGCGTGAAGACCGGCGTGCCTGGCGAATGTTCTCCAGCGCCGCGTGCTTGCGCTCATGGCCGTAGCTGTCCAGCACGGCCTCTCCAGCGAGCCCTTGCAGGTGCAGCGCCAGTTTCCAGCCGAGGTTGTCGGCATCCTGGATGCCGCCATTGCCGCCACGTGCACCGAAAGGCGCAACCAGGTGGGCGGCGTCGCCCACAAAGAGAACCCGTCCCCTGCGCAGATCATCCAGGCACTCGTGCCGATAGCCCCAGGCGCCAGACCAGGCGATGTCGAACGCAACGTCTGGGCCCACGAGCTTGGCCACCCGCTCGCGCATCGCTGACTCCGTTGTCACGACGGCAGGGTCTTCGTTCGGCGCCAATTGGAAGTCGAGGCGCCAGGTATCGTCCGCCATCTTGTGCCGCCAGACCGCGCGTCCATCGTTGGCGCTCGCATCCAGCCAGGTCCAGCGCTCCTCGGGCCATTCACCCGAGCGCAGGATGACGTCGATGATGATCCAACGGTCTTCCGTTCGGTCGTGAAGCCGGGGCACGATCCCCAGGGCTGTGCGCACTCGGCTGTTGGCGCCATCGCAGGCGAGAACCCATCGGGCGCAGGTGGTGTAGGCACCCTCGGGCGTCGTCACGTCGAGCTCGACGTGGTCCTCGGCCGAACGCACGGCGACGACCTCGTTCAACCAGCGCAACTCGGCCAGCGGTTCGCGTTGAAGGGCTTCGACGAGAAATTTCTCGACGTAGTACTGCTGCAGATTCGCAAATCCGTTGTGACGCATGTCTGGTTGCGCCTGCAGGCTGAACGAGGTGACGGCGGCATCGCGGCACAGGACCCGGCCGAGGTTCCAGCGCACGCCCTTGGCGACGACTTCGTGCGCGATGCCCAGGCGCTCGAAGATGTCCAGCGTACGCTGGGCCCAGACCATGCCGCGCGAGGCCAACCCGCGCACACCCACGGTGTTGTCATCGTCCAGGACCACGACGCGGATGCCGCGTCGCACCAAGTCGAGCGCCGCACTGAGGCCGCTGAGCCCGCCGCCGACGACGATGACGGGGTGCGGCGTGTCTTGTGGGCGGTCGAGCTCGCCGGGGCGTTTGTAGGAATAGACGGGAAGTTCTAACATTCAAGGACTGCGGTTCGTGCCGCTCGATGTGACCGGCACGAATTTAGGAGTTCGCCTTCCTCGGGTCTGTCCTTTCAAGTGAGGACATCAGCGTGTGCAAGGGGCGAGAACCGACGCCGCGGCAGGAGAATCAAGAAGATGGAGACGAACGAACTGGCCACGGTGGCCCCGATGCAGGATGTCTGGGCACCCCAGGCCATCCTTGACCTGGGTCGGCCGATGTTTCACGCGACATTGCTGCGTGGGCTCCACGAGGTGGTGGGTGTGGACCACATGTCCCACCTGCGCTACGACCGCACGGGCCGCATCGGCTATGCGCGTTGCGCGAGCCTGCTCGATCAGTCGATGATCGAATGGACCACGGACGTCTATGTGAATCGGCTCTATCAGCGCGATCCCAACTACCAGCGCGTGTGCGAGTCCATACGCGATCCTGTCTCGGATGTGCAACTGGTATCGGTCTCGCCCGAGAGCATTCGAGATCGCGAATACCGTCAGCAGTTGTTCGAGAAGCCCGGCTTCGCAAGCAAGATCTCGTTGTTCGGCACCTGGGGCGAGCGGACTTGCTACATCAACCTGTACTTCTCGCGCGCGGTCTCGAGCAGAACCACGGCGTTGCTGCGCTACTGCGGCCCTTCGTTGATTGCCTTGGCACAGCGCCACGACGAGTTCGCCACGCAACCGCCGCAGTCGATTCCCGTGGCGACCATCGACATGGAGTCACTCTCTGTGCGTGAACGGCAGGTCGCCGAACTTCTTTGGCGCGGCCACACGGCCAAAGAGATCGCCCGCGCGCTGAACCTGTCGCCCACCACTGTGCTGACCTACAAGTCCCGTCTCTTCGAGAAGACGAACGCCGCCAACCTCAAGGAGTTCTTGCTTCGCTCGCCCGGCCGAGTTCGGGGCGCAGTCCACTAGCCTTGACTTCGCATCCCGCTGCAACAGCGGGCGTCGGGATGCACTGTCATCCCGATGAAGGTGTCCGACCCGAAGGAGGCGTCAAAGAGCCGGACTTCAGGGGCGATCGCGGTCGAGTCAGTGTGGTCCTTGCCCTCGCAGCGTGGAAGAGCACTGCGGCCCGCGATGTCCCACATTTTGACGTCGTTACTGGGCGTGGCACCAACGATGTGTTTCTGGAGTGGCGGGTGTCGCTTCCTGAGGCGGGTGAAGGGGGATCTGGCGCTGAGCGTCGCATGGACTGATGCTTGCTGGGAAGGCCGTTGGCCTCCGGTTCTTCATCGTGTCCGCGGTCCCTTGTCCGGGGCGACGGGCGCCATGTCCGATCGGCCCTTGGCCTGCGCCTTCCAACGCTCTGCGAGCCATCTCGCGTCGGTCTGCACTGCCGGCATGCTCTCGACAAAGCGATCGACCTGCGCTGCCAGTTCGGACTCTCCCTGTCGTCGCAGCTGCTGAGCTGTGGCGCGCCAATCATGGAGGACTCCATATCGCGTGCGCTGCATCGCCTCGAGGCCGTGGTCGATGACGTGCTCCTGGCTACCGAGGAGACGAAGCACCTTTTCAATTTTGGCTTGCATGAGGGTGGAGGTCTTTGGTGCCCGATGCAGATCTTTTTCCCCAGGCGGCAACCGAGCGGCAGCTTGGAGTGCCTGCAGACGGTGATGGACCGCGGTGCTGTAGGGGGTACGCATCTGTCCTCGTACCTGCCTGGCCGTCGCATTGGCCGTGATGCCTTCATCGCGCAGGAGCGAAGCGAACTGCTCGCGCCACTGTCTGAGCGTGGCTTTGTAGATGCACAGCCGCTTGGTTGGCTCGTACTCTTGCTCGCTTTTGACGACCAGATGCACATGCGGATGCGCCTGGTCGACATGCAAGGTCATGGCGTATCGGTGGCGCTGGCCGAAGTTCTTGCGCGCAAATGCGCGCACTGTTCTCAGCAGCTTTTCCGGCTGTGTCCCTTGCGGCATCGACAACACGATGTTGTGGGCGACCTTGGGGCGGCTGTCTGTTTGACCTTTGACTGGCTTGGCCTTGTACTGACCTTTGCAGAGCTCCAACTGCCAGTCGCATGCGAGTTCACGAGCGGCGCTTCTTCCGTGATGGGTGCGTCCTTCGTCGTCTTCGATGGGGAGCTTTCCCTGCCGGCCGATGTAGTCCAGATGGACCTGAACGCTGGAGGCGTCGCGTCCGCCACCGGTGACTTTCACCATCACCTCTGGCGCACGATCGACCGTGCGGCGGATCTGCGCGATCTCGTCGGAACTGAAGCGCAAGACGTCGCCTGGCCCCTTGCGGCCATAGCTCACGATGTCCAGCGACATATCGGGTGTCGCGCCGATCGGTGTGGCACCCTGCCGATTGCCTTGCGCGTTCCTCGCGGGCATCTCAGGCCTGCGCGCCGGTTTCCCAGCAGACGAGGTTTCTGCGCACAATGGCCGCGGCCTCCTCGCGTGCGGCTTCCACCTGATTTCGAACCTCTGCAAGCACGCCGCCTAGCTCCGCGGCCACATCGATGGAAGTGTTCGGCGTGCCGAACGCCTCGAGTTGTCGTCGTAGCGCGGCCAGGTGCGCACAGAGAATCTTGAGCTGCGTCAGTTCGCAAGGGGGTGGGACCGCCGAGCGTCGCACATGGTTGCGCACCAGCAGGACCAGATAGCTGCTGAGCTTCATGCCACAAGCATCGGCACGCAGTGTTGCCAAGGCGCGGTCACCCGGTCGAAGGCGTAGTGCGACGCGAGGCAGTGTGGAGTCCTCCACGTCGGGTGTCGACGTTTCCTCTTTCTCGAGGCCGTCCCGTCCGACAGGGCTTGAATCCTTGAGAACCTCATTGACCATGCGCGCGAGCAAGTGAGCCTCGCAGAGGCCATGAAACGCTGCAAGGGCGGAAAACTTGGCCCGTGTTTCCTGTGGCACGCGGGTACGGATAACGCTGGAGCGACAGTTGGAGGTCATTGCGCGGCGACGGCGTTCAATAGGTCCGCCTGAACTCTAGCGATTCGCCGTCGCCGGACAAGGACTTTGCGGACGGGGCAACGACATGTCTGGGTGACGGGTAACGGGTGACGGGCGATGCTGCCTGGTCGATCCGCTGGAGGTTTCAGCTTTGACATTTGCCCGACTTTGGGGCGGGTGCGCTTTCTGGTTCTGTTCGGCTGGCTGGGCAGTGGTGTCTGTCCAAGGCGTCTGCCGCGGTCAGCTGAGAACCGTTGCGGTTCTATGGCTCTAGTGCCTTGTCGCGATTGACGCCGGCGCTTTGCGCCAGATCGCGATGAACTCCGGGCTTCCGTTGAGGGCGCGAGAGTAAAGCCAGCGTGGCGTCAGCCTTTCGTGCGGAAGTGACAAGATCGGCTTGTGTTGATGGACCTTCTCGTTCCCGATGAATATGTACTCTTCGCAGTTCTCGAGGATGGCAGCTTCGTCTACACCCGTGATGCTGCCGCCTCGCTGAGGCTCGGCCTCGTCGAAGCGGTGCGTGACCCAGCAGGCGATGACCACCTGCGGTCGGTACTTGGCTAGCGCATGCTCAGCATCGAGCTTCTCGACGTGGTCGCCGTAGCGAATCGTCGGTTGCCCGATGGATTCGTAATACGCGCGGATCGCAGGATCTTCCTGCTGACGGTTGTCGGTGGCCGGAATGGAGAGTGCCTGAGCCAGCACCCCATGGCCTGCGCCGATCTCTATCGCGCTGCGGCCTGCAATGCGTGCCTGAAGAAATTCCAAAAGTTCCACCGTGGGCAAGCTGTAGATGCCGTGCCGCACCCCAAACAACAGGCGCTCTTCCGCCGTGGTTTGGGAGAGTTCGCGGCCTTCGCGAATCAGAAGCCGACCCTCGGCATCCAGCAGAAGGTGCGCGATGTCCCGGGTCCGTTCTGGATTGAGGACAAAGGCTGCACTCGAGTTGCTCATGGGTCGATTGTCGACGATGCGAAGTTCGATGGCACTGGGGCATGCGAGGCTCTGGTGCAGTGGCTGCGTCTGCTCTTGGTGCGGCCGCTCCGGTGGTACAAAGCGCATGACACGGCAGGATCAGGACGGCCGTTGAAACAGGTCACGGCCGGCAGGGGTGGACCGAACGGCCGCTCACTGGGTGTCGGTGCCTAGGGCGGCTAAGAAGGCGTCGAATGAGGGGCGAGCTCAGGCAAGCTCGGCGGCAATCTTCGTCGCGGCAATGTCAAGCTACTGCCGCCATCGCTGCTTGATTGCTGGTGATGGGGTGGCATGACGGTGCGTCTGTGGCGCAGCCACACAGCACGAAGGGACGAGGACGGACACCGAGGAAGAGCGAACTCGGTCGGTCCTCGCGTCATGCAACATGATGCCCATGCCGAAGGCATTCGCGGGCCGCGGTATGGTGTTCGAGCACGTGATGTCGAAGGCGTTGCAGCTATGCGCTGCTTGCGCAAATCGTCGTCGCAGGGATGCGGATGGATCGAAGAATGATGCGGCTGAGACATGCAACATGTCCGCGAGGCGGTCCCGTGACTAGGCTCGACGTGCTTCGACCGCCGCCAGAGGACCCAGCCGGCGCATCTTGTCGTACAGGGTCTTGCGGGGCACGCCGAGCCGCTCTGCCGCGGCGGAGGCCGAGCCGTTGCAAGCCTCTAGCGCTTCGTGGATCAGGTAGCGTTCGAACTGGGCCAGCTGCTCATCCAGCGAGCGCTCGCCTGGCGTCATTCCACGCGTGGCCTCGTTGCCTTCCCACAGTCCGAGTACAAAGCGGTCGGCGATGTTGCGCAACTCTCGCACGTTGCCAGGCCAGGCATGCGCCATCAGTGCCTCCAGATGGTGGGATGCTACTGCCGGTAGTTCTCGCTCATGGCGCAGTGCCGCCTGCATGGCGAAGTGGGTGAAAAGCAGAGGGATGTCCTCGCGCCTTTCGCGCAGCGGTGGGAGGTTCAAGATCACAACGCCCAGGCGGTAGTAGAGGTCGTCGCGGAACTTGCCTTCGCGCGCTGCAGCCAGCAAGTCGGCCTTGGTGGCGGCGATGACGCGGCTGTCCATTGGCCGCAGTTCGTTGGATCCCAGGCGCTCGAACTGGCGCTCCTGGAGGGAGCGCAGCATCTTGACCTGCAGGTTCATCGGCATCGTCTCGATCTCGTCGAGAAACAGCGTCCCGCCGCGCGCGTGTTCGATCTTGCCGATGCGCCGCTTCGCCGCGCCGGTGAAGGCGCCAGCCTCGTGGCCGAACATCTCGCTTTCGAACAACGCCTCGGGCATGCCGCCGCAGTTGATGGCCGCAAAATTGCCCTCCTTGCGACGGCTGCAATCGTGCAGGCAACGCGCCACGAGCTCCTTGCCGGTGCCAGTCTCTCCGAGAATCAGGACGTCGGCATCGGAGTTGGCCACGTCCAGCACCAGACGGCGCAACTTGTGCATGGCCGAGGATCGACCGATGAGTTTCGCCTCGATCGATTCATAACCCGCGATCCTGCGCCGCAGATGCTCGACTTCCAGGCTCAGTGCGCGCTTGTCCAGTGCGCGCTGAACGACTTCGGTCAGTTGGTCGGGGGAGAAAGGTTTCTCAAGAAAGTCGTAGGCCCCCAGGCGCATCGCCTGCACCGCCATCGTGATGTCGCCGTGGCCAGTCACGAGGATCACAGGCAAGCTCGGATCGAGCCTCAGGGCGCGCGAAAGCAGCTCCAGGCCGTCGATGCCCGGCAGCTTGACGTCCGTGACCAGCACGCCCGCGAAGCCCGGTGTCAGCTTCTGCAGTACCTGCTCGGCAGAGCCGAAGCCGGTGACGCGCACGCCGGCGAGCTGTAGCGCCTGCGTGCTGCCCAGGCGCACGGGCGGATCATCTTCGACGTAGAGAACTTCGAGATTGCGCGTGTCAGTCATGGAGTGTCGGTTCATCTGCTTTTCGCAACGTGACGGAGAAAACCGCTCCGCCGAGGTTGCTGCGCGCGGCACGCAGCAGGCCACCGAAGTCACGCACGATGCCGGCGGAGATGGCCAGCCCGAGGCCCAATCCGAGACCCTGCTCCTTGGTGGTGAAAAAAGGCTCGAACAGCCGCGGCATGACCTCGGGCGCGATGCCGTCACCGTTGTCATGCACTTCGAGCACGACTCCTTCTGGCGCGCTGCGGACCACCAGCCGAACGCGGCGCGGATCGGCATTCGCGGCGGCCGTCGCATCGAAGGCGTTCACCAGCAAGTTCACCAGTACTTGTTCAAGTCGATTGCCTTCGCACAGCGCTCGCAGGCCGGACTCGATCTCCTGCGATAACTCGATGCGCTCTTGGCGGATGCGTTGGTTGAGCAGGAAGAGTGCGTCGGCGACACTGTCGGCCAGCGCCACCGATTGCAGTTGCACGGTCGATCGCCGTGCGAATTTCTTCAGCTGTGAGGTGATCTGGCCCATGCGGTCTGTCAGGTCGCAGATGGTGCGAAGGTTGAGATCGACCTGGTCGGTGTGTCCGCGCTCGAGGAACACGACAGCGTTCGCTGAAAGCGTGCGCAGCGCGGCAAGCGGCTGGTTGAGCTCGTGTGTAATGCCAGCCGACATCTGGCCCAGCACCGCCATCTTGCCGGTCTGCACCAAGTCGTCCAAGGTGCTCTTGAGGATGTCCTCGGCACGCTTGCGCTCCGCGATTTCGGTTTGTAGGTGTCCATTGGCATGGCTGAGCGCCTCGGTGCGCACCTGCACCATCTGCTCGAGTTCGTCGTAGGCGCCTTGCAGCGCCTCTCGTGCCGCAAGCCGCTGATGCACGATGCGGCGGCGCTGTTGGATGTACAGCACCAGAAGCGTGAGAAACACCAATGCGAACATGGTGCCCATCGCCGAGGTGCGTGCGAGGGCATGCACCGGTTTCATGTCCGACAGGATGATCAGCTTCCAGTCGGTGCCTTCGACAGGGCGGCTGTCCAGCAGGTAGTCGGGGCGGAAGGGTTCGTGCGCAGCGAACCGGCGCGCACCGTCCGCGTCCAGTTGCACCACCATCGCATCGCCACCCGACAGGGGGCGGTGCTCGCGCATGTCGATCGGTCGCAGTGCGCCGGCTTCTGTGTACTGCCTGGTCTGCGCAAGCTGCTGCAGGGTCTCGCTCGACAATGGCCGCAGCGCGCGGAACTTCCAGGCCGCTTCGGAAGCGAGAAACACCACGCCATTGCCGTCGATCGCCAGCACCTTGTCGGTGGAGCGCGACCAGGCAGCGTCAAGCTTGTCGAGGTTGACTTTGACGGTGGCCACGCCCAACTGGCGATTTCCGTCGACGATACCGTGGGAGAAGTAGTACCCGGGCTCGCGGCTGACTGTGCCGATGCCGTAGAAACGTCCCGGCATGCCTCGCACTGCATCCTTGAAGTAGGGGCGGTACGAGAAATTCATGTCCACGAAGCTGCTGCCCGGTTGGTTCCAGTTGCTGGCCGCAAGCGTGAGGCCGGTGGTATCCATGACGTAGACCGCAGAGGCCTGCGCATGCGCATTGACCGTCTCGAGGTACACGTTCGCTTCGAGCTGCAGGGTTCGGTTGGCCGGAGCACGCAGCAGATCAAGCACGTCGGGGCTGAGCGCCACCACCTGCGGCAGGTATTCGTAGCGGCTGAGTTCGCTGCGCAGGCTGGTGGAATAGATGTCAAGTCGGTGCAGCGTTCCCTGCTGCAACGCACGGATGCCCGTGCGCTCCCCGATCAGGTAGCCCAGCGCGCCGCCCGCGGCGATCAGGCACAGCCAGGCCCCCATCGCAGCCCAGCGGTGCCAGCGAGTGGTGGTTGAGGAGGCGGTCGCGCCCTTGAAGCGCGCGAGCACGGCCTGGTCTCGCAGATCGTCGGGGGAGCCGGCGAAGCCATGGCGGTACGGTGCGGAAAGCTTCAGCACGGCGCGACCTGCCGAAAGCAGCATTGACACGGAAGCAGGAGGCGGAGGGCCGCGAGGCTACGAAAACAACAACCCGTGATCGTACGCAGGCGCTTGTGGCTCGCCGAGACGGAGTTACCCTGCATCGGCGCCATTCCGTGCACCCCCGATGGGCGTCAATCGGCGTACACGCCGGCAGCCTTGATGACTGGACCGAAGCGCGCGACCTCAGCTTGCACAAACTTCTTGTGCTCGGCGGGCTCTACGCGCTTGTCGGTCACGACGACCGCGCCCAGGCCTTCCTCCTTCTTGATGAACTCCGCATCCTTGAGCGCGACCTTTAACGCATCGTTGAGCTTCTTGACCACCGGCGCCGGCGTGCCCTTGGGCGCATACAACCCATGCCAGATCGTGACCTGGAAGTTCTTCAGGCCCGATTCATCGAGTGTGGGCAGATCCTTGAGCGCGGGCGTGCCCAGGCGCTTGAGCGTGGTCACCGCATAGGCCTTGACCTTCTTCGCTTCGATCTGGCCCGTGGTGTTGGTGGTCTGGTCGCACAGCAGGTCGATCTGTCCACCCAGCAGGTCTGCGATGGCCGGTGCCGTTCCCTTGTAGGGCACAGTGGTCATCTCTGCCTTGAGCTCGCTTTGAAGCAGCAGGCCGCACAGGTGCGAGGCCGAGCCGATGCCGGCGTTGCCGAGGTTGGTTTTGCCGGCGTTCTTGCCAATCCAGTCCTGCAACTCCTTGAAGCTGTTGGCTTCGAGCTGCGGCTTGCCGATCACGGTCATCGGCACATCGTTGATCATGCCCAGGTACTCGAAGTCGCTCTCGTAGTTGTAGGGCAGCTTGCGATAGAGCACGGGGGTGGTGGCCATACCCACGTGCGTGAGCAGCAACGTGTAGCCGTCGGCCTTGGCGCGCGCCACCTTGGCATTGCCGATGGTGCTGCCGGCGCCGGCAGCGTTGTCGATCACGATCGTTGCACCGTCCAGCGGCTTGCGCAGCGCTTCGGCGAGGTCGCGCGCCACGCGGTCGGTAGGACCGCCCGCGGCAAAGGGCACGACGATGGTGATGGGCTTGCCGCCCGGAAAGTCCTGCGCATGCACGCTCAGGGCCACGGTGGCAGCCGCGAGAAGGGCCAGGCTTCGGTTGAAGATCGATCGGTTCAAGGAAAAGACTCCGTTGGGACAAGAGGAAAAATCCAAAGACCGCTGCCGATCGTCGGCAGCGGCCCGTGCGTCATGCCGCAGGCGTTAGAGCATCGAAGGCGTGACTTGCTTGGTGATGTCGAACAGCAGGTTCACGGGGGAGGGCCCGAACGACAACCAGGTGCCGCTCAGCGGCTGCTGGCCCACGCCGGGCTTGGTCCAGTCGCACACGCCGTCCGGGAAGGCAGTATTCAGACGGGCCCACTGCGTGGGCGTGAAGAACACGCGGTACTCCGACGGGTTCAGCGGCTTGAGTTGGCACTTGGCGATGTCATCGGTCAGCGGGCCGCCAGCGGCCATGCGCGGCGTCGTACCTGCCGGGTAGAAGGTGTTGCACGCGCTTTCGCCGAAAGCAGTCTGCTCTTCCGTGTACTTCAGGCCGTTGTTCCAGCAAGCGTCTTTCAGATCGGCAGGGCGTGCCGCGGCGATCTTCTGCGCGAGTGCACGATCGGAGTTGTCGGCCTTGGCGGCGCGCAGCCAGACATCCATCGCATCGAAGGCTTCGGCGCTGCTCGCGCCCTTGGTCCACATCACGTGGTTGTCGATGTTGCCATTGGCGCGGCGCAGTCGCTCCCGCATGGAGAACGAGTGGATCTTGGTGTGGATGTCTCCGCCCACCGTGCCGTCGTTGTAGTCGCGTAGGTCGATGATGGCGGTGGATGCAAGTCCCCCCGCACCGTTGACGATGCGCCCCGACTGATAGGCACGCGTGAGTGCGTCAAGATCGCCCACGGTACGGGTCGTGGTGCGCTTCATGTCGCGATCCACGCCGCCAGCGCGTTCATTGAGGTCGAGGAACTTGTCGATGCTGAGTTTTCCCTCGTTGAGCGCGTTCAGGCCGTACTGGATGCCGACGTTGTCGATCGGGCGCAGCGCGAAGCCTTCGGCCGTCTTGCCGTAGACGTTCACGGTGTGGTCGAACACCGTGGCGCGCGCGCCTGTCGGATTCGTCGCGGGGTTGTAGCGCTTCTCCACCGGCACGCCTGCAGGGAATGACACCAGCGGGTCGAGCCGACCGGCGCTGCCGCTCATGTTGGGGATGTTGCCGATCTGCAGGTAGCCAGAGATCGCCTGCTTTTCGGCCACGGTGTAGTTCAGCGCCACGGTGGCCGGGTCGTTGAAGTAGTTGTTCAGAATGCGCGAGTCGTGCAGCTTGAAGATCGTGGATGAGGTCACGTCGGCGAACACCTGGCTCACCACCACGCCATCGAAGAGACCGGGATAGTTGTCACTGGTCTGATGGCTCTGGTAAGAGCCGCCCGAGCCGCCGGTGCCGATGGTGTAGGTGGGCGCGCCAAAGTTTTCAATGAAGCGCTCCTTGACCATGGCGATGGTCTCGGACGACAGCAGGTCGTTGCAGTTCGTGCCGAAGACGTTCAGCGTGGAGGTGGTCACCGCGAGGCCGCGGCTCTGGTAGGTCGGATTGATCAGCGTGGCGAAGTCATTGCCCTGCTGGAACCAGCCGCCCTGGCAGCCGCCGCCCAGCGGATAGATCAGGCCGCCCTTCCAGCCCGCGGTACGGTAGGTCGGGGACGGGGGCGGCTCGTTGAGCACGTCGTGCAGGATCGCCGACTGGTACAGGCCGCGGTTGATCGTGCCGCTCTCGAGCCGGATCACGTACGGCACCTGCTTGCCGTCGATCGTGAGGTAGGCGATGTTGGCCGGATAGGCGCTCAGGCTGCCGGGTTCGAAGCGCGTGTTGGTGCCCGCGGTGGTCCGGTAGTAGTAGTCCACGCGCGTCTCGACCGAGCACTTGCCGTCGTCGAGCGACTTGAGCTTCTGCCCGCCCATGCGCGTGAAGGTCTCGTAGCCGCACACGAAGGGCTCCTCATGTGGCCCGGAGATCACGGGGCCGGTGATCGGGTAGGCCGTCAATGCGAGCGTTGCCTTGTAGCCGCCGTAGCTGGCTACCAGCTCATTGGCGCCGGTCTTCAGTCCCGTGACCTTGCCCACCAGCCGTCCGTTGGCCGGGTTGGGCGCGAAAGAGGCCGTGACATCGCGCCCGTCGACCGTCACCGACAGGCTGCTGGGAGATTGCTCGCTCAGCAATTCGAGTTCCACGAGTGCGTCGTCTCCGGTCACCAACTGAGGCGGCGACGACAGCACGCCGACCTTCAGCGTTGCCCCCGCCGGTGGTGTGCCCGGATCCGGGTTGCCGGGGTCGGTCGGATTTCCACCACCGCCGCCGGCGACGGGCGGTATGAATCCACCGCCTCCGTCGCTTCCGCCGCCGCAGGCGGCCAGGATCATCGCGGCCAGCAGGGTGCTGATGCGCAGCGGCGCTTTCGCCTTGGCGAGGCGGGACTTGATCTCAGGTCTTGCATTCATTTTCTCGGTCTCCGTTGTGGTTCTGGTTGCTGGGAAGGAAAAGGGGGGAGGTGAATGGCTGGGCTCGCCCGCAGTGGGATGACCATGCGGCGGCGCGACCCGGTGAAGCCGGGCCGTGCGCCTAGCGGCGCATGTCAGAGCAGGGGCGTAGGCGGGTGGCGGCGCGGGCGCTCGGGTCGCGAACGCGCAGGCCGCGGGGAAGTGCTGGGCAAGGGGGTGTGGCGCATGGTTGTCTCCGTCCTCTGTCTCAGGGATGCGCTCAGGAATAGCAACGCATGTGCCAGGCGGACATTGCCCTGTAAGTTGTTGATATGGATAGGGTTTATTTGCCTTGCCCCAGGTTTTCCCGCGCTTTTTCGGCTGAAACCCCAGCCACGGCGAGCTTGGGCTGGCTGGGAAACCGCACACCACGATCCAAGCAGATTGCCGACAAATCGTTGCGCGCGATGCAGACACGACGCCCGTGCCGAGGGCCTGCAACCTTTGGCAGCCTGATGAGGGGCCGCGAGACCATTCAAATGGTGGGATCTGACGATGTACTTTGCCCGCCTCGTCGTCGGTACTGTGGGTGCAGGCGCATTCTTTGTTTGGAGCGCAGCGGCTCAGGCTCAGCAGCCCTCGGCGCCCAGCCAATCCTCTCCAAGGACGACCCAGGTTGCCTCATCAGGGCGCACGCTGACCAGCTCTCAACTGGCAACAGACATCCTCAACCGCATGTTCGTACGCTCAACGAGGTCTTCGAGGGGGCGTGGCCAGACGTAGGATTCGGAGCTAGGCAGCGCTTGCTTGAAGAGATCGCCCAAGGCTCCATATCTAGTGCGGCCTGGTGCTAACATGGACGTGGTTGCTATCATGGCCGAGATATGTACAATGGCCCTGATAGGGCACTGTAGGAGCTGTGTGTTTTCCTCACGATCGATCAACCGGCAAGCCGGCGAGGATTTCGTCGCCCAAGTGTTTCGCGACCACGGGTGGGCGGTGACAGCCGCCCAGGAGGGGCAGGGCCCGGATCTGATCGTTGCCCAGGGTGCTTTTCGCTTTGCGGTGGAAGTCAAGACCGTCTCTGAAGGTCGACCCGACCGGGTGATTCCACTGTTGTCTCAAGCCATCCTCGAAGCTCAGGCCGCATCGGTCTCACTGGGCGACGCGTTGCCGTTGGCGGTCGTTTGCGTAGAGCAGGCTGCCTCGTCACTGCTGCGACATGTGGAAAGCTTTGTCGAGCGGTATGCCATCCAGGTACCTATTGGCATCGTCTCTGAATCTGGCGTACGGTTTTTCCGAGGGCCAGCGCTTGAGGCACTGAATCAGATGCTCCCCGAGCCTGCGCGCTACGCCGCGCACTCGACACCACAGGCTGTCAATCTGTTCTCAGATCTCAACCAATGGATGCTCAAGGTTCTTTTAGCGCGTGACGTTCCTGACGGCCTGTTGCAGGCTCCTCGCCAGATCTACCGCACCGGCGCAGAATTTGCCCAAGCCGCGCAAGTATCGGCAATGAGTGCATCCCGATTTTTGAGCCAGCTTCGCCATGAAGGCTTCCTTGATGAGTCGTCGTCGCAAATCGTCCTGGTGCGTCGGGAAGAGCTGTTTCGGCGCTGGCGTGCCGCGGCCATGCGCACGTGCCCGGAGTTGCCCATGCGATTCTTGATCAAGGCCCCGGTTCTGTCGCAGATTCAGACACATCTCAACGGAAAGGTCGACGCCTGCTTGGGACTTTTTGCTGCTGCGGATGCGTTGAGCCTTGGGCATGTCAGCGGCGTGCCGCCATACGTGTACGTTCCAAAACTTCCACGTCCAGATATATCCGAGTGGCCCGCGCTTGTCGCGTCGGCCCATGAACGCCCGGATTTCATACTGAGGCAGGCCTCCTTTCCCCAATCTACGTTCCGTGCTGCCGTTGATCGCAACGGTGTGCTTGCATGCGATGCCATCCAGGTCTGGCTGGACGTGGCGAACCATGCGTCCCGCGGTGCGGAACAGGCGGACTTCATCTATAAGAAGGTGATGAGCCCCCTCGTTGAGAAGCAAGCTGGATGAACGATCTAGAGCCGTTTGCGAGACTGGTGCAGGCACTGGATCCGTGGCGCCAGCAGTTGGTTTTCATCGGCGGGTGGGCTCATCGCCTTCATCGGCTCGATCCACGAGCAAATCAGCTGGAGCATCAGCCGGTTTTTACCCGCGACACTGATTTGGCTTTTGCCAACAAGGAGGTGATTGAAGGCGACATCAAAAGCGCCTTGATTGGACACGGCTTTCAAGAAGAGTTGGGTGGCGACCATACGCCGCCAGTGGCCCACTACACGCTGGGTCAAGAAGAAGGCGGCTTCTATGCAGAGTTTCTAACCCCGCTTGTAGGAAGCGGTATCAAACGTGGTGGCAAGCCTGACGCGACACTGGCTAAAGGGGGGATCGTGGCACAAAAGATTCGCCATTTGGACATTCTTCTTGTCGATCCTTGGGTGATCTCGCTGCGGCAAGAAGACGGGATCCCTGTATCCGCTCCAAAGGACATTCAGGTCACTCATCCGTTGTGCTTCATGGTGCAAAAATTTCTGATCCAAGACGATCGACCATTTGCGAAAAAAGCGCAGGATGTGCTGTACATCTACGACACGATTGAACTCTTTGGCGCACTTCTAGGTGAGTTTCATGAACACTGGGTCCGCCGCGTTGAGCCAGAACTAGGCAACGCGGCCAAGATCGTGCGCGAACGAGCGCAACGTACGTTCTCGCAAGTCAACGACGTGGTACGTGCCGCCGCCCAAATCCCTGCGGACCGATCACTCTCTGCACAACAGATTCAAGCGACTTGCCAGCATGCTTTCGGCATTGTTCTTAGTTAGCTGGATGCCGAACAATTGAAGGGTCACAGTGCAGAGCAACTGGATGAGGTGGCCTTCTGGCTCCACGATGGCTTCGCCGAGCAGCTGCGCCTGATCGAGACTAAGGACCGATCGATCCAAACGCTCACGCGCGAGCTTGTCTCGAGTCCACGAGGGCCGCCCAGCTCGCGCGCAAGCTCGTACAGTACCAACGCCCGCGTTACTACAAATCGTACAGTTCGGTTCATCCCTGCAGCTGTTTAACGCTGGGGAGCCTGGCGACTAGGAAAATCCTTCGCCTTAAGAGAATTCAAGACAAGGGGCCGGACGCTCACGGCTCACGAGCGCTCGCGCGGGGAAGTTGGGGTCTGGCGGAACGTGGTCGGTGTCGGTTTGAGTGTGTATCCCACAGACTTGCGCCGTCGCATCGGCTTCAATATTCGTTGATAGAGTTGATCCCACTATTTATCATTGATCCAACGATTCGTTAGCGCTGGGGATGGCTGGAAGGGTATTGCGAATGTTTGAATTCTCGAAGAAAAAGTATGCGATGGGTGCTGCTGCTCGGCGCGCGGCTTTGCGGATGTTGCTGGGAGGCTTGGCAAGCCTCGCGCTGGCGGCGGGCGCACAGACCGCAACAGATTGGGTCAAGGATCCCTCGAGAGACTGTCGTTTTGTTGTCCCTGCTTCGTTGAAAGGCGCCGCGACCTACTGGGTGGGGGCCTGCCCTGGCGGCAAAGCGGCTGGCCTGGGCATGCTGCGCAATCGCGAAGGTGCGAAGGCGGGCAATGCCTTCTACGGGGAGATGCGCGAAGGGATTCCAGTGATGGGCGCCATCGACTTCGACGGGGGTGGCTATCGGGTGGGCCGGTTCGTGGAGGGGGACCTCGGATCGCGTGACGGCTCCTGGCAGGAGCGTCATGATGGCTTCGAGGCTGCACTTCGTGCCGCACGTGCCGTCAGTGCGCACTATGTAGAAACCAAGAATCCGGCCTCCGCGCGCCACTACGCCGAGGTCGCGAGGCAGCTTGACACCCAGCTTGACGCAGACTGAATCGTTGGCGTCACTGTGCAACGCCTGTTGAGCCTACGTTGCCGAGCCATCAAGCATTCGAAAGATTCGCTGCGGCACCCGCAGTTGATGTCCTTTTGTCGGGACGGTCGCTCGCGCGAGGGCTCGAGCTATCGACCGTTTCGCAATGCCGCGTGCGTGCTGACTTTTCGTTCGTAAGAAGCGTCTTCGCTCTAGCTTCTGCAGATGCGGGTCGGTGTGGTCTGGTGCGCGATGTTCAACGTCGCATACCGCGCACGTCGCCGCGGATGCCCGGCTTGCCCCAAAGACCCGCCCGAAAGTGCAGCAAGTCTTGGTCGTTTCACGCGCATGTCGATGACGGGCGCGCAGCCATCGACATCACGGCCAGCTGAACCAATCCGTTGACTGGCTGGTGCCATGTCAGACTGAGCCCTCTTTCATTCCTTCCCGTTCGCCGGCGCCGTTCTGCATGACCACTTCCGAGATCTTCCTCGTCGCCATGTTGATCATCTTTTCGGTACCGTACCTTGTCTGGCGTCTGGGGCGCACCGAGTACTTCGCGCCGCTCGTGGTGGTGCAGATCATCACTGGCATCGTGCTGGGGCCAGGCGTGCTGGGCGCGGTGTTTCCCGACTACTACAAGTTCGTCTTCAACGGGCCCGTTGTCCAGTCGCTGAACGCCGTTGCGCAGTGGGCCGTCATGATGTTCGTCTGGATCGCAGGCATCGAGCTCGACTTGCGCAAGGCTTGGGAGCACCGCCGCGAAAGTGGCGTCACGGCAGGACTGGCGCTCGGCGTACCGCTGGCCTTCGGCGCGCTGGCAGCGCTTGCTTTGCTCCCCTACCCCGGCTGGATGGGGGCAGGTGGGACGTCCTGGCAGTTCGTGCTGGGCATCGGCATGTCGTGCGCCGTGACGGCCCTACCTATTCTCATCTTGCTGATGGAGAAGCTGCAGATCCTGCGCCAGCCCATCGGTCAGCGCATCCTGCGTTACGCGAGCCTGGACGATATCGCCATCTGGGGCGTCTTGGCGCTGATCCTCATGGACTGGGAGCGGGTCGGCAGGCAGGCAGGCTTCCTGGCAGTATTCGCCGTCGCTTCGATCCTGTTCCGCCGGCTGATGGTCCGCGTCCCCGAGCGCGATCGCTGGTACGCCGGGCTGATATGGCTCGCGGCCTGCGGGCTCGGTGCCGACTGGTCGGGCCTGCACTACATGGTGGGCGCGTTCATCGCCGGCGCAGTGATGGACGCGGAATGGTTTGACCAGCAGCAGATGGACTGGCTGCGTCACAACGTGCTGCTCGTGGTCATGCCGGTCTTCTTTCTCAGCACCGGCCTGCGTACCAACTGGCAGGTGGGCGGCACGGAGGTCTTTCTCGTTGCGGCCGTGCTGCTGGTCGCGTCGGTGGCTGGCAAGCTGATCGGGCTTCGCCTGGCGGGGCGGCTGCTGCGCTGGCAACCGGGCGAAGCCTCGCTGATCGGCTGGCTGCTGCAGACCAAAGCCCTCATCATGATCATTTTTGCCAACGTCCTGCTGGACAAGGCGATCATCACCAACGAGACCTTCACGGCCTTGCTGATCATGGCCGTGGCGAGCACCATGCTGACGGTGCCGGTCGTGTCGCCCAAGCTGCAGCGCATGAAAGACATCGTTTTTCGGTCGCGCTGAGCGGAGGGCCTCGCTGGCGAGTGAGCCTGCGCGGGTTCCTTGCTATCGCCGTTAGATGGTTCTGGGGGAATGCGGCTCAAAATCTTGACGGGTCATGCAGCGATCCCCAGGCAGTTTTGCGAGTACCACGTTCTACGCCTATCCAGTGACCCTCTTCAGTCGGCGCATTCGCCAGAAGGCTTCACGCTGACGACGCCGCTCTCCATGCCTGGTCTCGATTCAGAGGCGCCCCTGCTTCCAAACACCCGTCGACGAAGAAATTTGTAAACATTCTTGCTAAAGCCAGACGCTCTTAGGATACTGTATGTCCATACAGTAATCGGAGCCTTTCATGGCCATCTCCCTGTCATGGGCTGGTGGCGAAGACCCGCCGCCGGCCCGTCTGTCGCCGGTGTCACGAGGCAGGATCTCGCGTGACCCGCTCACGTTGTCCCCTGCCATAGAGGCCGCGCTCTGGCGTGGCGACGCAATGGGTAGTCCTGTGACGACGACGCTGAGCAGCGGCTTCGCGACACTGGACGCACAGTTGCCGGGAGGCGGCTGGCCCTGCCAGTCGTTGACCGAGGTGCTGCAGTTGCAACCCACAGCGCTTGAGTGGCGTCTGTGCGCTCCGTCCATGCGCGCGTTGGTGGCGCAGGGCAAGCAGATCGTGTTGGTCGGTCCGCCGAAGGCGCCTCACCTGCCGGGACTCCTTCACCTCGGACTCGACGAGCATCAGTTGGTATGGATCCAGGCCGACAAGCCGCTCGAACGCTTGTGGGCCATCGAGCAACTCATCAAAGCCAATGCGGTGGGCATGCTCCTTGGATGGCTGCCTCACGCCCGGCAGGAGCAAATTCGCCGGTTGCAGGTGTGCGCTCAAAGCTGTGATGGACCGGTGATCCTTTTTCGTCCAGCGGCGGCCGAGCATGAGGCTTCGGCCGCACCGCTTCGTTTGCAGGCGCGGTTCAGCCTCGATTGGGAGCTGTGCATTCATCTGCTCAAGCGCAAAGGCCCACCTCACGAGGGGGAGCTGAGATTGCCCTCGATCCCTGGTGGACTCGAGGACATCCTCACGCCACGTCTGACGCGCCCGAGCCATCTGATCGCGGCGAGCCACTCGAGAAAGCTTTCCCATGCTGTGGGCAGCACTTCTTCCGGACAAGCTTCCGGACGGCCCGCAGCGGCGCACTGAAGCGCTCGAGGGTCTGGCGACCTGGTGTCTCCAATTCACACCGCGCGTTGCCGTCCTCGAAGCGCTTCTGGACTGCCCAGCGGTGGCCATGGAAGTCGAGCAAAGCGTGCGCTTGTTCGGCGGTAAGCGTCGTCTGGTGCTGCGAGTGCGCGATGAATGCGCCGAGTTGGGCGTACGGCAACTGGCCTGGGCCCCCACGAGCCTCGCCGCGTTAGCGCTCGCTCGTGCCGGCCTGTCCAACGGGTTTGTCAAGCCACTGGCACAGTTGCTGGACGCGCTGCCCTTGCAGACACTGACCCACGTCGCGGTGCATCAGGCGACGCTGGCGCGCCTGGGCTGCCAGACCCTCGGACACGTGAGAGCGCTGCCGCGTGGAGGGCTGAGCCGGCGCTTCGATGCCCAGGTGCTGACGGCGCTCGACCAGGCATACGGATTGCGCCCCGAAAGCTATGCCTGGGCGCAACTGCCCGAGACCTTTGCCGCGAAGCTCGAGCTGATGGCCCGTGTCGAGCATGCTCCGGCGATGCTGTTCGGCGCACGGCGATTGATGCTGCAGTTGGCCGGCTGGCTCGCCGCCCGGCGATCGGGCGTCACCGCTTTCACGCTGCGCTGGTGCCACGATGCCATGCGCTCCAGGAGCGCGGGTGATGGCGGCGAACTCACGGTGCGCACGGCGCAGCCCACACGGGCTACGGAGCATCTGATGCGGCTCTTGGCAGAGCACGTAGCCAAGATCGAGTTGTTGGCGCCGGTGGGTGACCTTGAGCTACTGGCGACCGAGGTGCATCCGCTGGAAGAGAAAAGCTTTTCGATGCTGCCTGAAGCCCGGCAATCGGGCGAGAGCTTGGCGTTGGTGCTCGAGCGCGTTGCCGCACGCCTTGGCCCCGAAAGGGTGCTTCGCCCGGTCGTCCTCGAAGATCATCGGATGGAGTGGATGTGTCGCTGGCGTCCTGCGCCAGAGGCGACACCACGCGGCCGGTGCAGGCTCGTGGATGTGCCGCAACCGACATTCATCCTGTCGAAGCCGCTGCGCCTGGCCACGAAAGACAACCGCCCGATTTATCAGGGCGTGCTGCAATTGCTCGCCGGGCCGCATCGCGTCGAAGGCGGTTGGTGGGATCGAACAACGCAAGCTGCGGAAGCCGAAGGGGATGGCGAGGACGGCAGCGCAGCCGCAGCGACGGATGAGCGCACAGGCCATGTCGCGCGCGACTACTGGGTGGCCTTGAGCGAGCATGCAGGCGTGCTTTGGATCTTCCAGATGCGGCTGGCGGCGGAAGATACAGCCTGGTTTCTTCACGGCACTTTTGCCTGAGCGCGCCGCCATGCAATTGCCCGCCTATGCCGAGCTGAAGTGCGTGAGCAACTTCAGTTTCCTGCGTGGGGCGAGCCGCCCGGAAGAGCTCGTCGAGAGGGCAAAGCAACTGGGCTACTCGGCTCTGGCAATCACCGATGAATGCAGTCTGGCCGGTGTGGTGCGCGCCCACGTCGCGGCCAAAGAGCAAGGCCTGAAGCTGCTCATCGGCAGTCAGTTCCTTGTGCAGCCTGATGACACGGATGCAGATGCGGTTGCCTTCACGCTCACGGTGCTGGCTTGCCACCTCGAGGGCTACGGCAATCTGGCTCAGTTCATCACCAAACTACGTCGCGCATCGGAAAAGGGGAGCTACCGCCTTCGGCGCAGGGAGATTAGTGGCGCAGAGCTCAATGGGTGCGTGGTGCTGGCTTCGCCGCAGCGCATGGCAACTCCTGCGCAGTTGCACGGGATCGGGCGCTGGCTGCTGGATGAATTCACCGGGCGCTGTTGGTTCGCCGTGGAAAAGCTGCGATTGCTCAACGATGAAATGTGGCTTCATCGACTCAACCAGGTGAGCAAAGAGACCGCCATCCCGCTTGTCGCCGCGGGCGATGTGCACTTCCATGTCCGTTCGCGAAAGCCGCTGCAGGACGTGATGACGGCCACGCGCCTGGGAAAGCCGCTGACTGCATGCGGCCTGGATCTGCAGCCCAACGCAGAGCGCCATCTGCGTACGCGGCTTCGTCTCGCACAGACCTACGACGCGCAATTGCTCGCGCGCACGCTCGAGGTGGCCGAGCGGTGCAACTTCAACCTCGACGAGCTTCGCTACCAGTATCCCGACGAAGTGGTCCCGGCGGGTGAGACGCCGGCGAGCTATCTGCGCCGCATTACCTACGAGGGGGCAGGGCGTCGCTGGCCGGATGGCATTCCTGCCAAGGCGCAAGTGCAGATCGAACACGAACTCGCACTGATCGCGGACCTGAGGTACGAGCACTACTTTCTCACGGTGGCCGATATCGTGGCATTCGCGCGCTCGCGCCACATTCTGTGCCAAGGCCGCGGCAGTGCGGCTAACAGCGTCGTGTGCTATTGCACCGGCGTCACGGAAGTCGACCCTGCCCGCATGAGCGTGTTGTTTGAGCGCTTCATCTCGAGGGAGCGCAACGAGCCGCCGGATATCGATGTAGATTTTGAGCACGAGCGTCGAGAGGAGGTGCTGCAGTACCTCTACCGAAAATATGGACGCGACCGCGCTGCGATCACTGGCGTGGTGATTAGCTATCGCCCCAAGAGTGCCATCCGCGACGTCGGAAAGGCGCTCGGGATGTCTGCGCAGGTGATCGATGCTTTGGCCAAGGGGCACCTGTGGTGGGACGGAGGGCAGGTCCGCCCCGAGCGGTTGCAGGAAAACGGATTGTCACTCGCGTCGCTGCAGGTTCAGCAGTTGATGCACCTGACTGAGCAGCTCATCGGTTTTCCAAGGCACCTGAGCCAGCACACCGGTGGTTTCGTGCTCACCAAGGGGCCGCTGTGTCGCATGGTACCCATTGAAAACGCGTCAATGCCTGATCGCACGGTCATCGAGTGGGACAAGGACGATCTCGATGCGCTCGGGTTGCTCAAAGTCGACTGCTTGGCACTGGGGATGCTAACGGCGATTCGCAAGGCGCTGGACTTCATCGGTCTGAGAAAGGGGTGCATCTTCGGCGTTCAGGACATTCCTTCAGAAGACCCCGCCACCTACGACATGATCTGCAAGGCCGACACCGTGGGCGTCTTTCAAATCGAGAGCCGCGCGCAAATGAGCATACTGCCGCGGCTGAAGCCGCGCTGCTTCTACGATCTTGTGATCGAAGTGGCCATCGTGCGTCCGGGGCCAATCCAGGGCGGCATGGTGCATCCGTACCTCAACCGACGCCAAGGCAAGGAGCCTGTTGTCTTTCCCAGCGAAGCGCTCAGAGAGGCGCTCGGGCGCACGTTGGGCGTGCCGGTTTTCCAGGAGCAGGTCATGCAGATCTCGATCCTGGCAGCCGGCTTTACCCCCGGAGAGGCCGACGGGCTTCGTCGCTCGATGGCGGCATGGCGACGAAAAGGGGGGCTGGAACACTACTACTCGAAAATCGTCAATGGCATGACGGCTCGAGGCTATGAGGAAGGCTTCGCGAAAGCCATTTTCGAGCAGATCAAAGGGTTCAGTGAGTACGGCTTCCCGGAAAGCCATGCCGCTTCGTTTGCGCTGCTCGTCTATTCGAGCTGCTGGATCAAATGTCATCATCCTGCGGAATTTTTGGCGGCTATGCTGAATTCGCAGCCACTGGGCTTCTACTCACCTTCGCAGCTGGTGCAGGATGCGCGCCGCCACGGCGTCGAAGTGCGCGCGGTGGACGTCATGTGCAGCGACTGGGATTGCACCTTGGAAGACTTGCTGCATGAGCCGGCAGTGCGTCTGGGACTGCGCATGATCACTGGTCTTCAGTTCGCTTCGGCACAACGCATCGTGGCGGCACGCACGCAGCAGGTTTTTGATGACGCGGAGGATCTCGCTAGACGCGCGCAACTCGATTTACACGAGATGAAACTGCTGGCAGCAGCCGACGCTCTCAAGAGTCTTTCTGGACATCGGCGTCAGCAAGTATGGGACGCGGCGGGGCTGCGAGCGGCGCCCGAGCTGCTGCGTGAGGCGCCAGTCCGTGAGGATGTCCTGGAGCTCGTGGAGGCAGCCGAAGGCGAGGAGATCGTGTTCGACTACGCCTCAACTGGTCTGACGCTTCGTCGTCATCCCATGTGTCTTCTGCGCGAGCGTCTGACCCGGCATGGATTTTTGTCGGCGTACGAATTGGATGCCATCGAAAACGGTGAACAGGTGAGCTGTTGCGGCATCGTGACCCTGAGGCAGCAACCGGAAACGGCCAAGGGAACGGTCTTCGTTTCGTTGGAAGACGAAACTGGGGTGGTGCAGGTCATCGTTTGGAAAGGTCTGCGGGATCTGCAGCGAAACGAATTATTGGGGGCAAAACTCTTGGCGGTCCATGGCCATTGGCAGCGCGAGGGAGAAGTCAAGAATCTTGTCGCATCGCGCCTGGAAGATCTAACTTTCTTGTTGGGCCGGCTTGCGACTGCGACCCAGAGCAGGGACTTCAGATAGCAGATAGCGCAAGCACGGGCACTCAGATAGATAGGGTCTGCGATACACCAAATTGGACACCCAAGTGTTACGAAATTGTTCCATGCCTTGGCGCAAAGGCGCTTGTGGCGATCGGCATTGCAGAGTCACCGAACCTTGCGCAGTGGTGCCCTTTCTCGACCTGCATTCCAGCCGTTTCGGTTGAGTCGAACGTTTTCATTGATGGCGAATGAAATCTTGATTCATCTGATCGCTTGCCAAAGACTTGGCGGTCGAAATGCGTGGAAAGGCAAAAAAATGGAATCCTCCTAATGGGAGGGGTCAATTTTTATGATAAAACGCCACCTCTAATTACCAGGACACCCAAAGCAATGGCCAAGAAGACATTCCTCGAGATTCAGAAGCAGATCGAACAACTGCAGAAAGAAGCCGATCATCTGCGCAAGCAGGAGGCCGACGAGGTGCTGGCGCGCATCAAAGAGGCGATTGCCGTCTACGGATTCACTGCCGCAGAACTAGGTGTTGGCGCTGGTGCTGGCGTGGGGCGCGGTCGTGCGCGCAAGGTCACCGCAGTAAAGCCTGGCCGCAAGCAAGGCGGGAAATCTAGTGCGTCTGCACCGAAATATCGGGACCAGAATGGCAATGTGTGGAGTGGTCGCGGTCCGCGGCCGGCGTGGTTCAAGGCCGCGCTTGAGGCGGGCAAGTCGGCCGAAGAATTCCTGGCCAAGTGACTCGGGAGGCGGCGCGCCGGACTCGGGGCGCCGCCCGCCTGCCAGCCGGAGTTCCTGAATTCCTTCTCGTTTGCCCTGGGTGGTCAACGTGCAAACACGGAGCTGGAAAGGTCATCTGCGTGAATCGACCGACACGCAAATTTTTCAACGGTTGCTGCGTGGAACTCGTGAGACGCGGCGCGGCGATCACCAAAGATCATGCCGTCCTGGGTCTTCATGGAGGTCCATGATCGGATGCCAACGATCCACCACGACCGGGGCGCCGCATCTCAAGGAATGACGATCGAGGTCTCTGTTTTTACACGATCGAGCGCAACCAGTGAGCGGAAGCTCTTGACTGCCTCGTTCTCTGCGAACAAGCGCCTCGTCAGGCCTTCGTAGCTGCGCATGTTGGGTGCGACGATGATGAGCACGCAGCTGATGCCCCCTGTCACGTAGAAGCACTGCTGCACTTCTGGCGTGTCGCGAAAGAGCGCTTTCGCGCGATCAACCGTTGCGGCGCGCTCGTCCACAAGCTGCACTTCCACGATAGACGTGATGGTGGCCGAAACTGCCTCTGGATTGACGATCGCCACATTTCCGACGATGACGCCCTCGGCTTCCATCGCCGCGATCCGGCGCTGCACCGCTGCAGCCGACAGGTTGACCTCGTCGGCGATGACCCGCTGGGGTGTCTTGTTGTTGCACTGGAGGATTCGCAGGATGGCTCGATCCTGACGGTCGAGGACGAAGTCGGCGTTCGGGATCCTGCTCATGGCGAGTGAATGTTGCGTTTGGGGCACGTTTTTCAGGCGAATTAATCAGTGTACCGAAGATAAAGTGCGGGGATGACTTCGACTTCTCCAGCACAGACCGTTCCCGAGGCGCCGACCAACAAGGCGTTGGGGGTCGCCTGTGGTGCTGGCGCCGGTGCGCTATGGGGCTTGGTTTTCTTGGCGCCCGAGTTGGTCCGAGACTTCAGCCCTCTCCAGTTGAGCATCGGTCGCTATCTTTGCTATGGCGCTCTTGCTGTGCTTTTGCTCGCGCCGCGCTGGCATGCTCTGGTGTGCCATCTGTCGCGCTCGCATTGGATGAGCCTGGCTTGGCTCGCGCTGGCCGGCAATATCGTCTACTACATCCTCCTTGCCAGTGCAGTCCAGATGGGGGGCATTGCGATGACCTCCCTGGTCATCGGCTTCTTGCCGGTGGCCGTGACGGTCATAGGCAGTCGTGACGACGGTGCCGTGCCGTTCAAAGCGCTCATTCCCTCTCTGATGCTGAGTGCGGGGGGCGCTGTCTTCATCGGTTGGGAGGCGTTGGCCAGGCTAAGCGCCGGGAGCGCGGTGACCCAGTTGCTCGGCCTCGCATGCGCTGTCGGTGCGCTCGTCTCCTGGACGGCATTTGCTGTTGGCAATGCGCGCAGCCTGAAGCGACTGCAGGGCATATCCGGGCATGACTGGAACCTGTTGACTGGTGTTGTTACAGGCGCCCAAAGCCTGCTCCTTCTTCCGTTGGCCATGCTGCTGCAGTCTGCGCATCACGACGCGAATCAATGGGCCCGCTTTGCAATGGTGTCGCTGGGGGTGGCGCTGATCGCCTCCATCGCCGGCAATGCGCTGTGGAATCGAATGAGTCGCCTGCTCCCACTGACGCTCGTGGGCCAGATGATCCTCTTCGAAACCGTCTTCGCGCTCATTTACGGCCTCGTGTGGGAGCACAGACTACCGACAGCGCTCGAAGCGTTGGCACTGGTCTTCGTGATCTCGAGCGTACTGGCCTGTCTTGCTGCACATCGCACCGTGCCCGCGGCCGAGCACCACGCGTGAGCGTCGAAGATACTGCTCTGGGCAAAGCGTGCAACTGCCGCTGCTCGCTCGAGCGTTAACTTGCGCTGGCGGTAGTCGCTCAGGACATCGAACACTTCGGCGCTGCAAGCAGCAGCGATCACGTGGGCAAGACATGAGCTTGGGTCGCCGTGCCTGTGTCGATCGCGGTGCCATCGGTCAGACAGTGCTGGGCACGCGCTGGCTTGCAGTTGAGCCTCCGCCTCTGCGGGCTCGCGCATCCCACAGAGAGGGCCTCACTTCGGAGTTTCGACCTGCGGTTGGATGCTGCGAGGTAAAGTCGAAGCTTTGTTGGCGTGGGGAGTGTAAGCGTCACAGATGCCTTGCCCAAAGGGCACCTTTCCTGTGGTGAATCTTCCGATGCAGCCAAGAGCTACTGACTGGCCAGCAGTCACATGGATGTAGTGGGCTGAGGGGGAACGAGCAAGGCGATGAGATTCTCCAGCGCCTTGCCGGAAGCATCGATGTCGAGTGCGGACTCCCGCACCGCTCGAAGAAGAAGACCGTCGAGAAAGCCCTGAAGCGTAAGGACCGAAATCGCAAGCTCCTCCTCATTCAGCGGCTTGCCAGACTTCTGAGCAAGGTCGGACAACCAGGCCGTCAGCGACGTATTGGCTTGCGTGTCCACCTCGGTGATTTGGCGCGCGATGGCCTCGTTGCGTGTGCCCTCGGCGCTCAGCTCGAGAATCAGCGTTGCACTCAAAACTTCTGGATCGCCTGCCCGCCAGCGGCGCAAGTATTCGCAGAATCGGGCGGCGAATACTTTCGGCGCCAAGCCGACCAAGCTCACTGCGCTGTTGGAACTGATCTCGTGCTGCGCAAGCTCCACCACGATTTCTTCCCGGCTCGAGAAATAGCGGTAGATCAGTCCCGGGCTCATTTGTGCCGATTCACTGATTCGCGCGATCGTGCCCGCATGAAGTCCATCCTCGACAAAGCATTCCTTTGCAGCCTTCAGAATTCGCTGCCGCTGGGACTCTGCCCGCTCCCCGCTCTTGAGAGATGGCTTCCTGGTCTTGGGATTCACGTCGTTCTTGCCCCGTGGTGATCTGATGATGCGTCAAATGATGCATCACAGGAAGTAAGTGTAAACGTTCACTTGCCCGTCAAGGCCGCGGTGCGGCGCAGGACGACCGAGCGACAAACGGAAGCGCTGCCGTGCAATTTCGCGCGTCCCTCCTGAGTGAGGTGTTCATTCACTCTTTGTGAGCTCAACTAGACCGGGTGGTCAGGGGGCACGCAGAACGCGAAGGTCGGGCGGGGCCTGTCTACCAGACCCGGGGCAGTCTAAAAAGCTTAGGCCGGTGTCCACGAAACCGGCAGCAGCCCATCCCACTGTGTGGCCTGCAACACACCAGCCCAACTCAGATACGAACGGAATACATACCTATCTCAAGGAAAGGTGCTCTGTCATATAGTCTATGAAGACTCTCAACTTGGGCGAGAGATGTTTGCTCGAAGGCCACAGCACGCGCAAGGTAGTGACGTCGCAATTGAATTCGTCGAGCACTGGGACTAGCGTACAAGTGTCTAATTGACGACGAATGGCGATATCGGGCATGCAGGCGATTCCGAGCCCAGATTCTGCGAAGCAGAGCAACGGTTCAAGGGTATTTGTGACCATCGAGTTCGATAGTTCCAGAAAAACCTTTTCACCTTTCTTGCTGAGGGGCCACGCATCTATCTTGCCGCTGCTGGGGTAGCGATAGAGGAGGCAACGGTGTTGCAGCAAATCCTCTGGATTCTGCGGTACACCGTGCGCCTCTAAGTAAGTAGGTGAGCCCACCATGGTTCGACGATAAGTGCCGAGCTTGCGTGCAGTCAGACGCGAATCCTTGGGCTCCCCGGTGCGAATGACGGCATCGAATCCCTCCTCGATCACGTCCACCAAACGGTCAGTGCAGTCTATATCCAGCTCGATGTCAGGATGCTGGCGATTGAACTGCGCGAAGTGCGGCATGAACAACAAACCAACCGAGGGGAGGCTAACACGCAGTTTGCCACGTGGCGAACTTTGGGACAGGGCCAGCTCATCCTGCGCCTGCTCCAACTCACACAGAATGCGCCGGCAACGCTCCAGAAAATTGAAGCCTTCGGGAGTCAGTATGACGGTGCGGGTAGAGCGATGAAATAGCCGTGTACCCAGCCGATCTTCCAGTCGTGCGATGGCCTTGCTCACTGCGGACGCTGAAATACCCAATTGTTGCCCCACCGCAGTGAAGCTGCGAGATTCGCCCACCCGCACGAATATATCTAAAGAACCAAGGCTTTCCATGTGACCTCACCATTAATGACTTGTGCGTCATAAGTGTTGTTCACTGTAGCCTATCTTTTCTTAGTGGACGAGGATGCACTATTGCGACGTCGTGCTCCGTCGCGAGCTGCAACTCACTGAACTAAGGAATCTGTTTGATGAACCACACCACCTCGTCCGTTTCGTGCCCGAACGCGGAACGATTGCCCGTCGGAGGATTACTTGCATTGGCCATGGCAGCATTCATTACTTTGCTTACCGAGATCATGCCCGCTGGCCTGCTGTCTTCCATTGCCGAAGGCCTGAACGTCTCTGAAAGCCTAGCCGGGCAGTTCATCACCGCCTACGCTGTGGGCGCCCTTGTTGCTGCAATTCCAGTAACCACGCTGACGCAAGGCATGCGTCGTCGCCCGCTGCTGCTGTTCGCGATCTTCGGATTTGCGGCGGTGAATCTAATCACCGCGCTTTCCAGTGACTACACTGTGTCGCTGGTAGCGCGATTTTTTGCGGGCGTGTTTGGCGGCATCGTCTGGTCACTGCTGGCTGGCTACGCCGTTCGGATGTCGCCGTCCCATTTGAGCGGGCGCGCCATTGCGATCTCCGGCGCGGGCGCGACTATCGCGCTGGTGCTAGGCGTGCCTCTCGGCGCGCTGCTGGGGCGCCACATTGAATGGCAAAGTGCTTTTGGTCTGATGACCGTACTGGCGCTGTTGCTCATCGTCTGGGTACTTGTGGTCGTGCCGGATTTCGCTGGCCAAAGCCGCGATCAGCGCCAGTCCCTTGCGCGCGTCTTCCTCAGAACTGGGATCCGTGCGGTGTTGTTCGTGGTGCTCACCTTCGTCGTGGCCCACAACGTTCTTTACATCTACGTTGAGCCGTTCCTGCAACCATCCGGCCTGGCCGCAAACGTGGACGTTGTCCTGTTCACCTTTGGCCTGGGCTCCATCATTGGGCTATGGTTGGTCGGTGCGCTGGTTGATCGCCGGCTCCAGTTCCTCGCCGTGGCAAGCATTCTCGTATTTGCCATTGCCTCACTGCTGCTCGGGGTCTGGGGCACTGTTCCTCAGATGGTGTATCCCTCCGTGGCCATTTGGGGACTAGCGGTCGGCGGGTTTGCCACCATCACGCAGACGGCGCTATCTCGGTTTGCGGGCGAGTCGGTGGATGTCGCCCAGTCCATGTACACGACGGGATGGAACACGGCTGTCGCAGCTGGTGGCGTGGTCGGGGGCATCTTGCTTGACCGCACGGGTTCTGCATCTCTCGCCTGGGTCGCTATCGGCATCCTCGCAGCTTCCTTGCTCGGCACGGTCTTTTTCATGAATAGAGCATTGGCTCGCCAGTGTTGACGTCCGATGCGCACGAATGCGGTCAAAGGGGCAACGACGTCGCCCGCTTCGTGAATCCGGCGGCGATCACGCCGGTGGGCGCACCGATCGGCGGCACCAGCATTGAGCTGGCCGCGGGCTTCACGCTGGCGGTGAGCCAGCGCACGAGCCTGTATAGCGAACTGGGCAAGCAGTGGGCCTCGGGGGAGCGTGGCACGCGTGGGCAGCTCGATCAATGCGGGAGTGGGCGTGCGCGTGAAGTGGTGACGAAGCTTTGGGCTGGGCAAGCGCTTGGCCTGAGGTCTTCGACCTGCTACGGCCAGGTTCCGGCGCGAGCTCCGCTTAGAGCGCAGACATCACGCAGAGATGGTCGCGCTAACCTGGGGGCCAGCTCGGCTGGCTCCATGCTGCGGTTCGTGGTGCACGTTGATTTACGCCGCCGCCGCGTCGCCGGATGTCGCACGCGGGGCCTTCTTGTTGATGTCGGGTTGGCAGCACGGTAGCGCTAGGCTATACAAGAGGATCTCCCTGGGTACAGACGAAGAACTCTGGCTCGCGCGCTCCATAGCGTCGCGGGTGCAGGCCCGCCAGCCCCATTTCGGCGGCGCAGTGCAACCTATCACATGCGGACCACTGGCTCGTACACGAGAGGAGCGACAACATCGCGCTGTCTGGGCATGTGTGAAGAGCACAAGGCGGGCGGCGCGCTAGGATCGGCCTCATCCGGGAAGCTGGGATGCTTCCGTATCAGCCTGAGGGCCCCATGAGTTCCGAACCCGTCGCCCGGCCGCGCAGCGGCCCCCGCAATCCCGTGCGAAAGCACGCCCAGGAGCGTTTCGACGCGTTGCTCGACGCGACGGAGCAGTTGCTGGCTGACAATCAGAACGAAGAGATCAGCCTGGCGCAGATTGCCGACATCGCTGGCGTGCCGCTGGCCTCGGTGTATCACTTCTTCCCCAACCGAAACGCGGCCTTCGTCGCCTTGGCCCAGCGCTTCCATGCCGAGCTGTGGCGCCTGGCCGCGCAGCCGCATGACCCGATGCCAGAGACCTGGCAGGAGATGGTGGAGCGCAACCAGCGGCGCTCGTCCTCCTACTTGAACGCACACCCGGCGGCCTTGCGCCTGTTCATGGGAGCGGGCGTGAGCGTGCAGGTACGCAACCTCGACATGCACGGCAACACGGTGCTCACGCGCATGCGGGTGGACCAGTTCGTGCGCTACTTCGAGACGCCCCGCATCCCTGATTTCGAGAAACGCCTGGCCGTTGCGCTTGCGATTTCCGATGGCGTCTGGGCGCTGTCGTACAGCGCCCACGGGCGCATCACCGACGAGTACATCACTGAGTCGGTGCGTGCGGCCGTTGTCTACCTGCGCTGTTTCATGCCCGAGGTGCTGGAGCCTCGACGTTGAGACGCCGGGGCCCCGGGGCCTCGGTTCGGGCATGCGGGTTTTCCGCGTTCTTATTCGAATAATCTTTTAATAGTATTCGTCTTGGCATTGTCCTTGCGTCAGTGCCGGTTCTGCTCGCGTGTCGCTCATGCGTGAGCGAAATAGGTGCGCTTTTCCGCTGCAGTGCACCATCCTGACGTGAGCCTCCTGAGCCCCAAATTTTTGTTGAAGTCGAATTTTCTATCAATTACTATCGACTAAGACGGCGCGCCAACCGGCGTGTCGCAGCGAAGACATCGACATCAACCCCATCAAAGGACGGCTTCCATGTGGACGAATACCCAGGACAAGGCGCTTCAAGCGCGTGCGCAGCGCGTCATGCCAGGCGGCATGTACGGCCATGAATCCACGCGGCTGCTGCCGGCGGACTTTCCCCAATTCTTCCAGCGCGCGCAGGGCACGCGGCTCTGGGACGTGGACGGCAACGAGTACATCGACTACATGTGTGCCTTCGGCCCTAACCTGTTGGGCTACGGTCACGAGGCGGTCGAGGCAGCCGCACGTGCGCAGGCGCAGCGCGGCGACACGATGACCGGCCCAAGTGACGCGATGGTGCGACTGGCCGAGCTGTTCGTCGACACAGTGAGCCATGCGGACTGGGCGATGTTCTGCAAGAACGGCACCGACGCTACGGCCATGGCGCTGGTGTGCGCGCGGGCTCATCGCCAGCGCCGCAAGGTGCTTCTGGCTCAAGGCGCCTACCACGGCGCGGCGCCGTGGTGCATGCCGCAGGCCGCGGGAAGCACGCCCGAAGATCGCGCGCACATCATCCCGTTCCGCTACAACGATCTGGACAGCCTGGCGGCGGCTGTCGAACTCGCCGGCGACGATCTTGCAGGCATCTTCGCCACGCCATTTCGCCACGAAGCCTTCAGCGACCAATACCTGCCGGGCGCTGACTATGCGCGTGCCGTGCGGCGGGTGTGCGACGAACGCGATGCGCTGCTGGTTGTGGACGACGTGCGCGCGGGCTTTCGCATGGCGCGTGACTGCAGTTGGTCCGCGCTCGGCGTGCAGCCTGACCTAAGCACATGGGGTAAATGCATCGCCAACGGCCATCCGATCTCGGCCATGCTGGGTTCGGAGAAAGCGCGCGACGCGGCCAAAAGCATTTACGTGACAGGCTCCTTCTGGTTCTCTGCCGTTCCAATGGAAGCGGCGATTGCCACACTGCAACTGGTCCGCGACACCGACTACCTCGAACGCATCATGCACACGGGTCAGCTGCTGCGTGATGGGCTGCAAGCGCAAGCTGCCAGCCACGGTTTCGCGTTGCGTCAGACCGGCCCCGTGCAGATGCCCCAGATCTTTTTCGAGGACGACGCCGATATGCGCGTTGGCTATGCATGGACCGCGGCTGCCGTACGCCGCGGGGTTTATCTGCATCCATACCACAACATGTTCATCAATGCGGCGCTCACGCCCGAGGACGTAGCCCGCACGCTCGAGCGTACCGACGACGCCTTTGCCGAGTTGCGCCACAGCCGTGCCGCGCTGCCGCCGCAAAACGATCCGCGCGTGATGGAGCGCCTGCGTCGCGCCGCGCTCGCAACCGAGCCCGCCTGAGGCCCGCTTTCCCCAAAGACCTTCGACCCATCCCTCATCGCTCCTGGAGATTCGCATGAAACGCAGAGATGTCCTCAAGGCCGGCGCCGCCGGTGCATTGATGCCGGGCTTCGCCATCGGCCAACAGGCCAAGGTGATCAAGTTCGTCCCGCAGGCAGACCTCGCGCTGCTCGACCCGGTGCAGACCACGGGCTTGGTCACGCGCAATCACGCGATGATGGTGTTCGACACGCTCTACGGCATGGACAACCAGTTCCAGCCGCAGCCGCAGATGGTTGCCGGGCATCAGGTCGGCGATGACGGCAAGACCTGGACGCTCACGCTGCGCGACAAGCTCGCGTTCCATGACGGCACTCCAGTGCTCGCGCGCGATGCGGTTGCCAGCATCGAGCGCTGGGCCAAGGTCGACGTGCTGGGGCAGCTGATGCGCGCGCAACTCGACGAGCTCAGCGCGCCGAGCGACAAGACCCTGCGTTTTCGCTTCAAGAAGCCGTTTCCCTTGCTACCGCTCGCACTGAGCAAGACCAGCGGCATGTGTCCGATCATGCCGGCGCGTTTGGCCGCCACCGAGCCGTCAGTGCAGGTGACGGAGATGGTGGGCAGCGGGCCCTTTCGCTTCGTGCCCGGCGAACGGGTGCCGGGGTCGCGCGTGGTGTATCAGAAGTTCGCGGGCTACGTCCCTCGTGAGGGGGCACCAGCCTTCACCTCGGGCGCCAAGATCGCCTATGTCGATCGCGTGGAGTGGCACACCATCCCCGACGCCGCCACGGCCGCTGCAGCGTTGCAGTCCGGAGAGGTGGATTGGTGGGAGCAGCCCATCCCGGACCTGATCCCGGTGTTGCGTGGCCACAAGGACATCAACGTGCAGGTCCACGACAAGGCCGGCTCGATGGCGATGATTCGCTTCAATCAGCTCAACGCGCCCTTCGACAAACCCGCGGTACGCCGCGCGCTGCTTGCGGGCATCACGCAGTCGGACTACATGATGGCCGCGATGGGCGAGGACAAGCTGCGCTGGCGCGACAACGTGGGCTTCTTCCTGCCGGGCACGCCCTACGCCAACGACGGTGGCATGGCATCTCTCACGAGCGCGAGGAGCCTCGAAAAGGTCAAGAAGGACCTTGCCGCAGCAGGTTACAAGGGCGAGAAAGTGGTGATGCTGGTGCCGACCGACTTCGCGGTGCTCAACGCGATGAGCGAAGTGGCAGGTGATTACTTCAAGCGCGTGGGCATCAACCTCGACTACCAGTCGCTCGACTGGGGCACGGTGCTGCAGCGCCTGGCCTCCAAGCAGCCGATCGACAAGGGCGGCTGGAGCCTGTTTTGTAACTTCGTGCCGGGCATCATCACTACCAGCCCGCCGTTGCACACCTACATGCGCGGCGTCGGGGCCAAGGGCACATTCGGCTGGCCCGAAAGCGCCAAGCACGAGGCGCTGCTCGATGCTTTCTTCGGCGCCGCCGCACTCCCGGAGCAGCAGCGCTTGGCCCGCGAGATGCAGCTACAGGCCTTCCAGGATGTGCCCTACATCCCGACGGGACTGATGCTGCAGCCGGCCGCATACCGCAAGAGCCTGGGCGGCATGCTTGACGGCTCGCCGCTGTTCCACAACATCAAGAAGGCCTGATCCGCGGCGATCGCGATCCTCCTTCGCCATCACGAAAGTGGCCCGTCCATGCTCACCACAGACGCATCCCAGGCGCGTTACCTCATCGATCCCACGCGGCTCGACCTGGCACGCGAGTTCCGTCGCATGCCGCGCGGGCATTACAGCCTGGAGCTGCAGCAGGTGCTCTACCGGATGCGCTGGTCCGGGGTGGGGCAGCGACACGTGCTGCTCATGTTGGAGCCGGGTCGACGCTGGATGCTGGCGCAACTGCCGGCGCGGCGCGGCGAGCCGCTGAAGACCTTCCCTGAACAGGTGTTCACGAGCATCGCGGATGCGGAGTGGACGGTGTTTTGCCTGCGCTGGGAATTGCTCACCGGCGAATCGATCTCGAACCTGAACCTCGACTGAGGCCCCCATGCTGAATACCGTTGCCGTCATCGGATATGCCGCGCCGATCGAAGTCGCCCGCGGCTCGACCGTCGAATTCAAGCTCAGCAGCGCCACGCTCACCTCGGCGCGCGCGCAAATTGTGAAGATCCGCTGCGGCGATCCCGATCCATCGGGACCCGGCGTTCAGCTGATTGCAATGCCTTCGCCGCTAGACGGTGAGGTCGCGCTCACCCATCAACCAATTCATGCCGGCTCCTGTGGATTGGTCGACGATGCACCGGTGCTGCGCGCACTGGGCTCTTTCAGCATCGGCTGCTGGGTTTGGCCGACCTTGCTCGATGCTGGCGCGCAGACCGTGGTGGCGCGTTGGCGCGAGGACACGCAGGAGGGCTGGCGCCTGGGCCTCGATGCGCAGGGCCGCGCGAGCTTCGCCGTCGCAGTCGCGGGCCACACTTGCTCGGCGACCGCTTCTCGCGCGCTGCTTGAACGGGAGTGGGCGTTCATCGGAGCAAGCTATGACGCGACCAGCGGTCAGTTGGCGGTGTTTCAGCACAGTCTCGATGTTCTTGGTGGGCGAGATCGCAGTGCCTCGGACAAAGGCTCGGCGCCGCGCCACGCCGCCTGGCCCGCTGGCTTGCCGCTGAGCTTTGCGGCGCACCTGTGCGATGACGGCACGCAGCATCTGGCGGCAGCGCATTTCAATGGAAAGATCGACCGTCCACGGCTGCATGCCGGCGTGCATTCTCTCGAGGCCCTGCGCGCCAGCGCCGCCGCGCTGCGGCCCGCGCGCGGTGACGCCGACCTCGTCGCGGCCTGGGACTTCTCGGAGGGCATCGGCAGCGACCGCATCGTAGACCGTGGTCCTCACGGCTTGCATGGCGTGCTGCGCAACGCGCCCACGCGCGCCGTGACCGGCGCCAATTGGAGCGCACGCACACCGCACTGGACCGAGGCGACCGAGGAGTACGGGGCCATCCATTTCCACAACGACGACATCGACGATTGCCGTTGGAATACCAATCTGTCCCTGGACATTCCGACGGACTGGCCCAGCGGCTTCTACTCCCTGCGGCTGCGTGCCACAGACACCGACGGCCAGCCCGCCGAGAGTCACGTGCCATTCTTCGTCGGCGCGCAGCCCGGCCAGGCGCGCGCGCGCCTAGCCTTCGTGGCTTCGACTGCCACCTTCCTCGCCTACTCGAACAGCGCGATTCGCCTCGACCTGCAGCCCACCGAAGCGATGCTCGAACAATTGCTTGTACTGGGCCCCGACGACGCCTACCTGCAGGAGCACCGCGAGCTCGGACTGTCGACCTACGACACACATTCCGACGGCAGCGGTTGGTGCTATGCCAGCGCCGCGCGGCCGATCCTGAACATGCGCCCCCATGGCGGTGGCTACTACCAGATGGACACCCGCGTGATCGACTGGCTCGACAGTACGGGCATTTCTTACGACGTCATCACCGACTCGGACATTCACCGTCACGGTGCGCAGTTGCTTGCGGGCTATGGCTGCGTCCTCACCGGCTGCCATCCGGAGTACTACACACAGCAGATGCTCGATGCTTTCGAGACTTATCAGGCCGGCGGCGGTCGGCACGTCTATCTCGGCGGGAACGGCTTCTACTGGCGCACGGCCTTCCATCCGACGAAGCCCGGTCGCATCGAGATCCGCCGCGGGCTCACTGGAACGCGCACCTGGGAGGGCGAGCCTGGCGAGAACGGTCTGTCGAGCACCGGCGAACCCAGCGGCCTGTGGCGCAGCAACGGACGTCCGCCGCAGCGCCTGGTGGGCGTGGGTTTCGATGCCCAGGTGTTCGACCGCGGCTGCGCCTACAGGAGGCTACCTGACAGCCTCGATCCGCGCGTTGCCTTCATCTTCGAGGGCGTGGGCGAGCAGGAGGTCATCGGCGACTTCGGCCTGCGCGGTGGCGCCGGCGGCCATGAGATTGATCGCGTCGACACGCGCCTGGGCTCGCCACCGCACCTTCTGCGCGTGGCCACGGCCGACGACTTCGGCTCGGGTGGGCTTGCCACGCCCGAGGAGTTCGGCGTGAGCCACCGCGGTCTAGGTGGCGATCAGAACAACCAGATCCGTGCCGATATGACTTTCTTCCCGACCGCGCGCGGCGGTGCTGTATTCACCACCGGGTCCATTGCCTGGGGCATGGCACTTGCGCACCGGGGGTACGACAACAACGTGAGCCGCATCACCGCCAACGTGCTGCGCCGGTTCATCGACCCGGCACCGTTCACGGGCTTCGGCGCCAGCGACGAGGAGGCGTACTGATGTTTGCGTCCATGCACGGCCGCACGGCCATCGTCACCGGAGCAAGCAGAGGCATCGGCCGCGGTATCGCGGCTCGTTTTGCCGCGGCTGGCATGCAGGTGCTCGTGGTGGCACGGCGGCTGGAAGACGCGCAGCGCACCGCGCAGGAGATCGGTGGCACGGCCTCGGGCTTTGCCGCCGACATCACCGACCCCAAGGCCACACGCGCCATGGCCGCGGAAGCTCTCGCGCGCTACGGTGCCATTGACGTGCTGTGCGCCAACGCCGGCATCTTTCCGCGCGCTCGCATCGACGAGATGACCGCGGACGGCTTCGACGCGATGACCAGCGTCAATCTCAAGGGCACCTTTCTATCGGTGCAGGCGTGCCTCGACGCGATGAAGGCGCGGCACGATGGCCGCATCGTCATCGTCGGCTCGATCACCGGCACGACCGGCGGCTATCCAGGCTATGCGCACTACGCAGCCAGCAAGGCTGGCCAACTCGGCTTCATGCGTTGTGCTGCGATCGAGCTCGCGCCCTGGGGAATCACGGTGAATGCGGTTCTGCCCGGCAATGTGCGCACTGAGGAGCAACCTGCGCACAAGAGTGAATATCAGCGCAAGAAGCTCGTGATGAGCCCGTTTGGCCGCCTCGCGGGGGTGGAGGACATCGCCAACGGCGCGCTGTTCCTGGCGAGCCGTGAGGCAGGCGCGATCACCGGGCAGACGCTGATCGTCGACGCAGGGCAGTCGCTGCCCGAGTCGCCTTCGGCGGTCGAAGAAGCTATGGCCGCGGCCGCGAGAGACTGAGCGCCATGTTCGCTTACATCCTTCGCCGCGCAGGAACCACGCTGCCCGTGATGGCCATGGTTGCTTTCTTCATCTTCAGTCTGCTGTACCTGGCACCGGGCGACCCGGCCGCCATGATCGCGGGTGACCAGGCCACTCCCGAGGACCTCGCGCGAATTCGGGAGAGCCTCGGCCTGTCGCGTCCCTTCCTTGCGCAGTTCGCCGACTGGTCGTGGCGCGTGCTGCACTTTGATCTCGGCAAGTCGATCTTCACCGGCACGCCGGTGACCGCGCTGATCGGCCAGCGCATGGAGGCCACCGTCTCGTTGCTCGTGATGACGCTGGTCACTGCCGTGCTGATCGCGGTCCCGTTGGGCGTGATGGCCGCGTGGAAGGCAGGCAGCCTGTTCGATCGAGCCATCATGGCTTTCGCCGTATTCGGCTTCTCGGTCCCCGTGTTCGCCGTCGGCTACGTGCTGGCCTGGGTGTTCGCGCTGCAGATGCAGTGGCTGCCGGTGCAGGGCTACGTGCCGCTATCAGAGGGTGCATGGCCCTGGCTGCAGCGGCTGTTGCTGCCGGCCTTGACGATGAGCTTCGGCTATGTCGCACTGATCGCACGCATCACCAGAACCACCATGCTGGAGGTACTGCAGCAAGACTACGTGCGTACCGCGCGGGCCAAGGGACTCGCGAGCCGTGGCGTACTGTTCGTGCATGCGCTGAAAAATGCCTCGGTGCCGATTGTCACCGTTATCGGGCTGGGCATTGCCATGTTGATCGGCGGTGCGGTGGTTACCGAAAGCGTCTTCGCCATTCCGGGCATTGGTCGGCTCACGGTGGACGCTATCCTGCGACGCGACTACCCCGTCATCCAGGGGGTGGTACTGATGTTCAGCTTTGTCTACATGCTGATCAACCTGTTGATCGACGTCTCGTACACCTTGCTAGATCCGAGGATCAGGTATTGAACTCCTTTCACATTCCCATGGAAGTGCGCACGATGCCCGTGCCTGCGTCCGAGGCTGCTACGCAGCCCGAACTGCTGCCGCCGGTAAAGGTGCGTCGCGGCTGGATTGGCTTCGTCCGCCGCCATCCCACGATCGCCATCGGCGGGGGCCTGCTGTTGGTCCTGGTGCTGATCGGACTCTTTGCCCCCTGGCTCGGCACTGTGGACCCGAGCGCGATCGCGCCGGCGCGGCGCACGCGTGCACCGTCTGCCGAATTTTGGTTCGGCACCGACATGCTCGGTCGCGACGTCTACTCGCGTGTGCTTCTGGGTACACGGGTTTCGCTTGTCGTGGGGTTTTCGGTGGCCTGCATTGCCACCGCGATCGGGCTCGCGATCGGTCTGCTGTCGGGTTTCGTGCGCTGGGCGGACGGGCCGGTCATGCGCGCAATGGATGCGCTCATGTCGATTCCCCCGATTCTTTTGGCCATCGCGCTGATGGCGCTCACGCGTGGCAGCATCGGCAATGTGATCATCGCCATCACCATCGCGGAAATCCCGCGCGTGGCGCGGCTGGTGCGCGGCGTGGTGCTCTCACTGCGCGAGCAGGCTTACGTGGACGCGGCCATCACTACAGGTACGCCTACGCTGCGAATCATCCGGCGCCACATCCTGCCCAACACGATCGCGCCAATGATGGTGCAGGCCACCTACATCTGCGCCAGCGCGATGATCATCGAGGCCATGTTGTCGTTCATCGGGGCAGGCATTCCACCCTCGACGCCCTCGTGGGGCAACATCATGGCCGAGGGCAGGGCACTGTGGCAGGTGAAGCCTTACATCGTCTTCATCCCGGCCGTGTTCCTGTCGGCCACGGTGCTGGCCATCAATTTGCTGGGCGACGGGTTGCGCGATGCGCTGGACCCGCGCGTGGCCAAGGGGATCTGAGATGGCACTGCTTGAAGTCGAGAACCTGCGCGTGCACTTTCGTACGCCCGACGGCATCAACCGCGCCGTCGATGGTCTGTCGTTTCACGTGAACGAAGGCGAGACGCTGGCGATCGTGGGCGAGTCGGGATGCGGCAAGTCCGTCACCTCGATGTCATTGCTGCGCCTGTTGCCCGAGCCGCCAGCCAAGATCGCGGGGCGCATCCGTTTCCAGCAGCGCGACCTGTTGGCGCTCGACGACGCCGCGCTGCGCGCGGTGCGCGGCAACGAGATCTCCATGATTTTCCAGGAGCCGATGACGAGCCTGAACCCGGTGCTGACGGTGGGCTTCCAGATCGCCGAGACGCTGCGCCTGCATCAGAAGCTCGACAAGCGCGCGGCCGCCAGGCGTGCCGTCGAGATGCTGCAGCTGGTGGGAATTCCGGCCCCCGAGCGCCGTCTGCACGAGTATCCGCACCAGTTGTCAGGCGGGATGCGGCAGCGCGTGATGATCGCGATGGCGCTCGCCTGCAATCCGAAGCTGCTGATTGCCGATGAGCCGACAACCGCACTGGACGTCACCATTCAGGCGCAGATCCTGGATCTGATGGCCGAGCTCAAGCATCGTACCGGCGCGGCCATCGTGCTGATCACGCACGATCTCGGTGTGGTCGCCGACGTGGCCGAGCGCGTGATGGTGATGTATGCCGGTCGCAAGGTCGAGGAGGCGCCGGTCGCGGAGTTGCTCGCGCGCCCACGGCATCCCTACACGCGCGGCCTGCTCGCGGCGATTCCGCGGCCTGGAGCGTCGCAGCATGGCCAGCGTTCGCGGCTGGCCGAGATTCCGGGCATGGTTCCGAGTCTGAAGCAGCGCATCGACGGCTGCCTGTTTGCTGGCCGCTGTGCCCAGGCGACCGAGCTGTGCCATCGGGCGATGCCCGCGCTCGAAGCCAAGTCCAGCGGCCATTTCGCGGCCTGCCATCACGCGCCCGCCGAGACGAATCCCATGGAGCTTGTCGCATGAGCCATCTGCTCGAAGTCAAGGACTTGAAGAAGCACTTTCCGCTCAAGCGCAGCTGGCTTGGTCAGGCGACGGGGAAGGTGCATGCGGTGGATGGCGTCTCGTTCCATGTGGAGCGTGGCGAGACCCTGTCGCTGGTGGGTGAGTCGGGATGCGGAAAATCGACCGTCGGTCGATCGGTGCTGCGCCTGTTCGACCTCACCGCAGGCGAAGTGCGACTGGACGGACAGCGCATCGACAACCTGTCCGCACGGCAATTGCGGCCGATGCGGCAGAAGTTGCAAGTTGTGTTCCAAGACCCGTTCGCCAGCCTCAACCCGCGCATGACCGTCGCGCAGGTGCTGGCCGAGCCCATCGAAAACTTCGAGCCTCATCTGTCTGAGCAAGCGCAACGCGCCCGCGTGGAGCGATTGCTGGACCTCGTGCGGCTGCCGCGCGATGCCGCGCGCCGCTATCCTCATGAGTTCTCGGGCGGCCAGCGCCAGCGCATCTGCATCGCGCGCGCATTGGCTTCGAATCCCCAGCTCATGATCTGCGATGAAGCGGTCTCGGCGCTCGATGTGTCAGTGAAGGCGCAGATCGTCAACCTGCTGCAGGACTTGCAGGCCGAGCTCGGCTTGGCGCTGCTGTTCATCAGCCACGACCTGGGTATCGTCGAACACATGACGCACCGCGTGGCAGTGATGTACCTCGGCCGTATCGTTGAGCAAGGCACTGCGCGCGATCTGTTCGCCGCGCCTCGCCATCCTTACACACAGGCATTGCTGTCGGCTGCGCCTGGTCAAGCCAAGGGCCATCGGCGCATCGTGCTCAAGGGTGACGTGCCGAGCCCGGTGAACCCGCCTGCTGGCTGCCATTTCCATACCCGCTGCCGTCATGCATTCGACCGCTGTCGCAGCGAGGCGCCAGTGCTGGAGGACAAGGGTGGTGGGCACCAGGCAGCGTGTCATCTCCAGAACCTCCCTGATTGAAAATCCACCTCGCGAGAGCCCCACGAGAGCAATAGAGACAACCCCCGCCACTTTCCCCATGATCGTCCAAACCTCTTCCGATTCCGAAAACTCTTCCACGGCTGCCGCACAAGTCGCTGAGTGGCTCGAAGCCCTGGCCGACACACTATCCCAGCAAAAGCTGGAGGCGCTGGATGGCTTGTTCGAGCCCGACTGCTTCTGGCGCGACTTCCTTGCGTTCACTTGGAACATCAAGACGGTCGAGGGCGTGGCTTCGGTACGAGAGATGCTCTCGCATGTGCTACCGCGGATGGACGGCTCGATCGCCTGGGCGCTTGATCGCGCAAGTGTGCAGTGCGAAGGCGAGGTCGTGAGTGCATGGTTCCGTTTCGAGACTGCAGTGGGACGAGGCCAGGGGCACCTGCGACTGCGCGCCGGCCAATGCTGGACCTTCTTTACCGCCTTGCGCGAACTCAAGGGTTTCGAGGAACGCAAGGGGCGTCGGCGTCCGTTGGGAACCGCCCACCACTACGGGCCGGGGCGCACGACTTGGCTGGAGGAGCGCGAGCGCGAAGCGGCGGCACTTGGCCGTACCGAGCAGCCCTATTGCGTCATCGTTGGCGGCGGGCAAGGCGGCATCGCGCTGGCGGCGCGACTGCGTCGCCTGGATGTGCCTACCCTTGTGATCGAGCGCAATGCAAAGGCAGGGGATTCCTGGCGCCAGCGCTACAAGTCGTTGTGCCTGCACGATCCTGTGTGGTACGACCATCTTCCCTACCTGCCCTTTCCCGAGGACTGGCCAGTATTCACGCCCAAGGACAAGCTCGGGGACTGGCTCGAAGCGTACACCCGCATCATGGAGATCAATTACTGGTCGTCCACGAGTTGCGAAAGCGCATGCTATGACGAAGCCGCGCAAGAGTGGGTGGTCAGGGTGCAGCGCGAGGGTGAGGCGATCGTGTTACGGCCCAAGCAACTGGTCTTCGCGCTTGGCGTCTCAGGCTATCCGAGCACGCCGGTCATCGAAGGACACGAGACCTTCACGGGCACGCAATCCCACTCGAGTGCCTACGAAGGCGGCGAAGCCTGGCGCGGGAAGCGCTGCGTGGTGCTCGGCTCGAACAATTCGGCCCACGACATTTGCGCGGATCTGTGGGAGCACGGCGCGCAGGTCACGATGCTCCAGCGTTCGTCGACGCTGATCGTCAAGTCCGACACCTTGATGCAACGCGTGATCGGCAAGCTTTACTCCGAGGACGCGCTCGAGCGTGGCATCGATGCGGAGCGTGCTGACTTGATCCAGGCTTCCACGCCGCTGAAGCTCTCGGCGCAGATGAATGTACCGATCTACGAAGAGATCGCCGAGGCGGATGCTGAGTTCTATGCGCGGTTGCGCAATGCTGGCTTCATGCTCGACTTCGGGGAGGATGGTTCAGGCTTGCACACAAAGTACCTGCGCCGTGGATCTGGGTACTACATCGATGTCGGTGCCTCGGAACTTGTAGCCGAGGGCAAGATTGGCTTGCGCAGCGGCGTGGGCATCGCACGCATCGAGGCCGACCGCGTGGTGCTGACCAGCGGGGAGACGTTGGAGGCTGACCTGCTGGTGTACGCCACCGGGTACGGCTCGATGAATGCGTGGGTGGCGGACATCGTGTCTCCAGAGGTGGCCGATCGGGTGGGCAAGTGCTGGGGGGTGGGGTCTGACACCGCCCGAGATCCAGGCCCTTGGGAGGGTGAGTTGAGAAACATGTGGAAGCCGACCTGCCAGACGGCGCTGTGGTTCCACGGTGGCAATCTCAGCCAGTCGCGCCACTACTCGCTCTACCTTGCGCTGCAGTTGAAGGCGCGAATGGAAGGGATCGATACGCCGGTATGGGGTATGGAGCCGGTCCGGCACCTTCGGTAGCGTCGTTGGGTATGACGAGGCCGCGTGTGACGTCGGAAACAGACCAGGCGCTGTGGTCGATACATCCTCGTGTCGTCCTGTGATGTAGGAAGTGCTTGCTGGTGAGGGGCGAGACCCATTTGCCAAATCCTTCGTCCGGCGCTGGCACTCGATCGTCACCGTCGATAAGTTTCCGCCCGTCAGGCGCTTGACGGACCGGTTGGCTTCGTGCTGTTGATGTTTGCCAGCTCGTACTCTTGGCAAGCGCTCTGACAGGGTGCTGTCGATCGTTCTTGCGCATGAGCGCCGGACTCCGTGGCCAGTCCGCCTCGCCCGCCGTTGCTGCGTAGACGGGCAGGTAGCGGATCCCCGGCTACTGACGAGCGGAAGATCGGGAGGCTTGTGCTTCCTCCTTCTGCAGGAGCTGAAGGTCTGCCGCGCCTTGTCGAAGATTGGCAGTCCTGTGACTGTGGTCGTCGAGCCCCAGTTCGTTTTTGTCCTGTGTCTAGCCGATTCACCGGTGAGCTTGAAGAGCCCGAAGTCGTACGAGGCGCCGAGGTTGAAGATGTTGATCTTGCGGTTCTGAATCGCACCTGAGGCGATTCAGGGAGGTCGACACGTCAGTTCACGTGGACGTGTGCGACTCCCATGGCTCGTGGTTGCTCTCGAGCCACGCACGTCGGCAGAGCAATTTTTGAATCGTTCACTCACGCCGCATTTCTAGCGATCGGGCAAGCGGTGCTGGGCTGGCGCGGTGTTAGCTATCGGTGACGCGCCGGCCCTGCTGCTGCAGTCCGTCGAATGGATGTTCAGCAGCCTCTATCGATTCCAAGGGTCTCATTGCGCCCTCTTGAGCCGACGCCGGACCCAAAGATGCAGACCACTGACCAGCACAATGATGGTCATCGTATCTAGCGCCGCCCAGATCAGCTTCAGCGGCAAGCCACCATAGTCGCCGAAGTGCAGCGGCCGCGAAACCTGCAGCAATCGCAGATAGACCGGCATCTGCGCGATCGCATCCAGCCGGCTGGTTCGTGCATCGACCAGCGCCGCGGTGAAGAGCCGGTGTGTCAGCGGCGTGTTGCCGTTGGTCCAGACCAGAAAGTGCCGTGGATTGGCGAAGGCCCGGCTCGGAAAGATCAGGCTCGTGACATTGCGCCCCGGCAGTGCTTCGCGCACGGCGTCGTACGCCGCTTGCGCCGATGCCGGATGCGCGATCACGGGCAGGTCGGCGGGCCCGGCGAGCAGCGCCTTGGTCTGCGTGCTTCGCCAATGCGCCGACAGCGGCTTCGACAACGCGTTGAGCACGCCGGTGGCGCCCACGGTCAACGCCCAGACCAGCGTGCAGACACCCAGCAGGTTGTGCAAGTCGAGCCATCGTCTGCGCGATGGCCCCTGCCGCACCGTGCCGAAGCCGATGCGTGCCGGATAGGGCAGGTACAGCACGAGGCCGGACACGGCGGCCAGCACGAACAGCAGGCCCGTGCCGGCCAACACGTATTCCCCCACCGACCCCGCCAGCAGTTCCGCGTGCAGCCGCCGAGTCAGTTGCATGAACGATGGAGCCTGGGCCGCCTGGGAGACGCGCTCGCCCACCAGCGCGCCGGATCGCGCATCAAATTCCACGCGATGGTCGAGGTCGCGCCGCGGGCTGTCGGCCGGCGCCATCACCACTTTGACGAGCGCTTCCTCATTGTCGACGAACACGAAGCGAACGATCTCCGCGGGATGACGCGCGCGCGCGGTCCGCACCATGCTGTCGATGCCCGTGATGGCCTCGTTCTGGCCGATGGCCTCGCGCGGCACCCGCGCTGCGAGCGCTTCCTCGATGTCGTCCGCGAAGACGAGCGGCAGCCCGGTGAGGCACAACAGCAGCACGATCGCTGTGCAGGCGAGACTGCTCCACCGATGGATTGCCTGCCAGGCGTGCATGCCAACTCTTATCAAAAGTCGAAGGTCGCGGACAGGGCCAAGGTCCGCGGCGCGCCGCGCGCCAGACCGAAGCTGCTCGATGCGGCCGCCCAGTAGTCGCGGTCGAGCAGGTTCTCGATGCCCGCGCGCAGCGTCACCGGTTGTCCGCCTGCTCGCAGGCCGTAGCGCGCGCCGATGTCCACGCGGTTCCAGGCCGGAATACGCTGCGAGTTCGCGACGTTGTAGGACTGGGAGGAGGTGTAGATGAAGCGCCCCGTCAGTGTGAGGCCCGGAAGCTGCGGTACATCCCACTCGGCGCCGAGGTTGAACTGGGTCGTGGGCACGCCGATGGCCTTGTTGCCGTCGTAGCTGCCGTTGGCGGTGCGCGTGAGTTCGCCGTCCATGAAGGTCACGCCGCCAAGCAGGCGAAGGCCGCGCCATGGTTCGCCGAAGACATTGAACTCCAGGCCGCGGTTGCGCTGCTCGCCGTCCATTGCATATTGGTTCGTCGCGGTGTTGACGAAGCCGGTGGGCTGGCGGATCTGAAACAGGCTCGCGCTGGTGGCAAAGTCGCCGAAGTCGTATTTGACGCCGACTTCGAGCTGCTTGGCCTGGATGGGCGCGAACACCGTGCCGGCATTGGCAGTGCCTGCGGGTGCCGCTGGACCTTGGCTCAGGCCCTCGATGTAGTTGGCATAGAACGAGGTGTTGGCCCAGGGACGTACCACCAGACCCACGGCCGGGCTGGTGCGCTCGCGGTCGTAGCTGCTGGTGAGCGTGCCGGCGGTGCTGAAGTTGAAGGCCTTGACCTTCTGCTGGCGCAGTCCGAGCGTCAGCTGCACGCGGTCGTTCAGAAAGTGCAGCGTGTCGGCCAGCGCCACGCTCGTGAGCTCCGACTCCGCCGTGCGCGGCGCGACGCTGCTGTAGCTCAGCAGGTTCGGTGGCGCGACGTACGAGGGGAAGTACATGTTCGACCGGTAGGTCGAGACGACGGGGGCCAGCACGCCCGAGTCGGTATGCAGCGTGTCGACGCTGAGGTTGAGGTCATGGTGCACGCTGCCGGTGACCAGCTTTGCCCGCAACCCGGCCTGCGCGGTGCGCGTGTCCGAGAACGTGGGCTGGAAGTACTGGTTGGCCCGGAAGTCGCCGAGCGCGTTCTGCAGATAGATGAAGTTGTACAGGCCCAGGAAATCGTTCTTGCGGCCGCCGAAGGCGGCGTACGCGGTCAGCTCGGACGTGATGTCGAACTCGCCCTGCACCATGCCGAAGCTGTCCTTCGAGGCGGCGAAGTACCAGGGCTGGCCCAGGCTCAGGGTGTTCTTCGGGGCGCGCGGGATCTGGAAGTTCGCGTTGTCGGTGAAGACCACGCGCGTCGGCGCATCGGTGTGTATGTCGTGGTAGCCGAGGTCGGCCGACAGACGTAGCCGTTCGCCGCGGAAGTCGAGCTTCAGCGTGGCCGAGCCCGCGCGCTGCGACTGATCGTCCACGCCGGTGCGGCCATCGCGGTAGGCACCGTTGAAGCGCACACCCCACCGGTTGTCCTCCCCGAAGCGGCGACCCAGGTCGACGTGGGCGCCGTACTGCGCATCGGAGAAATAGCTCGTTGTGAGCTGAGTCACGGGCGCATCGGTGGCTCGCTTGGTCACGAGGTTGATGTTGCCGCCGACGGCGCCCGTGGGTGCCATGCCGTTGAGCAGCGCGCTCGGTCCCTTGAGCACTTCCACCCGCTCCACCGCCTCGAGGCCGCCGGTCATCTGCGGTGGCACGATCCCGTAGAGGCCATTGATCGCCATGTCCTGCGTTTGGGTCGGAAAACCGCGGATGGTGAACTGGTTGATGTAGCTGCCGTCGGGCCAGATGGTGCGCACGGACGGGTCGTTCTTGACCACGTCGCCGATGGTGCGCGCCTGCTGATCCTGCAGCGTCTTCGCGGTGAAGCTCGTGGTGTTGAAGGGCGTGTCGAGGAAGTCCTTGTCACCCAGCAGGCCCAGTCGCTGGCCGCGCCCGACCTGGCCGCCGGCGTAGGGACGTGGTGGCTCGCCCGGGAAATCGGCACCGGCGGTCACGGTCACGGAAGGCAGCGAGCCCGTGGCGCGCGCGGCGGGCGCCCCCTCGGACGTGCTGCGACGGCGCAGGCTGTACTCGCCGGCCGGATCGCGCACGACTTCGAGGCCGGTGCCGACGAGCACGGCCCGCAGGGCTTCGGCCACCGTGTGTTCGCCCGTGAGGCCCGGGCTGTCGATGCCGACGGTCAGGCGCGCATCGACCGCGATCTGTGCGCCCGACTGCCGGCCGAGGCGGCTGAGCACCTGGTCGAGGGTGCCAGGCGGAACGACGAATTGGCGCCGCGGCTCGGGGACGGGCGATGCCGTCTGAGCCCACAGCGGTGTCACCGGCAGCACGCTGGCGGCCAGCAGCGCCACGCAGCCCATCGCCTGGGCCAGGCGCGCCTTGTTGAACCGGGGAGTAGAGGTGGCCTGAACGCCCGCCATGTGCAGATTCCTTGTCGCTGTGAATGAGGTCGGATGGCGAAGCCCGCCGCCCGCGCAAGATGCGTCGGGCGTGGCTTCTCGACAGGAAAGCCGCACGAGATCCGAAAAGCTGCCTTTTTTTTTGTAACAGCCGCGAGGACGCGCGGAGCGTGGCGCTCAGCGTGGCCCGACGGTCACCCAGTAGCGCGTGAGCCGGCTCACGCGCACGGGCAGTTGTCGCTCGAGCGAGGCCAGCACGCGCTCAGTGGGCGCATCGCCATCGAGCGGCCAGCTGCCGGTGATGCGCAGCTGTGCGACCTCGGGTGCGCAGCGCAGCCGCCCGGGCCGGTAGCGGTCGAGCTCGGCCACGAAATCGACCAGCCGCATGCCCTCGGCGGTCAGCATGCCGCCGGTCCAGCTCGAGGCCGACTCGTCGAGCGCGCTCGACGCGCCGATGCCGCCGCGCGTGAAGCGCAGTTTCCGGCCGGCAGGCACCAGCGTCGGCGGCTGCTCGGCGGGCTGCAGCGCCGTTCGAACCTGCACCGCGCCCTCGCTGACCGACAGCAGCGTGCCGTCTTCCGCGTCGTCGGACACGATGCGCCGCACCACGAAACGCGTGCCGACGGGCGTCAGGGTGCCGTCGCGCGTGGTGACGACGAAGGGACGGCCCTGGTCGTCATGCCCCGTGCTCACCTGGATCTCGCCCGCGTGCAGCAGCAGGCGGCGCTCCTGCCCATCGAAGCGGATGTCGATCGAGGTGGCCGTGTTGAGCAGCAACTGCGTGCCGTCGGGCAACTGCAGTCGCCGTCGCTCGCCCACGGCCGTGCGGGCATCGGCCAGCGCGCCCGCGAGCGGACCGCCGTCGGACCATCGGTGCTGGACGAGCAGGATGGCGCCACTGCCCGCCCCAACCCAGGCCAGTGTCTTCAGCGCGCGGCGTCGCGAGGAGACGTTGGCGGCCTGCCGCAGGGCGGCACGCGCAAGCGCGGGTGTGACGCGGGCTTGCGCGGCCTGCAAGGGCGCGTGCACGCCCTGCAGCCGCTGCCAGGCGCGCGCATGGTCGGCGTGCGCGCGATGCCAGGCATCGAAGGCGGCCTGGTCGTAGGCGCCCTGCACGCCCGAGGACAGCTGCACGAACCATTGGATGGCCTGCGCGACCACCTCCGGCGGGAGCGAGCGGCCATCGTCGGCCGGTGAGGGCGGCGAAGCGGAAGGCACGAGCTCGAGGCGGTTGTGCATAGAAGGCGGCGAAACGGGTTCAGACGCGCGCGCCGGCCGATGGTCCGGGCGAGGGGTAGAGCGCCCGGTAGCACTGGGCCACGGCTCGCGTCATGGCCTTCTGGACCACGTTGACGCTCAGGCCAAGCTGGACGGCGATCTGCGGATAGGTCAGGCCGTCGAGTTGGGAGAGCAGGAATACCTCGCGCACTTGCGCGGGCAGGCCGTCGAGCAGTCCCGCGATCTCCTCGAGCGTCTGAAGGATTGAGAGCCGCTCCTCCGCGGAAGGGACGAGCTCCTGCGGGCGCGCCGCCAGCGTTTCGAGCCAGGCCTCTTCGAGCGCGCGCCGGCGCCAGTGACTGGCGACGAGGCCACCCGCGATGGTCACGAGGTAGGCACGCGGTTCGCGCAGGTCCTGCGGCTCGCGCTTGCCGAGCAGGCGAACGAAGGTGTCGTGCGCCAGGTCGGCCGCATCGAAGGCATTCCCCAGCTTGCCGCGCAGCCAGCCGATCAGCCAGCGGTGGTGGCTGCTGTAGAGCGCGGCGATGTTGGGAGACGTGGACGGGTCTTGCACGATGACGGGCGCCGATCAAGAAGGACGCAAGTGCGAGGCAAATGAAAACTATTCTCATCTTAGCGGTAGTTCAGTGATCGTGCCCATCACTCGGCGCTCCGCTGCGGCTGAGAGTTGGCGTTGATTTCGTCGAATTGGCCCTTCAACACAGAAATTTCCGCTCAAGCCGGTGTGGCCTCGCGGCCGACCTGCCACGCACCCGCTCCTCATGCACAGTGGCACTTTGGGGGGACGGCTATCGAAGAACTTGATCGACGGCCGCGATGAAGTCGGAAACCAGCGCCTGCGTGGATCGATGCTTAGCGCGTACGAGGTAGCAGCGAAAAAGGATTTCCGGTTCGAAGGGAATAGCTCGCACGCCCAGCAGCGACAGCTCCTTGTGAATTAGCGGATTCACAATGCTCACTCCGAGACCGCGCGCCACCATGACGCAGATGGTGCTCGCCTGGGTCGTCTCGATCTCGAGCTTGCGCACCTCCGGATCGAACAGGCGATCGATAGCATGTCGAGCCGTATCGTACGAAGGCATCGAGATGAAGCACTCGCCTGCAAGATCCGTCGGCTTCACTTTGCGTTTGCGCGCCAGTCTGTGCCCCTCGGGCACGATGCACACGGCACTTTGCTGATGGATGAGTTCGCTGTCGACCTCCTGGGGCAACGCGACCGATGCCGCCAGTCCGAAATCGCTCGCACCGGATGCAGTTGACTTGCAGATGGTCGCGGAGTCGGCGGTGCTGACCACGACGGGAACGCCGGGTCGCATCTTGCGGAAGATCTCGAGCGCTCGAGGCAAGAGGCTGATGCCTAGCGCTGGGGAGACAGCCACACGCAGTCCGTCGACGCCATATGTCCCGATCCGCGCGGCGGCCTCTTGAATCGACGACAACCCAACGTAGGAACGCTCGACCTCGCGCATTAGCGCATAGGCCTCCGGCGTTGGCGTCACGCGGACTCCTACGCGATCAAACAGCTTGAGCTGCGTCTCGCGCTGTAGCAGAGCGATGGCTCGGCTGACGTTGGGCTGAGAGGTGTGCAATTGCTTCGCCGCGAGGGTCATCGAGCCCGAAAGCATGACGGCACGGAACATCTCGATCTGCTTGAAATTCATATCAAAAACGAATGAATGATTCGATTCTTGTCATTTGACGGCATGAACTGCCACTTTAATACTCGAAACCACCAGCCGGATCGACGTCCCCTAATCACTGGAGCCGCCATGAGTTCACTTAGCCGCCTTTTCTCCCTCCTCCTTCGCATGCCGCTGGCGTTTGCTACGGCATGTGCGTTCACGACAGCGTCGGCGCAGAAGTATCCCGATCATCAGATCGAACTCGTGGTGCCTTTCTCGCCGGGTGGCTCGACGGACGCCATGGCGCGTCTGGTTGCGCCGAAGCTCTCGCAGGACATGGGCGTGCCCGTGGTGGTTGTGAACAAGCCGGGTGCGGGCGGAGCGATCGGCACGAGCTACGTATTGGCCTCGGCCGACGGTTATCGAATCATGACAGGCGGCAACTCCAACCTCGGCCCCATCCTGGTGTTGGGCGAGCAGGCCAACTACAAAATCGCGGATGTGGCGGCGCTGGGCATGGGCACGACGAATCCTCTCGCGATCGTCGCCCGAACCGGACGGTTCGCGGACTTTGGCGCGTTCGTTCAGGAGGCAAGCCTCAAACCGCAAGGTGGCTTGTCCGCAGCCTCGTGGGGGCCCAAAACGCCTTCGCATTTTTACATCGCGCTGTTGGGGCAGCAATTGAAGCGAGAGTTCCTGCATGTGCCGTTCGACGGCGGAGCGAAAGCAATGCTCGCGGCGATGAGCGGCCAGGTCGACATCGCCATCGTGACGGTCGCAACGGCGCTCACGAACATCCAGGCCGGCAAGCTGGCGGCGCTCGCTGTCACGTCGGGCAAGCGATCGATCGACCTGCCTTCGGTTCCGACCATCGCAGAGCTTGGGCATGCGGGCGCCGAATATGTTTCGTTCGACGGCTTCGCGACGAGTTCGAAGCTTCCGGCTGACCGACTCGAGCTTTTGCGCACCGGCATCTCGAAGGTTCTCAATGATCCTCACTACAAATCGGGAATACGCAAGATTGGGGCTGAGCCCGCATTCCTTTCGGGAGCGGACTACGACGAATTCCTGAAAAAGAACATCAAGACGCTGGCCGAAGTGGCCGCGAAGACACCGATCAAGGACTGACGATCGTTCAACTGGAGCAGACAAGATGGGAAGAATTCAATCGGAGGCGAAGGCGCCTGAATTGGTGAAGCACGTGATGCGCGCTTTTCTCGAGGACATGGGGGAATACTTCCATGTCCATCTGAGGATTCACAAGGCACACACCCTGATGCTCGCCGAGCAGAAGCTGGTCTCGGCGCAGGAGGGAGCTCAGATCCTGCAGGCGTTGCGCGAACTCGAGCGTGGCGGCAAAGACGGGTTCGAGCTGCATCCGGATACGGACCTGTACATGCAGATGGAGGCATTCATCAAGTCGCGCGCTCCCGAGGCCGGGGGCAAGATGCATATGGGCCGGAGTCGAAACGACCTCTATGCGTGTGGTGCTCGGATCATGACGCGCGACAAGCTCATGCCGATGATCGCTGACGTGTTGGCATTGCAGCGTGTGATCCTGGAGCGAGCTGGCGAGCATGCTGCCACCGTGATGCCAGGCTACACGCATCTGCAGCATGCCGAACCCATCACCCTCGGACACTTCCTCGTGGCTTTTCACGACGCGCTCGCGAGAGATGTGGTGCGTTTGAAGGCGGCCTATGACAGCGCCAACCAGAATGCGCTGGGCGCAAGCGCTCTGGCCGGCTCGAGTTTTGCGCTCGACCGCGATCGAACGCGTGAACTGCTCGGATTCGACAGCGTGGTCGAGAACTCCTACGACGCCGTAGCGGCGCGCGACTACATCGTGGAGGCGATCACTTCACTCGCTGTCATGGCATCCAGCATCACCCGCGTGGTCGATTCCCTGATCGTCTGGAGCACGTCGGAGTTCGGCATGGTCGACATGCCCGACAGCTACGGTTACACCAGCAGCATCATGCCGCAGAAGCGCAATCCGGGTTACTTCCTTGAGAGCGTGCGATCGAAATCGGCCCGGATTACCGGCGACGTGGCGAGTGCGCTTTGCACACTGAAAGGCACCACCTTCGCGCAGTCCCGTGACACCAGCTTTGAGATCACGGTGCCGGTGTTTCGCGCCTTTGGCGAGGCCGAGGGCGTGGTCAATGTGATGCGAGGCGTCATCTCCCGCATGATCGTTCGTCAGGAAACTATGGCTGCGAACTGCGCCGGCGAGTTTTCAGGGGCGACCGAGATCGCGAACTTTTTGGTCAAAGACAAGGACCTTGACTTCCGCTCGGCCTATTCGGTGGTGGCAAACACAATCCGCATCGCGTCCGAGCGCGGTCTCTCGCCCGATGGTGTGACCGCCGGGCTGATCGACGAAGTTGCCACCTCGGTACTCGGAAAGCCGGTGGGTCTTTCGGAAAGCCAGGTGCGGCTGGCACTGGATCCGGCAGGCAACGTCGAGCTCAAGCAGACGGTGGGCGGGCCGGCGATGAAGGAGGTGAAGCGCATGATCGAGGCGCGCTGGCAGTCGCTTGCAACCAACGAGGGAAAGTATCGCATGCTGGTCGATCGCCAGCAGGCTTCTGAAGCCGCGCTCGATGCAGCCATCGGCAGCTACATAGCGGCCATCGACTGAACAGGTTTCCATCCTCGTCGCGCGGGAGGAACGCACGCCCCGGGGTCGGTGGGACGGGCCGACATGGCGAGGCCTAGAGTGGCGTCTTTCGAATCGTGTCGGCGTTTGAGCTCACCGGCCCCGAAGCGCACATGCCGACTTCTTCGTCACGTCTCGACGTGCCACGGCCGATGCCATCAACGCCGAGCCGATGATCACGATGGCGCACGATGCTAGTTCGAGCAGCAAGTCCTGTTGACGTGTTACGCGCAAGCCACCAGGAAGCGTAAGTGCGTCATTCTCGCGACGACTCGAGGGTACGGGTCAGGGCAGAGGGAGCGGTTCCGGGGATGAGCGTACCGGCGACGCTGCGTGCTTGGTGTGCGAACATGCATGCATGCGCTAGTGTCGTTCGGTACTTCGGACACACAAGCGCAAACAGGCAGTCCTCCCGCGCCGTGTTGGGCCTCACTCGACGCGAGGGGAGGGCGATTGGGCCGCGAAAACAAAGAACAAAGATCTCGGACACGGGAGCTGATGTGTGGTGGCTCCACTCGACCTACCTCCTTAGCCGCCGTTCCCCCCTTCTTTGTACAGCGCCAGTGCTAAATCAAAAATTTCGCCATGAGCAACGCCGATCGCAACAACACACCCGCTCCTAAACTCGAACGCAAAATTTTGTCGGACTTGGCAGCGTCAAAACAGCCCCAGGACGCATATCAATTGGCGAGACATTTTGCCGCAGAACCGATGATGATCGGTCAGGCTCTGCACCGACTTGAGGAGGATGGGCGCATCTACTCTGCTGACCCGAAGGGCACTGCGAACGACTTGGCGCGTCTGTTCACGACACAATAAACATTGTTTGCCATCGAGATTGCCGCGGCTACTGCTCGCTCGTCTTAGAACCGGGTATTGGTGCGCGGGCGCATTGGGCACCCGATGGCACGCGCTACCAGCTGTACCCGGCGGTCACATAGACACTGCGACGCTCTCCGTAGTAGCAGCCGGTTGACGACAGGCAGGTCGCCACATAGGTCTTGTTCGCCAGGTTGGACACGTTCAGCGCCAGGCGCAGGCCCTTGAGAGACGGGCGCCAGCGCCCGAGGTCCCAGCGCAGGGCCGCATCCATGAGGGTCACACCGGGCACGCGGAATTGGTTCGCGGCATCGCCGTAGGTGGTGCTGATGCGGCGCACGCCCGCGCCCAGCGACAGCCCGGGCGCGATGTCCATCGGAAAGGCGTAGTCCAGCCACAGTGCCGCCTGGTGCTCGGGCACATAGGGGAAGCGCTTGCCCAGGGTGCTGGCGCCCGACGCGTTGGCGTTGGCGCGCGTGACCCGGCTGTCGGTGTAGGCATAGGAGGCGATCACATCCAGGCCGCGCGCCAGCGGTGCCTTGGCTTCCAGCTCGAGGCCGCGCACACGCACCTCGCCGGTCTGCTCGCTGAACGATCGGCTCAATGGATCCGGCGTCAACACATTGCGTTGCGTCAGCTCATAGACGGCTGCGGTCACCATGGCCTTGGATCCGGCCGGTTGGTACTTCAGGCCGGCCTCGATCTGCCGGCCCGTGGTGGGCTCGAAGGGGTTGCCCTGCCGGTCGGTGCCGGCGGCCGGCTGGAACGACGTGCTGTAGCTCAGGTAGGGCGCGAAGCCACTGTCGAAGTTGTACATGAGCGCGGCGCGCCCGGTGAACTTGTCGTCGTGCTGGTCGACGCGTGCAAGGCGCGCCGTCGCGGTCGTCAGCGTGCGGGTGTCGGTGTCGGCCTTGTCGTATCGGCCGGCCAGCACGAGGCTCCAGCGGTCCAGGTGGATCTGGTCCTGCAGGTAGAAGCCGGTCTGGCGACGCTTCTGGTCGATATGGGTCGCGACGCTGGGCACGCTGCCGGAATCGGTGCCGAAGACCGGGAGGTAGGCGTTGAAGGGCCGCGTGATGATGCGCAGGTTGGTCTCGTCGAACGCGGACTTCTCATTGGAGAAGTCCACGCCGGCGAGCAGCGTGTGCCGCAACGTGCCGGTGGCAAAGTCGGCCTGCAGCTGCGTGTCGGCGGTCAGCAGGCTGGCTTCCTCGGGAAAGGCCCAGGCGTAGCGCAGCAGCGAGGACGGGTTGCAGGCCGCCAGACAGACGGCCTGAATGCGTTGGGTGTACGCGTCGACCTTGCCGTAGCGCAGGTTCTGGCGCACGGTGAAGGTGTCGTTGAAGCGGTGTTCGAATTCATAGCCCACGAAGCGCTGCCGGTTGCTGAAGCGGTCGTAGCTCGGCTCGCCGACGAAGGTGCGCGTGGGCAAAGCAGCGTAGCGGCTGGTGTCGAGGGTGCCCGCGGCGGGCAGTGCCGGCGCGCCGCCGCCGCCGGGAGAGTCGAGCGACTGCCACTGGCCGAGCACCGTGAGACGCGTTGCGCTGGAAGGGCGGAAGGTCAGCGACGGGGCGAAGTAGGTCTTGCGCTCGGAAACATGGTCGTAGGACGTGTTGGCCTCCCGGTGCAGCGCGACCAGCCGGTAGCTCCAGATGCCATCGGCATCGATGGCACCGCCGAGATCGAGCGCCGCCTGGCGCCGGTCGTGGCTGCCGAACTGCAGCTCGACCTCGCGCACCGGCTCGAGGGTCGGGCGCTTGCTGACCATGTTCACCAGCCCGCCGGGCGTCGCCTGCCCGTAGAGCACCGACGACGGGCCCTTGACGACCTCGACGCGTTCCAGTCCCCACGGCTCGATGCGCGGCTGCGAGTAGCCGCGTGCGCCGAAAGGCAGGCGCAGGTTGTCGAGGTAGCGCGCGGGCGGCGTGAAGCCCCGCAAGGTGAGCCAGTCCAGGCGCAGGTCGGTGTTGCCGTATTGGGCGACGATGCCCGGCGTGTAGCGAAGGCTCTCGACCAGCGTGGTCGCGCCCTGCGCGTCCATCTGGTCGCGCGTCACGACGGACACGGACTGCGGCGTTTCCATCAGGGGCGTGTCGGTCTTGGTGCCCGAGACGCTGCGCCGCGCGATGAAGCCGGACACCGGGCCGGTGCCGGTCTCCCGGCTCGCTTGGGGCTCCACGACGATCGCCGGCAGCGACCCGGCCGAGGGCTGACCCGCTGCCGACGGGCTGGCGGGGCGCGATGCATCGCGCTGCAGGGAGTAAATGTTGTCGCCCGTGCGAGTCGCCCGCAAGCCGCTGCCCTGGAGGGCCTTTGCGAGCGCTTCCTGCAGGATGAAGCGTCCGCGCAGGCCGGGGCTGTCGAGCCCGGCGGTGAGGGATGCCTCGACCGACAGCAGGATGCCCGACTGGCTGGCGAGCTGCGTGAGAACTCCGGCCAGCGGACCGGGCGCGAGGGCGTAGTCGCGTGCAGCCTGCTCCGCGGGCGACTGGGCGAGCGCCGGGTTGGCATGCAGGACGACGACGGCGGCAGGCAGGATGGCGAGCGCCGTGCCCAGCGCACGCGCCGCGAGGGTGGTGCGACGCAGGCGCGAGCGGGGCGGTCGTGCGGCGCGCACGCCATGGAGGGAGGGAATCGAGAGGTCGCGCATGGAGGCTTTGAGCAAATGGAAGGGTTGGTACCTTCCTTGCCACGCGACGGTCGCAAAAGGGGAACCTGCGCCGCGAATCTTTTTTTCAGTGGCGGTTGTCGGGGCCCTGCGCGGGCTCGATGGTCACCCACCATGGCAGCACGCGGTTCACCCGTACCGGGAGGGTGGCTTGAAGCGCCGCGAGGATCCGGTCGGTGTCCGCCAGCGGATAGCTCCCCACGATCCGCAGGTCGCGAACGGCTGGGGCGCAGGCGAGGTGGCCGCGCCGGTGGCGGGCCAGCGCATCGATGAAGTCGCCCAGACGCATGTCGTTGGCGACAAGCTGGCCGCGCGTCCAGCTGTCGCTGCCCGCGTCCGCGGCCGCCGGTGCTTCGACGCGGTCGACGAACAGCCGGGTCTGTTCATTGGCGCTCAGCGTCAGCGACGGCCCGCCCCGGGCAGGCTGGACGCGCACCGCGCCTTCGAAGACCGTGACGAGTGCCGAGTCGGCGGCGTTGCCGTCGCCCTGCACGGTGAAGCGCGTGCCCAGCGCCGTGAGCCGTCCCTGGACGACCTCGACGACGAGCGGTCGATCCTCCCAGGCCGGGTCGTGGCCTGTCGACACCAGCACTTCGCCGGCATGCAGGAGGATGCGCCGATGGGTCGGCGTGAAGTCGACATCGACCGCTGACGCGGTGTTGAGCCAGAGTCGGCTGCCGTCCTCCAGCGCGATTTCACGGCGTTCGCCGGTCTGCGTGCGGTACGTTGCCGCCCATGCGCGCCAGGGCATTTCGCGTTCGAGCAGCCAGCCGGCCACGCCGGCAACGGGCAGCAAGGCCAGCACGCGCAGCGCGCTGCGTCGGCGGCGCGTGGCCGTGGCCCGCGTGTCTTCGAGGATCTGGCGCGCGGGGAGATGGCGCACGGACGAGAAGTCGCGGGACACGGCCTCGACCTGTTGCCACGCGGCACGCGCACCGCCATCCTTGCGCAGCCACGCTTCCCAGCGCAGCCGATCGCCCGCAGTGGCCGACTCGGACTGCAGCAGGGCAAACCAGGTCGCCGCCTGCTGCAGATGCTCGAACGTCGCTCGGGGCTGTTCCGAATGCGCCGAGACCGCCGTCATGGCTCCTGTGCAAGAACAAGGCACTGCAACATCGCCTGGGCCATGTATTTCTTGACCATCCGATCCGACACGCCCAGTTCGAGCGCGATCTCCGCGTAGGTCCGCCCGTCGATCTGCGACAACAGGAAGGCCTTGCGTGCCTTGTCGCTCAGCGTGTTCAGCATGGCGTCGATCCGGCACAGCATTTCCACCGCGATCATTCGCTCCTCGGGCGAGGGGGCGAGCAGCTCGGGCTGTGCGGCGACCGCTTCCGCCCAGGCGCGCTCCACGTCGGCGCGGCGCCAGTGGTTGACGATCACGCCGTGGGCGAGCGTGCGCAGGAATGCGCGTGGCTCGCGCACCTGCGCCAGCTCGCGCGAGGTGATGAGCCGTACGAAGGTGTCGTGCGCCAGGTCCGCGGCCTGGGAACTGCCGCTCAGCCTGCGCAGGAACCAGCCGAGCAGCCACCCATGGTGCTCGCGGTAGATGCTGTCGATCAGCGCGGGGGCTGGCAGGGGGGCGGACATGGGAGCACGAAGGCGTGACAAATAGGAATGGTTCTTATTCTAAAGAATTACATCCTCCGGCATGCCGATGCCGTCCTCGAAGGTTGAAAATCAACTAACGGCGTGGCGCGTTAGCGCATCGGGCTCGATCGCCGCCGCGCCAGTACCTCTTGCCGCCAATGAGGGGGGTCAAGCTGCCGTCGAGTCGGCAGCTCGCTCTAGGCTGCTCATGCTGCACCGGCCCACACCGCGGGTTGGCGCGCAGACCAAGGCATCGTCTGTTCCAGTTGCCCGGCCAGCCGCAGCAGCAGGTCTTCGCGCGCAAAACCCCCCATGAACTGGATCCCGATCGGCAGTCCGGTACCGGGATCGACGCACAGCGGCACCGACATGGCTGGCGTGCCTGCGACATTGGCTGGCGGCGTGAAGGGCGTATGGCGGAAGACCCGTGCGGTCCAGTCGAGGCCGCTCATGCGCTCGGCACCTTCGCTGTAGTTGCCGAGCGCACCCGGCATCCCGGGCAGCGTGGGGGTCATGAGCACGTCTATGTCGTCGAACCAAGCGCCCACCGCGCGCGATACGGTGTTGCGCACTTCGAAAGCCGCCGCGAAATCGACCGCGCGAGCCTCCTGGCCGTAACGGTAGTTGGCAAGCGTCGACGGCTCCAGGGTGCTCGCAGCGATCGGACGCCCCGTGGCGGCGGCGAGCCCGTCGATCCAGCGTACGAGCGTTGCGCACCAGATCTGCGCGTTGGCATGCACGAAGGCTTCCCACGAGACCCCCAGCACGGGCGCAACCTCCTCGACGCGATGGCCGAGCGATTGCAGATGGACGGCCACGTCGCGCGCGGCCTGCGCGATGGGAGCGGCCGTCTGCGCGCCGTTCCAGGGATGCAGCATGAGCCCGATGCGGAGCCTGCCGGGATCGCGCCCGACCTGAGACAGGAAGTCTTCGGCGGGCGCCGGCGTGTAGTACGGATCGCCGCGCGAATAGCCCTGCACCGCATCCATCAGCGCTGCGCTGTCACGCACGGAGCGACTCAGACCCAATTGCACGCCCAGACCGCCGAAGACTTCATCAAGCGCCGGCCCGTTCGAGGTGCGCCCGCGCGTCGGTTTGAGACCGAAGAGCCCGTTGTAGGCGGCGGGAACCCGGATCGAGCCGGCCGCATCGGTCGCGTGCGCGATGGGCACGATACCTGCGGCCACCGCCGCGCCCGACCCACCACTGGAGCCGCCCGCGCTCAACGTGAGGTTCCACGGATTGCGGGTGGCGCCTTGCTGCACCGACTCGGTTTCGGTGCTGAAGGCCATCTCGGGTGTGGTCGTGCGCCCGACCGTGACCAGACCGGCACGCCGGTAGTGGCGCATCAGCAGCGAATCGTCCGCGGCGACCAGCCCTTCGGCGAGCCGGCTGCCAAGTTCGCAGCGCCGTCCGGCCATCTGGATCGCAAGGTCCTTGATGAGAAACGGCACGCCTGCGAGCGGACCGTTCGTGGACGTCGCCGGGGCGAGGTCCGCCTCTTCGGGCGCCCACTGCTCGACGACGGCATTGATGGCGGGGTTGACCGCATCGGCCGCCTCGAGGGCCAGGGCGGCGAGTTCGACCGGCCGCACGTCGCCCTTGGTCACCAGGCGGGCCAGGTCGACGGCGTCGAGATTCGCGTATTCGCTCAAGTTCATGGTGTTCTTCCGTGGCAGTGAAGCACGGAAGATAAGCATGGGCGGCCGATCTGATTAGCCCATCACGGTGGCAAGAATTGGCCCATGGATGGAACAATGCGCACCGATGCCATTGAAGAGGTCACCGCCATGAGAAGAGATGTGAACGACACCCTCGTGTTCGTGCGGGTGGTGCAGGAGGGCAGCTTTACCGCGGCGGCACATGCGCTGCAGATACCGAAGACGACGGTCAGTCGACGGGTTCTCGAACTCGAGAAGCATGTCGGCGCGCAGTTACTGAGGCGCACCACGCGCAAGCTCAGCGTCACCGAGGCCGGTGCGATCTACTACGAACACTGTCGAGGCATCGCCGCGACGCTGGAGCACGCAGAGGGCGAGGTCCACAAGCTGCGCGACGGCCCGCGCGGCTGGCTCCGCTTGACGATGCCCTATTCATTCGGCGTCGACTGGATTGCTCCGCTGCTGCCGGGCTTTCGTGCGCGCTACCCCGACGTGAAGATCGAGATCGTGGCATCGCATGCAACGCTCGATCTGGTCGAGTCCGAGATCGACATCGCGCTGCGCCTGGGCGAACTGCCCGACTCCAGTCTCGTCGCTCGCCGGCTCGCGAGCTTTCCCTCGGGCGCTTTCGCGAGCCCGGCCTACGTCAAGCGCGCTGGCTTTCCCCAATCGCCCGAGCAACTGTGCGAGCACCGGACACTCACGTTGCATCAGGCGCGTCGTGACGTGGGGTATGTGTGGCCCATGCGCAAGGGCACGGGCAAGCCGCGCGGATTTCTCGTCCATCCCGCCATCGTCGCGAGCGATCCACTTTTCCTGCATCCCGCGCTGCTGCAGGGCGAAGGTATTTCCTTGGCGATGGAGATGAGCATGGCGGCCGATGTGAAGGCGCGCCGGCTCGTGCGCGTGCTTCCCGAGTGGTGGGGACCGCCGCAGGAGCTGAACGCCCTGTCGTCGCGCGCGCAGTTGCCGTCGCCGAAGGTGCAGGCGTTCATTGCTTACCTGAAAGAGCAGCTGCGCTTCCCTTTGGCCGATTAACTCGGAGCAGGCTTCGTTTGATCCACTATTGCGGCCGGGTCATTGGAAGGAGCATTGCGCGCGATGTACCGGACATGTCCGTCTCGCCGCCGGTGTCGCTGGGCCTGCGCTCGCTGAATCGCGTGACGGAGCCGGTGTGCACCCGCGAGAACAGGTAGGCGACAGCGCCTGGCGCGGGCGCTAGCTTTCGATCTGCCTTCGCTCAAGCGCAGCCGAGCGCCGCTCCTGGCCCAGCTCGGCTGTTCGCTGGCGACGATTGCCCTGTGCGAATTTGAAGCGATCGAATCCCGTTCCGTTGTGGCCAAGGACAACCCATGCAGAACCTCAGGCTGATCATTGGTCGCGTCGCGTTGCGCGCGAGGACCTGAAGCAGTTCATCCTGCGATCAACCCAGATCTTCGAAAGGCTCCATACGCAATACCAGCATCGCCAGCGATCTGAAACCGACCGCGAGACAAAGACCAAGGAAGGCAAGCGCTTGGAGCTTGTCAGGGTAGTGCTGGTGCCCGAAGCAGTCATCCGGCAAGCCAAAAGTGAAAAGATCGATGTCTTGATTGACTATTGCAACACGATCGCGCATACGATTCATGTTCTGACGGCCGATATCGGTGCCAACTCCCATTCGGACGGTGTGGGAGCTACCGGTGGACGATCGATACCAGCCTATGACTACACAGCGGCCAGGCGGGCCCGAGGTCTTCGCAGGAGGGTGATCGCGGGCATACAAGGCAAGTTCGTGCTGTCCGTGAGTCTCGGGCCGGTCGCCTTCGAGGCGGCGGAGAAAACCTCCATTGCCGAGGTCGAGCATTTCAAGTTGCGCGTGAACATTCGCATCGATCTGGCCAACCGGGTCATCGCCGACGTGAACCAGTGATCAACGCCATACCGAAGTCGATCCTCGAATCGGCCCAGCCAGCGCATCTTGACAATGTCACGTGCGCGGGTATCTTGCCCAAGCGGGGCGTCGCTTGTGCTTTTGAGTTTGTCGAGTCCAACGCCACGCCGCAGGCGGTGTCGTACCTGATGGGAATCACCAGTGCTCGGCCGGCCGGTGGCTCGGCAGGTGGATGTCTGGAAGGAAAGTCGCGAAGTAGGCTCGCAGGTGGAACTCGGGAGGCTCGGCACCAGCAAGCCATTGACAGTGAACGTGCGGGAGCGCAGGGGCGATTTTCTCGTCGAAGCGGCGCCTGTTCTGGAACAGCGGGGATGCAAGAATGAGACCTTTCTTCAAGGCGGTGCACGAGAAAAATGCTTGGCGCGGGGTGCCAAGGCACGCAGACCGTGCGAGCGCGGTAAATGGCGAGCTCGGGGCCGTCTGCCTGCTCGAGTGCTCGGGCCCGAGGGTCTCCGAACATCGCAAGCAGCACGCAAGGTACGGGAGCGTTCGGGCGGTTTTTGTCTGGTATCCATCGGACAGCTTGGCAGACGCTCGCCGCATCGATCGGTGCGATCCTCGAGGCCCTCGCCTCGAGGCCGCGCATGTGCCCGTGGCGTTGATCGAAGACTTTGAGACGCGCCGTAAAACCGAACGTGGCTTCAAGCGACAGTGCATCGGTCCGACGCAAGACGATATCGACCGATGGTTCCGGGAGTACGCCGTGGACCTCGCAACGGCGCTTGCCCCCGATCCAGCAGACGAACTCGGGGCCGAGGGCGAGGCGCCGCCGAATGTCGACGCAGGCCAGGCGGACTCAGATGCCAGTCGCCTGTACCCGGACGAATACTTCGAAGGCGAAGGGACACCGGTGCTGCTGAATGCCTACGAACGCGATCCGAATGCACGTGCCGCTTGCATTGCGCACTATGGCGCACGCTGTCAGGTCTGCGGCCTGGACTTCGCGACGCGCTACGGCTCGAGGGGCGAGGGGTTCATTCACGTGCACCATCTGGCGACCTTGGCCTCGGGAGAAGGGAGGACCCGCCAAGTCGATCCCGTTCGGGATCTGCGGCCAGTGTGTCCCAACTGTCACGTGATGCTCCATCGCGTCGATCCGCCGAGCACCATCGAAGAGCTCCGTGGCGTGCTGGCCCTGCAGGTCGCTCGGGCCCCGCGCTGAGGAAGGTCCCTGGGGCCTGACATTCGCGAGCATCTGGCGCGAAGGCGGTGGAGGTGAACGGAGCCCTTGATCCCGAGGACGCCTCAATCATGCGGCATCGCGGGATCTGGCCCGACTCCGCTCAGCCGGGCGTCGCTCTAAATTGACCGAACATCGGTTTTCTCGCTCGAGCTGACCACCCGTACGTGCCCATGGGCATGCCTCGATGCAGGGCCATGATGGCCATCGCTCTACGGCCGCGGCCGTGTGCAGGGTCTCGCCGAGAGCACCACACCGCGGTCGCCTTGTGCGGTTCCATCCAGCTGAACGGATGCGAAAGTCGCAGGCGTCGAGCGTCGGGGGAAAGTCTGGTCGATCGCGTCCTCCACGTCTTCGCGTAGCAGGGGGCGGCCCTTGCCCATCTTGCACGCGTTCACCACCAGGGATTCGCCGGATACGACTGCAAAAGATGATGTTGCAGGATCGCTCGCCCCGCGGTGCCAGACCTCTTTGAAGTCCGCATCCCGATGCGGGCTTTTCTGTACGCCAAGGGAGCATTGATAGGGAATCTCATTGATGAGGACGAGTTGCGTCTGCGTGCTCGGCCGTTCCTTGGGCACGATGAGGTGAACGTGCGTGCAGATTTTCTTTCCTGTCACACCGTTCGCGGGCCAGGGCGTGTAGCGACTGTCCGCCTACTCTTCGATATTGGAGATCCCATCACCAGAGGGACGTTCGGCGCATCTCATCCTCGCGTGCGGGCCGGATCTTCCTGTTCGCGGCGAGCATCCAGTTCTTCTTGTGACCGGCGATCTCATTGATAAGACCCGCATAGCGGTCTGGGTAGAGCCGTGCTTCGAAGTTCTCTACGCCAGGTGCCAGTCGTCGCGCGATGCTTTCGAAGGGAAGGGGCGCCCGGATTGATCGAGCTGACGGTGAGAGTGAGTGGTGGGAGCGCGCAGTGGTGACAGGGGCGGTCTTGTTGTGTCGCTGACAAGCAGGGCTAGGTCGCGCACGCAGAGATCCATCAGGCATGGGCGCGGACAGCATCGTCACCGGAGCCCCGTGTCGTGATCGGCGCCTATGCGTCCCTGAATATGCGTTGTTCGGACGATAAGGGCTTTTACCCGGAGGACGTGGGTCATTCGTGGGTGCATCTGGCGGTGACTGATCCTCTGCGCGAGGGATGAGCATTGGGCATCGTGGGAAATGTATGAATCGCCACATCAGGAGGGCCCGCTGCAGATGCGTCGAGCGCAGGAGACTACCGGAAACCGGAGCTGGAGGAATTCGCCGCGAGCGGACAAGAAAGCAGTCGAGAAAGTAGTCGCGAGCAATGGCCTGTTTTGTTGGGGGAGCGACGTGGACACCCTTTTATCTCCAGCTCATAGGGACTGGACAACGGCTGACGATTCCGTTCGGTGGGCTATTCCGCGCAGGGGCGCAATGTGGTGTATTGGTCGCCATCCCCGTGCCCATTTCTTTCCTAGCCCTTTTTCTTGCGCCCTGCATCACTCTTCTGAGGTATTGGAATCGTCGATTGCCGATCTAGACTTTCGGGACCAATATTGGGAGAAGGATCCCATGCGTCTGCTCACAAGGATCGCTGCAGTCGTGATCCTCTTCTGGCTGCCGTCCCTGACCTTTGCGGATCCCGCCCCGCAGGCCAATCCCATGGCCCTTGGAAATCCGGCCATCTACGAAAAGTCGGCTGCGGCACTGACGCAGCTGTTCGTGATCGCGGTGCTGCTGGAGAGCGCCTTCACGGTGCTTTTCACCTGGCGGGTGTTTCTCATCTATTTCAATCGTTCGGGCGTCAAGACGTTGGTGATGGTCTCGGCCTCGGTGGTCGTGGTGCACGTATTCGACGTCGACATCCTGGCCAGCCTCCTTGCGGTATACAAAGGCTCGTCTGTCGCCTCGGGCCCCTTGTCCAAGTTCATCACGGCTCTGATACTGGCGGGTGGCAGTGCAGGGGTGAACAACGTCATGAGGGCACTGGGCTACCGCAGCAAGGCCAGCGACCAGGCGCTCGGCGAACGGCCGCCGCGTGACAAGTCGTGGCTCGCGGTGCGTGTCCGGCGTGTCCGGGCCGTCGGTGCGGTGCAGGTCACAGTTCTGCCGCTGGGCTCGCTCAGCGCATTTGCAGGCGCTGGACACCCCGCTCCGGCACCGATTGCGGGAACGATTGCATTTGCGCGCAACTCGGTGAGCGACCTCATGCTTCGTCGCGTGGATCGCTTTCCGCAAAGCGGTGGCCATGAGCTGCAGCCCGACACCGTCTATCAGGTCGCGGTGGTGGGCGTCGATGCGCAGGGGCAGGAGATCACGACGTCCCTGCGCCCCATGGTTTTTGCGCCGGGTGCCATCGTCGACATTTCAATCGATCTCTGACGCTACTGGCGGAAAGCCGCCGAAAGGAGTGTGCGGCCATGACCGAGAAGATGAGTGATTCCGACCGCCTTGCCAGCTACACGCGCATGATTGCAAGGAAGCGTGGAGGCCTCGAGGGGCTGAACGGGGCGATCGAAAGAATCGCTGTCTACCGCAGCGAGCGTGCCGGCCTCGAGGCCGTCGGTGCACGGGAACTATTGGACGATGGCATCTTTACGGCGGCTCGTTCGGCGATCGAGGACATCGAGCGCAGGCGATCGCTGGCGCCGGCGCAGATCGATGCGCTCGAGGCGATCATTGACGCCGACCTGCGCCCCGCCATCGATATCGAAGAGGGGACGTTCACGAGTTCGCATCCTCTATGGGCCCATTTATCGAGCGATGCGGAAATTCGCGGCCGCATTGAGGCGGCGTTGCAGTCCATCGGCCGTATTGAGCTGCCGGGCCATCCGCGTTTGCCGTACGGCGGCACGGGGTTCATCGTGGGGGAAGGCCTCGTGATGACGAATCGGCACGTGGCGGAGATCTTCGCGACGGGCGTCGGTACCGGCAAGCATCTGGGCTTCAGGCCGGGCGCGCGTGCCGGCATCGACTTCTTGAGAGAGCGCAGCAACGCGGCGGGCACCGTTTTCCGGGTTCGAGACGTCCTCATGGTGCATCCCTACTGGGACATGGCACTGCTGGCCGTCGACGGGCTGTCGGCCCGGGGAGGGCTGGCCTTGTCACTTGAGGACGCGCGCGACCTTGATGGACACGATATCGCCGTGATCGGCTATCCCGCCTTCGACCCGCGGAACGATGCAGCGGACATGCAGCAGGTGTACAGCGGGCGATTCGGCATCAAGCGCCTGCAGCCGGGTGAGTTGCACGGCGGCGTGAAGACCGGAAGCTTCGGAAAGTCTGTGAACGCTGCGACGCACGACAGCTCCACGCTGGGTGGTTGTTCGGGCGCGGCTGTGCTTGATCTCGCGACGGGAACGGTCTTGGCGCTGCACTTTGGCGGTCGCTACAAGGAGCGCAACTACGCGGTTCCGTCCTTAGAGCTTTCGAAGGATGCGCGGGTGACGCAGGCGGGCGTGACCTTCGCGGGTACGCCATCGACCGGCGTCCATGACTGGGCCGCTTGGTGGGTGCGCGCGGATGCGGGCGAAAGCGTGAGCGGGGCAAACGGGGACGCTGGTACGAATTCGCGCGGCGCCGACAGTGACGGCGATGCGCGACGCGATTCATCCGCCGGCTTCAGCGCGCCGGGCGCCGGGATAGGGGCGGGGGCGGGGACCTTGCGCGTGGAGATCCCGATCATCGTCACCGTGATGGTGGGGGAGACGCGGTCGGTAGACGTCGTGCGCGGCGAACCGGCCTCCACCGGGGCAGCGGTCGCGACAGTGCGCGATGCCGAGTCGATGGAAGCCATGGTTGAACCGTACCGCGACACGCGCTACGCCAATCGCGCCGGCTATGACGAAAATTTCCTCGATCCGGATGGCTCCAGAAACGGGACTCTTCGTGTTCCGATGCCCACCGCGGCCGACCCTCGCGTCCTTGCACCGACCCGCATGGGCGAAGACATCCTGCAATATCAGAACTTCTCCATCCGGATGCACGCCAAGCGGCGCTTGGCGTTGGTGACGGGTTCCAACGTGACGATGGAGCCGAAGCTGCGGAGGCCCGAGGGCGGAAAGCTCTATACGCGTGCCGGACTCTCGGGCCTGGGGAAGAATGACGTCGAGAAGTGGTTCATCGACCCACGCATGGAAGAGAAGTACCAGATTCCCGACGTGTTCCTTACCAAGGACCGCAAGGCCTTCGACAAGGGGCATATCGTGCGCAGAGACGACGTGGCCTGGGGCAAGACCTACGCGGCGCTGCGGCGCGCGAATGGGGATTCCTACCATGTGACCAACTGCTCGCCGCAGGTCTCCGGCTACAACCAGTCGGCCAAGGGCGAAGCTAATTGGGGCGACTTGGAAAACCAGATCCTATCGGAGGCGGAGAGTGAACGCCTTTGCCTCTTCGCGGGTCCCGTGCTCGATCCGAATGACCGCGTCTTTCATGGCGTGGGTGATGCGGGCGTCGCGCTGCGCTCTCGGATTCCGGCGCGTTTCTGGAAGGTGGTCGTCTCTAGGATGGACGGCCAGTTGGCGGCGTTCGGTTTTGTCTTGGAACAGGACCTCGACGAGGTCGAATTCGAGTACGTGCCCACAGTCGAGTTTATCCCGTCGATGAAGCCGATCGCCGAGATCGCAGTAATGACGGGTGTGCGCTTCGACAAACGGATCGTCGATGCGGATCAGTTTGACGCGATCTTCGGCATCGAGCTTGTGTACCGCACAGGCATTACGCGATCCTCGTAGGCAGCGGGCGTGATGGCTGGCGAAGAAGTTGATCAGCGCCTCGATGCGTCCATGGCGCGGTTGCGCTGGTGGTTCGCACGAGGGTCGGAAGGCACGACCCTCGGTGCGCTCGAGGGTGCGAGCTCCGAGCGGCGCGGCGCACCTGACGACCGGGATCGCCGGGCCATCGCGCTTCAACTGCGTGCGGCGCGCGGCGCTTCGCCACCGCCCGTGGCGGTGCTCACGCCCGTGCGAGGAGCGCCGGACGAGGTCGACATGCTCGCTGCATCGCTCGTGCAGCGCGCCGCGCAACTCTTGGCGCGGCTGGGTGATGGAGCGTCGACCAGCAGCGCCAGCGATGAAGAGCTCACCGCTTTCGAGGCCGTTGTTCGCACCCGCGGCCGACCCGCCTTGCGGGTGGAAAACAACATCGAAGCGATCGATGATCGAAAGCATCCGGAATCCGGGCTTTGGCGCACTTTTCTCAACATGCACGAAGCACGGGTGTTGAAGGCAGCATCGGCCACGGGGGCGATCATGGCGCGCGACCGGTCGTCGAACGAACCCGCCCAAGTGAGGGGCACAGCTTGGTTGGTCGGGCCGGACCAGGTGTTGACCAATCGCCATGTGCTGTTTCCGCCTTCGGGAATGCTGCTGGCGAGCCGACGCTCCGATGAGCCCACGCGAGCACGGATACGCACGAACATCGAGGTGGTGATCGATTTTGCCTATGACAACGGCCTATCCCGAAAAATGATCTACGAGATCGAAGACATACCTTTCGTTGCGCAGGAGGCCGATCCCTTGGACGTCGCGGTATTGCGCGTGCGCGCCGCGGCAATCGACGAGTCGCCGCCCGTGCCACTGGCCATTTCTAGTGACGCCGCCCCACCGCAATACGTCTATGTCCTGGGTCATCCTGGTCCGGTGCCCAAAGTTCCCGAGGACATCATGGCTGTTTTTGGATCGCCCGACGGGCGCAAGCGCGTGAGCGTCGGCAGGGTGTTGGAGATCGTCGACGCGACCGACGGCGTGTTGTGGCACGACGCCTCGACCGTCGGTGGCTACTCGGGAGGATGCGTCCTCGAGTTCGGAAAGACCGGGGTCGCGGCGCTGCACTACCACGGCCACCCGGTGCATGGAAATCGTGCGTTCAAGGCGGCTGCACTGCATGCGCATCCGGCTTCGCGCCTTTGGAGGGAATAGCCCGATGGAGATCGAACCCGCACTAAGACCGCATCTTGCGCAACTCGTGGCCGAACACGTACGGCCCGCCTTGTTGGCCGAGGTCATCGCGGATCAGCAGGTTGTTCCCAATCCCCAGGAATTGATCAAGCTGGACTTGAATGATCCCGCATTGGCGCAGGCGTTAGTTGAAACGTATGCGCGCAGCGGGCGCCTTGAACAGCTCATGCACGCGCTGGTTCAGCGCGATCCAAAAAACTCGAAGCTTGAGCAGGGCGTGAACCATTTCAGACTGGAATCCTTGGCAAGGACGCCACTGACGAACCCAGAGGATTGGAACAAGCAGGCCGCGATCGTCAAACGCGCGAACACGCTTCGATCGCCCGATCTGCGGGACTTCTTGCGAAACATCGAGGGCTGGATCTGCGTGGTGGGTGTCGAGTTGAAGGATGGAGGGGGGCGAAAAGTGAGCAAGGGTACGGGCTTTCTCGTCGGGCCGGACCTTGTACTAACTGCTCGCCATGTCCTGAAGGGGCACATCGTTGATGGCCAGGCGAATCGGCAGGAGACGGGTCAGCGCTGTGTTTTCTTTGACCACCTGGACGGCAATCCCATCGGTGATCCTCTGGACGAAGCGCTCCCATCGAACGTGCGCCGCGTGGACTTTCATCCTTCGGATTGGCTAGTGACGTTCTCGGACGAATTGCCAAAGGATGGCCTCTTCGATCCGTCGGGTGCAAACGAAATCGATGAGGCGAAGAAGCGTCTCGACTTTGTTCTCATCAGGCTTGCGGTGCCCGTGGGCAAGCAATCACGCTACGCTGGTGGCGGCACTCGCCGCGGGTGGCTCGATCTGTGGCCGGTAGACGACCGTGAACTATTGCCCGCTGTCGCGAGGCGACTGGCAACGGATGATCGCATCATCATCCCCCAGCATCCGTACGGGCAACCGCAGCAGATCGATTTCGGGCGCTATGTGCGTGTGGATGCGTCTGAGTCCCGCATTCGATACGACACCGAAACCGAAGAGGGAACGTCCGGCGCTCCCTGCTTCAACCACCAATTCAATCTGGTCGGCGTCCACAATGCGCGCTATGCGGGGCCTGGCAGTCCGTTGAACCAGGCGATCCGTTTCGACCACATTCACCGATGCTTGGAGCATGCGGTGTTCGACGCACCGCGCGCGGCTTCACGCTTGTGGAGCGTGTCTGGAGACAATGAAAAGCCAAAGGTGATTCTCGGTCGCGAGCCGTTCCTCCAATGGATTGCGCAGGCTGCCAGCGACGAGCCGGGCGGACTCGTCCAGCGAGCCTTTGTCGTCGAAGGTCTGCGCCCGAAGAGCGGCAAGACGTTTTCCTCCAGCATCCTGCGTGCGGCTCGCCGCGGCATGGTGGAACCGCTCGTTGTTTTCAACAAGGCAGAGAACCCGCTTCCCAACAGCGCCGCAGATATGCTCCTCGTCATTGCGAACCAGTTGCGCATTGGCGGGGCCGCACTCGAACGTCTGCCCCCACGCCCTTCGGATCGGCTGCCGCAGGATGGCGATGGCGACAAGCTCGCGCTTTGGTCCTCAAGGGAACTGCCGAAGTGGTTCGCCGAGGCGCTGGGGGCAACCCGCGTTCACTCGATAGATGCGGTGGAGGAGGCCAAGAAAGTTGTCGATCTTTTACGGTCGCGCGGATTCGAACCCAGCCGATCGGATCTCGAACTGGCCGCGTCCGCCGCGCCGAGGGTCGAGCAACGCTTTCTCTGGAGCAAGGTATGGATCGTGCTGGACGATGTCAGTGAGGAGAGCGTGACTTCGGAAGTGCGGGAGCTGATTGCACGTCTCTTGGGCGTGGGTGCGGAGGAGGGAACCATCGCCAGCGAACTGCGCCGGCTGCGTTGGGTGTTCTTGGGATGGCGGCCTGGCTTCCTGGACGGTTTGTTGGAGCCCGAACGGCTCGATCAGTGTCAAGTCGGCAGGGACGAGGTCGAGCAATGCGTATCTGCGCTGGTCGACAGCCTGGATCTGGGCAGCGGCGCAGAGGTGTCAGTCCAAAATGCGATGAAGCTGGTCAACTTCACAACAGAAAGTTCGAAGGCATGTGCGGAGCCGTCAACGCGTCTTGAGGCGCTGCAGGAAATCGTCGGGTATCTCAAAACGCACTTCGAGAAGCCGGGAGAGCAAAGGTGACCGCCATGGAAAACGTCGGCAATCACTCTGCAGAGGACATCGAAGCGCGGCTTCGCGCCGTCTTGGCGGAAGTTGGCACACGTGTCGACGACCGCTTGATTGGCCTGTTGAGGACGATGGTTACGAGGCCTGCGAAGCCTGCGCCCGAAGGAAGCATCGACCTGCCTCTCTCCGATGGCACGATCCGTGCGGCCATCTCCCATTCTTTCGCGCTGGCGCCGCTTGGTTTGTCGCTCGATGTGAAGATTTCACGCGTCGGCTCTGGCGATGCACCCATCATTCCAGACAGCGCATCCGAGCAGAGTGCCTTGCTCGCCCACTCAACCGTGGTGGTGGTGGGCGGTCAACGGCGTCTGATGTTGACCAACAGGGCGCGGGCCAGCGTCATCAACGCAGCCGTCGGGATGTCTCGATTCCAGGAAATCTTGGCGCAAGAATCGAGGCAAGACGTCGAGAAATTCGACCAAATCAGTCTTGACGATGTGCGTCTGCCCTCGGCGTGGTTGCGCAGTTTTCTGACGGGAACCCAGGGGAGGTTGCAGAACGCTCCTGCGCGTGAGGTGCGCGCAGCTGTGGAGGCGCTCGAGTGTTTGCAGGAGGTGCCCTACCAGGGGCCAACGCTTGTTGCCGCACGTCGGCTACGGGATTTTGCAGAGTTGCTGGAGCCCTTGCGCATCCTCATCGGCCAGCGCGGCGGCTGGGAAGGTGCGCCGCTGAAGGACCGCTTTGTCGGCCGGGAAGACGAACTGCAACAGCTGCGCAGCTTTGTGGATGAGCTCGCATCAAAGTCGACTTATGAATCGGTGAGTCGGTTCGTCCACCGCAACGTGCGCCGGGCCGCTTCGTTCGTGGGGTTGCGCGACGAGTCGGTGTTTTTCATCGAGGCACGCGGGGGACTGGGGAAGTCGACGCTGATCGCGAAGTTCACGCTGGACCATGCGCTGTCACAGGAGCGGCCCTTTCCGTTTGCCTATCTGGATTTTGATCGTGGCGCGCTGCAGGCAAGAAATCCGATGGCCTTGCTAGCCGAGGTCGCGCGCCAAGTGTCGCTGCAGTCCTCCGATTGGCAAGAGGTCTTGACGGATTTTCGAGCCAACCTGCGCGACGAGATGTCCAGCACATCGCCCAACATGAAGGTCGACCCCTTTCAGGACTTCCGGGGCATCGTCCGGACACAGATCACTCGGGGCAGCCGGCCGTTCGTGCTGGTGCTGGATACCATGGAAGTGGTGCAATACGATCCCTTGTCGATCGAGGGGATCGTCGAGTTCGTGGGACGTTTGGCCGGTGGTGAACACGAGCAGGTATTCGAGGAACTGAAGATCGTGGCATCGGGTCGAGCTGACATTCCGGAGCTGAGAACGAGCGAAGGGGACCGCTCCGAACGTCGACACCTGAGGCTCGCGCCGCTGCTGCACAAGGATGCCAGGCTGATGGTGCAAAAGCTGGGGCAGTGGCTCATGCCCGACAGTTGGCACGAGACATGGGGGCGGGAGATCGCGGGGCGCATGAACGATCCGCCCGAGCGGCGCGAACCGTTGGCGCTGCGCGTCGCGGTTGAACTCCTGCGCGAGACGCCACCGGAAAAGCGTGCGGAATTGGCGCACGAGATCGGCCGCAGTGGCGAAGCCGCGAACGAATACTTCGTGGGGCGGCTCTACGAGCGGCGTATCCTGAGTCATATCCGCGACGAGGACGTGCGCCGCCTCGCATGGCCAGGGCTGATTTTCCGGCGTGTCACGCCAGCACTCATTCAAGACCCACTAGCCGCTTTGTGCAACGTCGATCCCGCATGCGCTGAGCAGCTGTTCCGGGCGTTGTCCAGCGAGGTGTGGATGGTGGAAGCCGCGGGTGCGAACGTGGTTCGCCACCGGCCTGATCTGCGCGCACGCACCCTGCCCATGATGCGGCGTCACACCGTGCCCGGAGTACCGAGCTTCGAGCAAGTGAACCTGGCGGCGATCCAATATTACGAGAAGCTGCATCGGCGAACTGGCGACTGGGCTTTCTATGCGGAATGGATCTACCACCGGCTGCTGGCCGGTGAGGATTGTTCGCGGATCGACCGCGATTGGCAACCCGAGCTGACCGAGCATTTGCTCGGCGCCGCGGACGATCTCGAGCGCGACAGCGAGCAGCGCAGCTACTTGATGAGTCGCACGGCGACGGGGTTGTTGGCGCCAACGTTGCTGCAGCAGCTTCCGCCGCCGCTTGCCTTTGACCACATCGCTCGCACGGGCCAGCAACTGGGAAGCTTCAACGAGTCGCGGATCCAGCCGATCGTGGTGGATCTGGCGTCGCGCACGAGCATGTCGGATGACGCCAGATACCGGCATCCGGCTATGGGCGTCTTGATGATCAAGTCGGGGCGATGGTCCGACCGGATGACGTTCGACAGGGGTTCTGGGGATGCTGAATGGGAGGCGCACGCGGCATTTGCGGCGCGTTTCAAGCGCGCGCGCGCCGAAGGCCTCAGCGGATTCCTCCCCGAGAGCCTCTTCGTCGGTGCTCGCCGAGACCTGGACCCAGCGACCATTCCTGTGCTCATGGACTGGCGGGGTGTCAAGGATGCGCCTTTGCGGGCCTGGATTCAGGACTTGGCCTATGCCCGGCTGGTGAACCACGATGCTGTGCAAAGCGTTGAGGAGATGGTGGTCCAGTTGCTCGAAGATGCGCCGATTTGTTCCTCGCCGTCCGACATTGCAGCGCTGCGCACGGCCGTGGTCTTCGGGCGCGATTGCAGCCGCGCGGCTGCGCAGCTTTGGCTGCGCAGCCATCGCGAAGGGGCGTGGCGGCGATCAGCCCCCAGCCTTTCCGCGGCCGAGTTGCGCGCCCTGCTCGGGGCTCACCCGAAATCCAATGAACGCGCTTTTGCAACGCTCTCGCCGCTGCTGAGGGATGTGGACATCTCCTGGCTCGATTTCATTGGCTTGCTCGAGACTTCCTCAAGGCCGATAAGAGTCGAACATCCGTCGCTGGCGAACCTGCTCGAGGAAACCCTGGAGCGGTTGATCGCCAATCCGAGCGACGCTGCGCTACAGAGCTTGCGCAAGTTCTTCGCCGCGCGGGACGAAGATTGGATTGTTCCCATCGGCTATGCGCTGGCACGCATGCAGGCCAGTACGGGAAAGAAGCCATCGCCGGTGACCGAGCGACTCGCGGCCTACGTAAGCTTTGCCCCTCGCCCGGGTCTCTTCGCGCGCCGGAAGTCGCAGCTGCTTCAGGCACCAAGAGATTTGCTGCAAGTGCTGCGTTTGGCCGACGAGGCATCCGACCTTGGGCCGGTGGTCCATTTGCTCGCGGAGCGCAGCAGTGACCTGCGTGACGCTGCCGACCTCAGCATCCTGCTTGCCCGTTACGTCGCCTGGCGTCAGTGCATTAACCGGATCTTGGTCGGCGCACCGCTCCAGCGTGTCGTCAATGGCTCGTCGAGCGATGCGATCGAGGAAACGGCAGAAAGCTTCATATCGGAAGCGGTCGTCTCCGACTATCTGGATCGCCGGGGCTACGATCCCGGTTTCCTCGGTGGCGATGGGTATGTGGTGAAGTTTCCGACCATCGTGCACCACACCGAGGACGTGCTCCAGTTTCCGGGGCTTGACGACCTGACGAGCGAACTGCGCTACGAGCATTTTTCGGTCGTGATGAGCCGCAGCCGCCGCATGTGTATCTTCAGCGCCGTCAACGTGGATGGGGCGCAGTCGCGTAAGACATCGCGCGTCGACTGGAAATGGGATCCGCGCATACCTCGGCAGCTGCAAATCATGGGTGAATGCTATGGAGATCCTCCGCGTTTCAGTCGGGGGCACATGACGCGCCGCGAGGACCCAGCCTGGGGTGACGCAGCATCGGCTCGACGTGGAAATGCGGACTCGATGCACGTAACGAACGCGACACCGCAGATGCAAGCCTTCAATTCGCCTATCTGGCTGGCGCTGGAGGACTACGCATTGCGAAACGCGCGCGAGGATGGAATGAAGATTTCCGTCTTCACCGGTCCGTATTTCTCGCACGAGGACCCGGAGCAGTATGGTGTACGCATCCCGCTGGCATTCTGGAAGGTGATCGCTTTCATCCACGATGAGACTGGCGAGCTCTGCGCCACAGGCTACGAGATGGATCAGACGGACACCCTAGTTGCGCACGGCGACGACGAGTTCGTGTACGGCGCTTTCCATTCGCCTCACCTGGGACAAGTGGTGCAGGTACCCATTAAGGCGATCGAACTGCGCAGCGGCGTGAGCTTCGGAGAGCTGTCGCAGGTCGACCCTCTGGACGATGATCGGGAGGCTGTGATCCTGAAGAGACCTGTCGCGTTGTCCGCGATGAATGAAATCAGGTTCGTCCAGTAAGGTTGGTCGCTCTGCGACCGAAAAGTCCATGGCAAGTGAGGACCCTCGCGCGGACTGGCCTGTGGTTGGAGCGCTCCGCGCCGGCCGAACTCATGGGGCAGACGGCGTGCTACCTCTGTTTGAATGCGAGAGCGCTTGCTGGTTTGGCGACATGTCCGCCAGCTGTGACCTGGGCCACGGGCCCCTCGGAGGCGCAGGCGCTCGTGGCGAAGGCGCGCACACGCGACGAATGCGAGGAAGCATGTTCATGCGTTCATGCTAAGTCGGGCCGTCTGACATGGAGCTCTTCAGTTGTGGCGCATGTTGGCGTGGGCGCGGACATTCCCGTAGTCTGATTCTCGCGGACAGTGCGAATCAACCGCTGGCCGAGTCTAGAGATGATGCAGGCGATCCTCTGCACCTCATCGACCCCGAGACGCGCGATCCGCCGTGAATTCGTTTGTTCCTGGACGGCCGGCCCATCTGCCCGTCTGCTCGCTTGTCGGCCCGTACGCTACCCGCGCGAGGCCGCTGGGCCTGACGTCACGGGCGGCCTCTACGCTGAGGGGGGCGCTTCGGGTCGAGAACGACGGTTGCGCGATGACGATGCCTGAGAACGTTTTTGGAGTGGGCCTGTCCGTGGCCGCAGAGCAGGGCTGCCGTTGCCTTTGCTTGAGCCTGCTCGGGCCGAGCGATCTGCCTGATTGCCGAGCGCATCGCACCGGAAAAAGTCCGCTTTTGCGATCTGCGGTGGCCGGTGCCCGATGCATCTGGCGCAGTTGCAGTGTGATGTCGTGGGGAAGGCGACACCGCGAAGCATTCCCCTGCATCCTCGATAAGGAAAGACGGCGGGACGAAAGAGATCAGCGGCGAATCGCGCTTGCGGCCCAAGCTGCGCCTGAGGCGGTCTGTTGTTGTCAAGAATTCATCAGTGGTAGCTTTGGGTCATCCACAGGAGTGCGCCAGAGATCCGTCAACGGAGCGCAACATGGACTCGCAAGAATCCCCGGGCCGCCTATGATGGTTTCTCCCAGTGGAGGACGCTCTGTGCGTCGGACTCGCCAGAGAGCTGGGTGTGGCTGCGGTAGACCTGTCGCGCTCGACGGAGAGCGATGAGAGCCCGAGAGTTCCTGGCATCGGGTGATCTGCAAGATATTGAATGGGATAGGCCCATCGATTGGGCCGAGGAGGGGATGTGTCGATGTACCGGAAGTACTCTCTGCTGCTGCGGAGATGCGCTTTGCTTCTTCTGCTGACGCTGGGCGCCTCTCATGCCTGGGCGACGTTCAAGGCATACCCTGTGGCCTGGACTGTCGACCTTTCGGGGTCCGCGACGGGAAACACGGTCGTCTGGTCGTCGTCGCCAATCGGCGCGTGTGAGTACTGGCTGCCGATTCGAGTCGCTTCGCTGCCGATGGAATTGCGGGCGCCCTCCTATGTGACGACCGTGCAGAGAGCCAGCAACGGGGTCTGGGAATGCCACATGATTCCGATGCAACCGGGGTACTCCTCGCTCATGAACATCGAGTGGGAGAAATATGCATGCCCCGCCAACGCTACGCTTATCCCTGGAACGAATTTTTGCGGATGCAATTCGGGGTATCTGGAGTCGAATGGCCAATGCCTGGCCGCCGAGGCGCAGTCGTGTCCCATTGATTTGGGCAGTGATTCGGCCGCGGCAGGGGAGTCCGTGGGGAATCCGATCCTCCCCGCGACGGCCGAAAAATTCCGCTTTGAGATGGACTATGAGGATGGTGGACCTTCTGCGCTGAGCTTTGGCCGTGTATACCGCAGCAATTGGGGGCTCGACACGACCAGAGCCTCGACGCCGATGGGCCAGGCATGGATGCACAACCATGCGATGGTGCTGGAGGCGCACGTGCCGAACACCTCCGGCCTCGTGAGAATCTCGAGCGTGGATGGTCAGCGCTACTTCAGCCAGGTTGTCGGCTCCGGCAACTGGGTACCGGTCAACGGAGTCGACAGCCTTGTCCAGAATGGCGATGGAACATGGACCTATGAGAGGAAGCCCGAGGGCACGACGTTCTCCTTCACGGCGGCGGGACTGCTCCAAACGCAAGTGAGGCGAAATGGCTGGGTGAACAGCTACGCGTACGACGTCGCGGGAAAGCTGATCTCGGTCGTCAATGGGTTTGGACGAACCCTTGCGCTTGCGTACAACGTCGATGGTCAGGTGGCCACTGTCACCACACCGGACGCGCGCGTGATTTCCTATGCCTACGACAGTGCCGGTCGGCTGTCTTCGGTGGTGTATCCCGATGGCAAGTCCCGCAGTTTTGTCTACGAGAACGCATCGTTTCCCCAGGCGCTGACGGGCATCGTCGACGAGAGCGGTGAGCGTTGGGGTACCTTTGCGTACGACAGTGCAGGGCGCGCCATCCGCACGGAGCTGGCCGGTGGCGTCGAAAAGTACCAGGTCAGTTATCCGGCAAAGAATTCCGCCCAGGTGTACGACCCTTTGGGAACGTTTCGCGGTTATTCTTACACGATCAACTTGGGGAAGCTGTCGGTCGCCTCCAGCTCGCTGGTTCCAGGCGATGGCAAGCGAGGCGCCGCCAGTCGTTCGCAGGATGCCAATGGCCTGGTCATCAAGGAAACGGACTTTCGGGGAGCAACTACCACCACGGCCTGGGATACGGCCCGGCGGCTTCCGCTCACTGTGACCCGTGCGTCCGGAAAACCCGAGGCCCAGACCACGACCACCCAGTGGCACCCGACCTTCAGCCTCCCCGTGGTGATCACCGAGTCCGGCCGCACCACCGCCTTCACCCACGACGCGGTCGGCAATGTCCTGACCCGCACCGTCACCGACACCGCCACCAACAAGGCCCAGACCTGGCAGTGGACCTACAACGCTTCTCAGTTGGTCGAGACGGTCGCGGAGCCCAACGGCGCTGTCACGAGCTACACCTATGACCCCCGAGGCAACGTCCTCACCAGCACCAACGCCCTGGGCCACGTCACCAGCTACGCCTACGACCTCGCCAACCGCGTCACCAGTCAGACCGAACCCAACGGCCTCGTCACTACCTACACCTACGACGCGCGCGACCGCCTGCTGACCCAGACCGTCGGCGGCCAGCAGACCACCACGCTGACCTACAAGCCCTACGGCAGCGTCGAGACCATCACGCTGCCCACGGGCCTGGTGCTGACCTACACCTACGATCCGGCCCACCGTCTCACCGGCTGGAGCAACAATCGCGGCGAGAGCGGCAGCTTCACGCTCGACGGCATGGGTAATCGCACCGCCGAACAGATCAAGGACAGCACGGGTGCTGTGGTTTGGAACATTCAGCGCACGATTAACAACATCAACCGTGTTTCTGCTCGGATCCTAGGTCAGAACCAGAGAACTGATTTCACCTACGACGCGAACGGCGACCTTGATCGCAGCATCGACAGCCAATACCAAACTTCCAGCGCAGGCTGGGACGGTCTGCGTCGCTTGACCTCCATCAAGAACGTTGCCAACACCACGGCGACCCTCAAGTACAACGCGCTCGATGCCGTCACGGAGGCCAAGGACTTCAAGGGCGTGGTCACCGGCTACACCCGCGATGCCCAGGGCAATGCTACCGCCGAGAGCAGTGCCGACACGGGCGGAGCGACCACCCAGTACGACAACCTGGGCCTGCCCAGCCAGATCGTCGATGCGCTGGGCCAGGCCACCACCATCAACAGGGACGCTCTGGGCCGGCCCACGAGCCTCGTCTTCGCCGACGGCAAGACCACCACCCTGCGCTACGACCTCTTGGCCACCAGCAAGGGCTACCTGTCGGAGATCGTGGACCGCAGCGGCACCACCGAGTACACGCGCGATGCCTTCGGGCGCGTGGTGCTCAAGAAGCAGACATTGGCCAATGGCAGCGTGCAGCAGATCGGCTATGCCTACAACCTCAACGGCACGCTGGGAAGCATCGCGTACCCCACGGGCGCCACGCTGAGCCATGTCTACGACGCGACGGGCCGCCTCACCGGCCTGAACTGGAACAGCACGCCGCTGGTGAGCAACCTCACCTGGAGCCCGCTGGGCCAGCCCACGGGATGGACCTGGGCCTTCACGAGCACCGACCCGAAGCTCAAGGCCACGCGCAGCTATGACACGGCCGGGCGAATGACCGCCACCGAGTTCAGCAGCTACAGCTACGATGTTCTGGGTCGCATCACAGGCCTGACGCAGAACCTGTACCGTCCAGCGGACAGTGATCCCACGCACAGCACGATTGCGAATGCCAACACCACCTGGAGCGTGGGTTACAGCAGTGTGGGACGGATCACGAGCTTCAACATCGCCGGCAGCAGTACCAACACATCGATCTACGGTTACGACGCGAATGGCAACCGCTCGAGCAGCACGCGGGTGGTCAATGGACTGAGCACCAGCCGCACCTACACCGTCCCAACCAACGGAAATCGCCTCACGGGCTTCAGCCAGACCACGGGCGGCGCGACCACCAGCGTGGTCTATGGCTACAACGCCAACGGCGACCTCACGGGCGATGGCCTGCGCAGCTACGGCTACGACGCCGAGGGGAGGCTGAGCACGGCGACCACGGGAGCGACGGACAGCAGCCCGACGACGCGCTATGCGCACAACGCGCTGGGGCAGCGGGTGTTCAAGACGGAGCCGCTGTATCCGCCAAGCCAGGGGGACGAAAGTGATCCGGGGTTCTGGGGCAGCCTGGTAGCGTTCTTCACGAAGATGTGGAGCCCGGCGACAAGCCAAGCCGAACAGTTGGGCTATGCCTATGTCTACGATGAGCAAGGCACGCTGATGGCGGAGGTCGGCAGCGGAGGGGCGAACAGCGCCGGGCAGGCGAGCTACATCTATCTGCCCAGCGCCAATGGGCCGGTACCTATCGCCGCCGTCATCAACGGCAACACCTACGCGGTGCACAGCGATCACCTGAACACGCCACGGCGACTGAGTAACGATGCGAGCCAGCCGGTCTGGCAGTGGCGCTACAGTGCGTTCGGGGAGGAGGAGCCGACGACGGCAGCTAGGCGGTTCACGGGGCCGGAGACGGTGCCGAGCACGGGCGCGACTTCGGCGACGGCGGTCACCTTCAACTTGCGCTATCCGGGGCAGTACGCGGATGCGGAGTCAGGGACGTTTTATAACAGCTATCGAACTTACATCCCGACCATTGGCCGCTACACCCAGAGCGATCCGATCGGGTTGTCAGGAGGTTGGAATCGGTTCGGGTATGTTGATGGAAATCCGCTCAGATTCGTCGATCCAAAAGGGCTGCAAGCTGAAAAATGGGATCGGCCACGTAGCCCATATTTGATACCAAACCCAACCGGGGATGCGCAACGTGAACTCGCTCGCCGAATGACGGGTGGGCTCAATCGATTAATCGATGCCTGCAAAGACATCAGAGATCGAATGTTCTCGGACGGCGGAGATGGTACAAACGAAGGCCCTGTCCCTGGCGCAACTGGCGGAGATCGAATAGGAGGTGGCCCCAGAATCTGGGATCGACCATCGGAAGATCCTATTGGAGATTCGAATGGTGATTTCGATAGGATGTTTCCCAATGGTGACAGCGTGAGCGAGAAAGGAAATGGGATTCGCGTGGGTACAACGCCAGACGGTAAAAAAGTGATCATTCGTCCAGGAAGCTCAGAAGGATCTGGGAACGTTCCGACGATCGAAATTCAAAATCCCAGAGGTAAGGCTTTGGATAAGATTCGGTATCCAAGGAGTTAAACAAGGAGAGAGCAATGCTGCGCGTTGATGCGGAGGCTATTGGTAGTATTTACAAGTTTCGGTCGACAGTTAATATTTCCGACGTTCGCTTTGAATGGGGCAGGCTTGCCGTGACCTTGGTGTCTGGCGAGGATAGGAAAACTGTAATAGTTAGATTTCCTCATGTGGTGGGTTTTAGGCTGCTCGATGAGGGTGATCTGCTGGATTTTTGGCCTGCTTGCAGTGCGGAAAACGGTTGGCTTTTTTTGATAAAAAGCAATGGGTGGTTTGATCTTGAAGCGACCCGCCAGGGCTTCATTCGGGAAAAAGGGCAAGGTGTTCTCGAGTATTTTGTCGCAAGTCAAAATAGTTGCTTGAGCGTTCTGTCAGGTGAATTGCCCGAAGTCGAGGTCTTCAATATTTAAAGGAGTAATGAGAACTGCGCGATCCTCTTGGAGCGTTGAGGTTGGACTTTGATTGAGTTCAACTCGAGCCCACCATGCTTGTGACCGAGCGAAGGTGATGGTGCATCAATGATCGGCGGTGAATAGACCGTCGAATTCCGGCGACCAGTATCGCGATTTTCCATTCTTGAAATAGTATGCTGATCCTCCGGAGTCGAGCGAACCATGGGGCGCGGCGTGGAGCTCGCCCGTACTGAGAAATCCGGCGCCAATGACGTGGTCGCGATCACTGGAAGACAAGAAGCGGCTGACATGCATCCTCAGGGCAGTGGGAGGTGCCTCCGGGTCGCGATCTTGCTGGGCAATCGACAGCATCTGGGTCACGTTCAGGCCGGCGAATGCAGCAACCACCAATCCTGCGCGGTTGCGGCTCAACTGTTGGCGGGCCGCCCTCGACAAGGTATCAAAGGTTGCCTTCAGTAGCTCGTCATCCAATGCGCTTTGCACCACCAGGGCAAGGGTTCCACCCGACCGATCGCCGATGACAACAGCCTCTCGCTGGGATGTTCCGGTGACGGCCTCGGTAAATGCTCGCAGTCGGCTTTGATCGCGCAGAAGTGCATCATCGATTCCGGACGAATCGAACTCGCCAATCCGGATGGCGGTGCCATCAGAGAGAACCGCGTCTTGGAAGCGAGACACGGATGATGTCAAGTCTTTGGCGAGCTGCACGCGCTGCTTGTAAAGAGTTGGGAGCCGACCCGGCACCGTAAGCACTGCAAAGAGACCCTTCCCATGTCGCCGTATCACGGGAACAAGAGTGGGGGTCAGCAAATGCACGAAATCGATCATCTCGCGTCGATGGATCTTGCGTCCCTTGTCGTTGGACACGGACTTGCATTCCACCTCAAGCCCACCATGGCCTGCATCATCGATGAGCAGATCAAAGGTACCGCCACCCGTGATCTCCGGCCAACTGACGGTTTGGCCACGCCTGAGAAAATGTGTGGCAATCGCGAGTTCCAAGCGAAGCCCCCGCATGTCGTCTGGATTCTTGAAGGCGCCATGGACCCGCCTCTCGAAGCGTCGGCGATGCTCCCTGGATAAGCCTTCGACGAAGGAGAGTATCTGAGCGGCGAAGCTTGCAGCCGGATAGATGCCGTGATCGCTGCAAGCGACGGAGGGGACTCTCCCTCCAGATTTCTTCGCCAATCCGCTGAGGTGATCGAGCTGAAACGCGATGTCGTTCTCGGCGACAAGGAAGTCGCGCAAGAAGGAATTCCCTCTCATTTCATCCTTGCAGAGTCTCACGCGACTCTGCCAATGCGTATCACCGATGAAATTCGAGAACTCCGCGAAAATTTTTGGAATATCTGCCGCGTGGACTTCAGTTGTCAGCATTGTGGAGGAAACGTTCGATTGGGTCTCGAGCGAGATTTTGCATAGAAGCTTCTCAGGATTCGCCATCTCCTGCGGGGCGCCTCCAGCCGACGGTATCCCAATGAGATCGAGGCCGTGGTCGCGATGCTGCCTGCGGTGCTCGAATGCGCCTGCATCGGCGTGCGCGACGAGCGCTCGGGCGAGGCGCCGCACCTGTTCGTGGTGGCGCGCGACGCGGCCCTCACGGCCGCCGAGGTCGAGGCGTACTGCCGCGCGAACCTCACGCGCTACAATGGAGCCGCGGCACATCAGTTTCCTGGACGCGCTGCCGAAGTCGCCTGTCGGCAAGATGTTGCGCAAGGAACTGTGCGTGAGCCCGGCCACGGCGCCCGTCGTGTGACGTGTCCATGGCATCGGGCCGTTCGCTCGACCGTCCGGCGCGCGATCCCGATGTCGGCGGGCAGTGCGTTGTGCGCGGCCGGTTGACGGCAGGCATGAAAAGGAAAAGGCCATGCTCGGCGTCTCCCGGGCATAGCCTCTCGTTGCGGATCTGCGCCCGCCGACAGTGCCAATGGACACCGGTTCGTGAATCGCGGATGCCGCCGCGTCGAAGCTTTCGAAGCGACCCAGCCAGGTATGCACGTTGCCTGGTCTGGTCACCGTACGCGCGCGACGCCACGCCTCGAAGTCGCCGTCTTCCTGTCGCTGGACGGTGCCCACCACTTGGCCGACATCATCGAAGATCAAGGGCTGCCTGCCTGCCTGCATGGTTGTCGTTGGTCGTCACGCGCTCCAAGGGACGCAACACCTTCGGCCAGCCGTTCCGGCTGCGCCTCGAGGGGCTCACGCCCGCGGGCTACGCCAGGGTGGCGTCGTCGCAGGCCTTGTAGCGGGTGCGCGCCGGGCGTTGTCCGGCGACGTGCGGCTCGGATCGCGTGAGCGCAGGGCATTGCTCCTGCTCATGAACAGGGTGAGGATCAAAAGGCCGAGATTCCCCGTGGCAAGACCTATGACAACAAAGTTACCCCGAGCGCTGTACCTGACCAGGCCAGACGAGCCAGCGGGCGTGTTGCCCTTGTCGAAGTCGCCGAAGCAGACCGAGAAGGATCTTGCGGCCGCAGTGGCCCGGCTGGGCAGACATCGGGTCCCAAACTACGGGCAGGCGTATCTGCTGTCTGCGCATACGCTGCTCGAGACGGCTCGATGAAGGGCCATTTCGATCACCATGGATTGGCTGTGTTCTATCTGCAACGTCACGCGGCCGAACTTCTAATGAAAGCGCCGTTGCGGCTCGCCATCGCGGTCCAGGACTACCGCGAGCAGCTGAACCTCCCACGTCCCGCATTTCCTCTCCCGGCGCAGCGAGATCGGGCCGGGAAATCGCATGCCCTGCGCGCGCTCTTGAAGGATCTCAAGAAGATGGCGGCGGCCCTGGGGGTCGCCGACGTGCCAGAGCAACTGAGCGCTGCCGTGCAATCCATCATGAAGTTCGAAGACGATCCGACCTGGTCAAGGTACTCCTACCGCCTGGCAACGCGGCGTGGCGTCGAAACGTTTGTGCGGCATATGTCCAAGGAGGTCGTTCTTCCCTTGGGAGAGATTCAGAACATGCTGCAATGCGCGAACGTCGCCCTGGGCACGATCTGGCCGTTTCATACCGCAACGATGATGGGTGGCCTCGGCGAGCTGTATCACGACTTGGTGTGTATCGCGGGAGAGATCGATTGACGGACGGGTTCTCGCAGCGCGCTCGGGTTTCAAAGAAGCGAGTGCGGCCTCGGTCGGGGTCGGGCAAGCCGGCATCCGGGCTCAACTGGCAGTCAGGGCTCGCTAGTATTCGGGGTCGTCGATCGACGGAGGTGAGCATTGCCTGATCCTATCCAGAACAAAACACAAAGTCCCAAGGCGCCGAGCGCGCGGCTTTTTCTCTCGCAGGACCAGGCGTCGCGTTCGACGTGCGATGCCTGCGTCGTCGCCTTGAAAGACAGCTGGAACGACTTCGGCTACTCCCTGACGGCCGAGATCGGGCTGCGCAAGCCCGAGGGAGATTTCGAATGGTTCCCGGCGAAATTCGCCGTGAAAGGCGCCACCAAGCTCGCCACCTTCGCACAGGAGATTCTCTCCATGCGCAGTCACGGCATCCTCCTAAAGGACCTCAGGGTGCCTTACGCGAGCTTGCTGGACGAGACGAAGCACTACAGCCTCGCACGGCGCGCGCTCGGCGCGGACCGTGCCCGGGAGCTGCTGCAAAGCCTGAACGACATCGCGCTGCTGTCGGACGCCGGGTCGCCGGTGCCGCAATGGCCCGATTTCTTCGAGTCGGAGGTCTATCAACTGGCGATGGTGCGGGCGAGCGAGTCCTACTTCGCGGTACGCCACGGCGCCTGGGTACTGGATGGCCGGCCAACCTCCGAGACGGATGCGCGCGTTCCTTTCGTGGCCACGCTCAAGGGGCCGGGCCCGAACCTCGCGCTGGACTTCGAGTTCACCGACGACAACGTTCTGCGCGGTCGCATCGCGGTGCTGATCGGCCAGAACGGTTGCGGCAAGACGTCGGCTCTGGCGGGGATCGCGCGAGGTCTGGTAGATCGCAAGTACAAGGCGGTCGCGATGGCCAATCGCCCGGAAGTCAATCAGGTGCTCGCCTTCGCGCACACCGCTTCGCTGCCGCTTTTTCTGCCCAAGTCGCCGGCGTTCGGGTCGGCCCGTGTTCGCGTCTTTTCGCTCGACCACTCACTGCCCATCAGCGTGGCCGTGAAGATTCCGATACGCGACTGCTGGTCGACGTCGCCCGTTCGCACGACGACAAAGGACTGCCCTTGCTGCGCTACCTGCGCACCATGCTGGAGCAAGAGTTCTCCGCGCTGAAGATGCACGTGCCCGTCAAGGCGCACGCCAAGGCGACTTACCAGTCCAAAGACGGCGCAGGCTATCGGGCACTCGAGGACTGGATGCGAGGCGGGGAGAAGCGCAAGCTCGAGGCGGCCGCGGAGCTGGATCACACGCGCGAACTTGTGTACCTCGATCACGACGACCGCGAGCGTATGCCCAGCCTCGGACAGCTGAGCTTCCTGCGCTTCGTGCTCACGGCCTTGGCGCATGCCGGGCCCGCCTCGGTGCTGGTCATCGACGAGCCCGAGAGCTTTCTGCACCCCAACCTCATCTCCCGCTTCATGCGCGTCTTGCACCGCGTGCTGACGAACACCCGATCGATCGCAGTCATGGCCACCCATTCGCCCTTCGTGGTGAGGGAGGTGCACCATGCGCAGGTGCATGTGCTCAGGCCCACGCCCGAAGGTGGCGTGGTGGTCAGCAAGCCGAGGCTGCGCACGCTCGGTGCCAATGTGGCCTCCGTCTCGAGCGAGGTCTTCGGCGATGACACCGCGGAACACCTCTACGAGGACCTGGTTTCGAAGATGCGCGTCCAGGGGCTGACGTTCGCGCAGGTTCTGGATCTCCATGCCGAGGACCTGAGCACAGAAGCGCTGATGCTGTTGCGAAGCCGCATGGAAGGACGTGCGGAAGGGCGTTCGGCAAGCGGTAGGGAAGGCGACGAGGAAGACGGGCTGTGAGGTCGCTGGCACGTCCCGCCGTCGCCGATGACGAACTGCTCGAGCGCCTGAGTCGTTCGCGCAGCCAGAAGGCGGTGGCGGTCTCGCCGCGGCGCGCCGACATCGGCGCGCGCTACCAGACCTATCGCGATCACCAGGGCAATCCCTGGAGCGTCGTCAAGGACGATTCCTTCGCGGCGCTGCGTTCTTCGTTTCACGATCTGTACAAGAAGCCGCCGGCCTGCCTGGACTTCATCGCTTCGCTGCGCCAGTCCGTCGCAGGTGCTTGTCCGGTCTGCGGGCGCGACGCGCTCGGCACGCTCGACCACTATCTGCCGAAGGCAGACTATGCCGAGTACTCCTTCTTTTCGCTGAACCTGGTGCCCGCGTGCGACCGTTGCAACAACACCAGAAACAATCTGGCGCGCGGTGACCAGGTGGGACAGCGGCCGGTCCATCCCTACTTCGACGCATTCGTCGATCGACGTGTCATGACGATGCGTGCAGAACCCGACTGGCGAGCCCCGAGGCTGACGCCTGTGCCCTTCGAGGTCCAAGGCGAGGAGCGCACGGTGGTGCAATGGCACATCGACCATGTGATCCGTCGAGCGGGGTTCGATGACTATGTGGGAGACCTGTGGTGCATCGTCCGGGACAATCCGGATGTCTTCCTGGGACGCACCGCGACCGTCGAGGCGGTGCGCGAGAAACTGGCCGAGCTGGCGACGATCGAAGAGGTCAGTGGTCGATCGCGCAACGCCTGGCGGTCCTGCTTTTATCACGGCCTGTCGAAGGACGACGCGGCCCTCGAGTTTCTCGCCACGCTGGTCCGACCGGTCGAGCCCGCAGGCGGCGCCGCGGTCGCGCGCGTTGCCGTTGGAAAATGATGAAGATCATCATGTCGATGGCATAGAGCGCGGCGCGATCCGCAAAGTGGCGGCGCACACGGCACGGCCGCCCTGACGTGGGGGCTGGGCAAAGCGCGAGGGGAGGATATGGGCGTGGGTGCGGATGAGGAAAGGCAGGAAGAAGCGGTTTTGCGGTTCCCTCTCATCCTGGCACGGCGTTCTCGCCGTCAAGGGCTGCGCGCCGCTGTGCGGCGCTGGCGGCCTGCGGCCGTCATAGACCCCTGACCGCTGCGCTTCGCCGTGCGGGCCACGGTTTCGGGCAATCCCGCCCGACAACCGGAGATCATCATGAATGAGAAATCGCACGTGTCGATGGAGCAGCATGTCTGCCTGGTGTGCGGTGTCAGTTTCGAAACCGGCAACCTGCTGTTCGATCGACGTCTGCGCGCGAGCATGGAGCGCCACACGCTGACTGGCTGGAGCCTGTGCGCCCAGCATCGCAAGATGTTCGATGAAGGGTTCGTTGCCTTGGTCGAATGCGATCCGCAACGCAGCGGGGCTGCGTCGGCCCAGGGCAATCTTCGTCCGGAGCAGGCGTATCGCACCGGTCAGATCGCGCACCTGAAGCGCGAAGTGTTCGATCGGCTGTTCGACGTCCGGCTGGCGGCTGACAAGCCTTGCGTGTTCGTGGAGCCTGGGTTGATCGAGCAGCTGCAGGCCATGGTCGGGCCCCAGGCCGACTGAAGCGCCGTCGGCGCTCGGAAGCGCATTGACGCGCATGGATGCGTCGGGCGCTTCCTCAGGGTCGCAACGCGACCCTCGTGCGCGCGGCGTGAGCGTTGCTCACGTACCGCGCACCCGGGGCGTGGCCGGAACGAGCGCTTGCACGCTGCGCCACGCCATGGTGTGGCAGCTTGATTGACGCATGTCCCGGTGCTTTGCAGCGCATGACGACGGTGGGGCGTAGGCGACCGCGACCGTGAGCGCAATGCTTTGAACCCCTTCGTTGGGGTTGGGGGGCTGGGGAGGGCTTGCCTGTGAGCCCTGAGGCTACCCCATCGTTCTCGCGTTCAAGGCCCTGCGCGCGCATCCTGAGGCATGCGGCGGTTGGTCGGAGAAAACTGTCTTGTCGCCTTGATCAACACGGCAAGTCCATCTCGGCCCAGACTGTTCCGCTTTTCGAAGGAGATTCGGACGTCGAACGCCCACCGATCCAAGAAGCTGACAAGGTTCGCTGGGCGACCTCATCGAATCACAGGTGGTCAATCAGCGCGGCGACATAGTTGGTGCGTGTGTGCGGCACGTCCACCACATCCACCAAGTTCGGGTGCCGGAAATAGATGATCAGGTAGGGGTACTTGGGCAGTCCCCATGAACGTAGGCCAGGCATCCCGAGTTCGGCCTCGAGCCGTGGCGAGCCGGCATCAGGGTTGCGTCTGATGAGTTCGTAGGCCTTCTGCAACTCATCCACGAAACCCCTGGCCGCGTTCGGAGCCCGCATGGTGACGGCGTAGTATCGAATCACGGCGGCAATCTGCGCGCTGGCGCGAGGACGGACAAGAAACCTTTTGGCGCCTTTCAAGCTCAATCCGCCTTCTTCTTCCTGCCAGTTTTGGAGGCAGCCTCCCCGGTCCTGCGCCTCGCGGAGGCCGCTGGCTGACTTGTCTGTGTCGATTCGGCCTGTGCGATCTCGTCGCGCAGTGCGTCGAAGTGGGCTGGTGTCCATTCCACGGAGGGCCCGGATTCAAGGCTGGAAAGAATGACAGCCCGAAATTGCTCGCGTGCCAAGTCGCGGCGGATCAGGTCTCGCATGTATTCGCTCGCATTGCCGTAACGGCGCTCCGCGACCTGTGCATCGACGAAAGCCTTCATCTCTTCCGGAAGTGAAATGTTCATCGTCGTCATGCAAGATACTCTATAACAATATGGCAAACTTTGCCATAACGTGGACACTCCAACGACGAGCGCCTTGCGTGACCTGCGCAAGCCTTGGGTTGACGGCGTGTCCACTGGACTCAGGATGGCCCGGGGGCGATGTCGTCGATGGCGTCCCGCAATGGCCTCTCCCTGCAGAAGAGGACACCTTGGTGACCGTCGTGGAGGGTGTGGAGGGCTTGCCTGTGAGCCCTGAGGCTACCCCATCGTTCTCGCGTTCAAGGCCCTGCGCGCGCTTCGCGTGCTCGGCGCGTGCCGCACGCCTGCGGCGGCCTTGAGCGCTGCGCTGCGACGGGGTGGCGGGGTCTCGCAGGCAATCCCGCCTGTGTCATCCACAGGAGTTCTTCCTCATGAACACACCCGCTTCCTTTGCATCCGCTGGTGCGAAATCATCCGAATCCTTTGCGTCGTCTTCGATGGTCGCGCGCATCGAGTGCGAGGTACTCGAAGCGTTGCATGCGCTGCTCGGCGCTGACGCAGAGCAGCTCTACGAGGCGCATGGGCGATCGCTGCATCGGCTGGTTGGTGCCGCGCGGGATGCATCACTGCCGGGGTGCGAACCGTTGCTGTGCGGTCTTCGACTGGCGCGTGCGCTGCTTGTCGAGGAGATGCTGCCGGGCGAGACCTTTGGTTCGCCGAAGGCGGTGGCAGACTATCTGAAACTGCACTTCGCAGGGCAAGGGCACGAAAGCTTCGCGGTGCTGTTTCTGAACGCGCAGCATGGGCTGATCGCGTTCGAGGACCTGTTTCGCGGCACGCTCACGCAGACCAGCGTCTATCCGCGCGAGGTGCTGCGTCGTGCGCTGCGGTACAACGCCGCGGCCGTCATCCTGGCGCACAACCATCCATCGGGCATGGTCGAGCCGTCACGAGCGGACCTGGCGTTGACGGCGGCGCTGAAGGACGCGCTGGCGTTCATCGATGTGCGGGTGCTGGATCACGTCGTCGTCGCTGGAAGTTGCACGGTGTCCATGGCCGAGCGTGGCCTCGTCTGAACGAGGCCGGGGCGCTGCGCGCCCCATTCTTTGAGACTGCGCCGCTGCAGCGGTTGCGCGCTTCGAGCCCGGCGGACGGATGAAAGGCAAGCCTCGATGCTTTCGGTGGGCGGACGCCGTAGCGTCGCGCACGGCCTTGCCGTTCGGCGCTCGGTGAGCGCAGCGCGTCGCCATACACAACAGCATCCAGCTCCAGCGCTTGGCCGGCGCCTCGAGACATGTCACTGGATTGCGCAGCACGCGTGCTGCGAGTCGGAAGTCTTCTCTCGTGAGGGCAAGGCGTCATCGAACGACGAACGAGAAAGGGATGTCGTGCTACGCAGCGTGAGCGCGATGGAGGATGGCAAGCCCCTTTATGCCTTTCAGGGACTGCGCCAGCGCGCAGGCAAGTCACGACTTGACCCCGCCGGTCGGCCCGGTGATCAGCACGCTGTGTCTGGAGTCGATCCAGTCGCCCAGCGTCAGGCTCATCACGGCCTGGCGGTCGACGCCGCGGCCGGCGCGAGCGCCCCCGTCATCAATGGCTGCTCGCCAAGATTGATACCACGGCCAAGATGCACACCAGAGCCCAGGTTCGTGACGTGGCTCAGGGGCACGCGAATTCAGAAACGCATTCCTGCACTTTAGGCGAACGCATTTCCACGAATAGACGCCGTTTTCTCCAGTTACGCGGAAAAACCGCTTGATGGCTATCGCCGTTAGCAAGCAAACGGCTGTGTCTTGACATTTGTGGCTTCGGTAGCTACATTTACTGTTTGGCGACCGCGGTCCCGTAGCATCGCTCGATTTGGTCAAGGGCAGTCATGAGTCTGCGCGAGGAATACGACATCGAGATGCCGGTCTGGCGCAGGTCGCTGCGGCTTGCCGGCGGGAGTTGGGGCACATCTTCAACGACGGGGCTACCAGGAGCGCTGGGCGCAGCGTCGCGCCACCGCGCGATCACTGGATCATGGAGCTCGACGGCTGGACTAATCTAAAAACCGGCGAGAACTGGCGAGCAGGGAAGGCGTCTAACTTTTCAGCCTGGACCCTTCGGGAGAAGCTCGCTGAAGTGCGAGCCCGGGCCGGCGATGTCTACAACTTTTACGTCAAGCTGCAGGCACTCGATCGGCGCGTGGGCGTGCCTTTTGGCTGGTATTTCTGCATGCTCGATGGCGACCGCGTTCATGCTGAATCGGGTGAGCACGCGCTGTAGGCGGCCGAAGACGTTCGGACCCTGCTGCAGGAATGCGACTATCAGGTGTTGAAGACCTGGAAACAGTGGCCCTATAGGTTTCAGGAGAGATGGAAATGAATGCCCCCCACGTGATCACGAGCCGCGAGTTCGGCCACAACGTCAGCAGCGCGAAGCACCTGGCCAAGGAAGGTCCGCTCTTTATCACCGACCACGGCGAACCTGCCTTCGTGCTCCTCAACATCGGCGACTATCGAGCGCTCTCCCGAGGCGACGGCGATAGTACGGTGTCGCTGCTCGAGCTGATGGACAGCATGCCCGATACGTCGGAAGTCGAAGACTTCGAGATCACTCCGACGGCCATCCAGCTGCGCCCGGAGGTCTAAGGGTGTACCTGCTCGACTCCAATGTGCTGGCCGAACTGCGTCCAGGAAAGCTCGGCCAATCAGAAGAGGTCCGGCGCTGGGCTGGAACAGTTCCACAGAATCAGTTTTTCCTTTCGGCCATCACAATTCTCGAACAGGAGGAAGGCATCGTGCGCCTGGAGCGCCGTTCACCGCCCCAGGGACAAGCGCTGCGTCGGTGGGCCACGGCCGTCCATAAGGCATTCGCTGGGCGGATCCTAGCTTTCGGCGAGCGTGAGGCGCTGTTGTGCGCGCCCATGCATGTCCCCGATCCAAGAGCTCGACGCGATTCGATGATCGCCGCCACTGCGCTTTCGCACGGTTTCACTGTGGTCACCCGCAACACCAGCGATTTCGTCAGCATCCGAGGGCTGAAAGTGTTGGACCCCTGGAACGCATGAAGCTCAATCAAGGATTTCGCCATACCTTGCAAGTCGCTGCGCGTAAAGCATTTCGCATTCATTTGAGTGATCGCACGGGAGGTGGACCCGCTCAAGAGCTGGGAATCTACTTGGGCCAGGAAAGCCAGAGCATCGACGCGCGCAAGGTCCCAACGGCCATTGCATGGATCTTCAGTGAATTTGCAGTTCTGTCCCGCGGCAAGCGCGCTCCGGCCACGCGCGCGTAGCAGCGCGATCTGTTTGGGTGTTGTTTTAAGAGAGCGCAGATCTCTCGAGAGTGCCGGCCAGCCGTTGCCGCCCGGAAACGACGGTCTGAAGCCTGACCATCTTGGTGGTTCATGCTGAGCGCAACGCCTTGGGTCGAGCGGCAGCGTTGCTGTCGCTGAGGCGATGGAGGGTGCGCGCATGCGTCGGTGTGCAGCCCTGGGCGGAGATCGCGCTTCGCGCGGCGCATTGTTTGCGCGAAGCTTTGCTCGCCTGAAGCGAGTCCCACGAGTGATTCGCTTAGTCCTCAACAGGTCAGAGCAGGATTCAACAGCTCGATGCCAGCACCCTTGCACTTGATCCAGGGACCACCAGGGTGCCCCTTGCCATCCCAGGCGGCCAGTGCTTGGCGCGCCTCGTGTGCATGTTCGTAGCAGTAGCGACGGTGATAGCCGACCGGGTCTACGCCGACGACCACGGCGGTGGTGAAGTTGAATCGGCGAATGCCGCATAACTGGCCTTCGCGCTCGCATATGTCCGTGTAGCCGTCCGCTGCCAGCGCAGGCACCCACGGGTGGTTGGCGAGCTGCGAGGTGATGGGCGAGGACGGCTTGGTGCGCATGGTCATCGGGGGATTGTGGCTCCCTGGTGCGAGGTTGGGCTGGCGCGACTGCGGAAGTTCGGATGGCGCGATGGTGGTGGTGCTCGATCGCTCCTGATCCACCGGTGAGGTATGGTCGGCGGTGTTTTCCGAAGTCCATCAAATGGGTAAAACTCTGGTTTCGAAGGATCTTCCATGGCTGCCATTTCCGCGACCGTCGGCTCCTCCGACATCGAGCGCTTGGCGCGCGATCTGCCGTCGTTTTCTGCGACGAAGCTGGCTTCGGGCATGCAGGCGGTCGCCAGCACGGTGATGGCGCGCGGCGCGGTGGTGATCACGCGCCACGAGAAGCCCGCCATGGTGCTGATGTCGGTGGAGCGCTACCTGCAGATGGCGCAGGCGTCGGAGCCGGACCTCGAGGCCCTCACGCACCGCTTCGACGACATGTTTGCGCGCATGCAGGGCGAGGCGGCTGCACGCGCGATGGACGATGCATTTGCCATGGATTCTTCGGCGCTGGGTGAGGCTGCGATCGCCGCCGCTGCGGCTGCCCCGGCCGCGCCTGCTTCGCGCGGCTGATGCCGGCAAGGATCTTTGTGCTGGCCGGCGTCAACGGCGCCGGCAAGAGCAGCGTGGGCGGCGCCGCGTTGCTCCAGAAGAAGGTCGACTACTTCAACCCCGACCTGGCAGCCCGCGTGGTGCTGGATGCCAATCCGGGCCTGACGGCCGAGGAGGCCAACGCCCGGGCCTGGGAGTTCGGACGCAAGGGTTTGGAGCGAGCCCTGGCGCAGGGACTCAACTTTGCCTTCGAGACAACCCTGGGCGCGAGGACGATCCCTCAGATGCTCGCCGACGGTGCGCGCCAGGGCGCCCAGGTTCATCTCTGGTACGCCGGACTCTCCTCGCCCGAACTTCATGTTGCGCGCGTGCGGTGGCGGGTCGCCGCCGGTGGCCATGACATCCCCTCATCGCTGAGGTTGTAGGCATGCTTGAGGTATATCAGGCTGGCCCCTCAGACGCAGGGGAAGTCGCGGGCGCCCGGCGGCGGCAGCACCTGCGCTGGCGACCCGCACGCTGGGGCCAGACAGTTCGCCCTGCGCAACGGTCCGGCCTTCGCATACCTGGCGGGCAAACTCCGGTACCAGCGCGGTCTCCATCTGCGCCCAGGGCAACTGGCTGGCCAGCATCACCAGCGGTGGCGTGCATCAATCATCTCGGCCGGCGGCTGCCGGAAGAAATCGGCCAGGAATCACATCGTGGTGCGTTAGTTGTCAGGGGATCTCACACCAAACTGCAGCACCCAGTGCTCATGTGGGGTGGCAGGGTTTTGCATGTCCGACTGGCTACCTGCCCTGCCGCGGGCGGCGCGCTTTGACTTCGTTCAAAAAAGCGCGCTGTCTGCGGGAGCTTCCTATCACCAAGCGACTACCCCTTGGAGGGAACTTGACGTTCTACGTAATTCACGAAAATGGTGCTTCTACGGAGATTTCCTCATGATTACTGTTTCCGCAAGCGAGTTCGCGAAGAATTTCGGCCACTACCGCGAGATGGTTCAAGCTGAATCTGTGGCAGTCACTAGCCATAACCGCGTGACTGGGTACTTTATTTCGAGAAAGGAGTTCGACGAGTTCGAACGCCTGAAGGCCCGCGCGACAAAGTCATATGAGGTCCAAGACCTGCCAGCTGAGGCGATTCAAGCGCTATCAAGCAGCGCTATGGATTCGAGTCACGATGCCTTGAACGCACTGCTGCGCGACTAAGTGCATGACTTTTCCGAAACCCGAGGTAGGTCTCGTCGTCTCGTTTGCCTACTTGTGGAATCACGAAGAAAAAAAGGGCAGACGGAGGGAGTTAAGAATCGACCTTGCGTCATCATCACAGCCGTCGAAGAAGTCGAAAATCGAGTCGTCGTCACTGTTTCTCCGATCACGCATTCACCCCCAGAAAGTGCAAACCTCGGCGTCGAAATGCCACCCCCCCCTTGAGTAATACGATAAGGCCTTGCGGTTTGAGATCCATTTTGTATGGCATCCGCTATTCGCGAATAGCGAATAGCGCTGATAGGCTTGCCTTTGGCAAGTGATAGACGCCTGAACGTCAAAACGTCAGCGAAGCCTTGCGCGACCGTCCAGAGCCCCGAACCACGACGGCTTCAAGGGTACAGCCGCTGCATGCTCCGACAGTCCTCGGTCGCGGCCTCGTTGGAAGAGCTCATGTAGTTCGCTCCGCGGGTAGACCGGGCTCAGACACCTTGCGTTCGACGGTGTCCCGGCCGATAAAAGGTACCGCGCAGGCTGTCGATCTTTAAATAGCTCGAGCTCAGCAACTGCAACTGCCAACAGCAGGCGGGTTCTTGCTTCTCCCTTTTGAGGTGCCGACATATGGGTTGGCTAGCTTGCGCCTGCGCTGGGCGTGTGTGCTGCGTTGTCGTGTGTGCTGTGTTGTGCCGGCGTTCGGTGGACAAAGCGATCGCGGTTGCTGGCGCCGGATGCGATCGGTATTGCAGCGAGAACGCCGGCGCCGTGGGTGAAGTCATGCAGGGCGCCCCAGCGGCTTCGCTGCTGTCGGGCTGCTCCAGGTTCGCGCCTTCGCGCTCATCCCCTGCGGGGACGGCTTGCAGCCGCCTTGCGCATCCCTGGCGCGGGGCCTGCGGCCCCTGACATCCGCGATCAGACCTGTCTGCGGCAGGTGGGGGCGCTCGCCGAGCGGCGGTTCCGGTGCGCCTCGGCCCGGCGTCTGGGGGCTGCCGTCTTCCTGAGTGCTTCACCTTCTCGGCGACCGTGCACCCGCGCGGCCGGGCGACCGGCTGCGCCTGCAAGGGGGTGTTCATAACGCTGCGCGTTACGAATGCTTCCCCCTTGCTCTCCCGTCCGAGCGTGCGCGCTGTGTCACCGGGCGAAGAACTCAGGAAGACGGCGGCCAGGCTCGGCAGCTCGGCCGATGCGATCCGGAACCCTTTCACGAGGGGCTCTGAATCTAGGAATCCGGCAGGGCTTTGTCCATGCACCCATCCATTCACTGATTCACGCACTGAAGCGATCGAAAGGAAACGCACATGACTGCCAGAGCGACTGCAAGAACCCCCGCGGATACCACTGCGGGCACCGCCACCGTCCGGGCCAAGGTGGCGCCCGCCGCTGCCAGCGATGGTGCCGCCACGAAGACGCCGCGGGTCGAAAGGCCCAAGCGTGCAGGCGACGCGATCAAGGCGCGGCCTTCGAAGGCTGCCACGCCGCAAAATCCCACCGACACGAAGCCGGTGACGAACGAGTCCGATGCCATTGCGGTACCGTCGCCGTGCGACATTGAGGTGCCGCTGGATCAGCTGGTGCTCGACGACGCCAATGTCCGCAAGGTCCGCAGCGCGGGCGGCGTCGAGGAACTCGCCGCGCTCATCGACGCGCAGGGCTTGCTGCATCGCCTTGCGGTGGTCGCCCTGGCCGATGGTCGGTTCGGCGTCATCGCCGGGGGGCGGCGTCTGCTGGCATTGCACAAGCTCGCCAGCGACGGGCGATGGTCGGCTGCCCGGCCCGTGGAGTGCAGGCTGTACGACAGCGCGCAGGCGGTGGAGATTTCGCTGGCGGAGAACTCGGGGCGCGAAGCGATGCACCCAGCCGACGAGGCCGAGGCCTTTCTGGCGCGGGTCGAAGCGGGGCAGAGCGTGGCCCAGATCGCTGTGCGCTTCGGCGTGGCACCGCTGACCGTCGAGCGCCGTCTCAAGCTCGCCCGGCTTGCGCCACGCTTCCTCGCGATGTACCGGGAAGGGAACATCGCGTCGGACATGCTGCACGCGCTGGCACTGACCGACAACCACAAGGCCCAGGAGGCCGTGTGGGACGGCCTGCCCACCTATCGACGGGACGCCTGGACCATCCGACGCCTCCTGACCGAAGGCGCAGCTACCGCGGAAAGCCATCTCGCGCGCTTCGTGGGCGTCGAGACCTATGAGGCACGCGGGGGCAAGGTCCGGCGCGACCTGTTCGCCAATGACGATACCGGCCGCTCGGGCATCTATCTGGAGGCACCGGGGCTGCTGCGCCAGCTCGCCACGGAGAAGCTGCAAGCGGCGGCCGAAGAGGTGCGCGCCGAGGGCTGGGCATGGGTCGAAGGCTTGATCGATGCAGATCGGCTGGCTTTGCGCGCCTATGGGCAGCAGGCGCCGTCCGAGCGTGCGCCCAGCGACGCGGAGGCTGGCATGTTGGCCGCGCTGGAGACCGAGCGCGAGCGGCTCAACGCGGCCTACGATCAAAACGAGGCGAAGGCACTGCAGTTCGAGGACGATGGCGATGGCAACGACGCGTATGAGGCCGAGGAAGTTCGGTTGTCGGGCCTGTTGAGTGACCTCGACGACCGGATCGATGCGGCGCGCGCGGCGCTGCGGGTCTGGACGCCCGAGCAGTTGGGACGGTGTGGTGCGATGCTGCGCATCGACAGCGACGGGACGCTCGCCGTGCATCGTGGGCTGCTGCGTCGCGACCCCGCCCATGATGCAGCCTGCGGCGCTGGCACCGAAGACGGCGAAGGGTTGGTCAGCAGGGCAGGGCGGGGCAGCGAGAGCACTGAGGCGGCCGAGGCCGGCAAACGGCGCTCCGTTTTCAGCGAGAAGCTGATGCGCGACCTCACGGCCCATCGCACCGCCGCCTTGCAGGCCGCGCTCACTCAGGACGTCGACGTGGCGCTCGCGACGCTGGTGCACCGCATGGTCGAGACGGTGTTCGACCTCTATGACCGAGGCAACGACATCGTGAAAGTGACGGTGCGCCCCACAGGCGATCTCGCGCTCGCCGAGCATGCGAGCGACTACATCCATACGCCCGCCGCCGCGCTGCTGGAGCGCGCCGCGAGCGATTGGGGCGAGCGCCTGCCTCGTGATCCGGCCGTGACCTTCCGCTGGCTGCTCGCGCAGGAGCGTCAGACCTTGCTGGAACTGCTGGCGTACTGCACGGCCCGCAGCATCGACGCGATCCAGGGCCGTGAGCGCCGGCGCAACCAGAGCGATGCGATCGCCGAGGCGCTCGGCCTGGACATGGCCGACTGGTGGACGCCCAGTGCTGCGAACTACCTGCACAGCGTGAGCAAGGCCAAGGCGGTAGAGGCGGTCCGGGAAGCCAGTGGCATCGACTGCACCAAGGAAGTCGCCGCCATGAAGAAGTCCGAGGCCGCGGACTATTGCGCCGCCAAGCTCGAAGGCACGCGTTGGCTGCCTGTTCCTTTGCGGCCGCTGGTTGCCGGGCCATCGCAGGCCTGCGCGGACGCCCAAGCCGAGCAGGAGAAGAAGGATGGGGCAGAAGAAGCCCTGAACCGGGCTGGGCCGGATGGCGATCCGGTCTCGGACGCTGGTCGTGACCAACCGGACCAGGAAGCCTAGTCGGCTGGACTGATACCGAGCATCCAGCCCGCGCAGAGCGCGCCTGAGCCTGTCGCCCGTCAATGTGCGGGCGGCGGGCTTTTTTTGCCTGAGCTCGTGCTTTGATGCATGACGGACCGCGCGGATGCATGACCTCGCGAACAACGAGCGATGGCATGTCGCTGCGGCAATCCGCTTCCACTGGCGTCGTGTGCAGGGGGCGGTGGCTGGTTTTCTTAGGGGGTGGCCAGCGCGCTGTGCGCGGGTCGCTGGTCAGCGCGGGCTTGGGCCCGCGGGTCGTGTTGTGTGGAGCGCACGACTCGCTGCGCCTCGTGCTGGCAGGGCGCGAGGTGGCGTGGGGGAGGGCGTGTCGTGGTGGCTGGGTCTTTTTTTGGGGCGGCTGGCCAGCGCGCTGTGCGCGGGTCGCTGGTCAGCGCGGGCTTTGGGCCCGCGGGTCGCGTTGTGTGGAGCGCACGACTCGCTTCGCCTCGTGCTGGCAGGGCGCGAGGTGGCGTGGGGGAGGGCGTGTCGTGGTGGCTGGGTCTTTTTTTGGGGCGGCTG
>NZ_JBWKPQ010000005.1:0-102221 GCF_059418345.1 Variovorax sp. GW821-FHT09B01 | reverse complement strand
TGGCCAGCGCGCTGTGCGCGAGTAGTTGATCAGCGCGGGCTTTGGGCCCGCGGGTCGCGTTGTGTGGAGTGCACGACTCGCTGCGCCTCGTGCTTGGTGAGGTCAGGTGTGGCGTGGCATGGCGGAGGCTGGGGACGGGGCTGGCTCGCGTGACCGTGAGCGTGCCACGCCGTTCTCGCTGTCAAGGCCTGCGCGCGCTCTGCGCGCTGGCGGCCTGCGGCCGTCTTCGAGCCTTGACCGCTGCGCTTCGGCGTGACCGTGACGGTCCTGGGCAATCCCGCCCTTTCTTTGGAGCGTCACATGAATGCCTCGTACTTCTTTTTGAGCGACGAACAGGTTCGGCGACTTGCTGCGAATGGCCGCGCATCGCGCGAATTTGAGGCGCGCGACGAACTCTTCGATCCGCCACCTGTGGTCAAGCTCTTCACGCCGGATGCCGGCGCGACGTGGTTGCTGAGCGAGATCGATCCCGCCGATCCGACGATCGCCTTTGGATTGTGCGATTTGGGTCAGGGCTATCCCGAGCTGGGATGCGTGAGTCTTGACACGCTGGCTTGCCTGAGGGGGCCGTTGCGCTTGCCCATCGAGCAGGACGTGGGCTTCCAGGCGACGCGACCGCTCAGTGCCTATGCAGCCTCTGCGCGCCTGGCGGGCCGCATCGTGGCCTGAGCGGTCGGTTTGTGCCGGCGGTATGGCAGCCGGCATTTTTTTGCTTTTTCTACGTCCCTTCTCTCTTTCTTGGTGAGGGGCGCTGCCCTTTGCGTCTGTGGGAGGGCGGTCCGAGGTTGCTGCGATGGGTACTAGGCGCGGCGCTCAGGTCGTTGCCTGGTGGCCAGGCCGTTCCCGGGACCGCCTCTTTCCGACGCCTGGCTGCGGGCCTTGCGGGCGCCAGGGTGCGGCTGCGCCCCCGTCCTCACCCGGTCCCTGCGCTTTGCTGCGGGCTGCGGCTTGCGGGCGGGCCCTGGCGCCCGCGCGGTCCTCGCCGTCATGGCGTCGAGGCGGCTCCGCGGGAGCCGGCCCGTCACCTCAGAAAGGCAGACTCACCATGGACACCCCCGATCCTCGTACGCCATTCACACCCTCCGCCGCAGGCGGTCTGCCCGGTGTCGGCGGTCCGCTTGAACCGCAGGCTTCAATCGTGTGGCGCTACGCTCTCAGCGTCGATCGTCACTGGGCGCTGGTCTTCGATGCGCAGGGGCGCAATCTTGGGGAGGTTCACCGTCCCGCCCTGGCCGCGGGGCCTGATGGCCGGCTTCTCACCTTCGAGCAGGTCGTGCGTCTGATGTGTGCGGCGCCGCGCATGCGCACGCTGCTGCAGGAGATCGTTGCAGCTGGTGGCGCCGACGTGCCCGCGTCCCGCGCGCAAGATGGGTGCTTGGCCCGTGCCCGCGCCCTTCTGGCGGAGCTGGGGTAGCTGTCCCGCCGGTGCGGCCGCCCTCGTCATTCGCTGGCGGCCGCGGGCCCATGCGATCGTATGCGGTCTCTCTTTGCTCAGGGAATCACGATCGATGTGTCGGTCTTCACGCGATCGAGCGCCACGAGCGAGCGAAAACTCTTGTCGGCCTCGTTCTGAGCCGACGGGCGCCTCGTGAGACCTTCGTAGCTGCGCATATTGGGCGCGACCAAGGCGCTCGCGCTTTTGCTCGTCCTCAGCGGCGCGGCGCGCTCGCAATGTGCTGGAGAACTGTATGAGCCGCCTGCTCTCCCACTCATGGTGGTCGGACAGATGATTCTCTTTTTTGACCGTTTTGCGCTCGTCTTCGTGATCTTGAGCGTGCTGGCCTGCCACGCCGCGCGTCGCAGCTGGCCCGAGAAAGGGAAGTTCGCTTGAGCGAACGCTAGGGTGTTCGGCATGCCGAACACCTGCTGAAGAGCCAAAGCTGGTGTTGGCTGAGGGGTCGACGGCGATGCCATGCGCTTCGAGGGGGCGGGGGCTCGCTGCTGGCGAAGTCGGGCGCTCACATGAGCGTGGAAACCAGGTTTCCAGCGTTGGGCGCGTCGCTTTTACCGGGTCGCGGGCGCGTTCGCCACCGCGGCAACGCCGGGCGCGCGCATGGCCGCCTCGTAGCGCGCATCGGTCAGCGTGCCGAGGAAGGCGCTGATCGCGTCGATCTCCTCGTCGCTGAGCCCTGGCGTGCTGCCCGGGCGGCGGTTCATCGGCGTCGAGTTCACGTTGATATTCGCGCGATGCGCGGCGGGCACGTCGTCGAAGGTGGCGTGGCCGTGGTACCACTTGGCCGGATCGGTCGAGCGCGTGGCGTAGAAGGCCACCGCCTCGCGCAGCGTGGCGAAGGTGCCGTTGTGCATGAAGCTCTGGCGCACCGCGACGTTGCGCAGGCCCGGGGTGCGGAAGTAGCCGCACCACTGGCCGGGATCGGGCCAGCGCAACTGCGAGGCGGTGCGGCACAGCCCGTTGTCGAAGTGGCGCGCATCGCGGTTCGCGGGCAACGCCAGGTTGCGCGGCACGGCGATCGCGTCGTAACCGAAGTCGGTGAACAGCGAGCGCTCGGGCCGGCTCGCGGTGTCCGAGAGCGTGTGGCAGGACATGCAGTTGCCCTTGTCCGGATTCTTGAACAGCGCCAGGCCGCGCATCTCCTGCGGCGCCAGCGGCGTGCGCTGGCGCAGGTAGTCGTCGAAGCGCGAGCTGAAGGGCGCCATCTCGTCGCTCTGGAGGTAGGCCTGCAGCGCCAGGCCGATACCCTGGACCATGCGCTGCGGATCGCGCAGCACCTCGGGGCCCAGCGCCTGCGACAGCGCCGGCGCGAGTTCGGTGGCGCGTACCTTGCGCAGCAGGCTGCGTGGCGAGGCGTTGTTCATCTCGTCGGGATCGAACAGCGGGCCGCGAACCTGCTCGGCCAGCGTGTCGGCGCGGCCGTCGGCGAACAGGCCGCCGAACGGCGATGCGTAGGGCGCGTCGTCGTCCTGGTAGAAGTGGCGCCGCGGCACGTAGCGCACGTACAGCAGCGAGGGCGCGGTGCGCGCGCTGAAGCGGCCCGCGCGGCTGCCCTGCGGCGTGCGCGGCCCCGCGAGCGATGGCGCATTCAGCGTCGACGTGAAGGCGCGCAGCGGGTCGTGGCAACCGGCGCACGACAGGCCTTGCGGCTGCGACAGCCGGGTGTCGAAGAAGAGGCGCTTGCCCAGGGCCGCGAGCGCGGGATCGGGCCGGAACACGGCCGCCGTGGGGTCGACGCGCGCGGCGAGCTTCGGTGTGGCGCCGATGTGCTCGATCACCTGGCTCGCGGGCCCGCCCGGGCCGATGACTTCCATCGATCCGGGGGCGGCACCCGCGGCACCCACGATCCATCCGAGGCAGGCCGCGCCCAGGGCGAGCGCGGCGCCCGCGAGCGGGGGGAAGCGCGTCGAGCGCCGCGTCACGGCGTCAGGAAGCCGGTCTTGTCGCAGCTCAGCGCCCGGCCGGTCTGCCCGCAGGTGGCGAGCAGCTTGCCGGCCACGGTGTAGGCCTTGAAGGTCCAGCCCACGTCGGGCGACTTCTTGCGCTCCATCAGCATGAAGCCGAAGGTGTTGTGGTGCGTGATGCGGTCGATCGTCACGCCGGGCGCGGGGGTGGTGCCGGCGGGCAGCGGGTCGGGCAGCGCCACGTCCAGGTTGTCGCCGCCGTTGCCCGTCACCACGGTGGCCGGATGGTCGGTGGCGAAGTTCAGCGCCTGGAAGTCATGCACGTGGCCGTGCAGCGCGATGTGCACGCCGCTCGGGTAGTAGGCCTTCGCATAGAGGTTGTTCATCACGGACTGCAGCGCGAGGTTGCCCGGCGCGGGCGTCGCGCCCGCCACCGGCGCGAAGGCCAGGATCGGGTGATGGTTGGTGAAGATGGTGGTGCTCATGCCCGGCTTCGCCGCCAGCGCCGCCACGGCCTGGAACTGCTTCTGGTAGGCGATGAATTGCGGGTCGTCGGTCTTCAGCGCCGCCTTGCCGGCCTTGGCCGAGTCGAACACGATGACCTGCGAGCCGCCGCCCAGCGAGACGGCATAGGGCTCGGCATAGTTGCCCGTGCTGTCGTTGGTCGGGTCGTTGCACGAGCGCTTGTCGGCGTAGGCGCGCGTGTCGAGGAAGCGGTACCAGCCCTGGCCGCCGCGCGCGCACTCCTCGTGGTTGCCGCGCACCAGCACCCAGGGAGCTTTCGCGAGCAGCGGCGCGGCGGGCCTGAAGAAGTCGGCCTGCCAGGTGTCCCAGCCATAGCCCCAGGGGCTGCCCTTGCAGCCGGCCACGTCGGCCGGGCAGGCGTTCTCGCGGTAATGGTAGTCGCCGATGTGCAGCACCAGGTCGGGATCGAAGCCGGCGGCGGTGGCGGCCAATGGAGCGAACGGCCACACGCTGCTGTCGTTGCAGGGCTGGTAGGCGTTGTCGGCCTTCTTCAGGCGGCAGCCGGTGTCGGCCAGCACCAGGATGCGCTGCGGCTCGGCCTTGGGCAGCGGCAGCGCGCGGCTGCCGACGGCGACCTGCTTCGCTCCCGCGGGCAGGGTGGCCTCGCAGGTCGACACCGGAAATTCCGAAGGCTTCGAGTCGGCGGGATCGCTGGCCGTGGTGCGCAGCGGCATCGAGCCGGAGCCGATGCGCAGGCTCATGCGGCTGGCCTTGCCGTCGACCGTGATCTGCGGGCAGGTGGCGTTCGCATCGGCCGCCGTGTCGGCGGCGGGGGCGGCGTAGCTGGTGATGACGCGCGCGAAGGCCGCGTTGCCGTCGCCGATCTCGACCCAGGCGGCCTGCAGGTTGGCGTCGGCCGTGGCCGCGTCGGGCGCGGGTGGCGGCGCGGAAGCCGGCGGCGCTGCGGGCGCACCGGCCACCGGAACGAAGCTGCTCGAGGAGCCGCCGCCGTTGCATGCCTGCAGGGCGGCGAATGATGCGAGCGCGGCGAAGGCGGCGAGCCAGCGCAGGCGGCGTGCGTCGAGCCGCGCGCGCGGCGTCGTGGGAGTGGCGTGCATGGGGATCCCTCTGTTGTGGGTTGTTGTCGTGGGTCCCCGGAAGATACGAAGCCAACATGCAAGCCGTGTTACAGCGCCGTGTCACCGGCCCGCGCCAGCCCCTTTCACGCCCGCATGCCGTTTACTTCGCGCCCGGATGCAACCCCAGCACATTCGCCCCGATCGCAGGATCGACGAAGCGCTCGAGCCGCTGCGGATGCAGGATCACCGTGATCTCGCACGAGCCCGTGCCCACCGTCAGGCCCAGCAGGTGGCCGCCCGCGCCGATGAAGGTGCCGTCGGTCACGATGCCGTGCGCGTGGATCGAGGGCTTGCCTTCCTTCCAGGCGATCGAGCCCGTGAGGTTGGCGAGCTCCACGTCCTTGAAGGTCTTCGGGTTGAAGACCTTCTTCGCGAAGTCGTAGAAGCCGAAGGTGGCCTCGCGCATGAAGCCGATGCCCACGATGCTGGCGCTCGGTATCTGTTCGACCACGGCGAGGCGCTCGAGGTGCGCGAGCACGTCGTCGCCGTTGCGCAGCACCATCAGATAGCCGGTGGGCGTGCGCGTGACCTTGCCGGTCAGGTCCTGCGCGCCGGCCGAGGCGCTGAAGGCGAGGGAGGCACAGGCGGTGGCCAGTGCGAAGAGGGCGGAGGCGAGGGTCTTGAACATCGGTCTGTCTCGTTTCTTTTTGAAGATGCAACCAGGTTGCGGATTCGGCTTATCGCCGCGCGGGTGAGGAACGGCCGCACGCCCGCACCGAAAGTGCTGGCGCGCCGCTGTCCGGCACGGGGAGTCGCAGGCCGGGGCCCGCGGAATATCAGGAACTCACGAGGCGTTCGTGTCCTTGGCGACGGCCGCGTGCACCTTGGCGCGCAGCCGCGCGACGTCGACGACGAAGCGGCTGTGCGTGCCGCTCGCGACCTCCTTGTCGCCTTCGTGCACCCTGAACTCGAAGTCCACGCCGCGGCCGTCGACCGCGCGCACGCGCGCCTCGATGCGCACCGGCTGGCCCAGCAGCGTGGCGCCCACGTGCTTGAGCGCGATCGCGGTGCCGACCGAGGATTCGCCCGCGCCCACGTGGTCGAGCAGGAAGTCGAGGCAGGTCTGCTCGACGTCGCGCACGAGCTCGGGCGTGGCATAGATGCGCAGGTCCTCGCCGAGGAAGTCGACGGTGCGCGGGCGGTCGATCACGAGTTCGCGGCGGGTGAGGGCGCCTGCGCGCAGTTCTGGGTTCATGGGGGTTGGTCCGAAAGCGTTGAGCGTCAATTGACGTTGTCCCGACTGGCCGTGCGTCGGTGTGAAGGGCAGTCTAGGAATCGCGGCGCGGCGCGGCAAACGAGTTTTTCTCGAAGCATTGCGTAGAAAATATTGAAGGCCCCGGGCCCCCGTCCCGTGCCCGCTCCCGAAGGAATCCGTCCACCATGTCGCGCCCCATTCCCCCGCTCAATCCGCTGCGTGCCTTCGAGGTCGCGGCGCGGCACCTGAGCTTCACGCGCGCGGCCGACGAGCTCTTCGTCACGCCCTCGGCCGTGAGCCACCAGATCAAGACGCTCGAGGAGAACCTCGGCATCGCGCTGTTCGTGCGCGACACCAAGTCGCTTGCGCTCACCGCCGCCGGCAAGGCCTACCTGCCGGGCATCCAGGAAGCCTTCAAGCAGGTGATGTACGCGACGCAGCAGCTGCGCCAGTCGCAGGGCACGCCCTCGCTCAAGATCAACCTGCCGCCGACCTTCGCGGTCAAGTGGCTGATCCCGCGCATGCGCCGCTTCATGCAGGCCTACCCCGACATCGACCTCGAGATATCGACCTCCAAGCACATGGTCGACTTCACGCGCGAGGACTTCGACATGGCGGTGCGCTACGGCCGCGGCATCTACCCGGGCCTGCACTCCGAGCTGTGCCTGCCGGTCGAGGTGTTCCCGGTCTGCAGCCCGGCGCTGATGCAGGGCGAGCATCCGCTGCGCACGCCGGCCGACCTCAAGCACCACGTGCTGCTGCACGACAACAGCACCTACAGCGACGTGAGCAATCCCGACTGGGGCATGTGGCTCGAGCATGCGGGCGTGAGCGACGTGGACGTGACGCGCGGCCCCTCGTTCTGGCCCAGCCACCTGGTGATCGCCGCCGCGGTCGACGGGCTCGGCGTGGCGCTGGTGAAGAAGAACTGGGTGATGAAGGACCTGGCCGACGGCCTGCTGGTGCGGCCCTTCGATGTCACGCTGCCGGTGGAGTTCTCCTACTTCATGGTCTATCCGCAGGACCGCGCCGCCGACGCGCGCATCGCGGCCTTCGTGTCATGGGTGCACGAAGAGCGCGCGAAGGACGAGGCGGCGGCTCAGAGTCGGTAGAGCCGCACGGCGTTGTCGTGCAGCAGCCGCCGGCGTTCCGTGTCGGAGTGCCCGGCGATGGCCGCGAGAAAGCCGCGCAGGATCGTCTCGTAGCTGGCCACCAGGCTGTCGACCGGGAAGTTGCTCGCGAACATGCAGCGCGACGCGCCGAAGATCGCGATCGCGTCGCGGATCAGCGGCACGTTGGCCTCCTCGGTCCATGGCAGGCCGCGTTGGCCCAGGCCCGAGATCTTGATCGCGGTGTTGGGCGCATCGGCCAGACGCTCGAGCGCGCGGCGCCAGCCCGCGAGGCCCTCGGCGCTGCGGTCCGCGGGCAGGCCGCTGTGGTTGAGGATCAGCAGCGTGCGCGGAAAGTCGCGCGCGAGCTGCGTGGCCTGGTCGAGGTTCCACCACGGCGCCTGCAGGTCGAACGAGAGCCCATGCGCCTCGAGCAGTGCATAGCCCGCGCGCCAGCGCGGATCGTCCATCGAGCCCGCCACGCCGCGTGCGGCCTCGGCGGCCGACGGCGCCGTCACCGGCTTGTGGCGGATGCCGCGCACCAGCGCGAACGCGGCCTGCGCCGCGAGCACCTCGGCCACGTCGCCGCGATCGAGCGCCGCATGCGCGACGATCGCCGAGGGCCGGCCCTCGGCGGCCGCGAGGCCGGTGAGCCAGCGGGTCTCGGCCACCGGATCGGTGCGTTCCCACTCGGCCTCGATGTGCACCGTGCGCGCCGGCGCGAAGCCGCGCGTGTCGCGCGCGAGATCGGCCGGCAGGTAGTTGCGCTTGAGCGCCGAGTAGTCGCCGTAGCGGAAGTTCGGCACCGTCTCGCCCTGCAGCCAGGGATAGGGATGCGCATCGAGCTTCCAGAAGTGCTGGTGCGCGTCGACGAAGGGTTCGCTGAATTCGAAAGCCATCGCGCGATTCTCGGCCGTGCGCCGTGCCTCAGCTCGACAGGTTGATCTTGCCCGCCAGCGCCTTGAAGAACTCGCTCTCCCTGGCCATCACCGCCTCGAGCGCGGCATCGTCGGCGTAGGTGTCGGTGCTGAAGTGCAGCTTGGTCAGCGCCTCGAGCCAGGCGGGTTCCTTCACGGCCTTCGCGACCGCGCCCTTGAGCACCGCGATCACGTCGTCGGGCGTGCCGCGCGGCGCCGACAGGCCGCGCCAGATGCCGATCGACAGGTCGATGTTGCGTTCTTTGAGTGTCGGGATCTTCTCGAAGCCGTCGGCCACGCGCCGGTCGGCCATCACGGCCAGCGCCTTGAGCTTGCCCGCGGCCACGTAGCTCGACACCTCGGCCGTGCTCACGGTCACCGCGTCGATGTGGCCGCCGAGCAGCGCCAGCACCGCGGGCGCGCCGCCTGCATAGGGGATGTGGTTGAACTTCGCGCCGGTCTTCTCGGCCAGCGCGGCAGCCGCCATGTGCCAGGTCGAGCCGTGGCCCGCATTGCCCACGCGGATGTTCGCGTCGCCCTTGCGCGCGGCCTCGAGGAACTGCTCGAGCGTGGCGTAGGGCGCATCGGCGCGCACCACCACCGCGGCCGGGTCGGCATTGAGCCGAGCGATCGGGCGCAGGTCCTTGTACGAGAACTTCGCCAGGCCCAGGTGGTTGAGAAAGGTCAGCTCGGTCGACGACAGCACGATGCGGTAGCCGTCGGGCCTGGCGTTGACCACGTCGCCCAGCCCGAGCACGCCGCTGGCGCCGGGCTTGTTGATGACGACCACCGGCTGCGGCAGGTACTTGGCGACCGCCGCGCCGAAGGCCCGGCCCACCACGTCGGCGCCGCCGCCGGCCTGCCAGGGCACGACCAGCTCGATCGGCTTGTGCGGATAGGGGCCGCCTTGCGCCCGCGCGAAGCCCGGCGCGAGCAACAGCGCGCCCGAAAGCGCGGGGATGGCGCCGAGCCAGCGGCGGCGCGAGAGGTCGATGGTGCTTTCCTGCATGGTCTTGTCTCCGTCTCGTTGTGTTTCTTGCGTGTCTCAGTCCGCCGTCGCGTCGGCCGCGGCATGCGCCGCGCCGAACGCGCCGTTGCTTCGCAGCGCGGCGATGTCCTCGGCCGTCATGCCGATCTCGCCGAGCACCTGCTCGGTGTGCTGGCCCAGCAGCGGCGCCGGATGCCGCACCTGCTGCGGCGTGCCGCCGAGTTTGACCGGAAAGCCCAGGGCGCGTGTCTCGCCCTCCACCGGGTGCTGGATCTTCAGCACCATGTTGCGCGCCACCGCCTGTTCGCTCGCCAGGGCTTCGGCGTAGTCGTAGATCGGCGCGGCCGGCACGCCCGCGGCCAGCAGCGCATCGACCCATTCGGTGGCGGTGCGGCGCGCGAACTCGCGCTCGAGCTCTTCGATCAGCACGACGCGGTTGCGGATGCGCAGCACGTTGTCGGTGAAGCGCGCGTCGCGCACCAGGTCCTCGCGCCCGATCACGCCGCACAGCGCGGTCCAGAGCTTGGGGTTGGCCGCGCCGATGACGAAGGGGCGGTCGGAGGCGCGCACTGCCTGGTAGGGCGCGCTCATGCGGTTGGCGCTGCCGATCGGCGTGGGCACCTGGCCCGTGCCCCAATACTCGGCCGACTCCCACACCGACAGGCCCAGCGCGGTCTCGAACAGCGAGGCGTCGACGAACTGGCCCTCGCCCGTGAGGCCACGGCCGATCACTGCGCTGAGGATGCCGTAGGCCGCGAACAGGCCCGCGCCCAGGTCGGCCAGCGGTATCGCCGACTTCACCGGCGGCTCGCCCGGATGGCCCATCACGCTCATCACGCCGGTCATGGCCTGCGCGATCAGGTCCAGGCCCGGGCGCTTGGCCCAGGGGCCGGTCTGGCCGAAGCCCGAGATGCTCGCGTACACCAGCCGCGGGTTGAGCTGGCGCAGGGTCTCGTAGTCGATCTTCAGCCGCGCCGCCACGCCGGGGCGGTTGTTCTCGACCAGCACGTCGGCCTCTTTCACGAGCGCGTAGAAGGCCTCGAGGCCGGCCGGGTTCTTGAGATCGATCTCGATGCTGCGCTTGTTGCGGTTGAGCGCGAGGAAGCCGCCGCTGTCGGCGCCCTTGAGGCGGAAGCCCATCGAGCGGCGGGTCTGGTCGCCGATGCCGGGCGTCTCGACCTTGATGACGTCCGCGCCCATGTCGCCGAGCAGCATGCAGCAGAAGGGGCCGGCCATGATCTGGCTGACGTCGAGGACCTTGATGCGGGAAAGGGGAAGGGTCACGCGGGGACTCCGGATCTGGAAAGAGGGTGGCGGGCTCAGCGGCCCGTGAAGACCGGCTTGCCCTTGGCCAGGAAGGCCTGGAAGCCGATGCGGAAGTCCTCGGTGTCGAAGCAGGCGTAGGCCTCGGCGCTCTCCTCGGCCGACAGCGGCGCGGGCTGCGCCAGCCGGCGCACGAACTTCTTGTGCCAGCGCGCCACCAGCGGCGCGCCGTTGGCGATGCGCCGCGCGGTGGCATAGCCCTGCTCGAGCACCGCGGCGTCGTCGACCACGCGGTTCACGAGGCGCTTCTCGAAGGCTTCCTTGGCATCGAACACGCGGCCCTCGAGCACGATCTCGAGCGCGGTCGCGCCGCCGACTAGGTCGACCAGCCCGCCGAGCTCGCCGTACGACATCACCAGGCCGAGCTTGTTGACCGGCACGCCGAAGCGGCTCGAGCTGCCGCAGATGCGCATGTCGCAGACGGTGGCGATCTCGAGCCCGCCGCCCACGCAGGCGCCCTCGATCACCGCGAGCGTCGGGTGCTTGCTGGTGGCGATCGCATGCATCGCGCGATGCGTGACCTCGGCATAGGCAGCCGCCTGCGCGGCATTGGCGCGGCTGCGCTGGAACTCCTCGATGTCGGCGCCGGCCGAGAAGGCCTTGCCGCCGGCGCCGCGCAGCACCACGCAGCGCAGCTCGTCGTCGGCCGAGAGTTCGGCGAAGGCGTCGGCCAGGCCCTGCCACATGACCTGGTCCATGGCGTTCATCTTGTCGGGCTTGTTGAGGGTCACGGTCGCGATGAGGTCGTCGCGCTCGACCAGGATGAGCGAGGTCATGTCGGCTTGTCTCTTTCGTAGGGGGCGGGTTGCGAACGGGCCGAAGTCTAGGGAGCGGCCCGCGCGCGGCCAAACGAAAAAAACTGGGGCGGTCTTCAAGAAAAACTCGCGCCCGGCAGGGCCCGCGGCTTGTGAATTTTTCTCGCCCGGACTTCAAGTAAATCCACGTTGCCGCCCCCGGCACCCGTTCCTAGACTCGCGGCCCACGACGACCGGTGCCGCTTCGAGCGAGACACCGGCACCCCGGACCACCGCCGAGACAAGGAACCAGCGCATGGCGCTCATCAACTACATCACCCAGATCCAGATCGATTTCGGCGCCGTGCAGCTGCTGGCGCAGGAGTGCGATCGCCTCGGCATCCGCCGCCCGCTGGTCGTGACCGACGCCGGCGTGCGCGCCGCGGGCGTGCTCGAACGCGTGACCGCGCAGCTCGGCGCGGGCCGCGAATTCGTCGTGTTCGACGGCACGCCCTCCAACCCCACCGAGCGCGCGATGCGCGCTGCCGTGGCGCTCTATGCCGAGCACCGCTGCGACGGCATCGTCGCGGTCGGCGGCGGCTCGCCGATCGACCTCGCCAAGGGCGTGGCCGTGTGCGCCACGCACGAGGGGCCGCTGAAGTCCTTCGCGGCCATCGAGGGCGGCGTGGCGCGCATCACCGCGGCCACCGCGCCGGTGATCGCCGTGCCCACCACGGCCGGCACCGGCAGCGAGGTCGGCCGCGGCGCGGTGCTGATCCTCGACGACGGCCGCAAGGTCGGCGTGCTCTCGCCGCACCTGGTACCGCGCGTCGCGCTGTGCGATCCCGAGCTCACGCTGGGCCTGCCGCCGATGCTGACCGCCGCCACCGGCATGGACGCGATCGCGCATTGCATGGAGACCTTCATGGCGCCGGCCTTCAATCCGCCGGCCGACGGCATCGCGCTCGACGGCCTGCGCCGCGCCTGGCGCCACATCGAGCGCGCCACCGCCACGCCCGGCGACCGCGAGGCGCGCCTGAACATGATGAGCGCCTCGATGCAGGGCGCGCTCGCGTTCCAGAAGGGACTGGGCTGCGTGCACAGCCTCAGCCATTCGCTCGGCGGCATCGCGCCGCGCCTGCACCACGGCACGCTCAACGCGATCCTGCTGCCGGCCGTGATCCGCTTCAACGCGCAGGCCGAGTCGATGCGCAAGGACGAGCGCCTCGCGCGCATGGCGCAGGCCATGGGGCTGGGCGGCGGCGACGAGGTGGCGCCGGCCGTCGCGGCCATGAGCGCGCGCCTCGGCCTGCCGAGCGGCCTGGCCGCGCTCGACGTCTCGCCCGACCTGTTCCCGCGCGTGATCGAGGGCGCGCTCAAGGACCACTGCCACAAGACCAATCCGCGCGAAGCCAGCGTGGCCGACTACCAGGCCCTGCTGGCCGAGTCGATGTAAGCCTCGAAAAGAACACAAGGAGACAACGCCATGCAACGCCGCCGCTTCATCGCATCGACACTGGCCGCCAGCGCGGCCCTGCCTTTCGCCACCGTGCGCGCGCAGACCGCGCCGCTGCCCACCACGCCCGTGCGCATCGTCGTCGGCTTTCCGCCCGGCGGCGGCACCGACGTGATGGCGCGCGTGATGGCGCAGAAGCTCGCCACGCTGTGGGGCGTGCCGGTCACGGTCGAGAACAAGGCCGGCGCGGGCGGCGTGATCGCCGCCGAGTACGTCGCCAAGCAGCCGAACAACGGCACCACGCTGCTGATGACCAACATCAGCAACCATGCGATCGCGCCCGCGCTCTATCCCACGCTGGGCTACGTGGTGGAGCGCGACTTCACGCCGCTGGTGCTGGTGGGCGTCACGCCGAACCTGCTGATCTGCAACCCCTCGAATCCCGCGCGCACGGTCAAGGACCTGGTGGCGCTGTGCCGCGACAAGCCGGGCACCGTGACCTTCGGCTCCTCGGGCGCGGGCGCCTCGCAGCACCTGGCGATCGAACTCTTCAAGCTGCGCGCGGGCGTCGATGCGCTGCACGTGCCCTACCGCGGCTCGGGCCCGATGCTCACCGACCTGATCGGCGGCCAGATCGACTACAGCTTCGAGACCATGACCTCGGCCACGCCGCACGTGGCCAGCGGCAAGCTGGTGGCGATCGCGCAGACGCGGCCGCGGCGCTCGAAGGCGCATCCCGAGGTGCCCACCGTGGCCGAGCTCGGCTACCCGGGCTTCGACGCCAGCACCTGGTACGGCCTGGTCGGACCGGCGCAGATGAATGCCGCGATGGTGCAGCGCATGAACGAGGACTTCAACCGTGTGCTCGCCATGCCCGACGTGGCGGAGAAGCTCGCGAGCTACGGTGCCGAGGACGGCGGCGGCAGCGCCGCGAAGTTCACCGAGTTCATCGGCACCGAGAAGGACAAGTGGGCCAAGGTGGTCAAGGAAGCCAAGGTCACGGTCTGAGCGGCGGCCCCCGGAAGGCGCGTGCCTTCGCCGAATTTCAACGACAGGAGACGACAACCATGCACAGGAATTTCAGGTCCCTGGCCGGCGCGCTGCTGGCCGCGCTGCTCGGCCTCGGCGCCGGCGGCGCCGCGGCGCAGGCGCCGGTCAAGCTGCGCTTCAGCCACACCGTGCCCGAGAGCGATTCGCAGCACAAGGCCGCGCTCGAGTTCGCGAAGCGCGTGAAGGAGCGCACCGGCGGCGCGGTGGAGATCCAGGTCTTCGCCAACAGCCAGCTCGGCAACGACGTGACGCTGGTGACCGGCGTGCGCAGCGGCACCATCGACATCGGCGCCACCGGCAACCCCTTCGTGACCGGCCTCGCGCCCAAGCTCAATGCGCTCGACCTGCCCTACCAGTTCGCCGATGCGCAGCAGGCCTACCGCACGCTCGACGGCCCGGTCGGCCGCTCGCTGCTCGACGAGCTCGGCACGCACCAGATCAAGGGCCTGGCCTTCTGGGAGATCGGCTTTCGCAGCCTGGGCAACAACAAGCGGCCGATCAACGGCGCGGCCGACATCAAGGGCCTGAAGATCCGCACCACGCCCAATCCCTCGCACCTCAAGGCCTTCCAGCTGCTGGGCGCGAACCCGCAGCCGATGCCCTTCGCCGAAGTGTTCGGCGCGCTCGAGTCGGGCGCGGTCGACGGGCAGGAGAACCCGCCCACGCTGATGCTGTCGTCGAAGATGTACGAGGTGCAGAAGTACCTCTCGCTTACGCGCCATGCCTACACGCCGCTGGTGGTGATCATGAACAAGGCGCGCTTCGATGCGCTCAAGCCCGAGTTCCAGAAGGCGATGCTCGAGGAAGCCGCGGCGGCCGCGAACTTCCAGCGCAAGCTCAACAACGACGGCGAGAAGGACGCCATCGCCCAGCTGCGCGCCAAGGGCATGCAGATCAACGAGACGCCCGACGTCGCGAGCATCCGCCAGGTGGTGCGCGAGGAGACCCGCAGGATGTACGTCGAGAAGAACGGCGACGCGGTGCTCAAGGCGATGGACGCGCAGCCGTGAGTGCCGTGCTTCCCGCCGCCATCGTCGACGCGCACCACCACCTGTGGCACCTGGGCGAGGGCCATTTCCCGTGGCTGCAGGACGGCTACGACGCCGGGGCCTTCTTCCTCGGCGACTACGCGGTGCTGCGGCGCGACTTCGGCGTGACCGACTACCGTGCCGCCACCGAGGGCCTGCCGGTGGCGGCCACGGTGCATGTGGAGGCCGAGCGCTCGCGCGCCGAGTCGCTGGCCGAGACGCGCTGGCTGCATGCGGTCCACGCGAAACACGGCTTTCCGAATGCCGTGGTGGCCAATGTCGAATTCCTCGCGAGCGATGCCGAAGCCCAGATGCGCGCGCAGGCCGAATGGCCGCTGGTGCGCGGCGTGCGCTGCAAGCCGCGCATCTCGCGCGGCCCCGATCACAGCGTGCGCGGCGAGCCCGGCACCCTGCAGGACGAACGCTGGTGCGCGGGCCTGGGCCTCTTGCGCGACAACGGCCTGCTGTGGGACGTGCGCGTGCCCTACTGGCACCTGGAGGAAGCGGCCGAGGCCGTCGCGCGCTTTCCGGGCCTGCGCGTGGCGATCGAGCATGCAGGCCTGCCCTGGGACCGCAGCGAAGCCGGCCTCGCGCACTGGCGGCGCGGCATGCAGGCGCTTGCGGTGCTGCCCGAGGTGATGGTCAAGCTCTCGGAGTTCGGCCTGCCCGATGCGCCCTGGAGCGCCGACAGCAATGTGCGCGTGGTGCGCGAGACGGTCGAGATCTTCGGCGCAGAGCGTTGCATGTTCGCAAGCAACCTGCCGGTGTCGGGCCTGCGCGCGCCCATGGCCGAGGTGGTGCGCGCGGTGGCCGAGGGGCTGGACGGCCTCGACGACGCGGCGCGCGACGCGGTCTGGCGCGGCAACGCCCTGCGCTTCTACCGCATCGACCCGGCCGGCCCGGGGCGCTGAAGCGACCGGGTGCAAGAACCAACTACAACAGGAGACTCCCCATGCTTTCCCGCCTCTTCGAGCGCGGCGCCAACGTGTTGATGATCGCGATGATGGCCGTGATGGTCGCGCTCGTGTTCGGCAACGTCGTGCTGCGCTACGCCTTCAACTCCGGCATCGTGTTCTCGGAGGAAGCCTCGCGCTTCGTCTTCATGTGGCTCACGCTGATCGGCGCGCTGCTGGTGATGAAGGACAACGCGCACCTGGGCATGTCGACCGTGGTCGCGCGGCTCGGCGAGCGCGGCCAGCGCTTCTGTCGCGGCGTGGCCGATCTCGGCGCGCTGGCCTGCTGCCTGCTGCTCGCGCACGGCAGCTGGAAGCTGGTGGTGATCGGCATGGACGACCGCGCACCGGTCACCGGCGTGCCGATCGGCCTGGTCTATGCCTGCCTGCTGGTCAGCAGCGTGGGCATGGCGCTGATGCTGGTCGGCTCGCTGTGGCGCCTCTGCACGGGCCGCATGGCGCGCGAGGAGCTGGTCAACGACACCGGCAGCGCGGGCGAATGAGCGCGAACCAAAAGAACACGGGACATCCATGACCATCTTCGTCTTCATCGCCTCGCTGCTCGGGGCCATGGCCTTCGGCATGCCCATCGCCTTCGCGCTGCTCGTCTGCGGCGTCGCGCTGATGGTGCACCTGGGCAACTTCGACACCCAGATCCTCGCGCAGAACATGCTCGAGGGCGTCAACAACTACCCGCTGATGGCGGTGCCCTTCTTCATGCTCGCGGGCGAGCTGATGAACGCGGGCGGGCTGTCGGCGCGCATCGTCAAGGTGGCCGACGCGCTGGTCGGCCATGTGCGCGGCGGCCTGGGCTATGTGGCCATCATCGCGGCCACCGTCGTCGCGAGCATCTCGGGCTCGGCCGTGGCCGACACCGCCGCGGTCGCGGCGCTCTTGATCCCGATGATGCGCAAGGCCGGCTACGACGTGCCGCGCGCGGCCGGCCTGATCGCCGCCGGCGGCATCATCGCGCCGGTGATCCCGCCCTCGATCGCCATCGTGGTGTTCGGCGTGGTGGCGCAGATCTCGATCACCAAGCTGTTCCTCGCCGGCCTGTTCCCCGGGATCATGATGGCGCTCACGCTCACCGCCACCTGGTGGTTGTGCGCGAAGAAGGAGAAGAACGTCGCGGTGCGCAGCTTCAGCGCCGGCGGCCTGGGCCGCGCGCTGCTCGATGGCGTGTGGGCGCTGGTGCTGCCGCTGGTGATCATCGGCGGCATGAAGTTCGGCGTGTTCACGCCCACCGAGGCCGCCGTGGTGGCGGTGGTCTATGCCTTCGTGGTGGGCCGTTTCGTCTACCGCGAGCTCGAGATGCCGCGCCTGCCCGAGCTGGTGCTCAGCGCCGCCAAGACCTCGAGCACCGTGCTGTTCCTCGTGGCCGCGGCGCTGGTGTCGGCCTGGCTCATCACCATCGCCAACATCCCGGCGCAGGTCAGCGAACTGCTCGAGCCTTTCGTCGACAACAAGATCCTGCTGATGTTCGTGATCATGGTGCTGGTGATCATCGTGGGCACCGCGCTCGACCTGATGCCCACCGTGCTGATCATGACGCCGATCCTGATGCCCGTGATCCACAAGGCCGGCATCGACCCCGTGTACTTCGGCGTGATGTTCATCATGAACAACGCCATCGGCCTGCTCACGCCGCCGGTGGGCACCGTGCTCAACGTGGTGGCCGGTACTTCACGCGTGAGCCTCGACCAGGTGATCCAGGGCGTGTGGCCCTTCCTGCTGTCGCTCACCGCGCTGATGTTCCTGTTCGTGCTCTTCCCCCAGCTCATCACCGTGCCGGCGAGCTGGCTGCGCTGACAAGGTGTGAGCGATAGGCCGTAGCTCAGGGCTTGGCCAGCGGCGCGACACCTGCGCCCGTGGCGCGCAGCAGCGCGGCCGTTTCGATCTCGAGCGTGGAATCGTTGCGGCCGGTGCCGCAGTAGAGCGTGACCAGGCGCGCCGCCGCCTCGTCGACGACCACGCGCGCGCCGCCCACCGGCAGCGGTGCCACGCCGCCCGGCACCATCTGCAGGTCGGTGGCGAGCTCCTCGTCGGCCGCGAGCCGCAGGTCGGCGCGGCGCACGCCGAAGGCATCGGCGATGCGCTTGTAGTCGGCGCGGTCCTGGCCGCGCAGCGCGGCCAGCAGGTAGCGGCCGTCGGGCAGGCGGAACGCGAGGCACTTGACCATCGCACCGGCTTCGAAGGGCAGCAGCGTGCGCGCGTCCTCGAAGGAGACGACGGGGGCATGGGCGTGCAGGCGGTAGGGCAGGCCGGCCTGTTGCAGGAAGGCCAGTGCGGCCGGGCTCAGCGAAGGTTCGTGGGGAGCTTGCATCGGCACATGCTACGTAAACGCCCGCGTGCTGTCTTCAGAAAGCATCGGCCGCCGCGCGAAGCCAGTGCGTGAACGCCGCGACCGCGGGCCGGTCCCGCGCGCCGCGTTGGCACAGCAGGTGGTAGCGGTACGGGCCGGGCAGATCGTCGGGCCAGGCCCGGGCCAGTTCGCCGCGCTGAAGCGCGTCGCGTGCCAGCACGTCGGACGCGAGCGCGACGCCCTGCCCCGCGGCCGCGGCATCGAGCGCGAGATAGCTGTGCGAGAAGCGCAACGCAGGCGCCGGCCGCAGCGATGCCCCGGGTGGCACGCCCTGGGCCGTGAACCACGCCTCCCAACTGATCTGTTCGGGAATGCGCGGCTCGAACTCGTCGTGCAGCAGCACCGTGTCGAGCAGATCGCGCGGCGACGCCGGCATGCCGTGCCGCTCCAGCCAGCGCGGGCTCGCGACGGGATGGAAGGCCTCACGCAGCAGCGGCTGTGCCTCCATGCCAGGGTAGGGACCGGTGCCGAGGCGGATCGCCACGTCGACGCGATCGCGCGCGAAGTCCACCGGGGCCACCGCGGCGAGCACGCGCACTTCGACCGCGGGATGCGCGGCGCGGAAATCACCGAGCCGCGGCATCAGCCAGCGCGTCACGAACGAGGGCATGGCACTGACCGTCACCTCGCTGGCGCCCTCCGCATGCTGGCGCCAGTGCATCGATACGCGTTCGAGTTCCTCGAGCAGCGGCGCGACGCCGCGCAGGTAGGCCTGTCCGGCGTCGGTGAGTTCGACCGAGCGGGGCGTGCGCAGGAACAGCGGCAGGCCGAGCCAGTCCTCGAGCTGCCGCACCTGGTGGGCCACCGCGCCGGCCGAGACGAAGAGCTCGGACGCGGCCTTGGCGAAGCTGCCATGGCGCGCGGCGGCCTCGAACACGCGCACCGACAGCATGGGGGGAAGCTGGCGTGCCATGGCTATCGCTCCAGGTTCATGCGTGGGGAAGGGCGATCGACGGGACATGGCGAGCGCGAATTGCTTTGCGGCTCAGGCCCCAAAGCTTTGGTTTGTCCGCGTGGACCTGCATTCCTATGCTTCATCGCAGCGATCCGCTTCAACTTTTCTTCACGCAACAACACAGAGGACAGACGATGGACCTTCAGATCCATGGCCAGGCCAACGCGAGCCTGCCTGCCGCCTACCGGCAGGTGCTGGTGTCGTGGTCGGTACAGGGCGGGCTCAACCCGCCCGTGATCACGCATGCCAAGGGCTGCCACTTCCACGACACGAACGGCAAGGCCTACCTCGACATGACCAGCGGCTACGTGGCGGTGCCGCTGGGCCACGGGCATCCGAAGGTGGTGCGCGCGATACAGCAGCAGGCCGAACGGCTGTGCTGGGTGGCCTCGAGCTACTTCAACGACGTGCGCGCCGAATACGCCGAGTTGCTGAACCGCATCTCGCCCTGGAGCGAGGGGCTGCGCGTGCACTTCGCGAGCGGCGGCGGCGAGGCCAACGACGATGCGGTGAAGATCGCGCGCCTCGTCACGCGGCGGCCCAAGGTGCTGACCGCCTACCGCTCCTACCACGGCAGCACCATCGGCGGCAGCGCGCTGACGGGCGTGGACCGCTGGCGCGACCCGCTGCCGAACCTGCCGGGCATGGTGAAGTTCTTCACTCCCTATCCCTACCGCAGCCCGTTCCACACGCGCGAGCCGGCCGAGGAATCGCGGCGCGCGCTGCAGCATCTGGAGCAGGTGCTGTCGCACGAGGGCGCGCACAACGTCGCGGCCATCGTGCTCGAGCCGATGACGGGATCGAGCGGCATGGTGATCTATCCCGAGGGCTACCTGCAGGGCGTGCGCGCGCTGTGCGACCGACACGGCATCCTGCTGGTGTACGACGAGGTGATGACCGGTTTCGGCCGCACCGGCGCCGCCTTCGCCGCGACGCGGCTCGGCGTGCTGCCCGACCTGATGTCCTTCGCCAAGGGCGCCAGCTCCTCGTACACGCCGCTGGGCGGTGTGCTGGTGCGCGAAGGCGTGGCGAGCCACTTCGACACCGAGCTGTTCGACGTGGGCCACACGCATGCGGGCCATGTGCTGGCCGTCGCGGGCGGCGTCGCCGCGCTGCGGGTCTACCTCGAGGAGGGATTGTTCGAGCGTGCCCTCGAGATCGAGGGCTGGCTGCGCGAGGGGCTCGGCGAACTGCAGCGCAGGCACCCGGTGGTCGGCGACGTGCGCGGGCTCGGCGCGCATTTCGGCCTCGAACTGGTGAAGGACCGCGAGACGCGCGAGCCGCTGGTGGAATGGCACCATCCCGGGGGCTCGGCGCCGATGAAGCTGTTCTACGGCGAATTGATGAAGCGCGGTGTGCATGCCTATGGCCGGTACAACGTGGCGATGGTGTCGCCGCCGTTCGTGATCACGCGCGAGGAACTGTCGCAGGGGCTGGAAGCCTTCGATGCCGCGTTGTCGGTGGTGGAGGCGGCGCTGTGAGCACCGTTTCGAACGTCGACTACGAGGACATCCGCTACGAAGAGAGGGACGGCGTCGCGCGCATCACCATCGATCGCCCCGCGCGCTACAACGCGCTGCGCGGCCGCACGGTGGAAGAGCTGCTGCACGCGATCGGCCGCGCCGGGTGGAACCGCGACATCGGCGCGGTCGTGCTCGCCGGTGCCGGCGACAAGGCCTTCTGCACGGGAGGCGACCAGTCCGACCATGGCGAAGGGCAAGGCGGCTATGGCGGGCGCGGCACCATCGGACTGCCGATGGACGAACTGCAAAGCCTGATCCGCGACATCCCCAAACCGGTGATCGCGCGCGTGCAGGGCTATGCGATCGGCGGCGGCAACGTGCTGGTCACGGTGTGCGACCTCGCCATCGCGAGCACCGATGCGGTCTTTGGCCAGGTCGGACCGAAGGTGGGCTCGGTCGACCCGGGCTTCGGCACCGCGCTGCTCGCGCGCGTGGTCGGCGAGAAGCGGGCGCGCGAGATGTGGTTTCTGTGTCGCCGCTACGGTGCCGACGAGGCGCTGGCGATGGGCCTGGTCAACCGCGTCGTTGCGCCGGACGAACTCGATGCGGAGGTGGCGCGCTGGTGTGCCGAGATCCTGGCGAAGAGCCCGACCGCCATCGCGATCGCGAAGCGCTCGTTCAATGCGGACTCCGAGAACATCCGCGCCATCGGTGCGCTGGGCTTCGAGGCGCTGGCGCTCTACTACGGTACGGCGGAATCGCGCGAAGGCGTGGAGGCCTTTCTCGCGAAACGCGCGCCCGATTTCCGTGCCGCGCGCCGGCGCGGCGGCTGAGCCGGCAGGAACGGAGGACGATGCATGGAATTTCCCGATCTCACGCTCTGGCGGCCCGATGCCGAACGCATCGCCTCGGCGCCACTCACCGCGCTCGCCCATCGCATGGGCCTGGCGGGTTATGACGAACTGCACCGGGCCTCGGTGGACGATCCGGCGAGCTACTGGCGTCACGTGCTGGCGCAGCTCGACATCGTCTGGGATGCGCCCTGGCAACGCTTTCGCACCGACGCACCCGATGCCGCGCATCCGCGCTGGTTCGACGGCGGCCGATTGAACTGGGTGCGCAGCGCCTTGCGCTGGTCCTGCGATCCCGGGCGCGCGACGCAGCCCGCGCTGATCGCGGAGGCCGAGGACGGTCGCGTCGAAAGGGTCAGCCACGCGGAACTCGCGCTGCGCGTGCGCCGCTTCGCCGGCGGCCTGCGCGCGATGGGCATCGCGCCCGGCGACCGCATCGGGCTGATGCTGCCGATGGGTTCGGAAGCGGCCATCGCCTTTCTCGCCATCGCCGCGCTCGGGGCCGTGTGCGTGCCGCTGTTCACCGGCTTCGGCACCGAGGCCATCGTCTCGCGGCTCGAGCTCGCGCAGGCGCGCATGCTGATCGCGGCCGAAGCTTTCATGCGGCGTGGCCGCCGGGTGTCGGCGGCCGCGGCCGTCAACGAGGCGCTGGGGCGCCTGCTCGTGCTCACGCAGGTGGTGGTGCTCGGCGACCGCGATGCCATCGAAGGCGCCCGCGAGTGCCGCCCATGGGAAGAGCTCGCCGGCGCCGAGCCGATCGCGGACTTCGTCTCGATGGACCCGAATGATCCCTTCATGATCGTGTTCACCTCGGGCACCACGGGTGCTCCCAAGGGCACGGTGCATGTGCATGGCGGCTTTCCGCTCAAGATCGCGCACGACAGCGCCTTCCATTTCGAACTGCGTGCCGGCGACACCTGGTGCTGGCCTTCGGACATGGGCTGGATCGTCGGGCCGATCACGGTCATCGGCGCGCTGATCGCCGGCGCCACGCTGCTGTGCTACGACGGGGCGCCCGACTTCCCCGACTGGTCGCGCTTCGCCGCGATGATCGAGCGGCATGGCGTGACGCATTTCGGCGCTTCGCCCACCTTGATCCGCAGCCTGGCGGCGCATGCGGACGCGGCCACGCGGGGCGACCTGCGCAGCCTGCGGGTGCTGATGGCGGCCGGCGAGGTGCTCGATCCCGAGCACTTCGAGTGGTTCTTTCGCCGCTTCGGTCGTGGCGCGCTGCCGCTCATCAACTACACGGGCGGGACCGAGGCATCGGGCGCCATCCTCGCCAACGTGCCGGTGCGGCCGATCAAGGCCTCGGGCTTCAACAGCGCCTCGCCGGGCGTGCAGGCCTTCGTGGCCGACGACACGGGCGCGCGGGTGGTCGGCGTGCCCGGCGAACTGACCATCGCTCAGCCCTTCGTGGGCATGACGCAGGGCTTCTGGCGCGACGATGCACGCTACCTCGAGGCCTACTGGCAGGCGGTGCCGGGCCGCTGGGTGCATGGCGACCTGGTCTACGAGGATGGCGAGGGCCATTTCTTCGTGCTCGGCCGCTCGGACGACACGCTCAAGATCGCGGGCAAGCGGCTCGGGCCGGCCGAGGTCGAGGCCGTGCTGCTGGCCGAGCTCGCGCTGAAGGACGCCGCCGCGGTCGGCCTGCCCGATCCGGTGAAGGGACAGAAGCTGGTGCTGGTGCTGGTACCGCAGTCGGCGGGGGATGGATCCCCGGACGGCGACGACCTGGCGGCGCGCGCGGCCGCCGCGATCGAAGCTGCCCTCGGCAAGCCCTTCCGGCCAGCGGTCGTGCATTGCGTCGACGATCTGCCGCGCACGCGCAATGGCAAGGCCATGCGCCGGGTCATCCGCCGCGTGCTTGCGGGGCAGCCGCCGGGCGACCTCTCGGCGCTCGAGAATCCCGGCGCGGTCGAGGCGATCCGGCGGCTCGCCGACATGCCCTGAGAGCGGGGGCCGTTCAGGCACGGCCCTCTTCCACCGCATGGCAGGCCACCTGCACGCCGCGGATGCTCTGGAGCTTCGGCCGCTCGGCCGAGCAGCGCGCATTGGCATGCGGGCAGCGCGGATGGAAGGCGCAGCCCGCGGGCGGATTGAGCGGATTCGGCACCTCGCCCTGCACCGGCGTGCGCGCGCGCCCCGTGTGCTTCATCTGCGGGATCGCGTCGAGCAGCATGCGCGTGTACGGATGCTGCGGCGTCGAAAACAGCTTCTGCTTGTCCGCCACCTCCACCAGCCGCCCGAGATACATCACGCCCACCTGGTCGGCCATGTGGCGCACCACCGCGAGGTTGTGCGAGATGAACAGGTAGGTCAGGCCCTGCTCGCGCTGCAGATCCTTCATGATGTTGAGCACCTGCGCCTGCACGCTCACGTCCAGCGCCGAGGTGGGCTCGTCGCAGACCAGGAACTCGGGCTGCGTGGCCAGCGCGCGCGCGATCGAGATGCGCTGGCGCTGGCCGCCCGAGAACTGGTGCGGGTACTTGCTCATGTCCAGCGGCGACAGGCCCACCGACTGCAGCAGCTGGCCCACGCGCTCGCGCAGCTGGGCCTTGTCGCTGAGGATGCCGTGCTCGCGCAGCGGCTCGCCGATGATGTCCTCGACGATCCAGCGCGGGTTGAGGCTCGCGTAGGGGTCCTGGAAGATCATCTGGATGCGGCGGCGCAGCTTGCGGCCCTCGGCGGTCTTGAAGGCCGCGTGCGCGTCCTGGCCGTCGAACTGCAACCCGCCGCGCGTGGGCGCGTACAGCCCCACGAGCAGGCGCGCGACCGTGCTCTTGCCGCAGCCCGACTCGCCCACCAGCGCGAGCGTCTTGCCGCGCTCGATCGAGAAGCTCACGCCGTCCACCGCGTGCAGCAGCACGCGCGGCTTGCGCTCGAGCACGCGATTGAGCCAGGGTGGCGAGACGTCGAAGGTGCGCGCGAGGTCGTGGGCTTGGACGAGGGCTGTCATGGGAGGGCGAGGGATGGGTGGGGGGAGAGGGGGCTTGCCGTGGTGCGCGCATGCAGCCAGCAGGCCGCATGCGTCGCGCCCGCGGCGATCAGCTCGGGTCGCTCCTGCGTGCAGCGCGCGAAGGCCTGGCCGCAGCGCGGATGGAAGGCGCAGCCGGGAGGAATGCGGTTCAGGCGCGGCATCGCGCCGTCGATCTGCGCGAGCCGCTCGGGCGACGAGTCCATGTCGGGAATCGAGGCCATCAGCCCGGCCGCGTAAGGATGGGCGGCGTGCCGCACCACGTCGTGCACCGGCCCGATCTCTGCCACGCGGCCGGCATAGAGCACCGCCACGCGGTCGCAGGCCTCGGCGATCACGCCCATGTCGTGGGTGATCAGCATCACGGCGGCGCCGCGCTCGCGGCAGATGCGCTGCAGCAGCGCGACGATCTGCGCCTGCACCGACACGTCGAGCGCGGTGGTCGGCTCGTCGGCCACGATCAGCACCGGCTCGGCCGCCAGCGCGAGCGCGATCACCACGCGCTGACGCATGCCGCCCGAGAACTGGTACGGGAAGTGATCGATACGCTGCGCCGCGGCCGGGATGCCGGTCTCGTCGAGCAGCGCGATCGCGCGGGCACGGGCCTGCCGGGCGTCGAGCCGCAGATGGGTGCGGATGGCCTCGGTCAGTTGCTGGCCGACGGTGAACAGCGGATTGAGCGAGGTCAGCGGGTCCTGGAAGATCGAGCCAATGCGGCGGCCGCGGATGTGGCGCATGGCCTCGTGATCGAGCTGGTCGATGCGCTCGCCCTGCAGCCGGATGCGGCCGCCCGCGATGCGCCCGGGCGGCTCGAGCAGGCCGATGATCGAGGCGCCCGTCAGCGACTTGCCGGCACCCGACTCGCCGACCACGCCGAGGATCTCGCCCGGTGCGATGGAGAAGCTGACCGCGTCGAGCGCGCGCAGGGTGCCGCGGCGCCCGGGAAATTCGACCACCAGGTCTTCGACGTCGAGGATGTTCATGGAGTCCGTTCCTGGCGTGCTCATCGCAGCCTCGGGTTGAGCGCGTCGCGCAGCCAGTCGCCCAGCAGGTTCACGCTGAGCGCGACCGCAATCAGCATCAGGCCGGGAAAGAGCGCGATCCACCATTCGCCCGAGAACAGGTAGTTGTTGCCCACGCGGATCAAGGTGCCGAGCGAGGGCGAGGTGGGCGGCGCGCCGACGCCGAGGAAGGACAGGGTCGCCTCGGTCACGATGGCGGTCGAGACCTGGATGGTCGCGAGCACCAGCACCGGCCCGAGCACGTTGGGCAGCACATGGCGCCGCATGATGCGAAAGGGCGCGACGCCCGTGACCTGCGCGGCCTGCACGTATTCCTTGTGGCGCTCGGACAGGGTGGCGCCGCGCACGGTGCGCGCGTATTGCACCCAGCCGCTCAGCGAGATCGCGAGCACCAGCACGGCGAAGGCCACCGACGCGTGCGCGTTCGGCAGCAGCGAGCGCGCCACCCCGGCGATCAGCAGCGCGGTGAGGATCGGCGGGAACGACAGCATGACGTCGCACACGCGCATGAGCAGCGCGTCTACCCAGCCGCCCGCGAAGCCGGCCAGCAATCCGAGCGCGACGCCGACCACGGCGGAGGCCGCGACCGAGGCCAGGCCCACGACCAGCGAGATGCGCAAGCCGTGGATCACGGCCGAGAGCATGTCGCGTCCCTGGTCGTCGGTGCCCAGCGGGTAGTTGGCACTGCCTTCCGGTGCCCATGCCGGCGGCAGCCGCGCATCGAGCAGCTCGAGCCGGGTCAGGTCGAAGGGATCGTGCGGCGACACCCAGCCCGCGAAGACGGCTGCCAGCAGGCAGCCGAATGCGATCACCGCAGCCGCCATGGCGACCGGCGAGCTGCGAAAGCTGTGGCCGACATCGCTGTCGAGCCATCGGGTCCAGAGCTGTTTCATGGCGCGAGCAGCTCCTCGGCGAGGGCCGCGAACACGCCGCTGCCGACCGGGATGGTGGCGTCGTTGAAGTCGTAGCGCGGGTGATGCAGGAAGCGGCCGTCGGTCATGCCCTGGCCGAGCCGGAAGTAGGCGCCCGGCCGCTGCTGCAGCATGAAGGCGAAATCCTCCGATCCCATGCTGGGCTCCATGTCGCGGATCACGTGGGCCTCGCCGACCACCCGGCAGGCGACGCGCGCGAGCGCTTCGGCCGCCTCGGGGTGGTTGACGGTCGGTGGGTAGAGCTCCTCGTAGTGCACCTCGGCTTGGGCGCCGAAGGCCAGTGCCACGCGTTCCGCGGTCTCGATCAGGCGTTCGCGCAGCACGGCCTGCACCTGGGGCTTGAACCACTTGACCATACCGTGCAGCTGCGCGTGGTCCGGAATGACCGACAGGGCCTCGGGCGCGCCGGACTGGAAGGACTGGAAGCTGATGACCGCCGCATCGACCGGATTGACGTTGCGGCTCACGATGGTGTGCACCGCCGAGACGATCTCCGAGGCCACGAGGATCGGATCGATGGCCTGCTGCGGATGGGCGCCGTGCCCGCCGCGACCCTGCACGCGGATCGAGAAGCGGTCGATCGCCGCCATCATCGGCCCGGGGTTCAGCGCGATGGTGCCCGCGGGCAGCGAGGGCCAGTTGTGCAGCGCGAACACCTGCTGCGCGGGGAAGCGCTCGAACAGGCCGTCGCGGATCATCTCGCGCGCGCCGGCATGTCCTTCCTCGCCCGGCTGGAAGAAGAAGTAGACGGTGCCGTCGAAGTCGCGGGTCTGCGCCAGGTACTTCGCGGCGCCCAGCAGGATCGCGCAGTGCCCGTCGTGCCCGCAGCCGTGCATGCGGCCCGGAATGCAAGAGCGGTAGGCCGGATCGCCGAGTTCCTGGATCGGCAGCGCGTCCATGTCGGCACGCAGGCCGATGCTGCGGCCGCTGGCCGTGGAGCGCCCGTGCAGCACGCCGACCACGCCGGTGCGGCCGACGTGGCGGTGCACCTCGATGCCGAGCGCCTGCAGGAAGGTGGCGATGCGCGCGGCGGTGCGTTCCTCCTCGAAGCCGAGCTCGGGATGCGCGTGGAGGTCCTGCCGCAGCCGGGCCAGGTCGTCGTGGAACGCGCGCACCGCTTCGACGGTGCGCGCCATGGGAGGCGTGGGATTCATGCGGGCCGCTTTCAGGCTGTCTCTAGACGGGGATCGATCGCGACATAGAGGATGTCCACGACCAGGTTGATGCACACGTACATGGCCGCGACGAAGCACAGGTACGCGGCGATGACGGGCGTGTCGGCGAAGCCGATCGCATCGACGAACAGGGCGCCGAGGCCGGGCCACTGGAAGACGGTTTCGGTGACCACGGCGAAGGCGATGACCGCGCCCAACTGCAGCCCCACGATCGTCACGACCGGCACCAGCGCATTGCGCAGCGCATGGCGGTAGAGGATCGCGCGCTCGCGGATGCCGCGCGCGCGGGCGAAGCGGATGTAGTCGGCGCGCAGCACCTCCATCATCTCGGCGCGCGCGAGCCGCACGATCAGGGCGAGCTGGAACAGCGCGAGCGTGACGGCCGGCATCGCGAGGTGCAGCCAGCCGTCGCGCGTGAGCAGCCCGCTCTTCCACCAGCCGATGGCCACCACCTCGCCGCGGCCGTAGGAGGGCAGGAGGCCGAGCGTGACGGAGAAGACCAGGATCAGCAAGATGCCGATCAGGAAGGTCGGCAGCGAGGCACCGATCAGCGACAGCGCCATGGTGCTGCGCGCGAACCAGCTGCGCGGGCGCACCGCGCATGCGACGCCGAGGAACAGGCCGGCCACCACCGAGACGAAGGCGGCGACCAGGCTGAGCTCGAGCGTGGCCGGCAGCCGCTCGGCCAGCAGTTCGCGCACCGGCCGGCCCTGGCGCAGCGACACGCCGAGGTCGCCTTGCGCGAGGCGCGCCGAGAAGCGCGCGAACTGCATCACGAAGGGGTCGTCCAGCCGCAGCTCCTGGCGCACGCGCGCGCGGTCGGCATCGCTGGCATCGGGCCCCAGCATCTGCGTGACCGGGTCGCCCACGTGCTTGAACAGGCCGAAGGCGATGAACGCGACGGTGGCCAGCACCCCGACGGCCGCCAGCAGCCGGCGAATGAAGAACGCGAGCATCGGGCCTACCGGACGCTGATGAAGCGCAGGTTGACGCGGTTGTCGCTCTGCAGTGCCGCGTCGACGTTCTTGCGCATGCCCCAGGCCAGGCCCTGCTGGTAGAGCGGGATGTGGCCCACGTCGTTGCGGTGCAGGGTCATCGCCTGCGTGACCAGCCGCGTGCGCGCCTGCGGGTCCATCTCGGTCAGCACCTGGCCGATCAGCCGGTCGACCTCGGGGTTGCTGTAGCGCCCGACGTTCCACTGGCCAGCCTTGCCGTCACGCGTCGCCATCATCACGTTGAGGGTGTTGTAGGCGTCGAGGTTGACGGGCGTATAGCCGAAGAAATTGAAGCTCGAGTCGCCCGCGCCCACCTTGGTGAAAAAGCGCGCGCCCGGCAGCGCGTTGACCGCCACCTTCACGCCGATGCGCGAGAGCATGCCGGCGATGGCGGTGCAGACCTGTTCGTCGTTGACGTAGCGGTCGTTGGTGCAGTCGAGCGTGACCTCGAAGCCCGTCGGATAGCCGGCCTCGGCGAGCAGCTTCTTCGCGGCCGCGAGGTCGTAGGGGAACGGCCGCGCCACCATGGCGGCGTCGACCGAGTTCACGCCGCGCGGCACGAGGATGCCGGTGGGCACCGCCGAGTCGCGCAGGATGCGCTTGCCGATCGCCTCGATGTCGATCGCCTGGTAGATCGCCAGCCGCACGCGGCGATCGGCGAAGGGATTCCTGCCCTTGACGCTCGCGTAGCGCAGTTCGGGGCTGGCCTGGTCCATCGAGAGGAACAGGTTGCGGATCTCGGGGCCCTGCAGCACCTTGTAGCCGGCGGAGGCCTCGACGCGCGGAATGTCCTGCAGCGGGATCGGGTAGGCGAAGTCGAGCTCGCCCGACAGCAGCGCCGCCACGCGGGTGGCGGCCGAAGAGATCTTCACCATCGTCGCCTCGGTGATGTTGGTGCCGGGCTTGTCCCACCAGCCCGTGTGCGCCACCAGCACCGTGCGCACGTCGGGTTCGCGCACCGAGAGCTTGAACGGGCCGGTGCCGTTGGCGTTGCGGGTCGCGAAGTTCTCGCTCTTCTGCCGCATGTCGGCCGGGCGCAGCGCGCCGTTCTTCTCGGCCCAGGCCTTGGACATCACCTTGAGCTCGGGCAGCGACTGCAGCAGCGCCGCGTTGGGGAACTCGGTGACGACGTCGACGGTCGTGGCGTCCACCGCCTTCACGTCGGCGATCGAGGCGGCGAACACCTTCATGTCCGATTCGGGCGTCATCGCGCGCTTGAGCGAGAACACCACGTCCTCCGCCGTCAGCAGGCTGCCGTCGTGGAAGCGCACGCCCTCGCGCAGGCGGAAGCGCCAGACGGTCGGCGCCGGCTGGGTCCACGACTGCGCGAGCGCGGGCTCGATGCGTTGCTCGCGGTCGCGCCGCACCAGCCCCTCGTAGATGTGGCCGAGCACGGTCATGGTCGGCCCGTGGTTGAAGGCATCCGGGTCCATGGTCGCGGCGTCGTCCTGCGACGCCCACTTGAACGCAACGGCGTGCGCGGAACAGCAAAGCACGAGGGCGAGAAGGCCGGCGAAGCGGCGAAGGGCCCGAGGCGGCATGATTGACTCCAGTAAACGGTACGCACCGTATCTAAAACTTTAGAACGGTACGTACCGTATGTCAACAACCATCGGAATGTCAGAATCGCACCATGACCATGCAGGACACCCCCGACCAGAGTTCCGAGCCCGTGGAACAGGGACCGCGCGCCCGGCGCCGGCGGCAGCAGACGCACGACGCCATCCTCGAAGCCGCGCGCGAGGTGCTGCGCGTGCATGGCTATGCGCGCTTCGCGATGGAACAGGTCGCGGCGCTGGCCGGCGTCTCGAAGACCTCGATCTACCGCCGCTGGCCGAGCAAGGGCGCGCTGCTGATCGAGCTCTACATGGAGGGCCTGCCCGACACGGCCATCGTCGAGGACGCGGCCTCGCTCAAGAGCGAGCTGCGCCGCTACCTCGTGTCGACGGTCGAGCGCGTGCAGGACCGCGAGTGGCGCACGATCCTCAGCTCGCTCGTGGCCGAGGCACAGTACGACCAGGCCACCGCCACCTTGCTGCGCGACAAGGTGGTGTTGCCGCGCCGCGAATCGGGCCTGCGCCTGCTGCGCAAGGCGCAGGAGCGCGGCGAGATCGCGGCCGACGTCGACCACGACATCGTGCTTGACCTGCTGTTCGGGCCGGTCTGGTATCGCCTGCTCTTCGAGCATGCCGAGCTCGATGCCGATTTCGCGAAGCGGCTGCTCGCGCAGGTCGAGAAGATGCTGTTCGTGCCGAAGGCGGCGGGCAAGGCTGCGCGAGGGGCCTAGCAGGCTCCGTGTTCTTCATCGCCTCGCGAGGCGCAGTCGCCGCTCACGCGCAGGGCGGCACATCCCCGCGCCGATTCCATCGGCTTGCGCGCCGTGCGCCACATGAATGTTTTTGCCATGCGGATGCGGCCTTTCGCAATCGCTACGCGCGAACTCGCCACGTAGCATCCGCGGACTTTTCGCAACTGCCTTGCAAGTGAAAGGCGCCGGTTGCGACGAGGTCCAAGGTCGCATCAACAACTTCAACGGAGACAAAGATCCATGCGGGGATTCAAGAAAAGACGCGTCTTGCCATTGCTGGCTGTCCTGCTTCTTCAAGCGTGCGGTGGCGGTGGAGGGGGTGGTGGCGCCATCCAGATCGATCCGTCGGCGGTCGCCACGACGCAGCCGCCACCATCGCCGCCTTCGGCGGGCACGGCATGCGCCGCACTTCGGGGAACCAAGGTGGACGGCACCGTGATCGGACTGCCGACCAAGGGCGCAACGGTCACTGAAGCAGCGCTCGTGCCGGGCTCAGGCCAGACGAGTGAGCATTGCATGCTCAAGGGCCGCATCGCTTCCGTCTCCGAAGGGGCGCAGGACATCATGTTCGCCCTTGTGCTCCCCACGAACTGGAACGGCAACGCGATGCACTTCGGTGGCGGCGGATTCGACGGCGTGGTCCCGGATCTCGTGACCACGCCGCTGACATCGGGCGCGAGTCCGCTGCAGCGCGGATACGCCATCTTCGCCGACGACTCGGGGCATCAGGCACCGCCGACCGATCCCTTCTACACCGCCTTCGCATCGAACAGCGAGATGCTCCGGAACTACGCCGGCGACGCCTTGAAGAAGACGCGCGACGTGGCGATGAAGCTGATCGGCCTGCGCTACGGGAAGGCGCCGGCCAGGACCTATTTCATGGGCGGCTCGAAGGGCGGTCACGAAGGCATGCAGGTCATGCAGAAATGGCCCGCCGACTACGACGGCGTGGTCACGTACTTTCCGGCCTATGCCTACATGCCGCAGATGATGACCATCCAGGTCGGCACGCGTGCGTTGTGGGGCAATGGCGGCGTCGGCTTCCTCGGTCCTAAGAAACTGCAGACCTTGCGCACGGCCGAACTCGCGGCCTGCGATGCGCTCGATGGCGCCGTCGACGGCATCGTGGGCAACGTCGCCGCATGCACGTTCAAGCCGCAGAGCCTGCGCTGCAAGGGCGGGGCGGATACGGGAGACGATTGCCTGTCCGATGCCCAGATCAGGACGGTCGACACGCTGCAATCGCGCACCGCGTTCTCCTATGCGTTCAAGAACGGCGCGACCAGCAATCCCGGCTTCCTGCCGTCCACGGACTACGCCTCGGTGCTGGGCGCGACCGTGACCTTTCCGGTTCCGCCGAATCCGCTGGTGCTGGGCAGCCTGGGGGCGTTGCCCGACGCCTTCATCCGCAATGCGGTGCTGATGGATCCTCTGGGCCTGTCGATCGGTCTCGATGGCGCGTCACCGGGAAGCTACCTGCCTCGCATTCAGGAGCTGTCCGGGGTCATGGACGCCACGAGCACCAACATCGAGCCCTTCGTGGCGCGCGGCGGCAAGTGGCTGCTGGTGCACGGCACCTCCGATCCGCTGATCCCCTTCCAGGGATCGGTCGACTACTACAACGCGCTGCTGCTGAAGCTGGGCCGGCCGCAGGTCGACGCGTTCCTGCGCTTCTACCAGGTGCCGGGATACGGCCATGGCACCGGGCACTTCAATGCGACTGGCGGCGTGCCGGTGCTGGACGCACTGGAGGCTTGGGTGGAGCGCGGCAAGGCGCCGGGAGAGCTCATGGCGACCGATGCGAACCCCGCGACGGCCGGTCGCACCCGGCCGCTTTGCATCTACCCGAGCTGGCCGAAGTACAACGGGTCCGGCGATCTGAACGCTGCGTCCAGCTACCGCTGTGCGACGAGCTAGCCGCAGTCGGCCCGCATCGTCACCGTGACGCCGGGCGAGCAGGCCGACCTGGTGTTGATCGATGCAAGACGCCCCAACACGCAGCCGCTGTGCGATCCCGTCGATGCCGCATTCATGCAGACCAGCCTGGCCAATGTCGGCTCTGCGATGGTCGCGGGCAGATGGCGCAAGCGGCGGCGGCCGGCTGGTTGGCGACGACCAGGTGTCGCTTGATCCCGAGCGCTGGCTGGTGTCGCTGAGGGCGAAGGGGGCGAAGGGGGCGAGGGCTGGGGATGAGTATGTAAAAACTTAGGTAAATATCGATTTCTAAATGAAAATCCAAGCCGATACGCAAAAAGCGAGGCTGTGATGATTGGCTACGAGGCGTTGCTGTCGCGCATCCCGCTGCGCATGCCCCCCTTGAGAAGACCGGCACGCATCAAGCCGGTCACGCGCGTGGAGGCCCTGCCAGACCTGCTGGCGGTACCCAGGCAGGTCGCGCCGCGCGACGATGCCTCCATCCTGATTCACGCGCAATTCGGGCTGAAGCACGAGGGCGTCGAATTGGCGATCCTGCACGAAGCCATGAAGCTGGTGCCTGCCGAGGAAATGGCCGAGGCACTCGTCGAGCAGCCCAAGGCCGCCAACCTGCGGCGACTGGCGTTCGTCTGGGAAAAGGCCAACGCACGGGAGCTGCCGCTGCCCTGGTCGACGACTGGAGGCAACTACCTCGACATGTTCGATCCTCGAGAGCATTACACCGGCCCGGTATGGGAGAAGAGCACCCGGTTGCGCGTGAACTTCAACGGCCTCGGTCCGTACCACTACTGCCCGGTGATGCTTCGCGACGCCGAGCTCGAGCGCCGCGGAGCGAAGGTACTCGAAAGGCTCGAGCGCTGGGTGACCGATCCGGGCAACGTCGATCTGGTCGACCGCGTCATGGACTGGGCTTATCTGAGCGAGACGCGCGACTCCTATGCCATCGAGAACGAGGATGCTTCGCCCGACAAGGCGCGTGCCTTCATGGCAGCCATGCAACATCTGGCGGATCGCAGGCCTCTCACCGAGTGCTACATCGCCGCACTGCAACAGGCGGTGATCAGCCGGCCCGAGCTGTCCGAACACGCGTTTCGAAGTGGCCAGAACTGGTTGCAGCGCGGCGGCCATGGCGTCCTGGCGATCCGGTACCTGCCGCCACCGCCCGAGGTCTTGCCCGGGCTCATGGATGGATTCATGCAGATGGCCAATGCCGGTGACGACGTTCCACCGCTGATCAAGGCAGCGCTGGTGAGCTTCGGGTTCGTCTTCCTGCATCCCTTCATCGATGGCAATGGCCGGCTTTCCCGACTGCTGGCTCACCACAGCCTGAACTACAGCGGGGCCCTGCCGCAGACGCACGGAACGCCTGCGATCCTGCCCCTGTCGGTGGCCATGAAGAAGCACGAGAGGGATTACCTGCAGGCCCTGGAGACGTTCAGTAAGCCCGCGCGTGCCCTCTGGGACGTGACCTACATCGACGGCGCCCGGTTCGATTTCCAGTTCAGGTCGTCGCCCATGATCTACGGGAACTGGGCCGGTCAGGCCGCCGCCGAGTTCGTCACCTCCTGTGCGGAAGCGGCCCTGGAACAGACGCTGCTCGAGGAGACGGCCTACCTTCAGGCCTACGACCAGGCCTTCGAGACAATCGATTCGGCTTTCGACCTGCCGAACAGGACGATCAATCTGTTGATCCAGTGGATCCAGCAAAACCATTGCAGGATGCCGGAGCGCCGTCGGAAGTCGCAAGAGCTGTACATGCTCAAGCCCGCCGAGATCGATGCGATCGAGGCGATCGTTGCGCAGGCGTTCGAGCCGTCGGGGCAGGACAAGCCTTCGACCTGACCTCGCGGTCACGCCGCATCGGCGCGCGGCGCCGGCCCGAATGAACCGCTGCTAGCGCGGCTTCGACGACATCTCCCACACGTCCGGCGTGGTCGCGACGAGGCCCTTGAGGTCCGTCCATTGCGGCGCCTGCGGCAGCGCGGTGCGCCCCTGCACCGCCGCCGTCGCGAACGCGACCATCCGGCCGCGCACGCGGTCGAGTTCCTGCTTCGGCCAGGTCTCCATCGAGTGCGGTCCGCGGGAGACGACGATGTCCTTGAGCCCGCGCACGCGGTCGTAGGCCGCGACCGTGCCTTCGAGGCTTTCCGCGCGGTCCCACAGACCCTTGGCGAAGAACACGGCGGGCCACTTCGGCATGTTCGCGAGCACCGCCGAGTTGGGATAGAAGGCGACGTAGTTGTCGGCCGCCATGCCGCCGAGGAAGAGGTTGCGGTCCGCGAGGTCCGGCGCCTCGGGCAGGTAGCCCGCGCCGCTCACGAACGAGGCGTAGAGGATCGCGCCCTTGATGTTGGCGTAGCCCTTGGGCGCGCTGCACTGCACCGTCGGCATGTCGTAGCTGCAGCCGCCGGCGTAGTTCTTGGTCATGGCCCAGCCGGTGGTCATCGAGCCGCGCGAGTAGCCCAGCAGCAGCAGCGGAATCTCGCGCGACTTCATGCCGGCCATCAGCTTGCCGGCCGCCGGCGCGCCCTCGAGCTCCTGGCCCGAGGCCATCAGCACGCGCAGGCCGCGCCCGCTGTCCATCTGCGCGAGCACGCGGAAGATGTCCTCGCTCTGCTCGAGCGTGTTGGTGTCGCTGAAACCGCCCGACAGGCCTTCGCCGCGCCGGTCGTAGGCCAGCACGTCGAAGCCCGCGCGGTTCAGCGCATGCAGGTGGTCGCGCCAGAAGCGCATGCCGGGGCCTTCGGTGGTCGCGTTGGGGAAGCGCACGGAAGTCGCGCGACGCGTGGCGGGATCGAAGCGCACCGTCACCTCGTCGGGATGGTCGATGGCCGTGAGCTGGCCGCCGCCGCCCGGGCTCATGATCACCAGCGCGCGCGTGCGGCCGCCGCGGCCGTCGTCGACGCCCGCGCCCTCCACGTACCAGCCGCGCAGCTTGATGTCGCCCTGCATGTTCAGCTTGAGGCGCTCGAGCGGATCGCGCGGCACGGTGAACTCCACCAGGTGCGTGCGGTCGTTCGCTTCGGCCACTGCTTCGTTGTAGGGCGCCTTCGCGAAGAAGCCCGGCTTGCGGATGTCGCGCAGGTTCACCTGCCCGTCGGAATCGATCTTGCCGACCGGATCGACCATGCCGGTGACGCGCGTCGCGCGCTCCTTGTTCGGCGGCAGCCAGCGCTGCATCTGGTCGTTGATGCGCTTGAAGCAGGCCGCGTCGCTCTTGCACGCGGCCCAGCGTTCCTTGAGCTTGGCGTCGGTGAACTCCTGCACGTGGAAGTCGCCCGCGTAGCCGGCGGGCGCGTGGGCGGCGGTGAGCAGCAGGGGCACGCAGCGCGAGGTGCCGTCGGCCTGCCGCAGGGTGTAGCCCGGCAGCTCGGCGTTGCGGTCGGTGCCGACCCAGGCCTTGCAGTCGGTGGGTGGCACGACGCGCGCGACGGGCGTGGAAGCGGTGGGGGCGGTGGTGCAGGCGGCCAGCGCGATGCACGCGGCGATGGCGGCGGCGGCCGGCCGGAAGGTCGGGAAGGGCATGTGTCTCCTGTGCGCGGGTGTCTCCCGCGATCGATGCCCCATGTTCGCGGACGGCGCTGTCAGTCGGCTGTCCACGGGCTGCGGGTATTCCCGCCTTGCATCAGCACGGGTATCAGCGCGGGTCCGCGCCCGGCACGCACAGCCGCGGTGTCCAGTCCTCGACCTGCCGCGAGGCCGCGCGGCGCCGGAAGGTGGCGCGCCAGCGTTCGGCGAGCGCGGGCAGCTCGGCCGCGCGTTCCCATTCGGGCGCGAAGCGCTCGTCGCGCGCGAACAGCAGGGCGATGAGGCGCGACAGCGGCCATTCGGGATGCGGCCGCTCGACCAGCGCGATCGCTGCGCCGCGTTGCACCGCGCCGGGCTGCAGCACGCGGTAGTACCAGCCGGTGCGGCCGCTGTCCTGCATCTCGCGCGCCATGCCCGGTTCGCCGAAGCGCACATCGAGCTTCCAGCAGGGCTGCCGGCCCTGCGACACCTGCACCAGCGCCTCGCCGAGTTGAAGCACGTCGCCGATGCAGACGCTGGCTTCGTTCCAGCCCACGGTCGAGAGGTTCTCGCCGAAGGCACCGGGCGCGGCCAGCAGGTCATGGCGCCGGCTCCATGCGGACCATGCGGCGTAGTGCTCGCGCGGATAGTGGTGCACCGCTTTCTCGGGGCCGCCATGGATGCGCAGGTCGGCCTGCGCGTCGCCCGCGAGTCCGGTGGCCGAGAGCCACAGCGCATCGTCGCTCGGCGACTTGCCGATGCCGCTGGGTGTGCGGCCATCGGGCAGCGGCGCGATGGGGCCCACGAGCAATGCGTCGATGCGCACCGGCGCCAGCGTCATTCGAGCTGGCCCAGCCAGGCGCGCAGCATCGCCGCGGCACTCGCTTGCGGCGCGTTGCCCTGCGCAGCGCTTTGCGCGCGCAGCGCCGGAACATCGATGCCGGCCTGCGCCAGTTCGCAGGCATGGCCGACAAGCCAGGGCTCGATGCGCGCGGGATCGGCCTCGGGATGGAACTGCAACGCGAGTGCGTTGCGGCCATGGCTGAAGGCCTGGTGCGGCGTGAGCGGCGTGCTCGCGAGCAGCTCGGCGCCTTCGGGCAGTTCGAAGGTGTCGCCATGCCAGTGCAGCACCGGCACGTTGGCCAGCGGCGCGAGGCACGACGCCTGGCCGGCCGCGCTCAACGCGACCGGCGCCCAGCCGATCTCCTTGCCGCCCGAGAAGTACACGTGCGCACCGAGCGCGCTGGCCATCAGCTGCGCGCCGAGGCACAGGCCCAGCGTGGGCCGGCGCAGCGCGAGGCGCGAACGCAGGCCCGCGATCTCGTCGTGCAGGAAGGGATAGAGGCCGGTGTCGTAGGCAGCGATCGGGCCGCCGAGCACGACGACCAGGTCGGCCTCGCGCCATTCCGCGGGCTCGAGCGGCGAGACGCCGGCCTGCCGGTAATCGATGGTCCAGCCGGCTTCCCGCAGGACCGGCGCGAACAGGCCGAGGTCCTCGAAGGCCAAGTGCTGCAGCGCGATGCATCGCATGGCGAGGGACTCCTTGTCAAAGGGCGATGGAACTCAGGCCGCGCGCAGGCAGTCCGCGTTGCGCGGATCCTTGAGCGAACGGCGCGCGTAGTACTCGAAGGCCACCGTGTTGCGGCGCGGCCGCACGATCCAGTCGTGCGCTTCCTTCGCGAGGCGGTGGTCGATCGGCCGGATGGTGCCGGCCGCAGCGGCCAGCAGGTGCATCTTGGCGGCGCGCTCGAAGGCGATCGACAGCACGCAGGCTTCCTCGATGCTCGTGGCCGCGACCAGCAGGCCGTGGTGCGACAGCAGCAGCGCGCGCTTCTGGCCGAGCGCGGCCGAGATGAACTCGCCCTCCTCGTTGCCCACGGGCACGCCGGGCCATTCGCCGACGAAGGCCACGTCGTCGTAGAGCACGCAGTTGTCCATGTGGCTGATCTTCAGCGGCTCCTCGAGCATGCCGAGCGCCGAGGCATGCAGCGCATGGGTGTGGATGATGCAGTTGACGTCGGGCCGCGCGCGGTACACCCACGAGTGGAAGCGGTTCGCGGGGTTGGGCATGCCCGCGCCGTCGAGCACGTTGAGGTCCTCGTCGACGGTCAGCAGGTTGTCCTCGGCGATCTCGTCGAAGCCCAGGCCCAGTCGCTGCGTGAGGTATTCGCCGGGCTTGCCGGTGCGTGCCGTGATCTGGCCCGCGAGGCCCGAGTCGTGCCCGTTGTCGAACAGGATGCGGCAGGTCAGCGCGAGCTTCTGCCGCGGCGTGTAGGGGCTCTCGGCGAAGTGCTGGTCCATCTGGACGATGGATTGGGCGACGAGTTCTTCCTTCGCGAGTTCGAAGGTGTCTTGCAGTGCCATGGGGGATCTCCTTAAGGGGTTTCGCTGGTCGAGAAGGTCTTCTCGGGATGCGCGGGAAAAAGTGCCTGGTAGCCGTGGAGGTCCTCGATGCGCGCGAGCCAGGCGCGGATCGCCGCGAAGCCCTGCAGCTCGATGCCGCCCATGGGCGCGAGTCGCGTGTAAGGGTACAGCGCCACGTCGGCGATGCTCGGATGGGTGTCGGTGGCGACCCAGCCGTCGGGGCCCTGCCGTTCGAGCCGCGCTTCGAGCAGCGCGAGCGCGGCCAGGGCCTCGTGCCGGTAGGTGCGGAATTCGGGGCTCGCGGGATCGCGGTCGCGGTGCAGCGCCAGGTGCAGGCGCAGCTTCGCGAGCGGCTTCATGTGGCGCTCCTGCTCGAAGGACAGCCAGGTCAGCACGCGTGCCTGCGCGAGCGGCTCGGCGGGCCACCACGGCGAGCCCTGCGCGAGGAAGTGGAGGATCGCCATCGATTCGGCGATGCAGTGGCCGTCGTCGAGCTCGAGCACCGGCACCTGCGCGAGCGGCGCGATCGCGAGGAAGTCGGGCCGGCGCAGGTCGCCGCGGTCGATCGAGCGCGTGTGCCGCTCGAGCGGCACGCCGAGCAGGCCCGCCATCAGCCGCACCTTCCAGGCATTGCCCGAGCGCAAGGTGTCGTGAAGCTTCATGGCCGTCAGTCGACCTTGGTGCCCGCGGCGCGCACCACGCGCGTCCACTTCTCGGTCTCGGCGCGCAGGTGCTTGCCGTAGGCGGCGGCGCCCGTGGGCAGCGGCTCGATGCCGAGCTCGGCCAGGCGCGCCACCAGGGCAGGGCGCTTGAGCGCGCGCGCCAGTGCCTCGTCGACCAGCGCGACCTGGGCCGGCGGCGTGCCGGGCGGCGCCAGCAGTGCGTTCCACGAGCCGATCTGGAATTCGCCCAGGCCCTGTTCCTTGCTGGTGGGCAGGTCGGGCACGGCGGGGTTGCGGTGGTCGGCGGCGATCGCGAGCATGCGCAGCTTGCCGGCCTTGGCCTGCGGCTGGATCACGGGAATCGCGTCGATCACGATCTGGACCTGGCCGCCGAGCGCGGCGTTCACCGCCTCGGCGCCGCTCTTGAATGGCACGTGGAGGATGTCGCTGTGCGTCGCGAGCTTGAACAGTTCGAGACCGAGGTGCGGCGAGCTGCCGTTGCCGGCCGAGCCGAAGTTCAGCGTGCCGGGATTCTTCTTCGCATAGGCCGCCAGCGCGGGCAGGTCCTTCACGCCACCGAGGCCCGCGACCGCGAGCACATAGGGCGAGTTGCTGACCAGCGAAACGGGCGTCAGCGCCGCCGGGTCGTAGCCGAGCCGCGCATAGATCATCTTGTTGACCACTTGCGTGCCGACCGTGCCGAGCAGCAGCGTGTAGCCGTCGGGCTGCGCCTGCGCCACGGCCTGCGCGGCGATCGAGCCGCCCGCGCCGGGACGGTTGTCGATCACCACCTGCTGCTTCAGTTCCTCGCCGAGCGCCTGGCCGATGAGCCGGCCGGCCATGTCGGTGATGCCGCCGGCGCCGAACGGGATCACGAGCCGGATCGGCTTGGCGGGATAGGGCTGGGCCTGGGCCGCCGCGCCGACGCAGGCCAGCGTCAGGGCGAGGACAGGGGCGATCCAGCGGCGGAACGGCGAAGGTGCGGACATACCATACTCCTGTGCGGCGCGGGATCGGCCGCGTTGCGTGTGCGATCGGGTTCGAGAAACAAATCCATTTTAGGACACAAGTGTCCTAAAGAAAAGTCATGTCCATCAAGTTGAAGTTGTTGCGGGTCCAGTCGGGGCTCACGCTGGAGGGGTTGGCGCAGGCCACCGGGTTGACCAAGAGCTACGTGTCCAAGCTCGAGCGCGGCGTGTCCACGCCCTCGGTGGGCGCGGCGCTCAAGCTGTCGAAGGCGCTGGGCGTGCAGGTCGAGGAGCTGTTCGCCGAGTCGTCCGAGGAGGACCCGGTGGTCATCCATCGCCAGCAGCCGGCGACCGCGGGCGGCGCGGCGCGGCTGGTCTCGGGCTCGCTGCCGGGCCACCGCATGGTGGCCTTCGTGCTGCACCCGACCGACGAGCCGGTGCGCAACCACCCGATGAGCCACCACGAGGGCGAGGAGATCCTCCATGTGCTCAAGGGCCGCATCACGCTGCAGCTCGCGAGCCGCACCGAAACGCTGTCGGCCGGTGACACCGCGCATTTCAACGCGGGCATCCCGCACAAGATCACGTCGGTGGGCAAGACGCCGGCCTCGGTGCTGCTGGTGATCGCGCAGGCGGAATGAGCATGCGGGCGCGGCTTCTTTTTGCGTCGATGCTCGCCATGCTGCTGCTCGCCGGTTGCGCGAACACGCCGCCGCATGCGTATTCGGTGTGCGCGACGCAGCCAGGGACCGAGGCCTGCCAGGTCGAGCGTTACGACCACGTCGACTGACCATCCGGGCGCGACTGAACGCCGGAGTCGCACACCTGCTGGCTATCCCCCGGTTGGATGAGGCGTGCGGTGCGCGCAACGCCGCGACGAAATACCGCCGGCATGTGATCGATCCGTCATCGGGGCGCTTCTTCCCGCCCCTAAGATGCGTCCCGCAGGCACACGCGGGACGAGGAGGGCCGTGCACTGCGCCCATCGCGACGTACTTGGCCGAGTCCCCGAAGCTCGCTTCCACCCCGATCGACGTGGCGCGCGCGGCGCGCTTTGACAGAAGGCATGCGTGATGGCTATTTCTCGGATTTTCAAGGCCTTGATAGGCGGATGCTGCTTGCTGGCCGCACTGGCTGTTTCGGCCCAACAGCAGCTGCCGGGCGTGCTGGGCCTCAGCTACAAGATCGGACGGCCCTCCGTTCCGGCCGCGGCCTATCAGAAGATCACCGTCACGGAATTCAGGTCGATGGTGAGCAAGGCTTTCCAGAAATCGGGCTTCTCTCTCGTTGCCGTGGAGGCACAGAAGAACAAGTCGACGATCTTCCAGTTCAGGTTCGATGCCTATCCGAAGGTCGAGGCGAAGCCGATGATCTTCGTCTCGGCCGACGAGCTGCCCGACGAGAGAAAGCGGTGCAACCCCTGCTTCCTGCGGTTCGCCGAGATCAGGAATGCGTCCGAGTTCGAGGCGCTTCCATGGATGACGCAGTACGAGTTGAGCGCGCTGCTCGTGCCGGCCATCGACAACGCGTACGCCACGATCGAATCCAACGGGCATAGGGATCCCGCGTGGGAACGCTTCAACTACAAGCGGCAGTGGGCCGGTGAGCGGAACCTGTTCGGCAACTCCTTCACCGGTATCGAATTCTCCAGTCTCAAGGAGGCCGTCGCGGGCGCCTACAGGAATGCCGGTTTCATCCCCGTCGAAAGCCTTGGCGGCATCAGGACGCCCGAAGACACGCTGGCTTTCAGTTTCCCCGTGGATCCGGGCAAGGACGGCGGTGCCATCTACACGCTGAAGTTCCGCCGCCAGTACGACGCGGACGGACGCTGCCACCCCTGTGAGATCACCGAACAGTACGACCCCTACCAGCAGCTTCCGCCGGCCGGCTTGTCGGGCATCGCGAGCCGCGCGACGCTCGAGTCGAGGTTCACGGCGGCCCGAAGCGCGGCCTACGAAGCCATGCGAGCCGATCTCGAACGCCATCTGCGCCCCGGCTCCGTGTTTTCGATCCCGCCCAAGCAGGCGCCCCTCGGATCGCCGCGGCCGCCGCCCACGCCACCCATCGCGACATGACGGCGCACGCGCAGTCCCTGTCGGGCAACGTCGCCATCGGCTCGATGCGACGCGAGCATTGGCTGGTCGTCGGCAACCTGCTCGCGGCGCTGGCGGCCGGCGCGCTGGCATCGTGGTCCACGCCGATGATGCTGGCGATCCTCTACATCGACATCTGGCTGCTGGCCAATCCCCATATCGTCGCGACCTACACGCGCCTGGGCGCGATGTCCTCGCGCCCGCGCATGCGCCAGGCGCTGGTCTTCGTCGCGCCGATCCTGGTGCTGGCGGGCTTGACGATCGTCGCGCTCGCCTACGAAGCGGCCGGACTGTTCGCCCTCTATTTCCTGGCCCAGTCCTTCCATGTCTCCCGCCAGTGCTACGGCATCGCGAGGCGCTGCGACCGGCGGCCCCCGATGCCCTGGCGAAGCCTGCCCTATGGGCTGATCTATCTGTTCCCCGCATGGGGCTATCTGCATCGCAGTGCACAGGGCGCCGACAGCTTTCTCGGATACCCGATCTGGCTGCCGCCGGTTCCGCAGGCGTGGGCCCTGGCCGCGGGAATCGCAGCCCTCGCCGGCGCCGTGTGCTGGCTGGCATGCCTGGCGTATTCCAGGCGCAGGAGGCAGGCGGCGGGGCCGTTCGACAGCCTCGTGCTGTCCCACCTGATCGTTTCGCTGGTCGGCTATGTCTGGATCAGCGACATCACCATCGGCTGGCTGGTGGTCAACGTCTGGCACAACATCCAGTACCTGGTGTTCGTCTATCGCCAACGGCAGCGCGACGACACGACGGGCAAGGAGGGCGGCGAGATGGCGAGAAGTTCGGCGGCACGCGCAACGCCATGGCGCGCCGTCCTGATGCCGCCGATGCGCTTCTTCCTGCCCTGCGCGATCGGCGGCGCCCTCCTGTACCTCGCCGCCAGCCGCATCGGCGAGAGTCTGCTGTGGCTCGGGCTTCCCACCATTCTCATTGCGCACTTCGTCCTGAACTTCCATCACTACCTGGTGGACAGCGTCATATGGAAGCGCCGTCGCACCACGATCGGGTGAGCGGCCGCCGGCCCGTGCCGATGCCGTGGCGCGGCGGCCATGGTGGAATACGCAGGCACTGCTTCATGTTCCCGGAAAGGATATGCCTTGGCTTCCACCTCGAAATTGATACCGGCCGCGACCCTGGCGCTGGCCGTCCTGTCGATCGCCGCCTGCAGCGCGCCGCAGGCGCGTGACGACGGCGCCTCCGGCATCTGCCGGCCGGAGGCGGCGAGTGCCCTCGCGGGCAAGAACCGCATCGGCGATGCCGAGGCCCGGCAGTCGACCGGTGCCTCCCTCGTGCGCCAGCTTCAGCCCGGACAGCCCGCGACGATGGACTACCGGCGCGAGCGCGTGACGATCGAGACCGACCCGGCCACCGGCAAGATCGTGCGCGCCGCCTGCGGCTAGGGCAGGGGCTGCGCGCGCCGGCGGAATAAGCACGCGCGGCGCGGGGCCGTGCGTCGGCGCCGCACGACTGAACGCCGGGCTGCGATTTCAGTCCTGCCGGCTGTAGTCCGTGGTGCCGGATGTCGGAAGAATCGTCGGGCTCCGAGTTCGCCCGCGCAAAGCCTTCCGATGTCCACGCTCCCCACCTTCACCGCCGCCTGCGGCCTCGCACCCAAGGGCTCCTCCGCGCCACAGGCCCAGGCATCGCGCGCCTGGAGCGTGCATGCGCCCTTCGTCGCGATGCTGCTCGAGCACACCCGGCCCGCCCTCGTCGTCGACCTCGGCGCGGAGGGCGGCGTGCCGGCTGCCACCTTCAGGCAGTCCACCGCGCGCGGCGCGGCCTGCCACACGGTGGACACGCGGCTCGCGGGCCACCGCGAGGCGGCCGCGGCCTTCGCGGACGGCAGCATCGACCTGCTGCATGTCGATGCCGGCGACCCGGCGCGGCTGGCCACGCTGGACCTCGCGCCGTGGCGCGCCAAGCTCGGCCCGCAGGCGCTCGTGCTGGTGCACGGAACCCGCGCCGGCCGCAAGCTGCGCCGCCTCTGGGCGCTGTTGCGGCAGCGCCACCCGTCCTTCGAATTCGAACAGGGCCTGGGGCTCGGCGTGCTGTGCCTCGGCCCGCGCGTGCCGCCGCTCGACGGCGTGCTCGCGCGCAGGATCGAGGGGCTGGTGCAGGAGCTGGAACGGCTGCGCAGCCATGCCGCGGAAGTCACGGCCAAGCGCGAGCGGGCCGAGGAAATGCTCGAGACCCGGCACTTCGAATCGCTCGAAAAGGACGTGGAGATCGCCGAGCGCGATGCACGCATCCTCGCGCTGAAGGCGCATGCCGCGGCGCAGGCCGCGCGCATCGACGGCTTCGAAGCCAGCCTTGGATTGCAGCTGGTGCTGTTCTACGGAAGGCTGCGGCTGCGCGTCTTTCCGGCGGGCACCCGCCATGGCGATTTCTACGAGCGGCGCCGCGGGCAGTTGCTGCGGTGGGCCCAGCGCTGGGTCGCGCATCGATCGACCGGGCGCGCCCGCCCGTCGCTCGACACCATCGCCGCGTTGCCGTCGCGCGATCCCGCGCGGCACCGGCCCTGGCTCGCGCCGCTCACGCCCTTGTCGCGCCAGAGCCTGGGCGCGCGCATCCTCATCGTCGCCGAGCTGTCGATACCGGCCTGCAAGCGCTACCGGGTCGACCAGAAGGTCGACATGTTCGAGCACCTGGGCGTCGAGACCACGGTGCTCAGCTGGCGCGATGCCGAGGCCTGCCGCGCGGCCCTGCCGTTCCATGGCCTGCTGATCTTCTACCGCGTGCCGGCCGCGCCGCACATGGTGCTGCTGGCGACCGAGGCCCGGCGGTTGGGCGTGCCCAGCTTCTTCGACGTGGACGACCTGATCTTCGATTGGGACGCCTATCGCCGGCAACTGCTCGCCTCGGGCGCTCCGTCCGATCGCATGGCATCGTCGAAGGAGACGACGGCGCAGTACCGGCAGATGCTGAGTCACTGCCAGCATGGCATCGGGAGCACGGCCGCGATCGCGCGCAGCATGGGCGAGATCGTTCCCGGCAAGACGCATGTGGTGCCGAATGCATTGGACGAGGGCATCCTCGCGCTCGCCGCGGAACTCGAGCGGCGCCCGGTCAAGACCGATCCGCGCTTCGTCACCATCGGCTACGGCAGCGGCTCGCGCACGCACGACGGCGACTTCGGCGTCGTGGCGTCCGCGCTGCTGGCCGTGATGCAACGCCATCCGCAGGTGCGGCTCGCCATCCATGGTCCGCTCGAGCTGCCGGCGCCGTTCCGGCGCTTCGCCGACCGGGTGTTCCAGATCCCGTTCCTGCAGGGCGACGACTACCTGCGCGCGCTCGCTTCCTGGCAGATCAGCATCGCGCCGCTCGAGGACAGCCTGTTCAACGAAGCCAAGAGCAACATCAAGTTCATCGAGGCGGCGATCCTCGGCGTGCCGAGCATCTGCTCGGGCACGGGGCCGTTCCGCGAAGGTATCGAGCATGGCCGCACGGGCATGATCGCCGACACGCCCGAGGAATGGGAGGCGGCCCTGACCCGGCTGGTGCTCGATGCCGGCCTGCGCCATGGCATCGCGGAGGAAGCCCGCCGCAGCGTGCTCTCGCGCTATCACCCGCAGGTGGTGGCCGCGCGGCAGCTGCAGCAGGTGATCGGGCCGCTGCTGCCGGCGCCCGCCACGCGCCTCAAGGTGCTGGCCGTGAACGTGCTGTTCGCCCCGGTGAGCTTCGGCGGCGCGACCGTGGTCGCGGAGCAGCTGTGCCGCCGGCTGCAGGCCGATGGCTGCGACGTCACCGTCTTCACCGCCATCCTGGGCTCGGAGCTCGAGCCCTACAGCGTGATGCGCTACGAGGTCGACGGGCTGCCGGTGATCGCCGTGCAGGTGGCCGACGACACGCAGCGCGCGCTCGACTACGACGATCCGCAGGTGGGCGAGATCTTCGCGCGGCTGCTGAAATCGCTGCGGCCCGATGTCGTGCATTTCCATTCGGTGCAGCGGCTCGGCGCGACGATGGCCCATGCCTGCGTCGAGGCCGGCGTGCCCTACGCCATCACGCTGCACGACGCCTGGTGGCTGTGCGAGCGCCAGTTCATGGTGCAGGACAACGGCGTGTACTGCAACCAGAAGGCGATCGACCTGCGCGCCTGTTCCAAGTGCGTGCCGGACAGCGGCTTCACCTTCAAGCGCAGGTTCTTCCTCGGCGACGTGCTCGACCGCGCAAGCCTGCTGCTGGCGCCCAGCGAATTCCAGCGCGAGCTCTACGTGGCGAACGGCGTCGCGCCGCAGCAGATCGCGGTGAACCGCAATGGCGTGCCGCTGCCCGCGCGCCCGCGGCCGGCGCGCCGGCCCGGGTCGCCGCTGCGCATGGCCTACCTCGGCGGCCGCGCGGTGCACAAGGGCTACTTCTGGCTCCAGCAGGTGCTGGAGGGCATGCGCGCGGGCGGCTACGAACTGGTCATCACCGACATCGCCCTGCGCACCGGGGCGGCGTCCGTCGCCGCCACCGAGTGGCGCGTGTCGGGCCAGGTGCGCGTGGTGGCGCCCTTCGAGCAGGCCGAGATGGACGCGTTCTACGACGACATCGATGTGCTGCTCGTGCCCTCGCTGTGGAAGGAGAGCTTCGGCCTGGTGGTGCGCGAGGCCCTGGCGCGCGGCATCTGGGTGATCGCGACCGCGGCGGGCGGCGTGGTCGAGGACATCGTGGACGGCGTCAACGGGCGCGTGATCGAGATCGGCGACACCGACGCGTTCCGGGGCGCGATCGAAGACGCGCTGGCCAGCCCCGATCGCCTGCCGGCCGGCGGCGTCAACGCGATGCTGCCGCGCATCCGCGGCTACGACGAGCAGGCCGCCGAGCTCAAGGCCTATCTGCAGCGCATCGCCGCCGCGCCGGCTGCGGCCCGCGTCGTGGGCACCACCCGGCGCGCATGGCGCTCCTCGGTGATCCCGATCGCCGCGCACGGCAGCGGCCCCGGCGCCTGAGGCGTAGTCCGAATGGCCGATCCGAAAACCGGGTCGGTACTCACGGATGGGAGGGGGCTGGAAGCAGGGGAAGGGCTTACAAATCGCGGGTGGGTTCTTCGGGCCCATGCCACCACCCTTTCACCACGAATTCATGCTCTGGATGTCCTTCTCCTGCCGGCGCGGACAGACCCCGCCCTCGTTGTCGCCGCATGCCGCGCCGCGCCGGCCCGGGCGGTCTTCGGAGCGCTGGCGGCATGGGGATTCGGCCGCGCTCGCGGCCTTGCTGGCCAAGCAGGCGCCTCGCTTCCCGGTGCCCGAGGCCGCGCCTGAGTCCGTCGTCCAGAGCATGCGCTTCGAGCCGGCCCTGCATTTCCAGGTCGAGCTCGGTCCCCGCTTCTGCGTTCGCGTCGAGAGCCTGCGGCGCACGCCGCTGTACGTGGTCGGCGGCCGCGACTGCTGGCTGCAGGTCGGCAGGGAGCCGGCGCTACACCTGCGGCATGGCGATGTCGTGTTCCTGCCGCGCGGCGATGCGCACCGTGTCTTCTCGGACCCCGGCCTGCCCGCGTCGAGCCTCGATGAACTGCTGACGCATTCCGCCGGCGCCGCCGGTGCCGAGCGGCACGCGCCGACGGGCGGAGACCACAGCGTGTGGAGCGGCGGCTTCTACCGCTCGGTGGAACTGGCCGCCCATCCGCTGGTGGCATCGCTGCCGTCCGTGCTGCACCTGCGTGCCGCGGATGCCGCGCCCTGGCTGCGCGCCATGGCGGACGCGGTGCGCTGGATGGCCGACCGCAGGGCCGGCGGCAACGGCGTGGGCGTGACCGAGCTGTTGGGCGCGCTGATGCAGCACGCGGTGCTGGCCTGGTTGCGCAGGCCGGAGGCGGGCATGCCCATCGCGGGTGCCTCGGGCCCCGATCTTTCCGATGCGAGGTTGCTCACGGCGCTCGAGGCAATCCACGCCCGGCCCGCGGACCCGTGGACGCTGGAATCGCTCGCCGCGCTGTGCCACATGAGCCGCACGGCCTTCGCCACGCGATTCCGCGCGCAGATGAATCTCTCGCCGATGCAGTACCTGGCGCGCTGGCGCATCCACCTGGCGTCGCGGTTGCTGCGCGAACGCCGGCTGACCTTGCAGCAGGCGGCCGATGCGGTGGGCTACTCGACCGGCGCGATCCTCGCGCGCGCCTACAAGCGCGAACTCGGGACCTGGCCGTCGCGGGCGGTCTGAGGGGCGAGCGTCAGATCGCTTGCCGTGCGGGGACGACGCAGGGGATGAGGCGTGCGATTCGTGCAACGGTAAGAAGAAATTCTTCTGCCGAGCGATCGGTGCCGTCCGGGACAGCGCATCTCCCACGTAAGATTCGCTGACACACCAAACTACACAGGGGACGAGGAGAGAGGTCGACGCACAGAGCCCGCAGGCTCGCGCTGGTCGTGCCAGCGGCAGGGGCGTCCCTTGCGACCGCAAGCGCATGCACCGTCGCGTCGCTTTCCCGCCCCGACAAGAAACAATGAACAGATCGCTTCGCCTGCTGCCGACCGTGCTCGGAATCTCGGCCATCCTGGCCTCGTGCGGTGGAGGAGGAAGCGACGGCTATGCCGGCCTGCCGCCGGCCACGGCGGCCGCGCTGGCGGGCATCGAGGGGGCTCGCAACCCGCCTGCGACCGTGCCCGATCCCGCCACGGAACAACCGGCCACCCGCCCGATGCAGACGACGCCCTACACCTTCCTGTTGGGGAACGTCGATGCAAGCGGCTTCGATGCCTTCACGACGGAACTCACGAGTCCCGCTTTCGCCGGCTACCTGCTGGATCGGATCGTCTTCGTCGATGCCTCGGCGCGCGGCCAATGGCGAGCGATCTACCAGCGCAAGGGCCAGACGGCCCGCTACGACCATCGCTTCGTCTCGACGGGCGCACCACTGACGCTGGCCGATTTCCAGGCGCAGGGCGCGGAGGGCTATCGCCTCACGCCCAGCGGCGGTACCTCGCCGAAGAACGTCTTCAGCAAGGTGACGGGTGAGGCGATCCAGTACGAGTACGTGGACGCGATCAAGGTCCCTCTCATGGCCGGAAGCCCGGGAGAGTTGCTCCGGCCGCTCAACGACCTGGGCAAGCTCGGCTATTGCGGCACCCAGGTTCGGGGCGCGGGCCTTGCCCTGGTGAAGGAGACGCCATCGACCGCTCGCTGCGCCTTCGAGCTGGTGACCGCCAAGTCCGGCGGGAGCACCGGCTTCGTCGCGGAGCAGAACGAGCAGGGCGCCAAGGGTTCGGTGTTCGTGACATCGGCCCTCGTCGCCGAGAAGCTGGTGAACCTCTACGTTCGAGACGAGGCGCAGGCGTCGAGCTTCAAGTTCAAGGCGGTGGACGTGACGACGGCGGCCAGGCCGAACACCATCGAGCAAGCGGCGGAGCTGATGGCCATCCTCAACCGCGAAGGCGCGACGGGGGCCAGGCCCTGGCGGAGCTACGACGATGGTGGCCGTCCCTACATCGTCTTCATGACGGCATTCGATTGCCGTGGGCTGCTTTGCTAGCGCTGCCTTTTTGACGTTCATCGTCGCGGCCCCGCGATGATCTTCTCGGCGAAGCAGGGCCGGAAGATCGCGATCGCCGCGGCGGGCGGCTGGCGCGACGCGAGCTACTGCCGCCCCGCCGCCTTCACCGTGTCCTCCACCCGTCCCAGTTCGGCCTGCGTCTGCGGCCCGGCATTGCGTGCACGCACGCCCGGCAGCACCCGGTTGGCCGCGGCGATCTCCGTCGGCGTCCACGCGCGCGGATCCGTGCGCGACAGGAAATAGAGAACGTTGATCAACCCGCTCGGCGACAGCTTGTCGACCTGGCTCGCATCGAGCAGCTTCAATGCCAGCGAAATGGCCTCGGCCGAATCGTTGAAGTCGCGCTGCAGCCGACCGGTCGCGCGGCGGCGCTCGTCGGCACCGGCGGCATTCACCTGCGACACCAGCCGCACGAGTTCGGCGTTCTCGATGTTGGCGATGGTGGCCACGCCCTGCGCCGCGGCCTTGCGGACCTGTTCATCGGGCGACTGCTGCAGCCCGGCGAGCAGGCCTTCGGCTTCTTCCTTGGAGAGCGCGAGCCGCACCATGGCCAGTGCCGCGTTGCGCTTGGAACCGTCGGCCGCGCTGAGCTCGGGCACGAGGCCATAGACCCACTTGTAGCGCTCGACCCGCTCCTTGGATTCCTCCACGCTGGTGCTGCGCCGGCGCAGTTCGGCATCGAGCGCGGCGGTCTGCATCTTGAGGTCCGCCTCGCGCCGATCGATCTGCTGCTTGGTCTGGGCGTTCCAGGCCGTGAGCGCGACGGTGACCAGCGACCCCGCAATGCCCACCGCGGTGGTGGCCCGTTCCAGCCACGATTTCTGGGAAGGAGGATCGCTCATGGGGAACCGGACGCGAAGTCCGCCGTGCCGCAGGGAACCTGCCGATGGGCGCGACGGTAAGGCGCGCGCCCGGCACCGACCATCCTCCCGAGGAAGTAGAGCAAGCGGAGTATTGGCGCGGGCCGGGGACGGTGAAAGACTGGATGCAAAGAACGATGAAGACGGCATGCGCCGCGCGATCGCGGTCGAAGCCGTCGCACGGTGCATCCGATGCCGATTCGATCAACCTGGGGGACCCTGCCATGAGCAACGCACAGCATCCCTATCACCCGATCATCTACGTGCGCGGCTTCGCCGCCACGCAGGGCGAGATCGAGGAGACCGTGGCCGATCCCTACATGGGTTTCAACATCGGCTCGACCAAGACCCGCATGGCCTGGACCGGCGACATGCGCCGCTTCTACTTCGAGTCGCCGCTGGTCCGGCTGATGGGCGACCACCGCTACGAGGACGTGTTCGTCGACGGCGACGACCTGATGGCCGCCACGCGCGCCGACCAGGCCGTGCCCTACCGCAGCATCGTCATCTACCGCTACTACGACGATGCCTCGAAGGACTTCGGCAACGGCAAGACGCCGGCGATCGAGACCTTCGCCCAGGGGCTCGACCAGCTGATCCTGCGCCTGCGCGATCGGGTGTGCGCCAACCCGAACAACGCGATGACGCCGGCCGACTTCAAGGTCTACCTGGTGGCGCATTCGATGGGCGGGCTGGTCTGCCGCGCTTTCCTGCAGAACCCCAGGCTGGGCTCGGCCGCGGCGCGCGCGGCGGTCGACAAGCTCTTCACCTATGCCACGCCGCACAACGGCATCGACATGCGCATCGTGCGCAACGTGCCGGGCTGGCTGTCCTTCGGCGACGTCAACAACTTCAACCGCGAGCGCATGGCCGGCTACATGGCCGTTCCCAAGGGCGACGACGTGTCGCTGGTGACGAACTTCCCGCCCGAGCGGGTGTTCAACCTCGTGGGCACCAACGCGCGCGACTACGCGGTGGCCGGCGGCCTCTCGTCATGGGCCGCGGGCGATGCCAGCGACGGCCTGGTGCGCATCGAGAACGCCACCACCCACGGGCTGGCGGCCGACGGAACGGACGTCGGATCGCCACGCGCCTTCGTCAATCGCAGCCATTCGGGGCACTACGGCATCGTCAATTCGGAAGAGGGCTACCAGAACCTCACGCGCTTCCTGTTCGGCCAGCTGCGCGCCGACGGCATCCTCGACATCGACGACATCACGCTGCCCGAAGAGGTGCAGGCGGCGCTCGACGACGGCAAGAGCGTGAAGGCCTCCTACCAGTTCGAGGTGGTGGCCAGCGTGCGCGGGGCCCAGTGGCAGATCACGCGGCGCGAGGCGCGCGAGAACTCGGCCATCTTCCGCGGCTACGACGAGCTGTTTCCGGCCGCGGGTAAGCAGCGCACGCCCGACCGCAGCAAGAGCCCGCACCTGTTCTCGCTGTTCCTGGACCCGAACAAGAGCGTGGTGGCCTCGGGCTCGGTGAGCTTCGCCTTCGACATCAAGGTGCTGGTGCCCGACTACGAGATCGACGGGCTGCTGTTCCTCAAGCGCCACTACGAAGGCGGCTTCGTCTATCGCGACCTGATCATCGTCGAGGCTTTTCCGGATGCCGCCGCCACGTACGGGTGGCGCGTCTTCTATGGCGCGCAGGACGTTCATCCGGGCAAGCCCGGCATCGAGGCCACGCTGTACCCGCTGCAGGGCACCGACGGCTATGCCTTCGACATGACGATCATCCAGGACGTGCGGCCCGGCCTGACGGGCACCTTGCGCGTGGAGATGCGCCCCTGGCGTTGAGGCGGGGAAGGCTCACCCGCGCGTCGCCTGGCTCAGGACGGTGCCTGCGCGCGCCGCAGCCAGCCCAGGGTGCCGCCTTCCACGTGCCAGTTGCCGTCCCGCGCCTCGAGCGAGAGCCGCGCGCGGCTTTCGCCGAACGGCCCGGGGTTCTGCTGCACGATCTCGATCTCGCGGTCTCCCACGCTCACCACGATCGCGACATGTCCATAGCGGTTGAGCAGCGTCGGCGCGAACACGATCAGGCCGTCGACCCGCGGCTTCTCGGCCTGGCCGTTGCGGTACTGCAGCAGCGCGCGCTTCGTGTTCGGCATGCCCTGCGGCGTGGCCGCGTCGTAGAAGTCCCGGGCGTGGCCGTAGGCGTCGGGCATGCGGTGGCCGAAGCGCTCGAAGTAGTAGCGCTTCACGAATTCCACGCACTGGTACTGGATGCCGAGGTTGTAGCCGTCGCTCGACAGCGCGCGGCCCTCGGCGTTGTTCACGCCGCCGTTGTAGTAGACCTTCACGCCGTTGAACTCGTCGACCACCGCGCCGACCTCGCGCGCGGGGTTGAGGTTGAAGTAGGTGGCGCCCCCGTAGCCGGCGACGGCCAGCGCGGCGATGCCGGCGAGGGTGGCGAGCAGAAGGGCGGGGCGGCGAAGAATCATCGAAGGCGAGGGCATCAAGGAGCGGGACGCGCGGGCAAGCTTAACGGCAGCGGGGCGGGGCTTCGTCCATCGTCCTCAGTCCTGCGCGCGTGCATTGCGCATGCGGATGCACGAGAAGCCCAGCGAAGACGCGACCACCTCGCGCGCGAGCGGCCAGAGCTGCGGCATCACGCGCAGCGTCACGCCGCGTTCGGCCAGCAGCGACAGCGGCTGCACGAGGCGGTGCACGGCCTCGGGGCGCACCGTCTGGTCCGACACGTGGTAGCCGGCGTTGGCATCGACGCAGCGGAACGACCGGGCCGGCAGCGCGTACAGGTACAGCGGCGTCGATTGCGCGCGCGCATGCCAGTCCTGCTCGATCGCCAGCACGTGCCGGCTGCCGCCGTCGTCGAAGAAGTGCGCGAGATCGTGCGGCGTGGTCGCGGGCAGCGCGCGGAACGCGACCCGCGGGCAATCGCGCGGCACCAGGTAGTGCGGCAGGCAGGCGTCGTCCACGGCCCAGACCACGGGCGTGGCCACGGCCGCGTCGCGGTTCGGCGGCAGCCGGGGCTCGAAGACGGCGATGTCGGGCTGTTCGCTGACGTGCCAGAGTTTCAGGGGCGCAGGGGTAACGGGAGCGGACATGGGTGGCCGCGATCCTCGCACGAGGCCCGCGGCGGGCACCGGCAAGGGCCACCGGAACCGGTGGCCATGACGCAACGGCACTCAGCCCGCGACCCGCTCCTCGTCGCGCAGCAGCACCGCCTTCTGCCGCTCGTACTCGGCCGCGATCTGTGCCAGCCGGCGTGCGCGTGCGGCGTCGCTGGTCCACTGGGCGGCGCGCACGCGCTGCAGCGCCAGGTCGCGCTGCAGCTGCGCCACCGGCAGCAGGGTCGCGTGGGGCGCCGCCTCGTAGCCGGCCGGCGCGTTCAGCGCGCGCAGCACGGCGCGCTCCCGGGCGCTGCGCGGCCCGGCGGCGGCGCCATAGCGCAGCAGGAAGCGGCGGACCTCCTGGCGCGTGGCGCGCGGCCAGTCGGCGCGGATGGCGAAGCGCTCGGCGGGCAGGGGCTCCGATTGCCAGACGATCCTGAGCTGCCGGCCCTCGGGCGGAAAGCGGCGGCAGAACAGGCGGTGGTCGTCGAGCGTGCCGGTCGCGATGTCGACGTCGCCGTTGGCCAGCGCGAGGCTGCTCGCGAAGGTGGAGCCGACGGTCTCGGTGCGGAAGGCGGTCTCCATGTCGATGCCGCGCGGCAGGAACAGCCGCGCCTGCGGCAGCACGTAACCCGCGATGGAGCGCCGCTCGCCGTAGGCGATGCGCCAGTCCTGGGGCTCGGCCAGCAGCCGGTCGAGCGCGTCGGGCGGGGCCGCGCGGCGCACCAGCAGCACCGCGCGGTTGGGGTCTTGTGCCGCCGGGCGCTTCGCCTGGGCGAGAATCCGCATCCGCCCCTCGACCACCGCCTGCAGCGCGGCCTCGGGGGCCAGGAAGCCGGCGTCGACCTCGGCGTGCGCGACGGCCCGTGCCAGCGATTCGAGGCTGGACAGCGTGGCCGTCTCGAGCGCGCAGCCGACGGCGGCGCACAGCGGATGCAGCAGCGGTTCCCACGCGGCGCGCGAGGCCAGGGCCTCGTCGAGCAGCGGCAGGGCAAAGCGCAACCGGGCGGAAGACACAGGGGAGAAGGCCTCGCTCGAGGCCGCCGAGGCTGGCGCGCGACGCGAGCCCGACAACAGGAGCACGCCGGCGCCGCCGCGCGCGACACGCAGCAATGCGTCGCGGCGGGTGGCACCCGGGGGTGCATGTGAAAGGGTGAGGAAGGACGGCGCCATGCGGGTTCACGACAAACGCCGGCACGGCCCGGACGCGTTGCGGCGCGCCGTGGCGCGACCGCCGTCCGGCCAATGACAGCAGAGTAGGGAGTCTGCGCATCCGCGTCCGCGCGCGCTACTCCCGAACAGGAGGGAACATGGGTCTGGAATCCACGGCGCTGGCCGACGCGGTCCGGCGGCTGTATGCCGAGGTGGCGGCGCCGGGTGCCGGCGGCATCGACCTCAACGTGCTGCGCGAGTGCATCGGCGCCGAGCACGTGGTGATGACGAGCAGGCACGACGGCGACACCGCGTGGCGCGCCTGCACGCAGTTCGGCCAGGTCGAGGAACGCGAGCTCGGCCAGTGGCTCACGATGGCCGACCACGAGTCGCTGGTCCGGCTCACGGCCTCGGGCCTGCCGGTGCGCACCTCCACCTTCCTGAGCCGCCGGGCGATGGCCAGCACCGAGCTCTACCAGGAGGTGCTGCGGCCGCTCAACGGCGGCCTGGCCGCGGTGTCGTACTGGCGCGAGCACGACGGCTGGCGCGGCCTCAGCTACTGCCGCTCGCTCGAGTCGGGCCACGATTTCCGCGAGGACGAGCTGGCCTCGATCCAGGCGCTGGTGCCGCACCTGCGGACCATCGAGCAGCTGCATGCGCAGTTGCGGCAGCGCACGCGCGCCAGCGTCGATGCGGCGCACGACATGCTGAACCTGGCGCCGCAGGCGGTGCTGCTGCTCGATGCCGCGGGCCGCGTGGTGTTCCTCAACCGCAGCGCGAGCGCGCTGCTGGCGCGGCCCGGTTGCGGCTTGCGCGCCGACCGCGAAGGCCTGCGCGCGCGCGACGCCGCGGAGGACCGCCGGCTGCAGCAGGCGGTGCGGCTCGCGGCCGAGCTCGCTCCCGAGTCGCGCCGCGCGGCGCTCAGCGATGGCGCGGTGGCGGCGCAGGGCCTGCCGGTCACCATCCGGCGCGCGCTGCCGCTGCGGCCGCTGATCCTGTCGATCGTGCCGGCCGCCAGCCTCTCGGCGCAGGCCGAGTTCGGCAGCGCGCGCGTCGCGGTGATGGTGCACAACGCCGGCACCGACGGCACCATCGCCACGGCCCGGCTGGTCGAGGCCTACGGGCTCACGGCGCGCGAGGCCGAGCTGGCCGTGCTGCTCGGCAAGGGCGAGGACCTGGCCGGCGCGGCCGGGCTCATGGCGCTGTCGGCGGGCACCGCGCGGCAGTACCTCAAGCAGATCTTCGCCAAGCTGGGCGTGCAGCGGCAGGCCGAGCTGGTGCGCCTGCTGGTGGCGAGCTTTCCGCAGGAGTGAGGCCGAAGGGCCTCGCGCACATCGTGCTCAGGCGGCCGGCGCGCCCGGCAGCATCGCGCGCGCGGCCGCGTTCACGAGCTGCACGCGGTTGCGCACCTTGAAGCGCGCGCGCAGCTGCCGCAGGTGGTAGTCGACCGCATGGCCCGACATCTGCAGCCGGTGCGCGATCTCCTTGTCGCCGCGGCCCTGCCGCAGTTCCTCGAGGATGCGCAATTGCATCGCGCTGAGCATCCTCGAAGTGCTGCCGATGTCGCCGAGCCGGTCCGCGGCCGGCGCCGAAGCGAGGCCGCAGGACTGCACGCGCCGGTGGAAGTCCTCGGCCAGCATGCGGGCCAGCGCGACGATGCCGGCGCCGATCCATGCGCTGTCCGTGCGCTCCGACTGCAGACTCACCAGCGTGTGCTCGCCCAGCGGCAACGACAGCGGCGGTGCCGGCAGCCGGAACAGCACGCCGCTGCCGATGCCGCTGGCGCGCAGGTCCTCGAGAAAGCGTTCGTGCAGCGCGAAGCGGGCGTCCTCGGTCGGGTGTTGGCGCGCCAGGCTGTCGCGGTCCCAGACCCAGGGGCCGGCGCTGCGCTGCGCGGCATCGACGCGCGGATCCACCTCCTGGTATTGCTGCGAGAAATAGCGTTCGGTCCAGCGCGGATTGGCATGGCCGGTGAAGAAGCTCGAGGGTCGCCACCGGCCCTGCGCCAGCGCCACGGTGCCGTAGGCGAACCACTGGAAGCCCAGCGCCTGCAGCATCGGGCGCATGCGCAGCAGCGGGTCGTCCTCGCCGGCCGCGGCGCCGCCGTCGACGGCGTGCGGCAGCGGGCCGTCCGTGACGAAACGAACCGGCGCCACGCTGTGCAGCGGCAGCCCCGTCATGCCGCGCACCGCCGGGTCTTCCGATGGCATGGCGGACAGGGGCGCTTCGGCGCGCGGCTGCGGCAGCTCGGACGAGCGCGCGCTGCGTCGGTACGGCAGGAAGACATGGGCGGCGGGCAAGGGTTCGATGCGGTGGACGAGGAGGCTGGAGGCCGCGCGTGTCGCGCGGCGAGCGTGCGGTCCGGGGAACGCCGGACCGGCGCTGCGACCCGTGCGCGAGAGGCCTCTGGCACCGGTGCGAAGGGCATGTTGCCGCCCTGTCTGGAGGGCGTCGATAACCTTCCAGATAATGGCCGCGCACCATGTGCAAAGGCGCTACCGCCTGTTACCCGGATTACGCATGTTTGTTGCGTTCGCGACGAAGCGTTTCGCCTCTCGTTCAGGTCCAATGGCGGGCTTTTCGATCCCTGGACCCCGATCCCATGAGCCTGCCTCTGCTGCTGCGCCATACGAGGGCGAGCAAGAACATCTCCCAACTCGATCTGTCGCTGCGGCTGGGCGTCTCCCAGCGGCACGTCAGCTTCCTCGAGACCGGCCGCGCCGCGCCGAGCCGCGACCTGCTGCTGGCCTGGATGAACGAGGTCGAGGCGCCGACCTCGCTGCGCAACGCGGCGCTGTCGCTCGGCGGCTTCACCACCGTCGCCAGCGAGGAGGGCGCGCCGTGGATCGGCATGACCGAGGCCAACGAGGCCGCGCTGCAGCGCATGGTGCAGCTGCACAACCCGCTGCCGGGCCTGGTGTTCGATCCCGACTGGAAGATGCTCGCGACCAACTGCGCGGGCCAGTGGCTCTGCACGGTCGTGATGCCCGGCTACTGCGAGGCCGTCGACCACCGCTTCGAAGGCCTGGACATGATCGACTGCGTGGCGCACGACGACGGTCTGCTGAGCCATTCGCGCAACGCGGCGCAGGTCGGCGCCAGCCTGCTCGCGCAGTTGCAGACCGAGAGCTGGCTGCGCCCGTCGCTGCGGCCGCGCGTCGATCGGCTGGCCGACTCGCTGCACCGCCGCTACGGACGGTTGCCCGAGGTGCCCTCGCTCGGCCTCGCCACGCCGAGCCTCAACCTCAGCTTCGACACGCCGCTGGGCGTGCTGAACTTCTCCACCTTCCAGAGTGCCTTCGGCATTCCGCAGGACATCAATTCCTCCTCGCTGCGCATCGAGCTGTGGTTCGCGGCCGATGCGCACACGCGCGAGGTGATGAGCGACGCCGATGCCGACGCGGAGGCCTGCTGCTGAAGCGGTGAGATCGGCGCCGGCGCGGCCTCAGGGCAGCTTCGCCGCCACGCGCGCGGCCAGCGCGTTGACGCGCTCGCGCGCCACCGCGTGCAGCGCCGCGTCGCGCTCGCCGCCGCCCACGCGCACCTCCATGCTCAGCAGGCCCTTGCGGATCTGGATGCGGTTAAGGATGTCGATGTTCGCCTCGTCGCCGAGGCCCGCCACCGGCGTCTTGGGCTCGCCCACCTTCTTCGAGACCTCGAAGTAGCGCTGCGAGAACGCGGGCGTCGACGCGAGGTTGCGCACGCTCATCTGCACCTGGTGCGAGACGGTCACGCGCTTGCCGTCGAGGGTGTCGGTGCGGCGCAGGTTGTAGAGGCAGCCGATCGGCCTGGGAATCTCCTCGATGCGGTTCTCGCGCGACTCGTGCGTGATCTTTCCCTTGAACTGCACCGGCGCCGCGATCGTCATGTCGGGGAACACGGCCTTCACGTCCTCGGGCGTCATCAGCGCGCAGGCATCGGGCCACTGGTCGGCGGGCGCGGTCTGCGACACGCGCGTGTCGGCCGGCACCTCGACCGCCGCCTGGGTCGCGATCGGCGCCGCGGCCGCCACCATGCCGGTGCCCGGCTGCCAGCGCGACAGCGCCTGGCGCGCGAGCGCGCTCGCGTTGCCGGGCGTCTGGCTCGAATAGGCATCGAGGCTGGCCGAGACGATCAGGTCGCCCTTGCGCGCATAGACCGCGACCCGGTGCGCGCTGGTCTCCATGAAGGCCTCCTCGCCCACGCCGGCCAGCGGCTCGATGCGCAGGCTGAGCTTGGGGTCGGTGGCCACCCGTTCGCGCGCGGTGCGGATCGAGGCGAAGCTGTCCTTGGCGGTGCCGCGGCCGACCACGGGCGAGTCGCCCCAGCGCACCACGGTCAGGTTCGCGAAGCGCGCGAAGTCCAGCGTCGAGGTCGGGCTCGGCAGCCGCACCACGTAGGCGCAGCTCTCGGCGTACTGCGGGCCGCGGCTCAGGGGGCTCAGCGTCGGGCCCTTGTCGGTGACCGGGCGTCCGGGGAAGAGCGCCTCGATGTCGGCGCGCGGCATCAGCCTGCAGGCGTCGGGTGCGTTCGCGGCCATGGGAGAAGGCGCGGCGGGCGGCGAGGCCGTCACGGTCGCGGTCTGCGCGAGCGCGGCGACATGGACCGCGCCGGCCAGCAGCAGCAGCCAGGTGGGGCGGATCGGGGCGAGGGTTCGGAAGGGATTCAAGCGAACTCCGGTATTCGGGTAAACGCGTAGAAGCGACGCAAGGCGCGCATCCTCGCCGCACCGGCGCGGCCCGTCGATTACCTGCGGCGTAGTCGGCCGTACGTAGTTCCCGAGGCCCGCGTGTCAGTTTTCGGTCAGCCGCCGACGCCGAGCATCCCTGCCTCCATCACAACAGGCCGCAGGCGCGCTGCGCAGGCACGCCCACAGAGACAGAAATGAACGACCGCAACCTAGGCAGAGGGCTCTTCCTCATTGCCATTTCCCTCCTGTTCGGCATCACCGCCGCGCGCAACTACCCGATCGGCGACTTCTCGCGCGCCGGGCCCGGCATGTTCCCGTTCATCGTCAGCGTGCTGCTCGGCCTGATCGGCGTGGCCACCGTGATCCGCTCGCGCTTCGTCGCGCGCCAGCCGATGGAACTCAACCTGCGCAACATCGGCATCGTGATCGGCAGCCTCTGCGGCTTCGCGCTGATCTCGGAGCACATCAACATGGTCGCGGGCATCGTGTTCATGGTGTTCGCCTCGACGGCTGCCGGCCTCTCGTACTCGTGGGTGCGCAACGTCAAGATTTCCCTCGGCCTGATCGCGATGGCTTTCGCGCTCCAGAAGCTGCTGGGCCTGAACCTGCCCCTCCTCTGAGGACGAAGTCATGGAAGTCTTGAACAATCTCGCGTTCGGTTTCTCGCACGCGCTCACGATGCAGAACCTGCTGTTCTGCGCCATCGGCTGTACCGTGGGCACCCTGGTGGGCCTGCTGCCGGGCCTGGGCCCGCTGGCCACCATCAGCCTGCTGCTGCCGCTGACCTACTCGATCCCCACCGGCGGCGCGCTGATCATGCTGGCCGGCATCTACTACGGCGCCCAGTACGGCGACAGCGTGAGCGCGATCACGATGAAGATCCCGCATGCCAGCAGCATCGTGGCCTGCATCGACGGGTACGCCATGACGCTCAAGGGCCAGACCGGCCTGGCGCTGTTCACCGCGGGCTTCTCGAGCTTCGTGGGCGGCACCATCGCGATCGTCGTGCTGGCCTGGATGGCCCCGATGCTCGGCGAGGTGGCCTTCCTGTTCGGCCCGGCCGACTACTGCTCGATGATGCTCGTGGGCTTCGTCTGCGTGAGCTTCGTGACCACCGGCAGCCTGCTCAACGGCCTCGCGATGTGCTTCATCGGCGTGCTGCTCGGCCAGATCGGCACCGACGTCAACAGCGGCATGCAGCGCTACACCATGGACCTGCCCTTCCTCGCCGACGGCGTGGGCCTGGTGAGCATCGCGCTGGGCTGCTTCGGCATCGCCGAGATCACCAAGAACCTCGACGCGCGCGAGGAGCGCTCGCCCTTCAACGGCAAGATCAACCTGATCCCGACCTGGGCCGAGTTCAAGCGCATCATCCCGAGCGCGCTGCGCGGCGGTGCCATCGGTTCCTTCCTCGGCATCCTGCCCGGCGGCGGTCCCTCGATCGCCCAGTTCGCGGCCTATGCCATCGACAAGAAGGTCAGCAAGTACAAGCACGAGATCGGCACCGGCTGCATCGAGGGCGTGGCCGGCCAGGCCGCGGCCGACGAAGCCGCCGCGCGCACCAGCTTCATCCCGCTGATGAGCATCGGCATCCCCGAGAACCCGGTGATGGCGCTGATGCTGGCCGCGTTCGTGATCAAGGGCATCCAGCCCGGTCCGAACATGATCGCCAGCCACCCCGACCTGTTCTGGGGCCTGGTGGCCAGCATGTGGGTCGGCAACTGCTTCCTGCTCGCGCTCAACGTGCCGCTGGTGCGCTACTGGCTGTCGGTGTTCAAGATCCCGTACGCCGTGCTGTTCCCGTCGATCCTGTTCTTCTGCTGCATCGGTACCTACAGCGTCAACAACAGCCTCGACGACATCTTCATCACCGCCGTGTTCGGCTGCCTCGGCTATGCCTTCATGCGATTGGAGCTGGACGCCGCGCCGCTGATGCTGGGCTTCATCCTCGGGCCGATGCTGGAGGAGAACTTCCGGCGCGCCATGCTGATCAGCCGCGGCAGCTTCGGCGTGTTCGTGAACCGCCCGATCAGCGCGACGCTGCTGGGCCTGATCGGCGTGTTCGTGGTGTGGCAGCTCGTGGCCTTCGTGCGCTCGATCCAGAAGGCGCGGCGCGCGGGGCCGGCGGTGGTGCCGGCGAGCGAGGCGCATGGGGCTTGAGGGGCGCGCAGCTGCCAAGCTTCCCTTGATCAGTTCTTCACAGGCTGATACCTGAGAAGGACACGGAGCCGGCCCGTTGAAGCCGGCGATGGACGCCCGATGAACCTCATCGGGCGTTTTCTTTTTGGGGGAGGCGATCCTCGTTTGCCGGCACGTCCATGGCGGTAGCATCCGGCCAAGACCCTCCATTCCCTGTTGCCTCCCAACGAAGATGAGCCGCGTGACCATTTCCACAGCGCCGTGCGACCCGTCCGCTTCGTTGGTGAGCGAAATTCGGCGCATTACGAAGCTCGGCGTTCTCGATGTGCGAGACCGCCTTTCCACCGGGGGGCCCGTGTTCGATCAGGCGCTTTTTTCCGATCGAACAGAGGACGTCTTTGCCAAAGCGCGTGCGGTGCTGTCTGCGTTGGAGTGCGGCGGGCATCGGCCTCTTGTCAGTGAGGCTGGCCGGCCCATCACTCCCGAGATTCTGCGAAACATCTTGCAGGCATCAGAGGAAGGGGCCGAGGAGCTTCGCCGGCTCGATGATTTGGGACACGTGTAGGCAACGGCTGAATCCGGTCAGAAGCGGAAGTAGAAAAAGGCCCAATGACAACTGAAGACCATGTCGAAGGTTTGGAAGGGTGGTTCCAGCCTTGGAATGAACACGATCTGGAAGCGAGACCGTTCGTGAAGATTGGCGGGACATACACCATCACCATGGGATGCCTGACCGAAGCTGAGTACACAACATTGGGCAGGGTACTTCTGGGGTTGCCAGGAGCACGGCCGGACTCAATGGGATTTTTCAGCGATTCCTTCGGCAACCCGTGTTTTGAAGCATCGGTTGAGCCATCAGGCATGACCGTCGAGGGCCACGCATCACCGGAGCAGTGGGCCGCATGGGACACGGCGTTCAAAGAGGCTGTCGAGGAAGCCAAGTTGCCGCGTTTTCCCGCGTAGAGGCATGGGCTCGCTTTGGACGCATAGCACCCAGGCGGCGACCGGATACAGTCGGCCAACAGCGGACCTTTGCCGCACGACTCCAGAGAGACAACCTTGATGCGCGATCCGGACCGAATCCCCGAGATTCTTGAGTTGCTTGGTGAAATCTGGCGACTTGAACCTGACCTGCGCCTTGGGCAACTCATTTTCAATGCAGCCAGAATTCGTGATGAAGGCATCGAGGACGTCTTCTCTATTGAAGACGCAGTTCTAAGGAAGGGTCTGATTCGCTATCTCGAATTGATCAAAGCCCGGCAGGCCTGAGGTGAAAATTGCGAGCCAAGTCCGCTTCGGGACCGGAACCGTCCTTGCTACGATGCCCGGTCTCGGCCAGGAGCGAGCATCGACGTGCGATGGTTCACCAACAAAATAAACCTGCTTTTGGCAGACGTTGTCAAAACAACGGATTCATTTTTGAAAAGTTGAATGCGATCGTTTATCTCGAATCTATCCACCGCCACCATGCTGGTGTCGGTCGGTTTCGTCGCAGGCTGTGCAACCTCTATAACGCCGAGTGACCTGGCAGTTCCGAAGCAGATTACCTGTGTTTACCTAAGCCAGCCGTTGACAGCAAGTGGCGTATACGGAATTGGCTACACATGGATCACCAGGCTCGAGAGAGGTCCCTATTTTTCCGAACGAGAGGACGATAAGGGAAGTTACTACCGAGCCCCACCTGGGGGGTACTCTCTCAAGGGATTGAAGGGAGAGCCATTTCCTGGCCTCACGACGACGATGGACGGAGGCTTCTTCCTTCCGAACGATCCCAATGAGCCGCCGAGGCTGTATGCGTATTTCTCTACGGAACCCGCACCGGTTCTGGTTCCTCCTGAAGATGCCGACTGTTCCATGGTTGGGTACACCAAGGACCCGGCTACATCGCGCGTGAGCATGCTGTCCTTCGCTGCCGGTGGTGCGGTGGGCGGTGCGGCAGGCGGTATGGTTGGACGAAGTTTGGCCAACGGCAGCCACATGAGTTATGGGCAGGCGGCCGGTGTTGGGGCCGCTGGTGGTTTGATTGGCGGATTGATCGTCGCAGCCATCATTAATTCCGGGGTAGGGAAGATCCATTCGGGCCTGCCCGTCAAAGATCCGGTTTTTTTGAAGCAACTCAGAGAGCTCGGAGCAAACAAGCTGCCTGTCAAAGAGATTCCACTTTCAGCCGTGCCGGCTGACACCAGCTCAGTTGAGCCCAAGCCCGCTCAGTAGTGGGACAGCGCCGACGTGGACAGCAGACGGCGTCTTCTGAAAATGTCTGTTTTTGCGGGCATAGGTGAAGATAGTGGCATGCCGGACTCGGCCTCCAGCAGATCGAGCAGTCGGTGGCTATCTATGGTTGACAGTCGGGATGGACCTGCTCACCGATGAGCACATCGCCGAGGCAGGGAGCCTGCTGGGCCACCACGTGTTCTACGCGAAGCACAAGCCTGGTTCACTGGAATGACGCGATGAGAAGGACGAGGCCGCCAACGGCCGCGGCGACCAGCGCGCAGATGCCGGCGGCAGCCAGCAGATGCGTCGCCTGGCGCCGGTCGTCGACGGCGGAGTCGTGCCGGAAACCGCGCAGCAGGCCGCCGGCCAGCGCGAAGACGTGAAGCAGCGCCCCGAAGGCGGCGAGCACGCCGGCGGCCAGGGCGAAGCCCAGCGCGGCCCACGACAGGGTCACGATGACCTTGGCGATCATGGCAGCGCGGTGGGGCTTGTCGCCGTCGAGCCGTCCCGGGGGCCGGTGCACGGTGGCTTGCCAGCGTTCATGAGCAAAGACATCCCCGGTGCTACGAAGGCAGGCCCTCGGCATGCGCGGGAAAGCGCAGGCCGAACGAAGTGCCATCGGCCACCGTCGACGTCACGCTCATGTCGCCGCCATGGGCGCGCGCGATCTCGCGGACGATGAAGAGGCCCAGCCCGACGCTGCGCACGGTGTTGCTGCCGGTCTCGCCGCGGACCATGGGTTCGAACATGTCGGCCAGCACCGCCTCGGAAATGGGCGCGCCGAGATTGCGCACCACGATCTCGGCCGTGGCGCCGGCCACGCTCGAACGGACGAACACGGGCGTGTCGACCTGGCCGTAGGCGGCCGCATTGCTCACGAGGTTGCCGATCAGCTGCGCCAGCCGGTCGGCGTCCGCCACGCAGGCGCTGTCGCCCTCGGACGCGAACTCGATCGTGCGGCCCGGATAGGCCAGCCGCAGCTCCGACAGCGCGCCGTCGACCACCTCGTGCAGGTCGACCGCCCGGCGGTTGACCGTGAGCCCCTGGCCCACGCGCGCCTGGGTGAAGTCGAGCAGCTCCTCGATCAGGCGCTGCGCCCGCTCGGCCGAATTGCGCACATGCCCCAGGATGCGGGTGCGGCGTTCGCCGTCCACGCGCTCGAGCATCTGAACCCCCATGAGAATGGCCGACAGCGGGTTGCGCAGGTCATGGCTCACGATGCCGACCATCTGCTCGGCGAACAGCGCCCGGTCGCGCATCAGGCTGCGTGTTTCGCGCTCGGCTTCGAGCAGCGCATCGGCCTTGCGTCTGGCGCCCATCAATTCGCGCTCGTAGCGGTTGCGGTCCTCGGCGACGAAGGCCGCGATCTCGTCGAACTCGCCTTCGGGTCGTTGGCGCCGGCGGGCGTTGAGGATCATGGGGATCGTTCGTCCGTCGCGATGGCGCAGGTCGAACTTCACCTCGGCCAGCGATCCCTGCATCTGCAGCGAAGGCGCCCAATGCGTCTGATGGAAGATCCGGCCGCCCATCGTGAAGAGCTCCTGCAATCGCTTCGCGCCGACGAGCTCGTCGCGAGGGATGCCGATCCAGTCGCAGAACGTGCCGTTGGCCTTGACGATCGTGCCGTCGAGCCTGGTCACGATCAAGCCGCACGGTGCCTCGTCGAAGAGGCCGGCGAGGTCGGGGATGGCCTGCGTCATCCGGCTCGGGCCCGCGGCAGCGCATCGAGGAAGGCCTCGATCGCATCGCAGCACGCATCGGGCGCGCTCAGGTGAGGGCAATGGCCGACGTTCTCGACGACGCGCAAGGTGCTGTGGGGCACGACCTCGTGGACGTAGCGGCCGACGACCGGTGGCGCGATCAGGTCCTCGGACGACTGGATGATGAGCGTGGGCGTGCGCAGCTTCGCCAGGTCTTCGCGGTTGTCGGACAGGAAGGTGACCCTGGCGAACTGCTTGGCGATGTCGGGATCGGTGCGACAGAAGCTCGCCGAAAGCTCTTCACTGAGCTCCGGGCGTTCGGGCACGCCCATGATGGCGGGCGCCATGCTGCTCGCCCAGCCGAGGTAGTTGCTGTCGAGCGTGTCCAGCAGCGAGTCGATGTCCTCGCGCGCGAAGCCGCCCACGTAGTCGCCGTCGTCGATGTAGCACGGCGAAGGGCCGATCATCACGTTCGCCGCGAAGGTGCCGGGCGACTTCAGTTCGGCGAGCACCCCGATCATGCCGCTGACGGAGTGGCCCACGAAGATCGCCGGTCCCGCGGCTACGTCGCGGACGACCTCGAGCAGGTCGTCGGCATAACCCTCGAGGCTCGAATACTTCGCGCCATCGTAGGCATCGAGGTCCGATTGGCCCGCGCCCACCAGGTCGAAGGTCACCACCTTGTAGCGGTCCGCGAACCGTGGCGCCATGAGCCGCCACATGTTCTGGTCGCACCCGAATCCATGGGCGAAGACGAGTGTCGCCGGTCCCGAACCCTGCATCCGGATGTTGTTTCGATGGTGGACGTTCATGAAAAGCTCAGACGGAGTCTGAGGCGAAGAGGTGGCGGGAGCAGCCAGAAGTATCCATTTTGCGCCGATTCGGTGAATGCCAGGCGCTGGCTCAAGGCCGGCGCGCGCGTGTCGATGTCGGAGCCTTCGCCGGCCTGGCCGGCTTGACGCTCGAGCGACTCGCCAGCGCGAGCATTTCGAGAAACGCCGCCGCCGCCGGCGACAGGCTGCGCCCCGCACGCCGGATCACGCCGATGGTGCGCCCGATCTCGGGCCGCTCGAGCCGCACCCCGACCACCGCGGCCGGCTTGCGCGGCAGCGTGAGCTGCGGCACCACGGCCACGCCGAGGCCGTTCTCGACCATGCCGATCAGCGTGGAGACGTGGCGCACCTCGCACACCGGGCGCGGCAGCGGCGGCAGCTCGGCCAGGGCCTGGTCGATGAACAGGCGGTTGCGGCTGGCCTGCGAGACGCGCGCATGCGGGTACTGCGCGAGCTCCTCCCAGCCCACGGACTTGCGCCGCGCCAGCGGATGGTCGGCGGGGCAGGCCAGCACGTAGGGCTCCTTGAGCAGCGGCGTGAACTCCACCTCGGGGTCCTGCATGCCGATGTAGTTGAGCGCGAAATCGGCCTCGCCCTGCTTCACGCTCGCGAGCACCTCGTCGGCGCCCTCCTCGATGATGCGCACCAGCACGTGCGGATGGCGCGCGCGGAAGGCCTGGATCACCGGCGGCATGAAGTGGTGCACGGTCGACAGCACGCAGCCGATGGTGACGTCGCCGGCCTCGAGCTCGGCCGCGTCGCGCAGGCTCAGCACCGAGCGGTCGAGGTCGTCGACCAGGCCGCGGATCTGGCCGAGGAAGCGCCGGCCCAGCAGCGTGAGCTCGACGCTGCGCGTGGTGCGGTCGAACAGGCGCACGCCCAGCAGCTCCTCCAGGTGCGAGATGCGCCGCGACAGCGCGGGCTGCGACAGGTGCAGGGTGCGCGCCGCCGCGGCGAAGCTCTGCAGCTCGCCCACGGTGACGAAGGCGCGCAGGTCGGCCAGCGAGGGCTTCAGCATTTCAGTTCACTCATGCAGTTCATGCAATAAACCCCCAAAAACTTGCAATTTACTGCAATGACGCCCAGGCAGAAGATGCGCGGCAGAACAAGGAGACACCGACATGCAACGCCGCCAACTGCTGCTGACCGCTTCCGCGGCCTCGGCCGCCATCGTGATGCCCCGCTTCGCGATCGCGCAGGACTTTCCGAGCAAGCCGATCCGCTACATCGTGCCGGTCGCCGCCGGCGGCGGCAACGACATGATCGCCCGCGTGGTCGCCGAACGCTGGGGCCGCGCGCTGGGCCAGCCCTTCGTGATCGACAACCAGAGCGGCGGCGGCGGCGTGGTGGCCTGCCAGAACACGGCGCGCGCCGCGGCCGACGGCTACACGCTGATGCAGGGCTATGTCGCGACCCACGGCACCACGCCCGCGACACGCCGCGTGAGCTACAACGCGATCAAGGACTTCACGCCGATCGGCATGATCGGCGCCACGCCCAACGTGCTGGCCATCAATGCCGACGTGCCCGCGAAGACCGTGGCCGAGTTCGTCGACTACGTGAAGCGCAATCCCGGCAAGGTGAGCTACGGCTCGGCCGGCGCGGGCTCGCTCACGCACATGACGATGGAGCTGTTCAAGCAGGAGACCGGCGTGGTGATGGTGCACGTGCCGTACCGCGGCATCGCGCCGGCCATCAACGACGTGCTCGGCGGCCAGACCCAGGCCATGTTCCCGGGGCTCGCGGCGGCGCTGCCGCACCTGCGCTCGGGCCGCATGCGCGCGCTGGCCGTCACCGGCAGCAAGCGCAGCGCGCAGCTCAAGGACGTGCCGACCATGGACGAGGTCGGCTTCAAGGGCTTCGACGCGATGCAGTGGTACGGCTCGGTCGGCCCCGCAGGCATGCCGGCCGACGTGGTGCGCCGCCTCAACGAGACCCAGGTCGCGGTGCTCAAGGCCCCCGACCTGGCCGAGAAGCTCGCCAGCGAGGCCGTCGAGCCCTGGCCGATGACGCCCGACCAGTTCGGCAAGTACATCGGCTCGGAGATCGCGCGCTGGACCGCGCTCGCCAAGGCCCGGAACATCCAGCTCGACGAGTAGGCCCGGCCGGCTCCCTTTTCTTTTCTCAACGCAACCAGCAAGAACACCAGTGGCCCGCAACACGCACGTTTCCGCCGACACCTCGGCCCCTCCCGTCACCGCCATCCTGGCCCGCTTCGTCGCCACGCATCCGTCGCGCGGCTGGAGCGACGCGGTCGAGCGCGAGGCGCACCGCACCTTCTACAACTGGCTCGGCTGCGCCATCGGCGCCGCGCGCCACGAGGCGGCCGAGTCCGCGATCGCCGCCGTGCGCATGCTCGAGCCGGCGCCGCAGGCCAGCGTGCCGGGCCGCGCCGACAAGGTCGACATGGCCAGCGCGGCACTGCTCAACGGCATCACCTCGCACACCTTCGATTTCGACGACACGCACCTCAAGACCATCATCCATCCCGCCGGACCGGTCGCCTCGGCGCTGCTGGCGCTCGGCGAGCACCGCGGGGCCTCGGGCCGTCAGCTGATCGACGCGCTGGTGCTCGGCATCGACGTGGCCTGCCGCATCGGCAACACCATGTACCCCGACCACTACGACCGCGGCTGGCACATCACGGGCTCGACCGGCATGCTCGGCGCGGCCGCGGGTTGCGCGCGGCTGCTGGGGCTGGACGAACACCGCACGGCGATGGCGATCGGCATCGCGGCCTCGCAGCCCGTGGGCCTGCGCGAGCAGTTCGGCACCATGACCAAGCCCTTCCATCCGGGCGCCGCGGCGCGCGCGGGCCTGATGTCGGCGCTGCTCGCGAGCCAGGGCTTCACGGCCAGCGAGCGCGCGCTCGAGGCGCCGCGCGGCTTCGTGCAGGTGGCCTCCGACAAGCGGGCCTGGCACGAGGTCACCGACGAACTCGGCGAGCGCTTCGAGATCTCCTTCAACACCTACAAGCCCTTCGCCTGCGGCATCGTGATCCATCCGAGCATCGACGCCTGCGTGCGGCTGCGCGCGCAGGGCATCGCGCCCGAGGACGTGGAACGCATCGAGCTGCGCGTGCATTCGCTGGTGCTCGAGCTCACGGGCAAGAAGGAACCGAAGGATGGGCTGCAGGGCAAGTTCAGCGTCTACCACGGCTGCGCCGTGGGTTTGATCCATGGCCGCGCCGGCGAGGAGGAGTTCTCGGATGCGATGGTCAACGACCCGGGCGTGGTCGCGCTGCGCAACCGGGTGCAGGCGGTGGTCGACGACGGCATCGCGGAAGAGTCGGTGCACGTGAGCGCGCTGCTGCGCGACGGCCGGCGCGTCGAGGTGCAGGTCGATCATGCGATCGGCTCGATGCACAACCCGCTCTCCGATGCGCAGCTCGAGGCCAAGTTCGACGCGCTCGCGGTGCCGCTGCTCGGCGCGGAGCGTTCGGGCCGGATCACCGAGGTATGTCGCACGCTGGCCGCGCTGCCCGACCTGCGCGCGCTGACCGCATTGACCGCGCCGTCGGCTTGAACAGGAGGCACGCATGACGAACAGCATTCCATCGCTTCGCATCGGCATCCTCGACGGCGACGACATCGGCCACGAGATCGTGCCGGCCTCGGTCGACATCGCGCGCGCGGCCGCCGAGCTGCACGGCGTGGCCATCGACTGGCATCCGCTGCCGATCGGCGCGCGCGCGCTCCAGACCCACGGCCACACCATGCCGCCCGGCACGCTCGAGACCCTGCGCACGCTCGACGGCTGGATCCTCGGGCCCATCGGCCACCGCGCCTATCCCAAGGGACCGAACGCGATCAACCCGCATCCGATCCTGCGCAAGACCTTCAACCTGTTCGCCAACGTGCGGCCCACGCGCTCGTACCCGGACATCGGCTGCCTGCACGACGGCGTCGACCTGGTGATCGTGCGCGAGAACAACGAGGGCTTCCAGCCCGACCGCAACATGGTCGCGGGCTCGGGCGAGTTCCGGCCCAACGACGAGGTCACGCTGTCGGTGCGCGTGATCACCCGCACCGGCAGCCGGCGCGTGGCGCGCGCGGCCTTCGAACTCGCGCGGCAGCGCCGCAAGCACCTGACCTATGTGCACAAGGACACCGTGTTCAAGCTCGGCTGCGGCATGTTCGTCGAGGAGTGCCGCAAGCTCGCTGAGGAGTACCCCGACGTGCGCGTGGACGACGTGATCGTCGACACTTTCGCGATGCGGCTGGTGCGCGATCCGCAGAGCTTCGACGTGGTGGTCACGACCAACATGTTCGGCGACATCCTCTCGGACGAGGCGGCCGGCCTGGTCGGCGGCCTGGGCATGGCGCCGGGGCTGTGCATCGGCGACGGCGATATCGCGATGGCGCAGGCCACGCACGGCTCGGCGCCCGACATCGCGGGCCAGGGCATCGCCAATCCCTACGCGATGATCGAGTCGACGCGCATGCTGTTCGACTGGCTCGGCCACAGCCGTGGCAACGAGGGCGCGGTGCGCATGGCGGTGTCGATGTCGCGCGCCACCACGGCCGCGCTGGCCGATCGCGCGGCGCGCACCGGCGACATCCGCGGCAGCGGCAACACGGTGGCGTTCACGCAGGCCGTGCTGCGCAACCTGAGTGCTTGAAGGGAAATCTCTCGATGACCGAAGCGACCACCATGCAGTCCTTCTGGATGCAGATGAGCGAGGCGGGCGGCGTGCTCGAGCAACGCGAGGTGCCGGTGCCCACCGCGGGCCCGGGGCAGTTGCTGGTGCGCCTGCATGCGGCATCGCTCAACCGCGGCGAGTTCCTGGCGAGCCACGGCGCGTCGGGTGCCTGGCGCCCGGCCGGCGGGGAGGGTGCAGGCAGGGTGGTTGATGTTGGAAATGCCGTTAGTGGATTTCAAGTCGGCGACCGCGTGATGAGCCGTTGCGCCGGGGCCTTCGCGGAGTACGCGTTGATGGAAGCGGCCGAGGCCATGGCCGTGCCGCAGGCGCTGTCGTGGGAAGAGGCCGCGAGCATTCCGCTGGCCTTTCTGGTCGCGTTCGACATGCTGGTGCTGCAGGGCCGGTTGCAGCCCGGCGAATGGCTGCTGGTCAACGGCGTGTCGTCGGGCGTCGGGGTGGCGTCGCTGCAACTGGGCAAGGCGCTCGGCGCGCGCGTCATCGGCACCTCGGGCTCGGCCGACAAGCTCGCGGCCCTCGCGCCGCTGGGGCTCGACGTCGCGCTGCCCACCCGCGCCGCCGATTTCGCGCCGGCCGTGCTGCGGGCCACCGGCGACAAGGGCGCGAACCTCGTCGTCAACACGGTCGGCGGCTCGGTGTTCGCCGAGAACCTGCGCGCGATGGCCTTCGAGGGGCGGCACGCGACCGTGGGCCATGTCGACGGCGTGCTGCAGGCCGAGCTCGACCTCGAGGCCCTGCATGCGCGGAGGCTCACGCTGTTCGGCGTCTCGAACAAGCTGCGCACCAAGGCCCAGCGCGCCTCCGGCGTGCCGCGTTTCGTCGCCGAGGTGCTGCCGCTGTTCGCGGCCGGCCGCATCCGGCCGCGCATCGACCAAGTGGTGGCGTTCGACGAACTGCCGGCGGCCAAGGCGCGGATGGAGGCCGGGGCGCATATCGGGAAGATCGTGCTGCGCATGCCGGGAGCGGACTAAGACTTAGGGCACGACCGCGAGCAGCTTGATTCCAGCCTGCTCCAGCTCGTCGGCCAGAACGGTTTCTGCCACGAAGATCGCGGCCCCCTCGTAGCGCAGGGCCGCAGTCGCGTCGAACAGCTCGGCGACCACGGTCTCGGGCGGTGTGCCGGCGGGAAGATCGAAGATGCCGTTGCCCGCGATGCTGTTGATCACCTGCTGGCGCCCCGACTGCATGGCTACGGCGAGCGACTGGACGCAGAGGCTGCTGAGCTGAGGCTCCTCCACCAGATACCTGAAGGCGTATTCGATGTCGGTGTTGGCGACCCGTGCGACCCACCGTCCTTGCTCGATCTCGAGAATCAGCAGGTCGTTCATGGCTTGCCTCCCGTGTAGTCGCTGATGGTCACGGTCAGATCGAGCGCCGTGTGCCACGACTGCGCGCGGCCGATGGCCGCGAGGCCGCCGACGTGCCCGTCGGCGAAGAAGGTCCTGGGGTCCGACGGATCCGATCCCGAGCGTGCCCATTGCGGATCCCGGCCCGGGTTGTTGTCCCAGCACACGTCCCAGTACGGGCGCTTGCCCATGCCGAAGACCTGCACCGGCGCGACGATCCGCACGCCGAAGCGCACCGGGATCTCGGGGCTGTACCAGGTGACGTAGGCGTTGTTGGCGCCGTCGGCGATCCACGAGAACGCGATCTGGCAGATGTCGAGCGTCTCCATGCCCGAACGGGCCTTGAGCACCGGCCCTGGTGAGGAGGTCACGCTGCCGAGCGCGAAGTCCTTGGTGTAGCCGGTGACGTCGCGCCGCAGCTCGAACTTCGAGTAGTTGACGAAAGTGATCTTGATCTCGCCGCTGTCGACGGCCGCGCTCGGCACCAAGGACGCGTTGGCGACGATGTCGGGCGATAGATGCATGTCGGTCATGGAATTGCTCCTCCTGCTCTGCAATCGGCCTGTGCGATGGTGCGAAACGCGGGCCCGCTTTTCTCTGGTGAAGAAGCGCGGCATTTCGCCGGTCCCGGTGAGTGGCCGAGGAACTCGCCTGGACATCGCGGCAAGCGTAGGCAGGCCGGTCGATGCGGGGAATCCCCGAAACCAAGTAAACGACCGGGCGGGCCGGGGTGGACCTACGCGGGCGAGCTCGGCGTCGATGCGGCGACGCGGCTACCGAGCGTGAACCCGATCTCGTTGGTCCCCGCCGCGCCCTGCACGAAGGTCTCCCCCCCATGCATGCGCGCGATCGCCCGCACGATCGCCAGCCCGAGCCCGAAGCGCTCGCCGGTCCTGGGCCGCGAGCTGTCGCCGCGCCAGAAGCGCTCGAACATGTGCTGTCGCACTTCTTCCGGAATCGCATCGCCCGGGTTGGCGACGGTGATGCGCGCGCCCTCCGGCAGCGCCTCGATGCGCAAGCCGATCACGGCTTCCACCGGCGCATGCCGCGATGCGTTCGTCAGCAGGTTCACGAGCGCGCGGCGCAGCAGCACGCGGTTGACCGGCACCGAGGCATCGCCCTCGATCTCGAGCCGCTGGCGCTTCTCCTCGAGGAAGACCTCGACGAATTCGCCGACCTGCCGCGCCTGCTCGCCCAGCGAGAGCTCGCGCAGGTCCTCGGCCGCATCGCCGCGGTCGGCGCGCGCGAGGAACAGCATGTCGTTGACCATCGAGCCCAGCGTGCGCAGCTCCTCGAGGTGCGACTCGAGCACCTCGCGCATCTCGTCCTGGGGCCGGTCGCGCGCGAGCGCGAGCTCGGCGCCGTTGATCATGATGGCCAGCGGCGTGCGCAGCTCGTGCGCCACGTCGGCATTGAAGCCCTCGAGCTGGGTCCACGCATCCTCCATGCGCGCCAGCACCTCGTTGAAGCGCAGGGCCAGCGGCAGCAGCTCGGTGCTGTCGGCCGGCAGGGTCAGCCGCTGCGACAGCCCGCCGGGCCGTATCACCGAGGCCTCGCGCGACAGGTCCGCGAGCGCGCGCAGGCCGCGCCGCGTGGCGATGGCGCCGAGCGCCACGGTGCACAGCACGCCGAGCGCGCCGACCAGCAGGCCGTAGTTGTCGTAGCGGTCGAGCATCTCGGCGCGGGGCCGCGGGTCCATGCCGATCAGCACCTGCGCGCCCGGAAAGATGGCGTGCTCGTCGAGCCGGTAGTGCGCGCCGCGCAGCACCACGCCATCCTGTCGCTGCAGCCAGACCTTGTTGCCCTCGCCGCGCAGCGTGGGCGGCATCGGCTCGGCGCCGTAGAGCATCTCGCCGTCGCGCGCGATCAGCCACACGTTCCAGCGGTAGCGGCCGCCCACGCTGGTGGCCGCGAGGTGGCGCCGCAGCATCGGCAGATCGGCCGGCGTGCGCACCTCGTCGATGAAATGCTGCACCACCTCGGTCTTGCCGCTGAGGTCCGAGCGCTCGTCGGCGATCAGCACCTGCTCGAGCGCCTTGTGCAGCAGGTAGCCGGTGGCCGCGAACACCGCGACCGCGACCACCGCCAGCATCAGCACCAGGCGCGCCGAGATCGACCCGAAGCGCACCCGCGGAGCCTTCACGCGGACTCCAGCACGTAACCCATGCCGCGCACGGTGCGCAGCATCGGGGTCTCGAAAGGCTCGTCGAGCTTGGCGCGCAGGCGGCGCACCGCCACCTCGACCACGTTGGTGTCGCTGTCGAAGTTCATGTCCCACACCTGCTCGGCGATCACGGTGCGCGACAGCACCTCGCCGCGGCGGCGCATCAGCAGCGCCAGGATCAGGAACTCCTTGTTGGTCAGCTCGAGGGCCTGGCCGCCGCGCGAGGCCTTGCGCCGCGCGAGGTCCAGCTGCAGCTCGCCCAGGGTCAGCACGGTGGGTTCCGAGGTGCCGCCCGAGCGCACGCCGCGTCGGCGCAGCGCGGTCAGGCGCGCCAGCAGCTCCGAGAACGCGAAGGGCTTGACCAAGTAGTCGTCGGCGCCGTCCTGCAGCCCGCGCACGCGGTCCTCGACCTGGTCGCGCGCCGTCAGCATGAGCACCGCCACGTCCTTGGTGGCGCGGATCGCCTTGAGCACCGCGAAGCCGTCGAGGCCGGGCAGCATCACGTCGAGCACCACGATGTCGTACTCGCCGTTCACCGCGAGATGGCGGCCGTCGATGCCGTCGGCCGCGACGTCGACGACGTAGCCGTTCTCGGTGAGTCCCTTGCGCAGGTAGTCCGCGAGCTTGGGATGATCTTCGACGACGAGCACGCGCATGTTGTGTCCTTCCGGGGGCCGCCGCCGGCGGCTCGACCGGCGCGGCGGTTCCGCAGTCTATCGCCGGGCCGCGCGTTCAGCGCCGGCCCTGCGCCGCCTTCACGATCAGGTCGGCCACCGCCTGGGGCTGCGACAGCAGCGACACGTGGCTTGCGTCGAGCTCGACCGTGCTGGCCTTCATGCGCTGGGCCATGAAGCGCTGCAGCTCGGGATCGATGGTGCGGTCCTGGCGCGAGACGGCATACCAGGTCGGCTTGTCGTGCCAGGCCGCCGCGGTGGTCCTGGCGGTGGTGAGGGCGCGCGCGAACGGCTGCTGCACCGCGTAGTAGGCCAGTGCCTCGGCCGGCGGCAGGTCGCCCGCGAAGTCCTTCACGAAGGCCGGCTGGCTCAGCGAACCCCAGCCGTTGGTGTCCCACTGCAGGCCGGCACCGGCGGGCGCGGCGGCGAATTTGCGCGTCAAGGCCGGGTAGTCCTCGCCGGCATCGGGCGCGCGCGCCGCGATGTAGACCAGGCCCGCCACGTGTGGGTCGGTGCCCGCCTCGCTGATCACCATGCCGGCGTACGAATGGCCGACCAGCAGCGTGGGACCGTCCTGCTGCGCCAGCACGCGCCTGACGGCGTCGACGTCGTCCTGGAAGCCGCTCAGCGGGTTCTGCACCGAAGTCACGTGCAGGCCCTGGGCCTGCAGCAGCGGAATCACCTTGCCCCAGCTCGAGCCGTCGGCATAGAGGCCGTGCACCAGCACCACGTTGTGGACGGCGACCGGCGCCGGGGGCGCCGTCTGCGCACTGGCGGCGGCCGCGGAGAAGACACCGGCGAGGGCGATGGCCGCGATGCGGCCCATGAGGGTTCTGCGATGCATGAAAGGCTCCAGGTTCTGGCGGCGCCGGTTGCGGCGCCGCGGGGTCATGCAGTGACGACCGGCACTGCTCTGGAGCGGACTGTGGCGCCAGGCCATCGACCTGGATCGCACATTTCGATTACAAAAATGTCATCTGGCCGGTGCCAGCCGCTGCAGCATGGCGTGCCAGGCCCGCTGGTCGGGATCGGTCTGCCCCTTCATGCGGTTGCCGTCGCCGCTCTCGAGTTGCCGCAGCGTCTTCTGCCGGATGGCCTCGGGGATCGCGCGCACGGGCCGCCCGGTCGAGAGCACCGCGATCTGCGCCCGGCAGGCCTTCTCGAGCGCGAGCATGGTCAGCACCGCGTCCGCCACGCTGCGCCCCACGGTCAGCAGGCCGTGGTTGCGCAGGATCAGCACCTTGGCGGTGGTGCCGAGATCGGCCACCAGCCGCTCGCGCTCGTCGAGGTCGAGCGCGATGCCCTCGAAGTCGTGATAGGCCACGCGCTGGTGGAACAGCAGCGACCACTGGTTGAGCGGCAGCAGCCCTTCCTCGAGCGTCGACACCGCCACGCCGGCCACCGTGTGGGTGTGCAGCACGCAGGCGGCATCGTGGCGCGCCGCATGGATCGCGCTGTGGATGGTGAAGCCCGCGGGATTCACGTCGTGCGGCGAGTCCTCGAGCTGGCGGCCCTCGAGGTCGATCTTCACCAGCGAGCCGGCCGTGACGTCGCGAAACAGCAGGCCGAAGGGATTGATCAGGAACTGGTTGTCGGCATCGGGCACGCGCGCGGAGATGTGCGTGTAGATGCTGTCGTCCAGGCCGTGCAGCGCGATCAGCCGGTAGGCGGCGGCGAGGTCGCAGCGCACCGCGATCTCGGCCTGCGAGCGGTCCGGTCCGGCGGCGTCCGCCGCATAGGCACCATGCATCGGGGTCATCGTTCGCGCTCCTTCGTCTCAGGAGATGGCGCAGGCCTTGGCCTGGCGGATCACCGCTTCGTGGTCGTAGCGGTCCACGCGTTCGGCGAAGCCGGGCGTGCGGATCACGAAGGTCTCGGGCGCCACCTTCCGGTCGATCACCTTGTTGTCGAACAGGAAGTCCTGCATGCGCTGGAAGCCGGCCGCATCGACGCGGCCCCAGGCCTGGCCGCCATCGAGCCGCCGCGCCTTGTCCATCGACCCGACCACCGCCGCCACCAGCCGGTCGTCGTTGCGCGCCAGCGTGGCCTCGTCGGCGCCGGTGGGCTTGCTCTGCGGGAAGCGCTTCCAGTGCAGCTGGCGCGCGCACTGCGGATTGGTGGCGGTGAACAGGCTGGCCTTGGCCACGCCGCGCGCGATGGCCTCGACCATCGCCGGGTCGCTGTCGATGATGCGCTGTGTGGTCGCGAGGCTGAAGTCGGCGAAGGTCTCCCAGGCGGGGTCCGACAGGTAGCGCAGCCGGCCGCCGGCATTCTCGAAGCCCACCAGCGCCGTGTGCCAGAACATCAGCCCCTGCACCCGGTTGGCGCGCAGCGCCTCCAGCGCGGGCGCGCCGGTGCCCACGGCGACGATGGTCACGTCCTTGTCGGGATCGAGGCCGCCGGCGCGCAGCAGCGCCTTGAGCATCGGCAGGCCGCCGCTGGCCAGGCTCACGATGCCGATGTTCTTGCCCTTGAGGTCGGCCACCTTCGCGACCGGTCCGTCGGCCTGCACGCCCACGGCCCAGTCGAGCACGTTGTTCACGCTGATCGCGCGGATCGGCAGGTTGTTCGTCACGTTGGCCTGGATCAGGGCGCCCGCGCTCATCTGCGACAGCGCGATGCTGCCCGCGGCGAGCTGCTGCACCGTCTGCAGCGAGCCGGGCGTGGCCACCACCTCGACGTCGTAGCCCTCGTCGCGCCAGTAGCCAAGCGCCAGCGGCATCATGAGCCAGGGATAGGCCGCGTTGAGCACGCTCACGCCGCCGACGGCCAGCGTGACCTTCTTCAGGGGCTTGGCGCTCTGGGCCGATGCGTGCAGCGCGCAGGCCAGGAGCAGCAGCAGGAGGGCGCGCAGGCCGCCGGCGAGGATGCGAGTGGTCATGAGAACTCCAGGGTGAAGTGCGAGGGGAAACCGGGGCTCAGGCGCCGAGCGTGGCGTCCTTCTGCGTCTCGAGCCAGAACACGACCCGCTTGCGGGCGTACTTCATGACCGCATGCAGCACGATGCCCATGGCCGACAGCAGGATGAGGATGGCGAACATGCCCGCCGTGTCCATCGAGAAGGTGCGCTGCAGGATCAGGTAGCCCAGCCCCGCCTGCGCGCCGACGAACTCGCCGACCACGGCGCCGATCACCGACAGCACGATCGACACGTCGAGCCCCGCGAAGATGTAGGGCAGCGCATGCGGCACGCGCGCCATGCGGAAGATCTGCCAGCGTGTCGCGGTGAAGGCCCGCAGCAGCTCGATCTGGTCCGCCGGCGCCGCGCGCAGCCCGACGATGGTGTTGGCCAGCGCCGGAAAGAAGGCGATGGTGGCGGTGATGATCACCTTCGAGGTCATGCCGTAGCCGAACCAGATCACGAACAGCGGCGCGATCGCCACCTTGGGGATGGTCTGGAACGCGACGATGTAGGGATAGAGCGTCTTCTCGACCAGCACGAACTGCGACACCAGCGAGCCCAGCACCAGCCCGAGGCCCGCGCCGACCGCGAAGCCCGCGAGCGTCTCGTAGGCGGTCACGCCGAAGTGGTAGGTGAAGGCGTTGGAGATCAGTCCGCTCCACAGCGCCAGCGCGACCGCCGAGGGCGGCGGCACCACGAGCGCGGAGACGTCGAGCGCGCGCACCGCGAGCTCCCAGCCGCCGACCACGACGACGAACAGCGCGATGGCCAGCGGGATCTCGGGCCGGGCGATGCGCCGCGCGGGAGGCGCAGAAGGCGCGGCGGGCAGCACGGTGGAAGCGGTGCGGGTGTTCATGCGTCGAGTGCTCCGAGCGAATGGAAGTGCCTGCGGATGGCCGAGACGTAGCCGCCGAAGCGTTCCGAATTGATCATCTCGAGCCGCCGCGGGCGCGGCAGGTCGATCGGCAGGATCTCGGTGATGCGGCCCGGCCGCGGCGACATCACGACCACGCGGTCGGCGAGGAACACGGCCTCGGGGATGCTGTGCGTGACCAGCACCACCGTCTTGCCGCTCTCCTTCCAGATGCGCAGCAGCTCGAGGTTCATGGTCTCGCGCGTCATCGCGTCGAGCGCGCCGAAGGGCTCGTCCATCAGCACGAAGGCCGGGTCGTGCACCAGCCCGCGCGAGATGCCCACGCGCTGCTGCATGCCGCCCGAGAGTTCGGACGGGTACTTGCCCTCGAAGCCCTCGAGGCCCACCAGCTTGAGCAGCGCGCGGGCGCGCGGCTCGTAGACCTTGCGGTCCAGGCGCTGGATCTCGACCGGCACCATCACGTTCTCGAGCACCGTGCGCCAGGGCAGCAGCACCGGCGCCTGCAGCACCACGCCGACGTCGCGGCTCGGTCCGTCGAGCGGGATGTCGCGCGCCTTCACCGAGCCCGAGCTGCGTCGCAGCGTGCCGGCCAGGATCTTGAGCAGGGTGGACTTGCCGCAGCCGCTGGGCCCGACCACGGTGACGAACTCGCCGTCGGCCACCGAGAGGTTCACGTCCTTCAGCGCGTCGATGTCCACGCCGTCGCGCGTGAGGTAGCGCTTGTTGAGTCCAGAGATCTCGATCATGGTGCGTGCCTTTCGAGGTGCGCCCGGCCCGGCCTCACTGCGGGCCTTCGAGCGCGAAGCGCGCGTCGCGCCACTTGAAGGCGGCCTTCAGGCCCTGCGCGCCGGCCACCTTGAAGAACTCGTCGGCCTCGGCCGATTCCGCCATCAGCACCAGCGTGAAGACCTCGGCGCCGTAGTCGATGGTGGACTGGAAGCCGCGCATCTCGTAGGCGCGGTTCAGTCCCATCTTGTTGAGCTGCATCGCGGGCGGCGGAATCATCGACAGCTTGGTCGCCAGCCGCCGGGCCTCGGCCAGCAACTGGTCGGCCGGCACCACGCGGTTGGCCAGGCCGATGCGCTGCGCCTCCTGCGCGTCCACGCGGTCGCCGGTCAGCAGCAGCTCCTTGGTCTTCTTCATGCCCAGCACCCAGGGCATGATCGCGTAGGGCGGGGCCGACTTGAACTGGATCTCGGGCTCGCCGAACTGCGCGGTGTCGGCGGCCAGCGTGATGTCGCAGACCATCGAGAGGTCGCAGGCGCCGCCGAGACAGAAGCCATTGACGGCAGCGATCACCGGCAGCCGCGAGCGCCAGATGCGCGACCAGGTGTCGTTGCCCAGCTTCACGTGCTCGCGCCAGTCCTGCACGGTGGTGAACGGCTCCTCGCGCGGGCTGAGGTCGAAGCCCGCGCTGAAGGCGCGGCCCGCGCCGGTGACGATGAGGGCGCGCACGGCCGGGTTCGCCTCGAGGCTGTCGAGCGCATGCTGCATCTCGAGCAGCAGCTGGTCGTCGAGCGCGTTCATCTTCTCGGGGCGGTTGAGCGTGAGCGTGGCGATGGTGCCGTCGATGGCGAGCTGGATGGCCTGGTAGTCCATGGGTACTTCCTTTCAGTTGAGCGTCGGTCCGCGCAGCTCGACCAGGGCGTCGAGCACGCGCACGCCCTGTCCCGCGGCAAGCACGGCGACCGGGTTGATTTCGATGGCCTCCACGAGGTCCGCATAGGCCGCGGCGATCTCCGACAGCCGCACCATCAGGGCCTCGAGGGCCGCGGCGTCGGCGGGTGCCGCGCCCCTGAAGCCGTCGAGCAGCGCCGCCGCGCGCGTCGCGCGCAGCATCCGGTGCGCGCGTGCCGGGCTCACGGGCGCCAGCGCCAGCACCGAATCGCGCACCAGCTCGACCCAGATGCCGCCGGTGCCGACCACCAGCGCGGGACCGAAGGGCGCGCGCCGCGAGGTGCCGGCGATCATCTCGATGCCGCCGCGCACCATCTCCTGCACGGCCACGCCGCGCAGGCGCGCCTGCGGCTGGTGGCGCGCGACCTCGGCCAGGATGCGGTCGAAGGCCGCGCGCACCGCGGCGTCGTCGGTCAGGCACAGCGCCACGCCGCCGGCCTCGGTCTTGTGGGCGATGTCGGGCGAGTCGATCTTCATCACCACCGGATGGCCGATCTCGCGCGCAGCGGCGACCGCCTGCTCGGCGCTGGTGCACAGGCGCTCGCGCGTCGTCGCGATGCCGTGGTCGGCGAGGAAGCGCTTGGCCTCGCCTTCCGACAGCGGCTCGCCGCTCGCGAAGCGGTCGCGCCAGGCGGGCTGCGGCTGCGAGAACGCGGGCTCGAAGGCGGGCTCGGGCTGCCAGCGATGCCAGGCGAGCCAGTGCGCGATCGCCTGCAGTGCGGGGCGCGCGCCCTGCAGCGCCGCGACGTGCGACGCATGCAGCGGCGCAACCACCTCCGCATGCATGCCGCCGCCGACGTTGCTGTAGAACAGCACGGGCTTCGAAAGCGCCTGGGCCGCCTGCGCCGCCGCCTGCGCGATCAGCCGGTAGTTGCCGGCCGCGCGTTCGCCGATGCCCGGCGGGCAGTCCTGCGAGATCGCGAGCACCGCCACGTCGGGATCGGCCGCGAGGATGTCGACGCACTGCCGGTACAGGCTGCCATCGGACACCGCTGCGCCGGTCACGTCGAGCGGATTGCTCGGCGTGGCGAACGAGGGCAGCACCGCGGCCAGGCGTTGCAGCGTGGCCGCGGCCGGCTTGGCGAAGCGCAGGCCGGCGGCCTCGCCGAGGTCGCAGGTGAGCGCGATCTCGCCGCCGCTCACGTTGAGCACCGCCACGCCGTCGCCCCGTGGTGCCCTGGCGCCGCTCTCGAACAGCACGCAGGTCTCGACGAACTCGTCCATGTCGTTCGCCACCACCACGCCGAGACCGTGGAAGAAGTCGAGGTAGGCCTCGTCGGAGCCGGCCAGCGAGCCGGTATGGGCGGCCGTGGCCGCGGCACCCTGGCTGGAGCGGCCCACGCGCAGCAGCACGATGGGCTTGCCGGCCGCGCGCATCAGCCGCGCGGCGCGCGCGAAGCCTTCGGGGTCGCGCACGGTTTCCATGAACACCGCGGCGAGCTTCACCCGGTCGTCGCCCGCAAAGTGGGCGAGGTAGTCGTGGATGTCGAGCACCGCCGCGTTGCCGACCGAGACCATGTGGCTCAGGCCCAGGCGCCCGGTGCCGCCGAGCGCGATGCAGGCCGAGCCCGAATGCGACACCACCGCCACGCCACCGGCGGGCAGCGGGTCGGGCGGCGGCGCGCTGTAGAGCGCGGTGCGCGCATGCACGTCGATCAGGCCCAGGCAGTTGGGGCCGCACACCAGCAGGCCGGTCTGCGCATGCAGCTCGACGAACTGCCGCTGCAGCGCCGCGCCCTCGGCGCCGAGTTCGGCGAAGCCACTCGCGAACACCACCGCCGACTTCACGCCTTGGGCCGCGGCATCGCGCAGCGCGCCCATCACCTTGTCGGCCGACAGCGCGACCACGGCGCAATCGGGCACGCGCGGCAGCGAGGCCAGGTCGGGGTAGCAGCGCATCCCCTCGACCTCGGTGGCCGTCGGATGGATCGGGTAGATCTCGCCCGCATAGCCACCGTCGCGCAGGTTGCGCGCGACATAGGTGCCCATGGCATCGGCGCGCGGCGAGGCGCCCAGCACCGCGACGGCGGCGGGACGGAACAGCGCCTGCAGGTTCATGCTCATGCGCGGCTCCCGGCGATGTGCGACGAATTGACGTCGACGCAGATGCGCCCGCGCACCTCGCCGGCCATCAGCTTGTGCGCATGCGCGATCACCTGCGACAGGCCGATCTCGTGGGCGATGTCGCCGAGCCGCAGCGCATCGAGCACATGCGACAGCCGCTGCCAGGCGCTGATGCGCTCGGCGCGCGGCGCCATCACCGAGTCCACGCCGCGCAAGGTCACGCCGCGCAGGATGAAGGGCGCGACCGAGGCCGGGAAGTCCAGCCCCTGCGCCATGCCGCAGGCCGCCACCACGCCGCCGTAGCGCGTGGCCGCGCAGGCATTGGCCAGCGTGTGGCTGCCGACCGTGTCGACCGCCGCGGCCCAGCGTTCGCGCGCCAGCGGCTTGCCGGGCGCGGCGAGTTCGGCGCGGTCGATCACTTCGGCGGCGCCCAGGCTTTTCAGGTAGTCGGCCTCGGCGGCGCGGCCGGTCGAGGCCACCACGCGATAGCCGAGGTGGGCCAGCAGCGCGACGGCGATGCTGCCCACGCCGCCCGCGGCGCCGGTCACCAGCACCTCGCCCGCGCCGGGCCGCACGTGATGGCGCTCGATGGCCTGCACGCAGAGCATCGCGGTGTAGCCGGCGGTGCCCAGGGCCATGGCCGAGCGCGAATCGAGCCGGTCTGGCATCGGGATCAGCCAGTCGCTCTTCAGCCGCGCGTACTGCGCGAGGCAGCCGAACCAGTGCTCGCCGACGCCCCAGCCGTTGAGGATCACGCGGTCGCCGACGCGGAACTCCTCGCTGTCGCTGGCCTCGACCACGCCGGCACCGTCGATGCCGGGAATCATCGGCCACTGGCGCACCACGGGACCGCGGTTCGCGATGGCCAGCGCGTCCTTGTAGTTGAGCGAGGAATGCTCGATGCGCACGGTCACGTCGGCCTGCGGCAGGACGGACCGGTCGAGCTCGACCTCGGCGGCTGCGAAGCCGCCTTCAGGCCGGGACAGATGGATGGCTTTGAACACGTGGGCTCCTGCTTTTTGCTGCACTGCATCGAAAAACTCGATGGACACAGCGCGATGGGAAGCGCCACTCTATGAGCGAGGTCCGCTCTACTCAAGATCAATAAACGTCGATACGCGTTCTCTTTATTAGCGCATTGAAAGCGCGGCTCGGCGCCGCGTGCCGGCCCCGTTCAGCGTTCGCTGCGCGCCTGCAGCACCGCGGCCACGCTCTCGAGCAGCGTGAGGCTGGCCACCGACAGATGGCGTCCCTTGCGCACGCAGCACGACACCGCCTGCTTCTTCACGCGCGTGTCGCGGATCGGCACGAACACCGCGTGCGGATAGTTGGGATCGAGCCCGTGCAGGTACTGGCTCACGATCGCGATGCCCAGTCCCGCCGAGGCCGCGCTGCGCATCATTTCGTAGGAGTCGGTGGTGAGCGCGATGCGCGGCTGGATGCCGACGCTGGCGAACATGCGGTCGATGGTCGGGCGCAGCGCCATGCTCTCGTGCGGCATGATGAAACCGTAGGGCGCGCAATCGGCCAGCCGCACCGAGCTCTTCGAGGCCAGCGGATGCTGGCGCGGCACCATGATGCAGGAGCCCACGAGGCAGCGTGCCTGTACCTGCAGGCCCGCATGCGGCGCGACGTTGTAGGCGATGACGAGATCGACCTCGTCGGCCATCACCATCTCCACCAGCCGCGGCGACGCGGCCACCAGCAGCTCGAAGGTGACCTGCGGATGCCGCTGGTTGAACGGCGTCAGCGTCTCGCGCAGCAGCTCGCGCGCGAAGCCCTCGTTCACGCCCATGCGGATGTTGCCGCGCTTCAGGCCCTTGAGCGCATCGATCTGGGTCTTCGCCGCATTGAGCTCGTTCGCGATGGTGCGCACGTGCAGCAGCAGGATCTCGCCGGCGGCCGTGAGCTTGAGTCCCGAGCGGCCGCGGCCGCGTTCGAACAGCGGCGCCTCGACCTCGTCCTCGAGGTTCTTCACCTGCCGGTTGATGGCCGAGGCCGCGACGTGCGTGACCTCGGCGGCCTTGCGGAACGAGCCGGCCTTCGCCACCTCGCGGAAGTAGTGGAGCGCGGTCGGGTTCTTGAGCTGGGCGGAAAATTCGCGGGACATCGCGGGCCTCTTGGAAATCCTGTGGCGAGGCCGATGCTATGCGCAGACGTCCAGGCGCTATTCCGCGAGCCGCTTCTTTCCGGCCTCGGCCTTCCGGCGGCGGGGCTTGTCGGCCCGGCGCTTCTCCACGGCCGAGGCCACGCCCGCGGCCTCGGGGCCGAGTGCCCGCAGCCGCCGCACGTGGACCGCGGCGGCACTGCGGCTGCGCAGGAACAGGAAGATCATGGCCGGGGGCCCGATGCGATGGACGCGCTCAACGTCCCGCCAGCGAAAGCGGCCGCATGTCCTGCCAGTTCGCCTCGATGTAGGCGCTGCACGCGGCGCGGTCGGTGGTGGGCAGGGCCACGCGCCAGCCCGCGGGCACGGCGATGAAGGCGGGCCACAGCGAGTGCTGGCCCTCGTCGTTGACCAGCACCTGGAAGCTGGCGTTCTTGTCGTCGAAGGGGTTGGTCATGGCGGTTCTTTCGATGGGGTGCGAAGGGGCCGGCGCTCAGGCCGCTTCCAGGGATTCGACGCGCGGCAGGGCCTCGAGCGCCTGCGCGATGCCGTGCAGCGCGCGGTGGCGCGCGAACTCCTCGCGCAGGGCGTTCGCGCGTTCGCGGTAGCTGGGCGTGGCGAGCAGCTTGCGCACCGCATCGCCGACCTGGCGCGCGGCCGGCTGCGCGGTGCCGAGGTTGATGCCCACGCCCGACCAGGCCACGCGCGCGGCGATCTCGGGCTTCTCCTCCGAGCTGCCGGCCACCACCAGCGGCACGCCGAGGCTCAGCGCATGGTTGACCGAGCCGTAGCCGCCGTTGGTGACCATCGCATGCAGCTTGGGCAGCAGGCGGTCGTAGGGCAGGAAGGGAATCACGCGCGCATTGGTCGGCACGTTGGCCGACAGGGCGGGCGGCACCGGGCCGCCGGTGGTGGCGATCACGAGCAACTTCGGATCGCCGGCCAGCGCCTGCAGCGTGGGGACGATCAGCTGTGCGGGATTCTGGTTGGCCAGCGTGCCCTGCGTGACGAGCACGGCCGAGCGGCCGTCGTCGAGTTCGTCCCACCAGTCGGGGGGCGTGAAGTCGCGGCTGGCCGGCGCGAGCAGCGGGCCGACGAAGCGCACCGAGGCCGGCAGGTCGCTGCGCGGGTATTCGAAGGACGGGCCCGTGAGCTGCAGGTAGAGGTCGGGCATGCGCACCATGGCGTCGACGAAGAAGGCCGGCAGCGCGCCGGCGCCGAGGCGCCGCAGCACGGTGTCGAAGTGGCGCTGCACGTCGCCGAACATCGCCTGCTGCAGGTTGGCGTTCATCGCCTTGTTGCGCGCGCGGCCTTCGGGCGTGGAAGACGGCGGCAGCGCGGTGCCGAAGAAGGCGGTGTCGCAGCTCGACAGCGGCAGCGCCGAGATGCCGACCGCGACCACCGCGGGCCGCTCGTCGCGCGGCCCCAGCAGCAGCGGGAAGGTGCCGCAGAACATGGTGTCGACCACGATGGCATCGGCCTCGAAGTCCTCGAGGATGGCGCGCAGGCCCGCATGCTGTGCCTCGATCGCGTCGGCGAAGAAGTGCTTGAGGCCGAAGCACAGCTGGGCATGCGGCGAATTCAGCCGGCGGCGTTCGGGAAAGCGCTCGTCGAGGTCGCGATAGTCGCCGTCGATGGCGCGCGCGAAGGGCGTGAAGCTCGCGCCGGTCGCCTCGGCCTGGGCCCTGCACTGGCTCGCGGTGTGCACCCGCACCTCGTGGCCGAGGCCCGTGAGGTGCTGGGCGATGGCCAGCATCGGCAGGACGTGGCCGGGCAGGGCGGTTGCCGCGATGAGATAGCGTGCCATGGGATGCTCCTTAGGAAGCGGTGGTTTCCAGGGCGCGGCGCGCCTTGGTGTGGATGCCGAGGTCGACGAAGTAGCGCTGCAGCAGGTCGCGGTCGACCGGGCGGATCGGCGTGCCGATCGCCTCGAGCTGCGCCTGCGTGGCCGCGCCGCACACCTGCGGCGGCGTGGCCGAGGTGTCGTAGCGGTCGAGGATGGCGAGCACCGCCGCGAGGTCGCGGTCCTGCCCCACCGCGAGCCGCGCATGCGCGCGCTCGAGCCAGGGGTCGAGTCCCACCGGCTCGAGGCGCATGCCGAGCCGCTCGAACACCGGCGGGATGTCGCGCACGCGCAGCGGCGCCTGGCCCATCAGGTGGAACACCTGGCCCCACGAGGCGCGCTGCGCCGCGAGGCCGAGGATGGCGCGCGCCACGTCGTCCACCGGCGTCAGGTTCAGCGGCAGGTCCATGTCGGGGATGGCTTCCAGGTCGGCGTAGAGATGGGCCACGCGCCAGATCAGGTCGTCGGCGTTGCAGATCGCATGCGTGTGGTCGCCGGTGACCGCGCCCAGCCGGTAGATCGCGACCGGCATGCCGCGCGCCTGCGCCTCGCGCGCGATCGCGTCGCCGACCCACTTGCTCTGGCTGTAGCCGTCGACCAGGCCGCGCCACGAGCTGAGCGCCGAGCGCTCGGTGACCGTGCCCTCCTGGTTGTTGCCCTGGTCGATCACGGCCAGCGTGGAGACGTAGTGCAGCGTCTTCGCGCAACCCTGCGCGGTCCATTCGAGCAGCGTGACCACGCTGTCGACGTTGGCCGGCTTGAGGCTGGCGTAGGGATGCAGGAAGTCGACCTGCGCGGCGCAGTGGTAGAGCGCGTCGCAGCCGTCGCGCACCAGCCGCACCGCGTCGTCGTCCAGGCCCAGGCGCGGCTTGCCGAGGTCGCCCGTGACGACCTCGATGCGCGCGTCGTCCCAGATCGACTCGAGCTGGCGCGTGGCCAGCGTGCGCTTCAGGCGCAGCGCGCCGGCCTCGGCGTCGGCGGCGCGCACGTGGCAGACCACGCGGGCCTCGGTGTCGCGCAGCAGCGCGGCCAGCAGGTGGCTGCCGACGAAGCCGCTGGCGCCGGTGAGGAACACGCGTTGCGGTGCCAGCGTGGGCGCGACCGCCTGCGCCTGCACATGCGTGGGCAGCACCACCTCGCGCGACAGGTCGAGCGCCTCGGTCGTGCCCGCGTTGTCGTCGATCCAGGCGGCGAGCTCGGCGATCGAGGGCCGGTTGTAGACCTCGGCATGCGGGAAGTCGGCGCGCACCTGCTGGCGGATGCGCATGCCGAGCTGGATCGCCATCAGCGAATGGCCGCCGATCTCGAAGAAGTTGTCGTGGATGCCCACGCGCTCCAGCCGCAGCGTCTCGCGCCACAGGCCGGCCAGCAGTTCCTCGGTGGGCGTGCGCGGCGCGACGTACCGAACCGCGGCCTGCTGCTCGGGCTCGGGCAGCGCCTTGCGGTCGAGCTTGCCGCTTGGCGTGAGCGGCAGCGCGGGCAGGTGCACGAAGGCCGAGGGCACCATGTAGTCGGGCAGGGCGCGCGCCATGTGGGCGCGCAGCTCGGTCGGCTGCGGATCGGCGGCGGCGACGAAGTAGGCCACCAGGCGCTTGTCGCCGGGCGTGTCCTCGCGCGCGATCACCGCGGCCTGCGTCACCTGCGGATGCTGCAGCAGCGCCGACTCGATCTCGCCGGGCTCGATGCGGTAGCCGCGGATCTTCAGCTGCTGGTCGGCGCGGCCGAGGAAATCGAGGCTGCCGTCGGCACGCCAGCGCGCGAGGTCGCCGCTGCGGTACATGCGGCTGCCGGGCGCGCCATGCGGATCGGCCACGAAGCGCTCGGCGCTGAGCGCGGCGCGGTTCAGGTAGCCGCGCGCCACGCCGGCACCCGCGATGTAGAGCTCGCCCGCAACGCCGGGGGGCACCGGCTGCAGCAGTTCGTCGAGCACGTACATGCGCGTGTTCCAGATCGGCTGGCCGATCGAGGGCTGCCGGCCGGCTTCCATCGGTGCGCTCATGCTCGCGCAGATGGTGATCTCGGTCGGGCCGTAGGCGTTGACCATGCGGCGGCCCGGCGCCCAGCGCGCGGCCAGCTCGGCCGAGCAGGCATCGCCGCCGACCACCAGCGTCTGCAGCGCCGCGAACTCGCCGGGCGGCAGGGTCGAGAGCGCGGCCGGTGGAATCAGCGCGTGGCTCACGGCCCGGGCTTCGAGCAGCTCGGCGAGGTCGCTGCCCAGCAGCTGCTGTGCGCCCGGCACCACCAGCGCGGCGCCCGCGTGGAAGGCCATGAGCTGGTCCATCACCGAGGCATCGAAGCCGCAGGAGGAGAACTGCAGCACGCGCGAGTCGGGCGTGATCGCCAGCCGCTCCTGCATCGCGGCGCCGAGGCTGGCCAGGCCCGCATGCGGCACGACCACGCCCTTGGGCAGGCCGGTGGAGCCCGAGGTGTAGATCACATAGGCGGCCTCGCGCGGATCGGCGGGCGGCGCCGAGGGCGCGACCTCGGACTGGGCCGCGATCGCTTCAAGCGTGTCGGCAGCGTCGAGCGCGATGCAATGGGCGACGTCGGCCAGCTGCGGCAGCAGCGCCGCGTGCGTGAGCACCGCCGCGGGCGCGGCCTCCTGGAACACGAAGACGCTGCGCGCCGCCATGTGGTTCGGATCGATCGGCAGGTAGGTGGCGCCGGCCTTGACGATCGCGAGGTGGGCCACGACCAGGTCGAGCGAGCGCGGCAGCACCGTGGCGACGATGGCGCCGGGCGCGATGCCGCGTGCGCGCAGCAGTTGCGCGAGACGGTTGGCGCGCGCGTCGAGTTCGGCATAGCCGACGGTCGCGTCGTCGAGCACCACGGCGGGTGCCTGCGGGCGCTCGGCGGCATGCGCGGCCACCATGGCGGCCAGCGAGCGCGGTGCGAGTTCGCGCGGCTGGCCGCTCCACTGCGCGAGCAGCCGGTGCTGTTCCTCGGCGCTCAGGATCGCGAGCTCGGCGATCGGCGCGTCGGGCGCGTCGCAGGCCCCCTCGAGCAGCCGGGCCAGCCGCGCGGCCATGGCCTCGACGGTGGCGCGCTCGAACAGGTCGCTGCTGTACTGGATGCCGCCGCCGATGCCACCGGGCAATCCATCGGCACCGCGTTGCTCGCTGAGGATGAACGAGAGGTCGAACTTCGCGGTGTCGATCTCCACCGGCTGCGGCGTGATCGACAGGCCCGGCAGGCTGAACGACAGCCGGCTGCTGTTCTGGAAGCCCAGCATCACCTGGAACAGCGGCTGGTTGGTGCGCGCGCGGCCCGCGCCGCTGCGCTGCAGCTCCACCAGGCGGTCGTACGGGAACTCCTGGTTCGCGTAGGCCGCGAGGTTGGTGGCGCGCACGCGCGAAACCAGCTCGCGCAGGCTGGGCCGGCCCGAGGTGTCGGTGCGCAGCACCAACGTGTTGACGAAGCAGCCGATCAGCTCGTCGAGCGCGTGGTCGCTGCGGCCCGCGACCGGGCTGCCGATCACGATGTCGTCGCCCGCGCCGAGCCGGCTCAAGAGGCCCGCGAGCGCGGCCTGCAGCACCATGAAGACGCTGGCCTGCCCGTCGCGCGCCAGCTGCAGGATGCGCTCGTGCACCTGCGGCGCGATCTGCAGCGGCACCACGTCGCCGCGGTAGCTCGGCGCCAGCGGGCGCGGATGGTCGGCGGGCAGCGCGAGCTGTTCGGGCAGGTCCTGCAGCGTGGCCTGCCAGAAGGCACGCTGGCGCCCGGCCATGCTCTCGGCATCGTCCTCGCTGCCCAGCAGTTCCTGCTGCCACAGCGCGTAGTCGGCGTACTGCAGCGGCAGCGGCGTCCAGCCCGGCGCCCGGCCCTCGCAGCGCGCCGCGTAGGCCACGCTGAGGTCGCGCGCCAGCGGCAGCAGCGAGGCGCCGTCGCCGGCGATGTGGTGCGTGAGCAGCAGCAGCACGTGCTCGTCGTCGGCCAGCCTGAACAGCGAGACGCGCAGCGGCGCGGTGCTGCCGAGGTCGAAGGCATGGCCCGCGGCCGCATGCAGCTGCGCGGCGATCTCGTCCTCGCTGCTGTCGGCCTCGAGCACGGCGGGCCGCGCCTGCGCGCCGTCGAGCACCTGCTGCCACGGCAGCCCGTCCTCGTTCGGGTAGATGGTGCGCAGGCTCTCGTGGCGCTGCACCAGGTCGTCGAGCGCCGCATGCAGGGCCGCGCGGTCGAGCGTGCCCGACAGGCGCAGCGCCAGCGGCATGTTGTAGGCCGGGTTCGCGCCCTCGAGCTGGTTCATCAGCCACAGGCGGCGCTGCGCGAAGGACAGCGGGATGCGCGCCGGGCGAGGCATCGGCACCAGGCTGGGCCGCGCCACCGATTCCTGGTCGAGCAGCTCGGCGAGGCCGGCGATGGTCGAGACCTGGAACAGCGTGTCCAGCGGCAGGTCGATCATGAACTGCTGGCGGATCATCGAGACCAGCTGCACGATCATCAGCGAGTGGCCGCCGAGCTCGAAGAAGTTGTCGTGGATGCCCACGCGCTGCAGGTGCAGCGTCTCGGCCCAGAGGCCGGCCAGGATCTTCTCGGTGGGCGTGCGCGGCGCGGCATAGGGCGTGGCGGCCTGCACCTCGGGCGGCGGCAGCGCCTTGCGGTCGAGCTTGCCGCTCGGACCCAGCGGCAGCGCGGGCAGGCTCACGAAGGCCGAGGGCACCATGTAGTCGGGCAGCGCCTGCGCGAGGTGCGTGCGCAGCTCGGCCGCCTGCGGATCGGCGGCCTCGGCCGGCACGAGATAGGCCACCAGGCGCTTCTCGCCGGGAGCGTCCTCGCGCGCCACCACCGCGGCCTGTGCGATCTGCGGATGCTGGAGCAGCACCGCCTCGATCTCGCCGGGCTCGATGCGCAGGCCGCGGATCTTCACCTGCTGGTCGGCACGGCCCAGGTAGTCCAGGCTGCCGTCGGCGCGCCAGCTCGCGAGGTCGCCGGTGCGGTACATGCGGCTGCCGGGCGCGCCATGCGGATTGGCGACGAAGCGCTCGGCACTCAGCAGCGGCCGGCCCAGGTAGCCACGCGCCAGGCCCGTGCCCGCGATGTAGAGCTCGCCCGCCACGCCGGCCGGCACCGGCTGCAGGCCGCTGTCGAGCACGTACATCTGCGTGTTCCAGATCGGCCTGCCGATCGGCACGCTCTTCGGCGCGGCCTGCGTGCGTTCGCATTCCCACGCGGTGACGTCGACTGCGGCCTCGGTCGGGCCGTAGAGGTTGTGCAGCTCGGCGCCCAGGCGCTCATGGCATTGCGCCTGCAGCGCGGGCGACAGCGCCTCGCCGCTGCAGATCACGCGGCGCAGCGTGGTGCAGCCGGCGGCCGCGGGCTCGCGAAGGAAGACCTCGAGCATCGAGGGCACGAAATGCAGCGTCGTGATGCCCTCGTCGGCGATCAGGCCCGCGAGGTAGGCCGCGTCCTTGTGGCCGCCGGGCCGGGCGAGCACCAGCGTGGCGCCGTCGATCAGCGGCCAGAAGAACTCCCACACCGACACGTCGAAGCTCGAGGGCGTCTTCTGCAGCACGCGGTCGTCGGCCGCGAGGCCGTAGCGCGCCTGCATCCACAGCAGGCGGTTGACGATGGCGCGGTGCGACACCACCGCGCCCTTGGGACGGCCGGTCGAGCCCGAGGTGTAGATCACGTAGGCCGGGTGCGCGGGATCGATCGCGACGGCGAAGTTGGCCTCGTCGCAATTCGCCAGATCGGCAATCGTTTGCGCCCCATCGATCAACAGGCGCGGGGCATCGGCGGGCAGCACCTGCGCGAGCGCCTCGGTGGTGACCAAGCACGCGGGAGCTGCGTCGCCGAGCATGAAGGCGATGCGATCGGCCGGGAAATCGGGATCGACCGGCAGGTAGGCCGCGCCGGTCTTCAGGGTGGCGAGCAGCGCCACCATCAGTTCCATCGAACGCGGGATCGCGAGCGCCACCGTGCGCTCGGGGCCCGCGCCGCGTGCACGCAGCAATTGCGCGAGGCGGTTGGCGCGGCGGTTCAGTTCGGCGTTGGACATCGCCTCGCCCTCGAAGCGCAGCGCGACGGCCTCGGGCCGCTCGGCGAGCTGGGCCTCGATCAGCGCGACCAGGTGCGTGTCGGGCACGGCGTGTTCGGTGTCGTTCCAGCCGAACAGCAGTTGCCGGCGCTCCTCGGCACCGAGCAGGTCGACATGGCCGACGGCCTGCTGCGGTTGCCGGATCACGGCATCGATGAAGGCGATCAGCCGGCGCTGGTGATCGGCCAGCCCCTGTGCGGTGTGCACCGCGGGATTGGCGTCGAAGTCGATCTGCAGGTCCTGCCCGTTGCCGCGCTCGTAAAGGAAGATGCCCAGGTCCTCGGCCGTGCCGTTCGAGAGGTTGCGCGGCCGCGCCGCATGGCCGGCGAAACGGAAGTCGTAGTCGAAGGGCTCGACGTTGACCACGGTGGTGAACAGCTGCCGGTTGTTGACCAGCATGTTGAGGTCGCTGCGCAGGTGTTCGTAGCGGTACGACTGGTGGCGCAGCACCTGCCGCATCTGGCGGCCCACTTCGCGGATCAGTTCGGGGGTCGGCAGGTCGGCGCGCATCGCGAGCCGCAGCGGCACGGCATTGGCCACCATCGCGGGCACGCGCCGCATGCGCTCGTTGTGGCGCGCGGTGACCGGGATGCCGATCGCCATGTCCTCGATGCCGGTGGCGCGATAGAGGTAGGCCGCGGTGGTGGCGATCAGGATCTGCGGCAGCGTGGTGCCGAGCTCCTGCGCGATCTGCTGCAGCGCCTGCACGCTGGCCGCGGGCAGGTGCACCGTCTGGCGCAGCAGGCCGCCGATGTTGACCGAGCGCTGCGATGCGAGGCTCAGCGGATCGGGCGCGTCGGCGAAGCGCTCGGTCCAGTACTGGCGGTCGCGCGGAAAGCGGCCCGATTCGCGGTAGGCGCGGTCTTCCTCGGCCAGCTGCGACAGCGGCGCCAGGCGCGAGGCCTCGGGCACCTCGGCTGCGCCTTCGGCCATCGCGCTGTAGATGTCGGCGAAGCGCCGTGCGATCAGCCCGCCGCCGAAGCCGTCGAGCACGATGTGGTGGCTGCGGTGGTACCAGACGTGGCGATCCGGCGCGAGGCGGATCAGCGCCGACAGCCACAGCTGGCCGTGCGCGAGGTCGATGTTGCGTTCGAAGTCCGCGCGCATCCAGCGCTCGGCCCGTGCCGCGGGATCGGACTCGGCGCTGAGGTCGAGGTAGGGGATCTCGCCCTCGAAGGTGTGGGCCACCACCTGGCGCGGCCCCTGGCCCGCGTCGACGAAGTTGAGCCGCGTGGCCTCGACCTCCTCGGTGATGCGGCGCATGGCCGCGAGGAAGACGGCGGGATCGATCGGGCCGTCGATGTCGATGGCTTCCGCGAGGTTGAAATTGGTGTCGGGCGACGCGAACTTCGCGCCCAGCCACATCGCCATCTGACCCGAGGTGAGAGGCGCCGAACTGCTCAGGGGACCACTGCCTTGCATGCGCTGCTCCAAGTTGGACATGGGGTTGCCAACGGGGCATTGCAGGCGCGAAGCGAATTGCCAGAAGCTGCCTTCTCGCACATCCGCAGCGGGTCGAATTGACATTCCGTTGACATTTCAAAACCAAATGTACAAGCGGTTGCAGTCACTTCGATGGCAGTTTCGAGTGCGGCAATATTTCACGCTCTCAATTGAGCAAGAAAGGTTTCCTGGGGTTTTTCGCACTGCACCCAGAAAGCCTCATTTTCGAGGCGGTTCGGCTTACTTTCAGAGGGAAAAGCAGGAGGAAAAAGTTTGTTGCGTCGCAGCAACTTCAATACGCCCAGCAGGGGTATGGCAAATATGTTGGAGATGCCGAGCAGCGTATTGGCTGAATAAAAACTGCCTAATTCCCACGGAATTCCGTGGGTGATAGAAAAGTGTGGCGAGGACTTTTTGCGTAATTAAATGGCGCCTAATTCGCGTCGCTCCAACGCGTCGCTCCAACGCGTCGGATCGGGGCTCGCGGCGGGGTCGATCAGGCGCCGCCGCGTGCCGACCGCGACAGCGCCGCCAGCGTCTTCTTCGCGCTGTGCAGCAGCCCGGCGCGCTCGGGCTTCAGGCGCGCCCTGGTGTCGCCGGGTGCGACGATCTCGAAGGCCGTGTCGGCCGCGAGCTTCATGGCCAGCGCATCGCGCGGCGTCAGGCGGTCGAAGCGCGCGCTCGAGATCACGTGCACCTGCAGATGGCGATGGATGGCCTTCGACAGCTTCTGGCAGGCGGCGGTCATCGCCGCCTCGTCGGGTGTCACGGCGCCATGCACGACGAGCACCTCCACGATGCCGTTCTTGTCCTCGCCGAGCACGAAGGCGCGTACCACCGAATCCTTGAACTTCGCGCGCAGCATCGCGCGCACCGGCTCGGCCGCCGCGAAGGACTTCAGCGCGATGCGGCGCAGCTCGCGGTAGAAGACGAAGCCGCGGTCGAGCATGACGGTCTCGGGCAGTTCCTCCTTCGCGGCCTGCCGCGACAGCATGCCGCTGCCGACGAGGTGCGCGAGCGTGCCTTCGACCTCGGCCGCGTCGAGCTTCGTCTTCTGGGCCAGTTCGTTCGTGGTGAAGGGTTCCTCGGGGTTCCCGTAGAGCACCTGCAGGAGCTTCTGGACGGAGGGGGACAGGAGGAAGTCGGCGGCGCTCATGGGGGCGATGGAATCCGGTGCGGGGGAAAGGCAGCGATTATGGAAGCGCGGGTTGCGCCGGGCCACGCTGTCGGCGTTTCAAACGAGCCAGCTGCGAACCTTCGACACCGCGTCGGCAAAGTCACGAGGCTTCTCCTGCGGAAGGTTATGCCCCGCCTCAACGGTGCGGTGCTCATGCGCCGCGACGAACAGGGGTGCATCGCTCTTCGTGCCACCGGGCTTGAGGGGATCCTGCGTCCCATCGAGGGTCACGGCCGGAATCGCGATCGCTGGCGCCGGGCCAGGCGATCTTCGAGCGGCTGCAGCGCAGGGTCGCCGGCTTCCAGGCCGAAGACATGGCGGTAGCAATGGAGCAGGCTGCGATCACCCGGGCTCCCGCATCGGCGAGGATCGGGGCGACTTCGTCGAAGGCGTGAACGTCGTAGGGAAATCCGTGCGACAGGATCACGGGCCAGCCGCTGTCGGCGCCCCATTCCGCGTACGCGATGCGCAGCGTCCGAGTCTCGACGCTTCTCGGCGCCCGCTCATTCACGAGCGGCTTTCGACACCGTGGCGATGAAGGCCCGCAGGTCGGCCAGCATCAGCTCGGGTTGCTCCCAGGCGGCGAAGTGTCCGCCGGCCGCCATGTCGGTCCAATGCACGATGTCGTAGGTCTTCGCGGCGAACGAGCGCACCGGTGGCAGGAACACGGGGTCGGGAAACGCGGCGAAACCCGCGGGCACACGGATGCGCGTGCCCGCGGGAAAGCGCGAGGATCCTTCGAGGCGCTTGCCGTGGTAGATCCAGGTCGCGGTGACGACCGCCGCCGGTGCGACGTACAGCATGATGGAGGTCAGCAGTTCCTCTTCCGAGAACCTGGACCAGAGGTCCGGGCTGCCATCGGCCCGGGCCGGCAGGTCGGCCCACTTGCCGAATTTTTCGAGGATCCATGCAGCCGCGCCGACCGGGCTGTCGGCCATCGCGACGCCCAGTGTCTGCGGGCGCGTCTCCTGCGCGTGGTTGTAGCCGGTCTCCTCGTCGAGGATCGCGGCGCTGCGCGCGGCCCGTTCCCTTTCTTCGGCGGTCGTGGGCGTGGCGTCCTGGGCGAAGATGCTCATCATGTTGATGTGGAAGCCGAGCAGCGCTTCCGGGTGGGTGAATGCCATCCAGCTCGCGATGTGCGCACCCCAGTCGCCGCCCTGGACGATGTAGCGCGTCGGGCCGAAGAGCCGGCCCATCAATCGATGCAGGAGCTCACCGGCCCGACGAGGGCCGATCACGCCGGTGATCGGGTTGGAGAAGGCAAAGCCCGGCAGGGAAGGGACGATGACGTCGTGCCCATCGGACGCCAGAGGCTGCAGCAGCTTCTCGAACTCGAGGTAGGAACCGGGCCAGCCATGCAGCAGGAGCAGGGGTGGCCTGGAGCCGTCTCCCTTCAGGTGGAGGAAGTGAATGCGCTCGCCCTCGATGTCGGTCGTGAAGTTGGGCAGCCGGTTCAGGCGTTGTTCGACCGCGCGCCAGTCGTAGCGGTTCAGCCAGTGGTCGACGAGGCGTTGGAGATCCTTGACTCCCACGCCCGCGCTCCAACCTCCCGCGTCCGGCAGTTGCGTCCAATCGAAGGCCTCCACTTTCTTGCGGATGGCATCGAGCCGCGTATCGGGAATATGGAGGGTGTAGGGCGAAACCATGGTTCGAAGCGGCTCTTCAGTGGATCGAATCGAGATGTCTACGCTCTCGTGGGTCGCAGGCCTTGTCCGTCCGGGGACTACATTCCCGTGCGACATCGGCGCGTCTTCGACATCAAGGCGGCAGGACCCGCGCGAGAAAGCCGCCGATGTCGCGCGTGCACTGCGCGGCGCCTTCCACGCTGCGGCTGAAGCCGAAGAACAGGTGCGTCATGCCGCGGTAGATCTCGAGCCGGTCCAATCGCCCGGCGGACTCGAGCGAACGCGCCATGGCCGAGGACGCGTCGAGGAACACATCGAACTGCGCCGCGGCCAGGAAGGTGGTCGGCAGCAGGCCGGGGTCCGCGAGCAGCAGGTTGGCGCGTGGATCGTTCCGGCTGGCCTCGTCGGGAAGGTAGTCGCCGAAGATGGACGGCACGGATGCGAGGTCCGGGAACAGGCCGGCGTTGCCATGGCGGCGCATCGAGTCGGTCGAGGTGTCCCCATTGAACGCGCCGACGATGCCGACGGCTGCCTGCAGCCAAGGTAGGCGCCCGAGCGCGACGGCGGCCCCGAACGACACGTTGGCGCCCGCGGAACAGCCGCCGCACGCGAGCCTGTCGCCATCGATGCCCCACGCGTCGCCGCGTGCGTGCAATGCGCGAAGCAGCGATGCGGTCTGTTCCACAGCCACGGGAAAGCGGTGCTCGGGTGCATGCGCATAGTCCGCGCTCACGACGATGCCGCCCCAGGCCTTGGCGATCTCGCGCATCTGCCGGTCGTTGGTCCATTCGGAGCCGGTCTTGAAACCGCCGCCGTGCAGGTAGACGAAGGCCGGCAGAAGCGCCGGTCCGTCCTCCGGCCGGTAGACCACGATCGAGACGGTGCCGCCCTCGACGGGAACGCGCACGCGCTCGATCGCGCGCATCGACGGACCGCCCTCGTTCCAGTGCTGGCGGGTCAGTTCCATGCCGCGCCGAAGGCCCGCGATGCCATCGTTCGAGTTGCCATGCGCCGCGGCCAGCGCGGCCGATTGGCGCAGGGCCTCGCGAAGCGCCGGATCCACGTCCGAAAGGGTCTCGTTCATGGATGCTTCTCCTCCTGTCGCCCGAGCGCATACCGGTACGGTCCCAGCAGCATCACGGCCACGCTCGCCACCACGAGGCCGATCGCGAGCCCGGCGAGCGTGGGCCCGTAGCTGCCCAGGCGGCTGTACGACAGCCCCATCAGGAACGGACCGAGGCCGGAGCCGAACATGAAGATCGCGAACAGATAGCCGTAGATCTCGCCGAAGGCGCGCATCCCGAGGTAACGCGAGATGAAGAACGCGATCAGGTCCACCTCGGCGCCCAGGCCCAGGCCGATGCACACGGTGGCGATCAGGTAGATCGCGGGATGCGCGGGCGCATGGAGCAGCACGATGCCGATCAGCGGCATGAGGATGAAGATCAGCGCCACGTACGGACCGAAGATGCGGTCGAGCAGGAAGCCCGCGAGCAGCCGCCCGATGGTGAGCGCGATGCCCGCCGCGCTGATTGCCGTGGTCGCCAGCTGCGCCGAGACGCCGCGGTCGGTGAGGATCGCCGTGATGTGCGCGATGGTTCCGCCGCAGGCCATCACGACCGCGAAGAAGACCAGGGCCAGGCACCAGAACTGCTTCGTGCGGAACGCTTCCCGCGCGCTCAGGCCCGGCGCGGCCTGCCGCGCGAGCGAGGCCGCGGGCACGGGCTCCCTCAGCAGCAGGCAGGCCGGCGGGAAGGCGACGAGCAGGACGGTGGCGCCCAGTCCGACGAACGCGGTGCGCCAGCCGTGCGCCGCGATCAGCGCCTGGGCCAGATGCGGCAGCAGGGCCGCGCCGAGGCCCACGCCCGCCATCGACAGGCCGAGCGCGAGGCCGCGATGGCGTTCGAACGCACCGGTCACCGCCTTGGCGTAAGGCAGCGGTGATTGCGCCGCCGCGAAGACGCCGGCCACGCCATACATGAGGATGAACTGCAGCGGCGTCTGCGGCACCACGCCGAGGGCCGCGATGGACAGCGCGAACAGCACGATCCCCGGCAGCACGACCGCGCGCACGCCATACCGGTCGACCAGCCGTCCCGCGAACGGTGTCGAGAGGCTCGTCACCACGAAGCCCACCAGGATCGCCGAGGAGATGGTCGCGCGGTCGGTGGCGAAGGCCTCTGCCAGCGGCTTGACGAACACGCTGAAGCTGAACTGGAGCAGCGGCCCGTTGCCCACCAGCGTGCCGAGCACCGCCGCAACCACCACCCACCAGGGGCTGCGCGCGCGCGACGAGAAACCGGCGCGCGGCTTCGCGACCGCAGGGCCCTGTGCCGCATCGGTCATTGCCGTGCCTCCGGCGTGCCCGCGTCAGGCGCGATCAGGCCCTCGAGCGCCGCCTTGATCAGCAGCGCCGTGACGTGCGAGTAGAAGCGGCACATGGTCAAGGTGCCGCCGGCGACGTAGAAACCTTCCTGGCGCGTGCGCACCCACATGTTGCGCATCTCGCCATCGGGGCCGATGCCCCAGATCGGGCCGACGCGCTCGGCGACCTCGCTGCCGAACATCGTGCGCACGGCTTCCTGCAGCGGCTGGTAGCCGGTCGCCATCACCAGCATGTCGGCGGGCATCGCAGCGCCGTCGGTGAAGAGCACCTCCTTGTCCTTCACGCGCTCGATGCCCACGCCGGTCTTGAGCTTGATCTTGCGCTCGACGATCAGGTCGGACGCGCCGACGTTGAGGTAGTAGCCGCTGAGGGAGCGCAGCAGCTTCATGAAGAAGCCCGTGTCGTCCTCGCCGTTGTCGAGCATGAAGCCCACGCTGCGCAGGCCTTCCAGCAGTTCCTTGTCGTCCTGCGCCATCTGGCGGCTCAACGGACCGTGCAGCTGCCGGACCAGGTCGAACGGGATCGCGGCGCTCATCAGGTCCGTTTCCTCGATGGGCCGCACGCCTTCGTTGGCGCGATAGATCGCATAGGCGCGCACCGATGCGGGCTCCAGGCCGACCACCGTGGTGGAGGAGCGCTGCAGCATCGTGACCTCGGCGCCGCGCAGATGCAGGTCCTGCGCGATGTCGTGCGCGCTGGTGCCGGCACCGACGACCAGCACGGACTTGCCCGCGACCTCGAGGTCGTCGGTGCTGCGGCTCGAATGCACCACCTGGCCGCCGAAGTCTTCCAGCCCGCGGATGCGCGGCACCTTGGGAACGCCGCTCGCGCCGACCGCCATCACGACCTGGCTCGGCCGCAGCGTCCGGATGGACCCGTCCGCGCGCTGCACGCGGACCGTCCAGTGCCTGGCCGTGGCGTCGTAGGCGCCATCGAGGAAGCTCGTGCGGGTCCACACGTTGAGCTCCATGCTCATCGCATAGAACTCCATGAAGTTGGCGAGCATGTCCTTCGGGATGTAGACCGGCCAGGTCTTGGGAAAGGGAAGGTAGGGCAGGTGGTTGGTGCAGATCTCGTTGTGCAGCGTCAGCGAGTGGTAGCGCTTGCGCCAGTTGTCGCCCACGCGTTCGTGGCGGTCCACGATCAGCGTGGCGACATCGAGCTGCGCGAGGCGTGCGCCCAGCGCGAGGCCGGCTTGCCCGGCGCCGATGATCAGGACTTCGGGATCTTTCTCGGCGAACTCGGCGGCGGCCTGGCGGCGGTCGAGCCAGTTGTCCACGCTGCGGCGGCCCGTGCTCTCGCGGCGACGGGTCAGGAACGGGTCTTCGGGGAATGCCTTCAACTCGTGGATCGTCGTGAGGAGGTTCAGCGCCTTCCAGCCGCCAGGCTGGCCCGGGTCGGGCGTCAGGCGCAGGAAGCCACGTCCGTGCGCGACACGGGTGTCGAAGCGGAAGAAGGCCTCGAGGGTCTGGACGCTGCCGAGCAGGCCTCGCATCGGCGCCTGCGCTTCGAGGCGGAAGTTGGTCGCGCCGCAGGCCTCGAGCGTGGACTGCAGTGCTTCCGCAATCTCGAGTGCTCCCTGTCGCGTGGCGATCTTCCAGGTGAAGCTCAGGATGTCGCGCCAATAGCCGTCGTCACCGAACAGGCTGGCCGCACGATGGCAGTCGCGCTGTCGAAGCGCGTCGTCGAAGCCCTCGATCCATTGCTGCGCGATCTGCCTGCGTTCGCGGGCGCCGCTGTCTGGCGCGTCGTAGCTCGGTGTCCTGATCCCGGTCGATGTCTCATGCATGGGGAGCTGCTTCCTTGTCCGAGGGGCCGTGGTGATCGCGGCCGGTTTTTAATCAATGATTAAAGTATAGGTTCGGCCCTGAAACGGAGACAAGCGGTGCCGCGGCCCGGATTTCCCCTATGGAAGCCGCCATCGTTTCGTGCTTTAATCATTGATTAAGAAGGATGCACGCCCGGATTTCATGGCCACGAACACCAAGTCCCGCGCCGAAGGCGCCGAGGAAAAGAACGCGGATGTGCAGCGCAGGCTGCTAGCGGCCGCGACGCATCTGTTCATCAAGAACGGCTATCGCGGCGTATCGATCCGCGAGATCGCTGACCGCGCGAAGACCAACTCCGCGCTGATCTCCTACTACTTCGGCGGCAAGGAAGGCCTGTTCGTGCAGGTGTTCAAGGAGGTCGCCGCGCCGCTGAACGACAAGCGCGCCGCCAACTTCGAGCAGCTCGAGCAAGCGGGCACGCTCACGGTCGAATCGATCGTGCGGGCCTGGGTGTCGCCGATGTTCGAAGGCCGATCGCTGGCCAAGGAAAGCCCGGTCACCACGCTGTCGTTCAGCCTGAATGCCGAGCAGGGCAAGCTGTCGGAGCAACTGATCGTCGAGATCTACGACGCCATCAACTTCCGTTTTCTCTCGATGCTCGAGGCCTGCCTGCCGGACATTCCGCGCGAAACGCTGGTCTGGCGGCTCTTCTTCCTCGTGGGTGCGATCCTGACCGCCACGCGGCCGCACGGACGCAGCTTCAAGCGGCTCTCCCAAGGCAACGCCACGGCGCAGGACTCCAACGAGCTGATCGAGCAGCTGGTGCAGTTCGCCGCCGCGGGCTTTCGCGCACCGCCGCTGCGTTGACTCAGAAGGTGTGAAGGAACCGTCGCGAACGCCCCGAGGTCGCGCCGAGGACCGCAGCCGTACTCACGTACGGTGAGGACCGCAGGTGCGAGATCGGGCGCGCAGCAGGTTCATTCACACCTTCTCAGAGGGTGTATTTGAAATAAACACTCACACGTTATCCTCGTCCCATACGCAATGCTGCAACGCAGGAGGTGACGAGT